>CAJMLB010000120.1:0-1832 GCA_905214145.1 uncultured bacterium | reverse complement strand
CGATTGCCATCGCAGGTGACCGTATCGTCGCAGTCGGTGCGCCCGATGACGTGATCGCCGCCGCGCCTGCCGCCACGCCGGTTCTCGACTACGGCGAGCAGTTTGTCTGCCCCGGTTTCCATGACGCTCATCTGCACTTCTTCCATACCTCGGTCGGTTCCTCGCCGTACATGCTCATGGATATGGGCACGTCCGAGGCGGCACTGGTGCAGCACGCGCTCGAGTTTTCCCAGGACCTGCCCGACGACGCCTGGGTTGTGACGCAGGGCTGGCGCGACTACCGTTGGGACCCGCCCGAGCATCCTACCAAGGCGTCGCTCGATGCGGCATTCCCCGATCGTCCCTGCGTTATGTATTCGGGCGACGGGCACACGCTTTGGCTCAACAGCCGCGCACTCGAGGCGCTCGGCGTCACGCGCGACAGCGAGCCGCCAGCGGGCGGCAGTTACGACAAGGACGCAAGCGGCGAGCTCACGGGCATTGCGCACGAAGCGGCTGCCATGCAGCTGCTGCCGCGCTGCCTTGAGTGGCTGGGCGAAGGTCGCATCGCAAGCGCTTACGCCGATCAAATGAGGCGCATGGCCGAGCAGGGTATTACTTCGATCTGCGATATGTCGCTCATGCCCATGCCGGGCTGCGATTTTATCCGCGACGATGTCTACGACAAATTGCAGACGGCCGGTAGGCTGGGCATTCGTGCCCATCTGTTTCCCACGCTGCTGGATGACCAGTCGCGTCTGGAAGAGCTGCAGGTACGTTACGCGAACAACGCGCTGCTTTCGGCGCCGGGTTTTAAGCAGTTCTTCGACGGCGTGTCGAGTGAACACACGGCATATCTCACTGAGCCCTATACCAATCCGCGCTTCCCGGGCGACCAGGGCCGTCTGACGGTCCCGGCTGAGCGCATGCGCAAACTGGTTCTGGCGGCCGCGGAGCGCGGTCACACCGTGCGCATCCACGTCATTGGTGACGGTGCGATTCATGCCGCGCTGGATATCTTCGAGGAGGCGGCCGATCTGTACGGCCTGCCCCAGCACGGCCATAACACGCTCGAGCACCTGGAGAACCTTCTGCCCGAGGACATCGACCGCCTGCGCAAGCTCAACGTGGTTGCTTCGAGCCAGCCCTGCCATATCACGCTCGACCCGGGTGGTCCGGAGCGCGATCTGGGCTTGGAGCGCAGCCGCATCATGTGGCCGTTTGCGACCTATAAGCAGCGCGGCATCCGCCAAGCCTTCGGCACCGATAGCCCCATCACAGCCGTTACCAGCATGAACGTGCTCTACACGGCTATCACGCGCCAAGACCCCAAAAGCCACTGGCCCGAGGGCGGCTGGTTGCCGAGCGAGCGCATCGATGCGGCAACAGCCTTGCGCAACTACACCCTGGGCAGCGCCTATGCAGCGGGCGACGAGCAAAACCTCGGCAGCTTGGAGCCCGGCAAGTATGCCGACCTGGTAGTCCTGGACCAAAACCCGCTCACCATCGACCCCCAAGAACTTCAAGCCACCAAAGTCCAAGCCACCTACCTGGCAGGCAACTTGATTTACGAGCGCTAACCCCACATCCCACCCCTCAGTTGCGGTGAAATAGTCCCTAAAATCGGCCTTCAAGCCCAAAAACAGGAACTATTCCACCGCAACTTAAAAGAGCGCGTCCCAACAACGTGCCCCCTATCTTGTGCATTCCATCCGCATCGCCATTTTGCTGCACTGACTTTTCTGAATGCCGGGCCCTAGTTAGTCAACCTGGCTCCCAGGGCGGACCGGAGGGCATGAAGTTTGTCGCGAGTTCCGCACGCAAAGGAAAGCACTTAATGTGCTTTCCGTCTT
>CAJMLB010000119.1:0-1855 GCA_905214145.1 uncultured bacterium | reverse complement strand
ATCGGGTGGTATCTAAGTTGAGATACCACTTCTGGTATATCAGCTTGCGCTTGCGTGAGTACAATACTCGAACGTTATACGTCTCAGCGCCCCCTGTGCGTGGACGTCTTGCAGTCACGCGAACGAAGGGATTTATCCTATGTGCGGAATTGTCGGCTACACCGGCTCTGATATTGCAAAGAACATTCTGGTCACGGGCCTCAAGCGCATGGAGTATCGCGGCTATGACTCCTCGGGCGTCGCGCTCGAGGTGGGCGAGGGCGCCGCGGCGCACCTCGACGTCATCCGCCGCGTGGGCAAGGTCGCGGGCCTGGAGAGCGAGCTTTCCAACATCGACAGTGACGCTACCTGTGGTATCGGCCACACCCGTTGGGCCACCCACGGCAAGCCCTCCGTCGTTAACGCCCATCCCCACACCAGCTGCGACGGTCGTATCGCCATCGTCCACAACGGCATCATCGAGAACTTCGCCGAGCTGCGCGAAGAGCTGGAGGGCCGCGGCCACCACTTTAAGAGCGAGACCGATACCGAGGTCTTCGCGCATCTGATCGAAGAGGCTTATGCCGAGACGCACGACCTGATGGCCTCCGTGCGCGAGGCGTGCACCCACGTGGTCGGTGCCTATGGTCTGGCCGCCGTGTGCGCTGACGAGCCCGGCGTGATCGCCGTGGCCCGCAAGGATTCCCCGATCGTGGTCGGCGCGGGCGAGACCGGCGCCTATGTCGCCTCCGACGTCATCGCGCTCATCGACGCCACCCGCGATGTCGTGGTGCTCGAGGACGGTCAGTTTGCCAAACTCACACCCGCAGGCGTCGAGTACACCGACGAGGCCGGCAACGTTATCGAGCCCAAGGTCACCCACATCGACTG
Organism: uncultured bacterium; assembly: GCA_905214145.1. Lineage (GTDB taxonomy): Bacteria > Actinomycetota > Coriobacteriia > Coriobacteriales > Coriobacteriaceae > Collinsella. The sequence goes on along the minus strand of CAJMLB010000119.1, from coordinate 985 downwards.
GGACCTGGACATGGCAGAAAAGGGCGGTTATCCCGACTTTATGCTCAAGGAAATCCACGAGCAGCCGCGCGTCGTGCGCGACACGCTGGTCGGTCGTATGACGCCGGCCGGCGAGCTCGACATCGACGAGCTGGGCCTTTCGCTCGAGGAACTCAACGACATCGACCGCGTCTACGTGATCGCTTGCGGAACCAGCTATCACGCTGGCCTCATTGCCAAGAATCTCATTGAGGGCTGGGCTCGCATCCCCACCGAGGTGGAGGCGGCCAGCGAGTTCCGTTATCGCAACCCCATCATTACGCCGACGACGCTTGTCGTTGCCGTGTCCCAGTCGGGCGAGACGGCCGATACCCTTGCCGCCATTCGCGACGCGCGCATCAAGGGCGCCAAGGTCTTCGGCATCACCAACGTTGTGGGCAGCCCCGTGGCGCGTGAGAGCGACGGCGTCATCTACACCAAGGCCAACAAGGAGATTGCGGTCGCCTCGACCAAGAGCTTTATCGGCCAGGTCGTGAGCCTGACGCTGCTGGCTCTGCTGCTGGCGCAGGTCAAGTACCGCCTGACCACCAAGCAGGCGCGCATGCTGTTCCGCGAGCTTTCCGATACGGCCGAGCAGATCCAGTGGATTTTGGATACCCAGACCGAGGCCGTGCATGAGGCCGCCCTGCTGTGCAAGGACGCGCAGTCCGCACTGTTCGTGGGTCGCGGCATGGGTGCCGCTATTTCCTACGAGGGCGCGCTCAAGCTCAAAGAGGTCAGCTACCTGCACGCCGAGGCCTACGCCGCCGGCGAGATGAAGCACGGTCCCATCGCACTGATCGATCCGGGCTTCCCTGTCATCGCCGTGGCCACCAAGAGTGCCACCTACGACAAGACCGTGTCGAACCTTATGGAGTGCAAGGCGCGCGGCGCCAAGGTCATCGTCGTTGCCACCGAGGGCGACGAGGAGATCAACAAGATCGCCGACTGCATCATTCGCGTGCCG
>CAJMLB010000118.1:0-2207 GCA_905214145.1 uncultured bacterium | reverse complement strand
AACCTCTTCGAATCGCTCAAAGTAGGCAATTTGCTCTCGATTTTGCTGCTACTAAATTGGTGACAGTACTCATATTTGCCACTTTTTGACCACAGGGTATCCGGAGGGGCCCTCGATAAGCATCTAACGCTACAATAACTACCACGTGGCTGGGTTTGCCGGCCGAATGTGCGATGTCGTGGGAGGGGACATGGTCGAGTTTACAAAGACGATTAAAGATCCGTTGGGACTACATGCCCGCCCGGTTGCATTGCTCTATGACATCATTGCCAAGCATCGTAGCGACGTGTCGGTCAGCATCGGTGACCGTCATACCGACGGTCGCGACGTTATGGGCCTCATGGCTCTCTACGGCGAGTGCGGCGAGGACATCATCTTCCGCGTTTCGGGCGTGGATGAGGCTTCCTGCGTTACGTCGATTAGAAACCTCTCGCTTTAAGCATGACGGGGCGCGGCAAAGGACGGCTCTTTGCCGCGCCTTTTTGTTTCGTATAGGAAACTTTTTCGAAAACTGAATAGAGACCCTTTCCAAAAAGTTAACCACGTGTTAGTTTACTAAAGCGAACATAGGCGTGGTTAACTTTTACCGCGTCGATGTTGAGGACGAACTGACGTTAGGAGCCACTCATGTCTTGCGGACCGCAGATGCCGGCCATGCCGCTTTCGATGGTAAAAGCGGGCGAAACCGTGCGCGTGTCTCGTGTAAAGGGCAATGAGGACATGAAACACCACCTCAAGGACCTCGGCTTTGTCGAGGGCAACGAAATCCACGTGGTGAGCTCGAGTGGTGCCAATATCATCGTCACGGTGCTGGGCGCACGCTTTGGCATCGATTCCAAGGTTGCCATGCACATCATGACCGTCGGTTAGTCTGTAGCATTTCATAAAAACCGAAAGGGGGACAAGAGGATGAAGACGTTGGGTGACGTTAAGGTGGGCGAGAGCTCCACCATCGTCAAGCTTCACGGTGAGGGTGCGCTTCGCCGCCACCTTATGGACCTGGGGCTCATCAAGGGCACTTCGTTCAAGGTCGTGAAGGTCGCACCGCTCGGTGATCCGGTCGAGATCAACGTGCGCGGCTACGAGCTTTCCATCCGCAAGGAGGAGGCGGCCGTCGTCGAGGTCCAGTAAAGACTCGCGGTGTATATTTCTGCAGATAAAGTTAGTTATTTCTAACTTAATGCAGCAGTTTTGAAGCACATTATCCAGCCCGTGCGGAGAAAGCAGCGCGGGCACACAAGGAAGAAGGATTGAATGGCGGATTCTCAGATCCATGTCGCGCTGGCGGGTAACCCCAACTGCGGCAAGACCACGCTTTTCAACCTGATCACCGGCGCCAACGGCTACGTTGGCAACTGGCCCGGCGTCACGGTTGAGAAAAAGGAGGCCAAGCTCCTAAGCGACAAGAACGTTACCATCACGGACCTCCCCGGCATCTACTCGCTTTCCCCCTACAGCCCCGAGGAGCAGTGCTCGCGCGATTACCTCATGAGCGGCGAGCCCGATGTGGTCGTCCAGGTGGTCGACGCCACCAACCTCGAGCGTAACCTGTACCTGGCGCTTCAGGTCATCGAGACCGGCCTGCCCGTGGTCGTTGCCCTCAACATGGCCGACCTGGTCGAGAAGAACGGCGACAAGATCGACACGGACAAGCTCTCCAAGAAGCTCGGTTGTCCGGTCATGATGATCTCGGCTCTTAAGAACAAGGGCATCAAGGAGCTGTTCGAGCAGGTCAAGAAGTCCGCTGCTTCCAAGGGCCAGGTGCCGGAGCACAAGTTCGACTCCTCCATCGAGGACGTTCTGGACCACATCGAGAATAACCTTCCGGCGAGCGTTCCCGCCAACAAGCGCCGCTATTACGCCGTTAAGCTGTTCGAGTGTGATGCAGACGCCTGCAAACTCATCAACCTCACCAAGGAGAAGGCCGCTCGCGTGGAGGAGCTGGTCGCCCAGTGCGAGCAGGACTGCGACGACGACGCCGAGTCCATCATCACCGGTGAGCGCTATGGCGTCATCGCGCACATCATCGATGAGTGCCTCACCAAGGCCCCGGCCAAGATGAGCACTTCCGAGAAGATCGATCGCGTGGTTACCAACCGTATCCTGGGCCTGCCGATCTTTGTGGTCATCATGTTTTGCGTGTACTACATCGCCGTTTCTACCTTGGGCGGCACGGTGACCGACTTCACCAACGACCAGCTCTTCGG
>CAJMLB010000117.1:0-2470 GCA_905214145.1 uncultured bacterium | reverse complement strand
CTCTTGATTAAGCGCAACGTTATGCGCATGCCTATGGTGATTATAGTGCCAAATGATCAAATTGCTAAGGTGAGGGCTCGAATCGCAAGCCCTTCCCGGTAGTGCTCGTGGGATGAGTATCTCCTTTGCATCGCGGGTCGATAAGCCGAGTATCGCCTGCAGGTTATGGAGCGCATGGAAGGGCTCTACCAGACCACGCTGGCCGAAACGCAGGAGCTGCTCGACCCCACGCAGCTTGACCACGCCGCCAAGCTCATCGCGAACGCCCGACAGGTCGACATCTACACGGGCTCGCACAACCTCTATCCAGCAGGAATGTTCCGCGACCGCCTGCTCTCCGCCGGCAAAAGCGCAACGTGCCACGACGGCGCTGAGGCCCAGGTGCGTACGGCGCTCGCCTCGGGTCCCGACCATGCGGCAATCGTCATCTCCTACAGCGGCCTTGCCCCCAACCTCAAGGACATCTTGCCGATTCTCAGCAGCCGGCATGTCCCGGTCATCGTCATCGGCACGCCTTATTGCGCTCGCATTCACCCTGGCTTTGCCGCCTACCTCACGGTAAGTGACCACGAGAGTATGACGCATCGCATCACGCAGTTCGCCAGCCACATCGCCGTGCAATACGTGCTCGATTCGCTCTACAGCAGCTACTTCGCCAAAGACTACGACCGCTGCGCCGAATTCCTGGAGCGATCGTTTCCCTACACCCGCCTGCCCGGGCTTAAGTAGCGACGAGCGCGGATTTTCGGACGCTTATCTAACGAGCGTGGATAATCTCCCACTTTGAGCCCGCACACAGGCCAAAACCGGGAGATTATCCACGCTCGTGTTGAATGCTCCGTTTTCCTCTGCGCCCGAGGGACCACTCGACCACCTTGCACCAAAGCAATAACGACTTCTCGTCATTAGATTATTCAAATCGACTCTAATAACTATTTTCGCCATAAACTCGTTATTAGAATTGATATGATTAGCCTAATAGCGAGTTTCCGGCACTAAAGATATGGAGGGCGCGATGCAAATCGAGGAGAACGGCCAGGGAACGCTCCGCAATAATCTATCGGGGAAATTGGCTTACTATTCGTTTTTGCCAACGCCCTTGCAATCATTGAGGCAGCTAAACCTCACTGAGGAAACCTATCGCACGCTTTCCACATGCTCACGAAAGCTTGGAGAGCTTGAAGGCATGCTCTACTTTGTTCCCAACGCCGACATGTATCTGACAATGTATGTGCGCAAAGAAGCACTCCTTTCTTCGCAAATTGAGGGAACCCAGTGCACGTTTGACGACCTACTTAGTCCATCGCAAACCCAACTCCATCATAAAGATGTCGCAGATGTCGTGAATTATGTCCGTGCTGTCGACCGCGGCGTAGAACTGCTCAAAAAGATGCCCTTGTGTACGAGGCTTCTCAGGCAGGTTCATGCGGTCCTGCTGGACGGAGTGCGCGGAACGGAGAAGAATCCAGGCGAGCTGCGCTCCTCACAAAACTGGATTGGCCCTTCAGGCTGCACCATTGCAACTGCATCGTTCGTCCCTCCAAACATTGAAGATTTGAGCAACACGCTCCAGGACCTCGAACGATTTATCAATGAGCCTCAAGTCGAAATGGATCCGATCGTGCGGGCGGCGCTCGTCCATTACCAATTTGAAACTGCCCATCCATTCCTAGACGGAAACGGTCGCCTGGGCAGGCTTCTCATTACACTTATGCTCATCAATGATGGCGTTCTTCATTCTTGCTTGTTCTATCCATCGTTCCAGTTCAAGAAAAATCGAAGCGAGTACTACCGACAACTCACATCCGTAAGGGAACGAGGAACTTACGAGGAATGGATAGAGTTTTTCTGCGCCAGTCTTCTTGAGAGTGCGAAGGACTCGGTAGGGTCTTTAAAGAGTCTTGTTGATCTCCACAACCGTTCGACGGCAGCTATTACCGAAAATCTCGGAAGGACTGCCGCAAACGGACAAAGGCTGCTGAGCCTTCTTGAAGAGCATCCCATCCTCGACACCGCATTTATCGCTGCCCGACTCGATATCGGTAGGAGCACCGCGAGCTCGCTCGTCAAATCATTCGAAGAATTGGGTATCCTCCGTCCACTCGACGAGTCAAGACAGAGATACCGACAGTACGGGTATGAAGAGTATCTTTCGATTCTCAGGGAAGACGCTGAGCCGATTAGATAGGCACCGCAGCCCAGCCATATTAAAACGAGCGTGGATAATCTCCCACTTTGAGTCCACACGGGGGCCAAAAACGGGAGATTATCCACGCTCATTTCTGACTAGTCATTTAAGAACGTCCCCAATGACCACCCATCCGAAGCGAGACAACGACGCAGGTAGAGGACGGACAGCGAGCGCCGTCCAGGACGAACAAGTTGGCATGAAAAAGGCGAGGCATAGACCTTCTGGTCATGCCTCGCCTTTTGAATGACAAATTGTCGTCCTGGGCGGCGCGCAGCGTCG
>CAJMLB010000116.1:0-2555 GCA_905214145.1 uncultured bacterium | reverse complement strand
GTGAAAGGAGAGCAGCATGCTGTTCGATGTTTGGGGTAGCAATACCCTTATCCACTGGGCCGGCTGGGCCATGGTCTTTATTGGCCTGATCGTGCTCAACGAGGTCGGCCGCCGCACCAAGCTGGGCGCGGCCATCATCTTTGGCGTGGCTCCGCTGGCCATGACCATCTACTGCGTCGCTATCGCCATCGGCGTCTCACAGGGTGCCGAGTGGGCGCTCACCAACCCCACCCATGTGTACCAGAACAGCTGGTTCCACTACGCCAAGGTATACGCGGCGCTGGCCGGTTGCTGGGGCTTCATTGCCATTAAGTACCAGTGGGGCAAGATCGGCAAGGCGCATTGGTTCCGCGCGTGGCCGTTTGTGATCGTCGCCATCAACATCATGATCGCCGTCGTGTCCGACTTTGAGAGCGCCTATCACTTCTTTGTCCTGGGCGAGTCCACCTGGGTCACCTCCGAGGGCGCCACGCAGCTCGCCGGCTGGAACAACGTGTTCAACGGCATCGCCGGTATCATCAACATCTTCTGCATGACCGGTTGGTGGAGTGTCTACGCCTCTGAGGACAAGACCGACATGCTGTGGCCCGACATGACCTGGGTCTACATCATCGCCTACGACATCTGGAACTTCTGCTACACCTACAACTGCCTGCCCACCCACTCCTGGTTCTGCGGCTTTGCACTGCTGCTGGCGCCCACCGTCGCCGCCTTTATCTGGAACAAGGGCGGCTGGATCCAGAACCGCGCCTTTACGCTGGCTATTTGGTGCATGTTTGCCCAGGTGTTCCCGTACTTCCAGGAGGAGTCCATCTTTGTGACCCACTCCACGCTCGACCCCAGCGCCGCTACTGCGGTCTCGATCGCCGCACTGGTCGCCAACATCGCCGCGATCATCTACATCGCCTACCGCGCCAAGAAGCTCGGCCGCAATCCCTACAAGCAGGATGTCTTTGAGGGCACCAGCGATTGGGAGAAGGCTACCGCTCGCCGCGCCAAGGTGGATTACGCACACGCCGAGTAACGCGCTCGCTGCCGTCCGCATTTGGATGTAGGCGCGTCTCTTTGGCTCCGTAATCTCGCGTTATGCGCAGCCCCCGGAAAGCAATTCGTTTGCTTTCCGGGGGCTTTTTGCTGTCGCGCGTGCATTCATGCACATATTCACAATGTATCGCGCAGATAAAATCGAATTTCCGACTGCACGCCAGCTCTATGTGACCTTAATTTTGGGTACATTGTTGTCCCGATATTGAGCTTGGGGGATATATGGAAAATGAGACGAGGGGCCAAGAGGACGCGGCCCAAGATGCAGCGGCGTGCGCCGAGGCCTTGGAGAGCCTAGACCGGTTTTCGCTGGACGAAGTTGCGTTTGACGAGACAATCGTCGACATGCAGGACGCGGCGGGCGATGGCATACCGGATACGGGCGACGACGTCGAGGATGCTCGCGATGAAGCCGATGTCGAAAAAGGCGATGACGAGGGCAATGGCCAACCGGAACCCAACGCGGGAGATGAGACCTCCCTGCTTGGCGACTTGCCCGTCGACGAATCGCTCACCCGCGAGCTCCCCGGCTTGGGCTCTGCGCCAGTCGTCGACGAGACCATCGCCATGGGAGATATTCCCCTGCCGTCCGCTCCCTCGGCACACGAAGCCGAGGTTCGTCATCGTAAGATGTCGCCCAAGCGCCGCAATCTGATGGTCGCCGGTGTCGTGGCCGTCGCGCTCGTCGCCGGCGGCGCGGGCTATGCGGCTTGGAACGGATACCAGCAAGAGCAGGCCGCCGTAGTTGCCGCAAACGCCCATACCATGATGTCGGTGCAAATTGGCGTACATGCCGCGGGACTCGACTGCTCCACCGGCTCAAAGATCCCCGTGCAGGTGAGTGGCCAGGACTCCGACGGCTCTTCTGTGAGCGAAACGCTCTACGTTGACGAGCACGGCCGCGGCATCAAACTGCTGCCCGGCGATTACACGCTCTCCATCGCTGCCTCCCCCATCGCGGCCGACGGCACCATCTATACCGTCCCGACCACCAAGACGCAGGTCACGATCAAGAGCGACGGACAAGACCTAAGCAGCCAGGCCGCCTTTAAGCTCAAGGTGCCTTCGGCCGACACGGTAACCGACGACCAGATCGATGCCGCCGCCAAATATGCCGAGGAGGGAGGCGCGAGCTCCGCCGCCACCGCCAAGGTGCTCCAGCAGGCGGCAACCGCGCGGCGCGACGCCGCCGTCAATGCCCTGAGCGCGCAAAAGGCACAGGCAGCCCGTGATGCCGACGCCCGTCACAAGGCAACCGACCTCTACCAGCTCGATATCCCCGTCGAATGGTACGGCAAGGTCGAGACTTGGCAAAATGGCAGCACGCTATGCATCTATCTTGCCAGCGACAGCGATACGCCGATTGTGACGCTCGTCGCGGTGCGCGAGGGCGAGAGCTTTACGCCCGATGAGGGCGATACGGTTTTGGGTGCGGCCAATCTAGGCAACGGTTATACCGTCTACGCCAGCGGCCCCGTCTATCCGTACGTGGTGCCCCAGACCATCAACGG
>CAJMLB010000115.1:0-2871 GCA_905214145.1 uncultured bacterium | reverse complement strand
AAAAGGAACGTCCCCATCTGCCGGATTAGGAGAGACTCTCCAGCACGCGACGGAGCTCATGCTGAACGGCGTGGTCGCGGTTGCAGCCTACGACGCGATCGGCCACCGCCTTGAGCGCGGGGCGCGCGTTTTCCATCGCGCAGCCCGTGCCGACAAAGCGAATGATCTCGTAGTCGTTCATCGAGTCGCCAAACGCCATGACCTCGTCGCGACCAATGCCGTAATGCTCCGCGAGCTGCGCGATACCCGAGGCCTTCGACACGCCAGGCTGCATGGCATCGATCCACGCGTTACCCGAAGGCGCAAAAGTAAAGAGCTGACCAAGTTCGCGCTGTAGCACGTACGCACTGTCCATAACCGCACTGTCGTCGCAAAAGATACTCGCTTTGATGATATTTACGCTGGGATCGGGCAGCTCCCAAATGCGCTCGGCATTGGGAAGGTCCTTATCGACCTCACGCACGAACTTGCACTCGTCATCGAGCAGGAAGGACTTGGTTCGGTCAAAGAGCGCAAGATGCAGATTGGGAAACGTCCTGACGGCTTGGGCGAGCCTTCGAATCGCCAGGTGGGAATACACCTCACGGTCTACCATCTTACCGTCGGCGTAGACCTGGGCGCCGTTAGCGGCGACAAAGTCCATCTTGTCGCGAACGGGCGCAAAGAACTCGCACAGGCGATCGTAGCGACGACCTGACGATGCAGCGAAATGCACGCCATGCTCGTGTAGCGCCAGAATCAGTTCGTAGGTCTCGGGAGGCACCTGGCCGTTTTCGTCAAGCAGTGTGCCGTCCATATCGGATGCAATCAGTTTAAACATAGAAAAGCTCCCTTCGGGCTTGTTGGAATCGAACGCGTATCCGATTCCAACGTACCCAAAGGGAGCTCAAATAAGACTCCGCGGGCGTAAACGTTACAAGGACCTGGCAAATAGCTCACACATGCCAGAAGTCCTACGGTCGCGGCGTCAGGCAGTCCGCCAAAGAGTGTCCCCGATGACTAGTCGTTTAAGAATGTCCCCGATGACTAGTCGGCGTAGGTGAAGGTTGTGACGTCGAACATGCCCTCGGGGCGGATGCGGAGCGTCGGGATCACCGGCAGGGGCAGGAAGATGATGCCCATGATGGGGTCGAGCGGCGGCTCAATACCCATGGCGCGCGCCTTGACCATAAAGTCGTCGTGCTGCGCGGCAACGTCCTCGGCCGTGCCTTCGCTCATCAGGCCACCGAGCGCCAGCGGAATGCGCGCCACGACCTCGCCGTTACGCACCAGCACGTGACCACCCTGGCCCACGGCCTCAACGGCAGCCATCATATCCGCCGCATTGTCGCCCACCACGCACACGTTGTGCGAGTCGTGGCCGATCGTGGAGGCAATGGCACCACCGGTAATGGTGAAACCGCGCACCCAGCCGCGACCGATATGCTTGCCGACCAGACCCAGGCCAGCGGGGCCGTCGCCATCGGCGCCCTCGGCCTGCAGCGACATGCCGCGGCCATGGCGCTCAATCAGCATAATGCGGCGCAAGTCCTCGGCGCTCTCGGGGCGGGCCATACCCGTGATAGCCATACCCGGGATGACATCGATAACGGCCTCGCCCGACTTAAAGGCATAGTCGAACACGTCAAGCGAAAGCTTCGGCAGCTTAACGGAAGCACGCAGCTCATCGGCAAGCGCTGCGACCTCGGCCGTCTCGGGTGCGACCTCGCCCACAAAGGTGCCGTTCTGCGCCACCAGAGCACCGGCGGCATATACGCGATGCGGAGCCGTGGCAAACGTCAGGTCATTGAGCACCAGCAGGTCGGCACGTTTGCCCGGGGCAATCGCACCGCGTAGCTCGTGCGGGTCGCGGCAGCCGTGATCTAGCCCAAACGCCTCAGCCGTGGAAAGGGACGCCATGGAGATGGCGACCACCGGGTCAACGCCGGCCTCGATGGCCACGCGGCAGGCATTGTCGATCATGCCGGTCGAAAGAGCATCGGAGGGAGCGCGGTCGTCGGTCGCAAAGCAGCAGCGGCGGGCGCGGGCAGGATTCTCCAGCAGCATCGGGGACAAATTGGCCAGGTCGTGGCTGCACGTGCCCTCACGCAGCATCACATACATGCCGCGGGACAGCTTGTCGAGTGCCTCCTCGGGAATCGTCGACTCGTGGTCGGCGATAATGCCCGCCGCGGCATAGGCGTTGAGGTCCTTACCGGCAACGAGCGGGGCATGACCGTCGACCTGCTTGGACGGCGTCTGGTTGGCAGCATCGATGCGAGCACAGGTCTCGGGGTCGGCCATAAAGACGCCCGGCAGGTTCATCATTTCGCCCAGACCAAAGACATCGCCTGGATGCTCGGCAAAAAACGCCTGCATATCGGCAGCCGAAATAACGGCACCGGCCTGCTCGTCGGGCAGCGCGGGTACGCACGAGGGCATCATGTACTTGATGGAGATGGGTGCGCGGCGGCCGTCCTCAATCATAAAGCGCAAGCCGTCGAGACCGGCAACATTGGCAATCTCGTGGCTGTCGGCAATAGCGGTGGTGGTACCGCGCGTCGCCGCCATGCGCGCATACTCGGCAGGGCGGATGTTCGAAGACTCGATATGCAGATGCCCGTCAATAAAACCGGGAGCGAGATAGCGACCCTGGCAGTCGATGACCTCAGTTGACTCGTAGGTGCCAGCGGCATCGTCACGACCATCGTAGAGCACGCCGACGATCACACCGTCCTTGACGGCAACGCTACCGGGCGCCACACGCTGGCCATACACGTCGACAATCTGCGCATTGGTAAACAGCGTGTCGACGGGCACGCGCCCCCCGGCAGCATCGATCACAGACCTCATGACCTCAACGGACATACATACTCCTTTAACCGTAGAAAA
>CAJMLB010000114.1:0-2935 GCA_905214145.1 uncultured bacterium | reverse complement strand
ACCAGGTCGATCGGGCCCCAGGTGGTGTAGCCCAGCAGGTCAACGCCGTCCTCGGTCACCGCATCGTGCATCGCGGCAATATGCTGACGCAGGAAGTCGATACGGTAGTCGTCGCTGATGGAACCGTCCTCTTCGACAACATCCTTGGCGCCCAGACCGTTCTCAACCACAAACAGCGGCTTCTGATAACGATCGTACAGGTCGTTGAGCGTAATGCGGAAGCCCAGCGGATCGATGGCCCAGCCCCACTGGCTCTCCTGAAGATAGGGGTTCTTGGCGCCGGCGAAGGCGTTGCCCTGGGTGCGCTCGACATCGGGGTTATCGGCACCGGCGGAGCAACGGGTGCTGTAATAGCTAAAGCTGATGAAGTCGACGGTGTTGGCGGCCAGGATCTCGCGGTCCTCGTCGGTCATGCCCACATCGATGCCCAGACGCTCGAGCTTCTTGACGGCATAGGCCGGGTAGTAGCCACGGCTCTGAACGTCAACGAAGAAGTAATTGTCCTGATTGTCGAGCTGCGCCTGGCGTACATCGCCCGGACGGCAGCTGTAGGGGTAGTAGCTACCTGCGGCGAGCATGCAGCCGATCTTGACCTCGGGGTCGATCTCGTGAGCGATCTTGGTTGCCCAAGCGCTGGCAACGAGCTCGTTGTGGGCGGCCAGGTACTCGACAGCCTCCTTGTTCTCGCCTTCCTCAAAGACCAGACCGGCACCCATAAACGGCAGGTGCAGAATCATATTGATCTCGTTGAAGGTAAGCCAGTACTCCACCAGGCCCTTGTAGCGGGTGAAAATCGTGGTCGCGAGGTTCTTGTAGAAGTCGATGAGCTTGCGGTTGCGCCAGCCGCCGTACTCCTTGATGAGGTGGACGGGGCAGTCGAAGTGCGTGATGGTCACGAGCGGCTCGATGCCGTGCGCCTGGCACTCGCGGAACACGTCCTCGTAGAAGGCCAGGCCGGCTTCGTTGGGCTCGGCCTCGTCACCGTTGGGGAAGATGCGGGTCCAGGCCAGGCTCATGCGGAAGGTCTTAAAGCCCATCTCGGCAAAGAGGGCAATGTCCTCCTTGTAGTGATGGTAGAAATCGATGCCGGTCTGCGCGGGATAGTAATAGCCGTCCTCGAAGCCGAGCATCTTGCGCTGGCCGGAGACCACCGCATAGCGCTCGGGGCCGTGCGGAGCCACGTCCACGTTGGCAAGGCCGCGGCCGTCCACGTTGTAGGCGCCCTGGCACTGGTTGGCAGCCGTCGCGCCGCCCCACAGGAAGTCATTACGGAAAGCCATGCATCGATCCTTTCATACGCTGCTTGTCCTAATTTCAGGATCCCCGCAAACGGGGTGCCACTCAACGACAACAGCGCGGGTCGACACTTCTTTTCGCGTGCAGGCGCCCGGCAGCCACCCCACCTGACACTTTTTGATACCCACCTGTCCAATCCACCACAAAGGGGACAGGCACCTTTGTGGTGGTTTGGGACCGGCTTGTCTCGATCTGTAACAGTTAGGCAGCCAAAACCGGGCCTGGTGTTACAGATCGAGATTTTCGGGCGGCCCCCTGCAGTTTGTCTAAATCTGTAACAGGTAGAGACGATTTGGCCCGCTAGATGTTACAGATCGAGACAGAAGATTCTAGTCCACGGTGATGTCGAGGTTTTTGCCGATGAGGCCTACGTAGCCGCCCTCGGCAGCCTTGGGGCTGTCGGCGTGGCAGAGAACCCACTTGTCAGCCTTCCAGTAGCAGTCGCTGTCGCCGGCCGCGGGCATGTCAGCTGCAGCCTCGGGACGCGGACCGTTGGTACCTGCCGGCAGTGCGACCATCACCTGGAAGCCACCGTCGTCGACCATGCACGGCGTGTAGTGAAGCGTGGTGTTGAAAACCTCGACGACCTTGCCGGCCGGCACGCGGAACGCCTTGACCTGAGCGGTGTCGAGCTTGCCGTCCTCGATCTCCCAGCGATGCGCCACGAGCAGGATAAAGTCGCGCGCGCCCAAGTTGAACTCGCTGGCACGGTGATACTCCAGACAGTTGAGTCGTGTATTGTGGCCGTTGCACCAGCCGAGCTGGAAGGGACGGCCGCCGTACATGAGAAAGCCCAGTTTATCGGCACCCTTAACGCCCTCGAGCTCCAGCGCACTTGCTACGTACTTGCAGCCCTCGGGAATGGGCGTGGCAGAGAGCGCCTCGAGCACGGGCGACGCGAGATCGGACGGAACGTTATCCCAAACGTTGCCATAGGACTTGAACTCGGAATCCTCAACAGAATAGATATGCATGTTCGCTCCTGTTCGTAAATGTGACTATACGAACATTCTAGAACAAACATGAGCGATTTTGAACGCTCGTCCCGACCACTCAACAAAAAGGCGCCCCCGCATAAGCGAAGGCGCCCAATGTGCGCGTTTTGGGCGATAAGCCCTTACGCCTGCTGATAGCACAGGTGCTTCTCGTCGATATCGGCCAGGTCGCGGTCGAGGTAGCGGCGCGCGAGCCAGTTTGCCATGGGGAGGTTCTGGTCCAGGTAGTTGCCGCACTCCTCGGGAGCGGCACCGGGGACATCGCCCTCGAAGTCGGCGACAAACTCGAACAGCTCACGCACGAGCGGCAGAATCTCCTCGCTCGTCACCTCGCCAAAAACGACGAGGTAAAAGCCCGTGCGGCAGCCCATGGGGCCAAAGTAGACAATGCGGCTCGACCACTCGGCATGGTTGCGAAGGAACGTCGCGCCCAGGTGCTCGATGGTGTGGCACTCGGCCGTGTTCATGACCGGCTCCTTGTTGGGCGTGGTCAGGCGCAGGTCAAACGTGGTGACGGCAGCACCGGTCGCCGGATCGCGGTCGATGCGGCTCACATAAACGCCGGGCTCAAGCAGTAGATGATCAACGGAAAAGCTCGCGATGCGCTCCATGGCAGATCCTCTCGATAGTCAAATTGGGACGGG
>CAJMLB010000113.1:0-3063 GCA_905214145.1 uncultured bacterium | reverse complement strand
AGCTCCCAGCCCAGCATCTCGGCGCCCTGCGAAATCACGTCGCGCGAGCAGCCGGCGGCAAAGCGCTTGTCCTTGAACTTCTTCTTGAGCGACTTGGTCGTAAAGTCCATGACGCTCTTGCTCGGGCGCATGATGACGGCAGCTCCGATCAGGCCGGTAAGCTCGTCGCAGGCAAACAGGATCTTCTCCATCTGTAGCTCGGGCTTGGGCAGCGAGGTGTTGAAATCGGACGTGTGCGACTGAATGGCGCGGATGAGCTCAGGAGAGGCACCTTCGCCCTCGAGAATCTCGGCCGCATAGATGGTGTGGTTCATGGGGTCGTCCTCATGCTCCTCCCAATCCAGGTCGTGCAGCAGGCCGACGATGCCCCAAAACTCCTCGTTCTCGGGGTCGAACTCGCGCGCAAAGTAGCGCATGGTTCCCTCGACCGTCTCGCCGTGGGTGATGTGGAACGGGTCCTTGTTGTGCTCGTTGAGTAGTTCGAACGCGCGATCGCGGGTGATTCCGGCGGAAAGCAGCTCTGCCATAAAAGACTCCTTGTGCTCGTAGGTGTCGATAAGAATGAATACTACTAGAACAAGAAAACCACCATAAAGGTGCCTGTCCCCTTTGTGGTGGTTTTGGCGTGGGTAGGTTAGTTGAGGGCGGCTTGGGCTAGACGGGCTTCGGCGGCCTCTTCGGTGACGCCCAGGGCCACGGCGAACTCCTCGATTGAGCGGCGCTTGGCCTCCTTGAGCACGCGCATGTAATAAGAGCTGGGCTTTTTATCTGCTTCCTCTGCCTGGCGGATGCGGTGCATCATGGTTTTTGCCACGCGGACCGTCTCGGGCGCGCCCAGCTTGAGCTGCTGCTTAAAGTGTGTCTCCTCAAGCGAGCTATTGCGTTCGGTAAAGGTGTCGCACTCCAGCTCATCGTAGTGGCTCAGCAGGTGCTCGGCATCTTGCTGGGAGATGGCGGCATGCAGACGGTCGGCCTGCGCCACGGGGTACATGAGAATCGTCTGTGCATGTCCCTGCTTGGTCTCGAGCAACAACATAGGCTGCGGCGTGTCGTCCCTAAAACCGACGACGGTGCAGACTCCCTGACCCGGATGAATGACGTGTTGACCGATTGAGAACATGCTACCTCCAACTTATACGAATTTGCGTATGTTAAGAATACCACGCTGACGTGCGCAAACCATTACTTTATGCAGGAAAAGCACACAACTTTGATAGGTAAGAGTATTCGATAGATAGAACGGCCTATTCATACGTTTATGCATTTCAAGAACGTGTATAAACTGCAGGCAAACCGCCAACTTTATATCGCCGCACAAGAGCGGTAGTCATTTTTGTGCATATGCAATATCTATTAGCTTTACCCTGCGACAGTAGCTACCGCTTGTGATAGAGTGCTACAAACTCTGGCTTTTGCCCTACGAGTGACCAAGAGCTCGGGGGCTTTAACACAAGGAGGATCTATGCCCGAGAAGATTGAAGAGCTGGTACGCGCTGCGCTTGCTGCGGCCCAGGAGGCCGGCGACCTTTCCGCATTTGAACTTGACGATTGCGCTATCGAGCGACCGGCTGATACTTCTCATGGCGAGTGGACCTCCACCATGGCCCTGAAGTCCGCCAAGCTGGCTCACTGCGCCCCGCGCAAGATCGCCGAGGCCGTCGTTGCCCATATGCCCGAGGACCCCGCGATCGAGAAGGTCGAGATTGCCGGCCCCGGTTTCATCAACTTCTACCTCTCCGTTGCCGTCAAGAACGCCATCTTTGGCGAGGCCCGCGAGAAGGGTATGGACTTCGCTAAGTCCAACGTCGGTGGCGGCCTGAAGACCCAGGTCGAGTTCGTCTCCGCCAACCCCGTCGGCCCCATGCACATCGGCCATGGCCGCTGGGCCGCTCTGGGCGACTCCCTTTGCCGCGTTATGGACCACGCCGGTTACGACATTCAGCGTGAGTTCTACATCAACGACCACGGCTCTCAGATGAACACCTTCGGCAACTCCATCAGCACGCGCTATATGCAGCTTGCCGACATCATCGCTAAGCAGGGCGTGGATATCGACGAGGCTCACAAGCTTCTGATCGCCGACCGTGATGCCTTTGTCGCCGACGAGAGCGACGAGCATCCCGAGACCCATCCGTATCAGGACAACTTTGCCGAGACTCTGGGCAAGGACTCCTACGGCGGAGACTACATCATCGACGAGGCTGCCGAGTTCTGGCGCACCGACGGCGACAAGTGGGTCGACGCCGATCCGCAGGAGCGCATGGAGAGCTTCCGTGAGCGCGGCTACGTGAAGATGGTCGACAACATGCGCGACCTCTGCCACGCCGTCAACTGCGACTTCGATCGTTGGTACTCCGAGCGCTCGCTGTATGTGAAGGACACCGAGGGCGAGACCGCCGGCACCTCCGCCGTCGACCGCGCTTTCGAGAAGCTCGACAAGATGGGCTACCTCTACACCAAGGACGGCGCTCTGTGGTTCCGCTCCACCGACCTGGGCGACGACAAGGACCGCGTCCTGATCAAGTCCGATGGCGAGTACACCTACTTCGCCTCCGACGTCGCCTATCACTGGGATAAGTTCCAGCGCGTCGACCACGTCATCGACATCTGGGGCGCCGACCACCACGGTTACATCGAGCGCGTTCGCTGCGTCTGCGACGCTCTTGGCTATCCCGGCAAGTTTGAGGTTCTGCTGGGCCAGCTCGTCAACCTGCTGCGCAACGGCAAGCCCGTCCGTATGTCCAAGCGCAAGGGCACCATGGTGACCCTGCAGGAACTCGTCGACGAGGTCGGCTCCGACGCCGCCCGCTACACGCTCATCTCCAAGAGCTCCAACCAGATGGTCGACTTCGATATCGAGGCCGTTAAGAAGCGCGACAACTCCAACCCGGTGTACTACGTGCAGTACGCTCACGCCCGCGTGTGCTCCATCCTGCGTCGTGCCGCTGACGTTACGCCCGAGCAGGCTGACGAGATGGGCATGAAGGCCGTCGCCGCCAAGGCCATCGGTGAGAACGTCGATTACTCGCTGCTGACCGACCCGACCGAGCTCGCCCTTTCGCG
>CAJMLB010000112.1:0-3071 GCA_905214145.1 uncultured bacterium | reverse complement strand
AACAGCTCCGTCGAGCCCGAGGCGCTAAACAGCGGATTGAGCACCGCGATGATCAAAATCACTGGCAGCTGCCAGCGAAGCGCCCCCAACGTGCGCGCAGCACCGCGCGTCGCAAACCCGTACGCCAACCCACCCGCAAGCGACAGCGCGATCAACACCGGTTGCATCGAGAACATGGTGAGCCCCAACGTCAGCACCATGTAGAGCGCCGGAACTGCCGGATGCGACATCGAAAATGCCCCCACGGGCTCGGCGCCCGAACCCTCTCGTATGTTGTCCATAGGCATCCCCGCCCTCCCGCCAAATCACCGACGCCGAAGCACTGCCGGCACCGCCCGCAAGCAGCGCAAACACCACACCAGCGGCCCAAGCCTCAGCTGCCGCGCATCAATCGTTACGCGCTCATCATATGCCTGCGGTATCATATTGCGCCGTGTATCGTTTCCAAACACACGTCTCTATAACGTAACAGGAGATCACATGGACGCAACCGCAATTATCCTCGCCGCCGGCGAGGGCACCCGCATGAAGTCGAACCACTGCAAGGTTTCGCACAAGATCCTGGGCAAGCCCATGGTTCAGTGGATCGTCGACGCTATCATCAAGGCCGGCTGCAGCCGCGTCGTGGTCGTCATCGGCAGCCATGCCGACGAGATGCGCGCCCTCACCGATGGCGCCTACGCCAACAGCGCCACCAAGGTCGAGTGCGTCGAGCAGACCGAGCGCCTGGGCACCGGCCACGCCGTCAAGGTCGCGCTCGAGGCCTGCGGCATCACGCAAGGCCCCGTCGTCGTGCTCAACGGCGACCTGCCGCTCATCACCGCCGACACCGTCGCCAAGTTCGCGCAGACCGTCGCCACCGGCGAGCTCGCCTGCACCGTCATGACCATGACCCCGCCCGATCCCTTTGGCTACGGCCGCATCAAGCTGGGCGCCGATGGTCAGATCGAGCGCATCATCGAGCAGAAGGACTGCACGCCCGAGCAGGCCGCCACGCTGCTGGAGTGCAACGCCGGCTGCTACGCCTTCGACGGCGCGCAGCTTGCCGCCCACATCAACGAGATCGGCAACGACAACGCACAGTCCGAGTACTACCTGCCCGACATGCTCGAAATCCTCAAGGGTCACGGCCAGGCGGTCTCCATCTTCCACTGTGACGACTACCGCGACGGCCTGGGCGTCAACAGCCGCATCCAGCTCGCGCAGCTCACCGCCATCGCGCGCGACCGCATCAACGAGCACTGGATGGCCGAGGGCGTTACCTTCATCGACCCCACGCAGGCCTGGATCGGCCCCGACGCCGTCATCGGCCGCGACACCGTCGTGTGGCCGCAGACGCACCTGATCGGCCACGTCACCGTGGGCGAGGAGTGCCAGCTCGGCCCCAACAGCCGCCTCACCGACACCACCGTCGGCAGCGGCTGCACCATCGATGAGACCATCGCCATCGAGGCCGTCATCGAGAACGGCGTCGACTGCGGCCCGCGCGCCTACCTGCGCCCGGGCACCCACATGCTCGACGGTTCCAAGGCCGGCACGCACGTGGAGATCAAGAAGTCCACGATCGGCGAGGGCTCCAAGGTTCCGCACCTGTCCTACATCGGCGACACCACCATGGGCTCCGGCGTCAACGTGGGCGCGGGCTCCATCACCTGCAACTACGACGGCGTGCACAAGCACAAGACCGTCATCGGCAAGGATGCCTTCATCGGTTCCGACACCATGATGGTCGCGCCCGCCCAGATCGGCGACGGCGCGCTCGTGGCTGCCGGCTCCGTCATCACCGAGCCGGTCCCGGCAGACGCGCTCGGACTGGGCCGCGCCCGTCAGGTAAATATTGAGGGCTGGGCCGCCGATTACCGCCGCCGCCTGCACGAGGACGACGAGGTATAACGTTTTACCAAGCATCTAAGGAGCTGTTCCATGGGGACGGCTCCTTTTTCTATCGTGACCTGCGCGACCGGATGAGTGGTCGGTTCGTGTCCGTTGACGGTAAAGACGTTATCAAGACCCGAATAACCCCGCCGCACGGTTACAATGCAAAAAGGCATCTATATGGCATTCGATGTATAAAGGAGAAGGGTAATGCCGATTAATGATCCCGAGAAGTCGGAGAATATGCGCAAGTCCATCCGCGTGTATTCCGGTTCCTCCAACCGTCCCCTCGCTCAGAAGATCGCTGAGTACCTTGGGGTCGAGCTTTCGGGCCTTACGCTAAAGCAGTTCGCCAATGGTGAGATTTACGCCCGCTACGACGAGACCGTCCGCGGCGCCGACGTCTTCCTGATTCAGTCCGTGGCCGGCGGCAACGTCAACGACATGCTCATGGAGCTGCTCATCGCCACCGACGCTGCCAAGCGCGCATCCGCCCGCTCCATCACCGCCGTTATCACCCACTACGGCTATGCCCGCCAGGACCGCAAGGCCGGCCCGCGCGAGCCCATCACCGCCCGCCTCGTCGCCAACCTGCTCGAGCGCGCCGGCGTCGACCGCATCATCACCCTCGACCTGCACCAGGGTCAGATCCAGGGCTTCTTCGATATCCCGGTTAACCACCTGTCCGCACTGCCGCTGTTTGGCCAGTACTACAACGACATGCACTTCGACACCGACAACCTGGTTGTCGTCTCCCCCGACGTGGGTCGTGCCAAGGCCGCCAAGAAGCTGTCCGACATGCTCGGCTGCGACTTGGCCATCGCCCACAAGGGTCGTCCGCGCCACAACGCTGCCGAGGTCATGGGCATCATCGGCGACATCAAGGGCAAGACCTGCATCATCAATGACGACATGATCGACACCGCTGGCACCCTGTGCGCCAACGTCAAGGAGCTCAAGGCTATGGGCGCTGGCGACATCTACGTCTGCGCCACCCACGGTATCTTCTCCGGTCCGGCCATCGAGCGCCTGAACGACGCCCCGATCGTCGAGTGCGTCGTCACCGACGCCATCCCCGTCGAGGTCGGCGGCAAGATCAAGACCATCTCGGTCGCCGAGGAGTTCGCTCAGGCCATCTCCGCCGTTTACCACGAGGAGCCCGTCTCCACGCTCGTCGGCGGCGACTTCGCGCTGTA
>CAJMLB010000111.1:0-3269 GCA_905214145.1 uncultured bacterium | reverse complement strand
TCGACGGTGTCCCACGGCAGCGCGATGCACACGATCTCGTAGACCAGCGACAGCAGCACCAGCTGCAGGGCGCTCATGGGCAAAAACGGCAAGAACAGGCTCGCGACGGTCACGGACAGCACGTTGCCAAAGTTGGAGCTCACCGTGGTCTTGAGGTACTTGAGCAGGTTGCCGTAGGTGCGGCGGCCTTCGATGATGCCGCGCTCGAGCACACCCAGGTCCTTCTGAAGCAAGATGATATCGGCGGATTCCTTGGCAATGTCGACGGCCGAATCGACCGAGATGCCGCAGTCGCTCGCACGCATGGCGGCGGCGTCGTTGATGCCGTCGCCCATAAAGCCCACGGTGTGGCCGAGCAGCTCGCGCATGACGCGCACCAGGCGCGCCTTCTGCAGCGGCGAGAGCTTGGCGAAGAGGTGGGTTTTCTCGGCGCGCTCGGCAAGTTCGGCGTCATCGAGCGCATCGATCTCGGAGCCGAGCAAGACGTTGCTCGCATCGATGCCGATCTGCTCGCAGACGGTGGCGGCGACGCGGTCGTTGTCGCCGGTCAGGACCTTGACCGCTACGCCCTTGGCCTCGAGGGTTGCGACGGCGCCCGCGGCACTTGCTTTGGGAGGATCGAGGAAGGCCAAAAAGCCCATCAGCACCATGTCGCACTCGTCGGCAATGCCAAACTCGCCCACGCAGCGCGGATCGGTCTTCTGCGCCACGGCAATCACGCGCAGGCCCTCGGCGTTGAGCTCGGCGATCTGCTTGCGAATCTGGGCGAGCTTATCTTCGGTGAGCGGCTGGGCGATGCCATCGACTTCGACAAAGGAGCAGATCTCGAGCATTTCCTCGGCAGCGCCCTTGGTGACCATCTGGGTTTTGCCTTGGGCATCGGCGACAACTACGCTCAGGCGACGGCGCGAGAAATCGAAGGGAACCTCGTCGACCTTGGTGTAGCGGTCGCGCAGGCTCTGGCCCAGCATGGAATCGGGTGCGACGGTCGAGGGTGTCACATCGGCACGGTCGATTACGGCCAGGTCGATAAGATTTTTGAGGCCGGTCTGGAAGAAGCTGTTCAAAAACGCATGGCGCAGCACGCGCGCGTCCTCGTTGCCATCGGTGTTGAGGTAGCGCTCGAGCACGATGCGGTCTTCGGTGAGGGTGCCGGTCTTGTCGCAGCACAGGACGTCCATGGCGCCCAGGTTTTGAATCGCCGGCAGCTCCTTGACGATAACCTGGCGACGGGCGAGGTCCTTGGCGCCCTGCGACAGGCTCGTGGTCACGATGACGGGGAGCATCTGCGGCGTGATGCCCACGGCCACGCTCGTGGCGAACAGCAGCGCGTCGATGACGTTGCCCTTGGTGGCGGCGTTGATGGCAAAGACGGCCGGCGCCATAACGAGCATGAGGCGTACGAGCAACATGGAGACGCTCGAGACGCCGCGGTCAAACGCGCTCTTTTCGCCGCGCCCGTTGAGTATCTTGGCGATGCCGCCCAGGTAGGTGTCCGAGCCGGTGGCAACGACAAGCGCCATGGCGGTGCCGTTTTGCACGGAGGTGCCGGTAAAGACGATGTTCTTGCAGGCAGAGAGTGGCGGCGCGGAGCCGTCGGCACCCTCGACGACGGTGACGGCAGCGGTCTTCTCGACTGCCTCGCTCTCGCCGGTGAGTGCGGACTCGATGACAAACAGGTCGCGCGCGGTGATGACGCGGGCATCTGCTGGCACCATATCGCCGGCAGAGAGGCGGATCACATCGCCGGGGACGAGCTCGTCGAAGAGGATCTCGATGCGCTCGTCGTCGCGCAGGGCGGTGCAAGTGTTGGAGACCAGGTCCTTGAGGGCCTCTGCCGCATTGCCGCTGCGGGCTTCCTGGATAAACTTCATGCCGCCCGATACCAGCAGCATGATGCTGATGACGATGACCGTGGAGGGGTCGCGCTGCGGCTCGGGCACGGCGAGCACGTCGATGTAGAGTGAGACCAGCGCGAGCGCGGCGAGGATGCCGGCGAAGGGATCGATGAACGCGTCGGCGATGCGGCGGGCGAGCGTCTTGGTCGGCGCTTCGATGGTGTTGGGGCCGGCGGCATCCAGGCGCTCGGTTGCCTGCTCGGCGGTGAGGCCGTTTGCCGTGGCGTCAAGCAGTACGAGAGCGTCCTCGGCGCTATGGGTGGCGGCGAATATGGTGTTCTTGGACAGGCCGGTGCGAGCGGCAGGGCGCGCCGTGCGGCGGCGCTTGGAGATGGCTTCGAGAACCGTGGCGGTTTTGAGCATCAGCATAGGGTCCTCCTTGTTGAAGGGAGTTAGCGTACGTGTCGTATTGAGTTGCAAAAAACCTAGATGTCGCTCACGTCAAGCTCACGAACTACCACAAAGGGGACAGGCACCTTTGTGGGGGGGTTGACGATCTGCCGGTGGCGTTTATGCGTGTGCGGAGTCCTCGCGGCGTGCCGAGGGCGACATGCAGGTTTTTCGACTAGGACTGCCTTCCATGGCACACCTCCTAAAGGCTGAGCGCAGCGCGCTTTGGGTATCTCGTACCCCTTTTTAATCCGCCCGTATTCTTGATGAGGGGGTTTGACATGTCAACCCCATTGTTCGGAAAACCATTCCCTCTGACAAAGCCTTTACAGAATGCCGTGGCCCCAAAGCGCGCCCGCATCGACGCTTCGCCTGCGCTAAACTGGAAGGCACGTACGCGATTACGAGAGGAGCCCGCATGGAGGCTTACAAGCAAGAGTTCATCAAGTTTATGGTTGAGTCCGACGTCCTTAAGTTCGGCAGCTTTACGCTCAAGAGCGGCCGTCAGTCTCCGTTCTTTATGAATGCCGGCGCTTACGTGACGGGCTATCAGCTCAAGAAGCTGGGCGAGTATTACGCCCAGGCCATCCACGATAACTTTGGCGACGATTTTGACGTGCTGTTTGGGCCGGCCTACAAGGGCATTCCGCTGGCCGTCGTGACCGCAATTGCCTACCACGAGCTGTACGGCAAGGAGGTCAAGTACTGCTGCGACCGCAAGGAGGCCAAGGACCACGGCGCCGACAAGGGCAACCTGCTGGGCTATGAGCCCCAGGACGGCGATCGCGTGGTCATGGTCGAGGACGTCACCACCAGCGGCAAGTCCATCGACGAGACCTATCCCAAGGTTAAGGCTGCTGCCGACGTCGAAATCAAGGGCCTGATCGTGTCCCTCAACCGCATGGAGGTCGGCAAGGGCGGCGTGACCACCGCGCAGAAGGAGATCGAGGCCAAGTACGGTTTCCCCGTCGCGAGCATCGT
>CAJMLB010000110.1:0-3271 GCA_905214145.1 uncultured bacterium | reverse complement strand
GAGGAAAAGAAGATGAGCATGAGCAAGAACATCGCACGCCTGGCAGTAACCGCCGGCCTCACCGCAGCCCTGAGCTTCGGCGGCGTCATGGCCCCGGTGACCATGGCGTTTGCTGAGGGCGACCAGGGTAGCATCACGATCAATAGGGTCAACGACGCCAACAAGGACAATACGTTCAAGGCTTATCAGATCTTCAAGGCAAAAGTCGTTGACGAGAAGGACAAAGGCAAGGTTGCTTCCGATATCGAATGGGCAAATGATGATATCGATTCCAAGGTGATTACCGCCATTAAGGGGTCTACTCAGTACCAGAAACTCGTGGATAAAGGCCTCGCCGAGGCGCTCGCAGATGATGCCGCTGCTCCGGTTGTGGCTGAGTGGCTTTCTGTAAATGTGACGGATACTAACGCTAGCTCGGCAAGCAGCAGCGAGGGTACGCGCGTTGCTCCCGGCGATGTGCTGTATGCAATTGCAGCTGCGGTAACAGACGAGACCCCTGCAGGAAATGCAATTCCGGTGGACACTTCGTGGACGCGCCCGAACATCACTTCTGATGGCCGTTACGGTGATGGCTATTATCTGTTCGTGTCGGATAGCCTTAAGGCGGACAAGCCGAATACTGGCACTTCCCCGATCTTTGCCATCGTTGGCGGTGATCCCGTGGTCGTTACCGAGAAGACCAGCATCCCCACGGTCGACAAGCAAATTCTCAAAGACAGCACGAACAAGACCGCTGATCCTGCGTCCAATGATTGGGCTAACTACGGCGATTCCCAGATTGGCCAGGACATCGACTACAAGCTGACCGGTACAGTTGCGGACAACATTGCTTCCTATACCAAGTACACGTACGAGTTCCAGGATACACTGAGCAGGGGCCTTGTCGTTAATAAGAAGGAGGCGGACAACACCAGCCCCGAGGACCTCCACGTCTATATCGTCAACACCAACACCAATACCAAGACTGAGGTCAAGGAGGGCTTCAAGGCTACTGTGACGCCGGCAGCCGATACGCAGAAGAATAGCGAGCTCCTCAAGGTTTCCTTCGAGGATCTTAAGGCTGTCAAGGATGCCAACGGCACCATCGCTGTCGACAAGGACTCTAAAGTCGTTGTGACCTACAAAGCTCGTCTCACCAGCGATGTTAGCTACGAGGTCGATGGTAACCGCAACACCGTCAAGCTTGTCTACTCCAACAACCCCATGGGAGAGGGTACTGGCACCTCCACCGAGAAGACCGTAGCCGACTACGCTTTCGCCCTCGATGTCACCAAGGTCGCCCAGGATGATCCGACGAAGAAGTTGGAAGCCGGCTTCAAGGTCCAGGTTCTTGAGAATGCGGACAATAATTTGGTCGGTAAGTGGCTTTCTGCGGACGGCAGCCTTGTTAATGAGGCAAGTGCGCATGAGTTCAAAACTGACAAAACTACGGGCGAGGTTAAGATTCCGGGTCTCGATGCTGGTACGTACCAAATCACTGAGACCACTACTCCGGCAGGCTATAACACCATTGCCCCGTTTACCATTATTGTTGCTCCCAATTACGATTCAAATGGAAAACTTGCGGGTCTGCAGGCTACCGTCAAAGATTCCGGCATGGTTAAAGCGGATAAAGCCACTGCCGCTACCATTCCTGTCACCATCCAGAATAAGAAGGGCTCCGGCCTCCCGCTGACCGGCCTTAACGGCGTGACCTTCACTTGGATCGCTGGTGGCGCGGTGCTGTGCATCGGCGTGGCGCACCTCATCCGCAGCCGTAAGCAGGCTGAGGAGTCCGAGCAGGAGTAACGCTCGCTCACCCATCCCTTTGGCAGGTGGGATGTGATGGCCATGAGACTTGCGGACATTTTTCTCGTCCATTGACGTTCTTGCTTTGCCATTCTCTTTTCGGGGCAGACTCCGCACTGGAGTCTGCCCCGTTTTTTTTGGATAACGCAGCCAGCCTCCATCGTCCGATGCGGGCACATTCGTCATCGCGTTTCTTGATTCGTATGAGGTTCGGATTAAGGTCCGTAGGCGCACGCGCGGTGCGGGCGGTAGAAGGCATTTGCGCCGCAACAAGCGCAAATAAGAATGCCCGGGGGTCGGATCCCGGGCATTTAACTAAAGCTGAAAACTAGGCTGCCCGCGCTCCCAAACATTTACGCGGGGTGCGTCGTTTTCTCTTGACATTGTATCCCGAATCGCCCCGCCGATTCGAGACATTTTGAAAACGCAAATGCTGGCCCATGCATGAGAGGAAGCTCGTTAATTCCGAAAATTATGTATAATTCCAATATAAATTGGAATCAAACGAAAATGATGGAAATGAACGAAGCGCTAATCTACTTACAAGAAGCACTAGGCCTCTCCGCCAAGATCAAAACTTGGCCTGGATTCGCACGCTTGCCGCTGCATCTGCGGGCGATTGAGGTCCGCGCTGTTGACGCAAACGGTTTTTCGTTTTTGCTTGCGAGTTGGCCTACTGGCGTCGGGCTTCCCGAGGCCAAGAGAGTCTATAGTCAACTAGCCTTGCGCGCGGAGACTCCTGTTGTCGTTTCGTTTCCTGATGCCGATGCACGTCAGCGCAAAGCATTGGTCGCACAAGGGATTCCGTTTGTTTGCCCCGGTAGACAGGCTTTTCTTCCATTTATGGGCACAGCTTGCACGGAGAGGGGCGGTGCCCGGTTTCGCAATCACGCGACCAAGATGTCACCCAACGCGCAAGCTGCCGCAATCTGGGGAGCAGCCCGGGAGCCATATCGTCCCTATGACCTTTGTCGTGCGCTTGGGATCTCGGCAAGCCGCGCGAGTGAGGCCATAACCGAGCTTGTTGACAGGGGACTCGCGAGGCGCGAGCGTCGCGAGCGACGTGTCGTTGTGTTTCCTGTTGCCGTTGATCTTCTGCTCAGTGAGCACATGGCAGAACTTTCCTCGCCTGTCTCGAAGGTTATTTTTGCAAGGAAGGCACCACAGGTCGACCGCCTCGCTGACGCTGGGGAGACGGCGCTCGCTGCGCGTTCGATGCTCGCTGCACCGGGCATGGAACAAAAGGCCGTCTTAAGAAGTGCATGGCGTCAACTGAGCGACCTCGAAGTCGCAGACGGGGAGTTGCCGGATAACGAGACGGCGATGATCCAAGTGTGGCGCTATGCGCCCGTGTTTGCCGACTCCTCCCGCGTCGACGACATTTCGCTTGCGCTATCTTTGGCGGCAATCGACGATGAGCGAATTCAGCTCGAAGTCGATCGCATGTTTGGAAAGGAATATCCATGGCAAGAAGCGCTGTAGA
>CAJMLB010000109.1:0-3378 GCA_905214145.1 uncultured bacterium | reverse complement strand
GTCAGCAACGTGACCGTCCACACGACAAGGGAGAGCGCGCCGAGCACGAACTCCTCCGTGACGCTTCCGATGCCGCCGTTGCCGGCAACGAGCGCCTTGGTTACATACATGGGGCTGGTGCCGATATCGCCGTACACCACGCCCAGCGTGACGAGCATCGCCGAGATGCTCACAGGAATCGCAGCGTGCGAGGCTGCCTCCTTGGCCTTTTGTTCCATAAGCCGGTTTCCTCCCAACTTTAATGTTCGAAGGGATTATAGGTAATCGGCCCATGTTTTAATGCACTGTTTTCCCAGCTAGATAAAGATTTATACAGTCTTTAGGCCACCGCGGCGATATGGAATGTGACAAAGGGACTGTCCCCTTGTCACATTCGTCATTTTCCGAGCCAGTTTTTGAACCACCACTCCATGGAGCGACTCATCTCGGCCATAAAGGGGCTCGTGTGCTTGCGGGTGTAGATATCCACGACGCGCTCGCCTGCCTCGCGGGCATGCGGACGGAACATCGCGTCCATCTCGGCCACCTGCGCATCCATGGTCGCGGTATCGGCGCGGCGATAGCGCTCCTCGTGCACCAGGTTCACCACGGGATGTGCAATGGCCGGGCGCTCCTTACGGGGCGTGCCGATGATGAGCATCGA
The DNA here is from genome assembly GCA_905214145.1 of uncultured bacterium. GTDB lineage: Bacteria > Actinomycetota > Coriobacteriia > Coriobacteriales > Coriobacteriaceae > Collinsella. The sequence continues at coordinate 2,735 of CAJMLB010000109.1, read as the reverse complement.
TAGCGGCATGGTATAGGGCGGCAGATCGAGCAGCTCGGCAACTTCCTCGGCATTCTCGACGATATCACCGATATAGCAGCTCCCCAGCCCCAGGGCCTCGGCGGCAACCACGGCGTTTTGCGCGGCGATCACGGCATCCTGGGCCGCGATGGCAAAGTCGCCCAGACCCGGCGCGCGGCGGGGCGCCTTGCCCGTACGCTCTACAAACTCGGGCTCAAAGCAGCCCACGTGCTCAAACAGATCGATCCACTTGGCATAATCGACCACAAATATAAGTGCCCAGGGCGCCTTGGCGATCATGGGCTGGTGATCGCACAGGTCGGCCAGACGGTCCAGCGTAGCCTGCTCGCGAATGCTCACGATGGAATACATCATCATGGCGCCTGCCGATGGCGCGCGACTCGCCGCATGCAAAATCGCCGCCCGCTGCTCGTCGGTCACCGCTACGGGACGGTCACTGTCATCGCGCGCGAAGGCGCGCGTAGACGAACGGTGCTCCAAAATGTCCAGCACCGCGTTGCCCGTAGTCTCGACCGGATAGCCGCCCGCGTCCATGCCGGCACCCACGTCGCCCGCACTCGTCATACAAACCCGCTCGCTCATCGCCCTACCCTCGCCATTTCTTTAAGAAGCCTTTACGTTTCCGTGTAATTCCCGTCCATTATCGCGCAGGTCGCCACTACATTGCGCCACACCGCCACACGTGCGCGTTAATATGGCTGGTTGTTGTGCGCAGCCACCAATTGCAGCGCATATCTTGGTAACAATCGGGTAAACCCCCGCTTTCGTAGGTTTTAGTTTGTGAGGAGTCTCAGCATGTTCGCTGCCGCCATCTCGCTCGTCGGTCTTGCGGCGACCGTCTACCTTGTCTTGCGCGAGGCCAAGGCCATTCGCGCTCAGTCGGGCACCGTTGCCAAAAGCGCTCTTGGGTGGAGCGTCGCCTTCGGCCTGTTCCAGCTCTTTTTGACCATTTGGGGCGCCATTGGCCTCGTCGCCCAAAACGAGCCGCTCGCCTTTGTGATGCTCATCCTGACCAATGCCATCCTCACCGGATGCGCTTGGGCCAGCATCGCCCGCGACCGCATCGCCCCGCGTGTCTTTGCGTTCGCCGAGCCCGACGCGCCCGCCCCCACCGGCAAGCTCGCCCGCCTGCGCGGCGCCTTTGTGGGCAAACCGCTCGTCGCCGCCGTCTTGTGCCTGCTGCTCGCCGGCGTCTTTGCGCTGCTTGGCATGGAGGTCTCGTCCAACCACGACTTTACCTGGGTCTACCCCCTGTGCATCCTGCTCGAGTGGGCCATCATCACCGTGCTCATGACCGGCCTGTTCTTCCTGTTCCAGCGTCACGGCGCAGCTCCCGCGGTCCTGGCCTTTGCCCTCTTTGTCCTGGGCATTGCCGAGTTCTTCGTCATCACGTTTAAATCCATGCCCATCCAGCCGGGCGACCTTTCGGCCATCTCCACCGCCGCCGCAGTCGCCGGCAACGGCTACACCTTCTCGATCTCGCTGTTCTGCGTGCTGTCCATGGGCTTTACCGCCATCGCCATGCTGCTGTGCGAGTACGCCGGCCTGGTCGCGCCGCACCGTCAGAAGGGCGCCGCCAACGCCAAGCGCATGCTGCTCACCAACCTGCTCGTGGCGGTGCTGTGCCTGGGCGGCGTGACCGCACACGTCACGCTCATCGACTATTACAACACCCTCGGCATCACCGTCTACACCTGGCGCCCGCTCGAGAGCTACTGGCGCGAGGGCTATCTGCCTGCCTTTATTAGCGCGGCGCAGTCCATTAAGCCGCCCAAACCCGCCGACTACTCCGTCGACGATGCCAAGGCCACGCTCAAAAAGTACGCCAAGGCCTACGACAAGTCCGACGCCGCCAAGAGTGACGAGCGCACCGCCGCAAAGGAGCAATTCGACAGCGAGAAGCCCACGGTCATCGCCATCATGAACGAGACCTTCTCGGACCTGTCGATCTATCAGAACATGCGCGCCGGCTACGAGGGCCCGCAGTACTTTAAGAACCTGTCCAACTGCCTCAGCCGCGGCAAGCTCTATGTGAGCGCCTACGGCGGCGGTACCGCCAATACCGAGTTTGAGTTTATGACCGGCAACTCCATGGCCAACCTGGGCTCAGGCGTGTACCCCTACACCATCTACAACATGGAAACGACTGGGAACCTGGCAGAGCAGTTCAAGTCGCTCGGATATTCCACCACGGCCATGCACCCCAACCACGCGACCAACTGGAACCGCGAGAACGTCTACAAGGACTTTGGCTTTGACCAGTTCCTGTCCATCAACGATTTCCAGGGCGCCGATACCCTGCGCGGCATGGTGACCGACCAGGCGACCTACGACAAGATTCTTGAGCTGCTCGACCAGAACGCCGATCCGCAGTTTATTTTCGACGTGACCATGCAGAACCACTCGGGCTACGACACGGGCCTGCTGCCGGTCGACAAGCAGATGCACCTGAACATCGACACGACCGACCTGGACGCCAAGACCGTCGAGGACGGCACGCTCTCCGATGTCGACGAGTATGTCTCGTGCATCGAACAGTCCGACCAGGCGCTGCGCTACTTCCTCAACGCCCTGAGCAAGCTCGACCGTAAGGTGGTCGTGGTGTTCTGGGGCGACCACCAACCGTTCTTCCCGTCCAAGTTCAACGATAAGTGGTTTACCGGCGAGGACGACGCCACCCACCAGGAGCGCTTGTGGCAGACCGACTACATCAT
>CAJMLB010000108.1:0-3434 GCA_905214145.1 uncultured bacterium | reverse complement strand
GCCATCGGCTCTGCGACCAGCATACGTCCCCCGCCCAACGGCAAACGACCGGGTACGGTAACCCAGTCCGCGACCAGGCCCTCGCGAGCCACCGGAGCCTTAAACGCCAGCATGCCAAATTCGACGCGTGCGTCAATCCCCGCCGGAAGCGTGACCGAGCCTGCGCCCTCGGCAACGCAGGAAAGGACTCGCTCCACATGTCGCATCTCTGGACGAGCGTCCGGATCGATGCGTTTGATCGCCAGTCGCACGATGCGCCGCGCGATTACCACCTCGGCCGCAGCAAGGCGTCTGGCATCGAGCACTAGCGCACCCGCCGCCTCCTTGCGCAGGCAGCTTCGAAACGCCTGTGCCGACAGCTGGGATAGAAACGCATCTTCGTCACCAAGGATCTCGCAGGCGGCGCCAATCGTCTTGCACACGCTCGCATTACGCTGTGCCACCACTGGCATTACCCGATGGCGCACGTAGTTTCGCAGATACGAGATATCCTCATTGCTCTCGTCCTCACGCCACGGCTGACCATGTACCTGTAGATAGCCCACGAGCTCGCCATGAGTTAGGTCGAGCAAGGGGCGCACCACGATATTCCTCCGGTGAGGAATGCTCGATAGGCCAGCGGGCCCTGAACCCTTAATCGCGTTCATCAAAAACGTTTCCGCGCGATCCGAAGACGTGTGCGCGGTGCAGATACGAGCCGCCGTTCGCGGTGCCCCCGTCTGGGCGCAGAGCTCGCGAACATACCTCCGCGCCGCGGCATAGCGCACCTCGCGGGCCGCGGCCTCAATATTGCCCGACTCCCCATCAAAATAAGCGTGCTCCACGCACAGCGGTAAACCATATTTCGCGCAGAGCTCACGCACAAAGGCCTCGTCGCCATCGGACGCCTTGCCGCGCAGATGATGGTTTACATGCAGCACATGCAGGCGCTCGCGAGCAATGGGGGCAACACCGCGTCCGTCTTGGATATCCAGCTTTGATGTGCACGCCATAAGAAGCAGTGCCGTCGAGTCCGCGCCGCCTGATACCATGAGCACGACAGGAGCAGCCTGCTGCCTCGTCCGGGTCTCATCGACTGCCCCAGGCACGGCATGGTGTCCATAATGCTGAGATACCGTAGGCATTTGCTTCCTCCTCTATTCGTCCGCACCCATTGTATCCTTTGGAATCTTATGTCTCGTCTGCACCTTCATATCCTCGGCAGTGGCTCTAAAGGCAACTGCGCACTCATCGAGGGCCCGCAGGGGCTCATTATGGTCGATGACGGACTGTCTCGCCGCGAAACGCTCAAACGCATGGCGGAACTCGGACTGTCGGTAGACGACGTGTACGCCCTTGTTGTCACCCATGAACACAGCGACCACATCAAGGGGCTTGAGGTATGGTGCAAGCATTGGAATGGCCCAGTCTTTTCCAGCAGAGGAACGCTCACGTCCAAAGAAAGCCTCGCACATCTACCTGTCGAGGAATTCGACCCAGGTGACGCCCTCTCTATTGCCGGAGTCCACATTCAAACATATTCGACATCCCACGACGTCGTTAATCCCGTCGGCTACCGGTTTGACGCTCAGGGTGATTCAATTGGCTTTGCCACCGACACCGGCGAGTTGTCGAAGCATGCCATCGATACGCTCAAGGACTGTCGCATTCTCGCACTCGAAAGCAACCACGATGTAACCATGCTGCGTCAAGGCGACTATCCTCGCTTTCTTCAGGAACGTATCCTGTCTGTAAAAGGGCATCTCTCCAACGATCAGGCCGCCGATGCCGCACGCGCGTTGGCAACCGATCGCACCGAGCAACTTATCGCGATGCACATTAGCCAAGACAACAATCGCCCAAGCCTGACCGTCAAAAGCTACGCAAGCTCCCTCGACGCAACGCTCGACAACGAGCTTGGCAGCACCGCCACCCGCGTTGAGGGGCTGCATAAACTCACGATACGTCCCGCCGGACAATATCGGCCCATGACCATACAGTAAACAGCAAAGGGGGCTGGGAATCACTTCCCAGCCCCCTTAACGTAGGCACCGATTTTAAAAGCCGATAGCCTTAATCGATGGAAATCTTCGTAACGTTCTTCTTCTCGACAATCTTAGGAACCGTAACGGTAAGGATGCCGTCAGCGTACTTTGCAGAAAGGCCCTCGCTCGAAGCATCCTTCAGGTACACGCCGCGCGTCGCGCTGTACGAGCTGAACTCCTTCTGCAGGAAGTTCTTACCCTCGTTCTCCTCGTCTTCCTCGACATTCACGCTAATGGACAGACGGCCCTCGTTAAGCTCGACGTCGATATCGTCCTTGGCGACGCCGGTCAGATAAGCCTTGACCTCATAGCCATCGCCCTTATCCTCAACGTCAACGGGGAACGCCTTAGAGGCAATCGAGCTGTTCGCTAGGTCGCTCATATCATCAAAGAGATCAAACAACGAGCTAGCAGAGGGACGAACACCAAAAACCGAACGATAAGGAACCATGCTTGCCATGACTACCACTCCTTTAAGGGACTGCCGAGCCATCTTCTAGGTGGCAGGGACTTCTTTTGACGCTCTAATATATGCCCATCCATTTCTTATATATACATTTTGATATAAAGTTTTTTAAGTCTCTTTCTATAAGCATATCTAAGTCTGGTCGACTAAGGTTTTAACGAAGCTAAAGTTCTTTGAACCGTGCCTTAAATACCATATACGCGGCCTGTCAAAACGAAGCGGAGGGCTTACAATGAGCGCATACACGTTGTTAATGACAACCTAAGGGCATCATGGACGATCAGACCTCCGACAATTCGTTTGAGTCGCTGCAGAACGATAGTTCTGCCTATTCACAGCCCATACGCTACCATCGTCCCCATATTTCCCAAGAGCCCATTAACGATGCAGAGCCTGAGTATGTAACTCGCAATCGATATCAAACCCTAGAAGAATCTCAATCAGCGCGCAGACACATGGGTGTCGCCTCGAGCGATCCGGTGTATCTAAAAGATGCCCCCTTATCCAAAAACAGCGCAAGCAGCCAGGAGCAGACACAAACACCCACAAAGCAACATCGCAGAGGGCCCCGTCCCAAGCAAACTCTAACGCATTCCGCCCGCTATCTCGAGACGCCTAAGCAGGGGAAATCGATATTTACATCGTCAAACAGACGGCGCAGACAGCACCGTCTCCAAATTGCGCTCTTGATCATTGCCATCGTGGCAATCGCGCTGGTCATTCATTTTGTTTTCTTCAAATAGAAAAGGCTATTAAGCCATAGAGGCGTTTAGCTCATATCGACCAAACGCAAAAAAGGGGGAGGCCGCGAGGCCTCCCCCTTCTACATTCCCAATGGCGGCTCGGTGCCGTCCACCGGTCAGCGGCGCCCTGGCCTCCCACGGGCTGACCCCGCAGTACTCTCGGCGCGATGGGGCTTAGCTTCCGGGTTCGGAACGGGACCG
>CAJMLB010000107.1:0-3492 GCA_905214145.1 uncultured bacterium | reverse complement strand
CGTGGAGCGCATCACGGCGAACAGCTCGTCGATACCGACGTTCTTGTACACAAAGCTATCGACGCCCGCCTCGCGGGCCTGATCGACAAAGGTAATCTCGGGCATGCCGGTCATGATAATGATGCGACACTCAGGCAGCTGCTCCTTGATGCGAGCCGCCGCCACGATGCCGTTGGAATCATGCTCGGTGCATACGTCCATCAGTATCATGTCCGGGCGCTCCTTGAGCGCGACACCCAAGGCCTCGGAGGCATCGGCAATCGCAGCGACGACGGTCATATCGGGCTGGTCGCCAACGGAGCGCGCCAGGCTCTCGCGCAGAATGGCCTGGTCTTCGACGATCAACACGCGGATCATGAGCTTCTCCTTTGGGACGTGTCGTTGGCGTTAAGCGGAATGGATACCGTAAGCGTAAAGGGTGGGGCGGCATGGACCTCAAGGCTGCCGCCCAGATTCTGCGCGACATGCCTCATGCCTGGGATACCCGTTCCCTCGCGATACGATACGGGGGCCGGGGACCCGTCGTTAGAAATCGTCATGCGCGCGACGGCGCCAGCATCCGCCCCCTCCTGCCACAGACGCACGTGGACCCGATGCGCCTGCGCATGCTTGGTGGCATTGGTCGAGGCCTCGCGGATAATCTGCAAAAATGCGGCGGCGACACGTGCGTCGCTTGGCAGCTCGCCCTCCACATCAATCTGCACGCTCACCAGACCAAAGGCATGGACGATATCGCCCAGTTGCTCTGCCGGTTCGGTGTCGCCCCCGCTGCGCAGATCGGCAGCGATTGAGCGCAGCAGCGGGTCGATCCGCTCGAGTGACACGTCATCCAGGCGCCCCTCCTCCAAATAACGATGGAGGATGGACAGGCGCTGCCCGATCACGTCGTGCACGCGAGCGCGTATACGCAGATAGGCCGCGTTGTCAGCAACTTTTTTGGCTTCTTCGATCTGGGCTTGGAGCTCTTGGCCCGCAAGCTCAAGCAGGTGGTTGGCTTGCGCCAGGCGATTATGAGCATGCGCATACTCTGTTACATCCAGGCCGATAATGCGCTCAAAGAGGCGGCCCGAAACCATAACGTCATCGTGCACAAACAAGCGAATCTCGGCGGGAGAAACCTCGACCACCGCCCGCGCCTCACCAAAGCGGTCCAGATTAATGCGCACGCGGTTCTGGCTGCTTTCGGGCATTTGCATGCTGAGTTTGCGCAGGTCGTTCCATGTACCGCTCATATCGCCTAGGTCGGTGGGCATATGAAGCTCCACCAGGTTTTTGCGCATGCAGCGGTTCATGAGCAGCGGACGGCCCCTCGGATCTAGATACAGGATGCCCACGGGAATCACGTTGATGGTCTCGATCGTCGAGAACATGGTGATATCCTCCTGGCGGTTACAGACGTCCATCAAGAGCGCCGCGATGGAGCGGAACAGGAAGAACGCTCCCTCTGCGATAAGGACAACGGTCCACGCCGAGCCCATGGCAAAAACCACCGGTGGTGTAACGGCGACAACAAGCAGCAGCTCGACCAGCATAACGGGGCGACGATAGTGCACCATAAGTACCACGCCAAAGGCAAAAATCGCGGCATTGAGCCACAGCACTCCGCCCATTGCCCTGGCGCAAACGTCAAGCGGCGCCACCAGATACGAGCCAGACGACGCGAATAAGATGAGCGCCGAAATCATCAGGTGAAGCACGAGGCTCGCCTCGTAGGCGCAAACCGCCTTACGGTTATAGGACGAGCGGCGCGATGCGATGAGCGGGACGTGGATCGTCTGCAGACACGCAGCCAGGGCAAAGACAACATCGAGCGCAACGATTTGGGGAAGGATGAGCGAAATCGTCATCGTCACTCACCCGCCCTCGGCATCAAGACGATCATGCGCAGCTGGCCGGGCTCGCCCTCAAGGCGATATGCCACGTTGCGCCCTTGCAAAGCGCTTTCGAGCTCTTGCGCAGCGGGCGTCTGCGAAAGATCTGCATCATCGTTGGAAAAAAGCGTGGCGCGCAGCTCGACACTGCATCGGTCATGGTCGCCCAAGTGATACATAAGCGCCGGATGGTCGGTGGTGTAGGCAAAAAACGCAAAGTCATACACGCAGTCGTACAGGGCGCTTACCGTACTGGCGTGCATCGGGCGCCGTATGGCGATAATCGAGGCGCAATCGATATCGATGGTGCGCAGGTCGCTCGCGAGCTCGTTGGCAATGAGCTGAATGCGGTCGCGATCAAAACCGCTCTCCCCATGCTGTGCCAACGTGAGCGACCCCTTGCGCTTGCAATAGGCGACGAGCATCTTGGCGCGCTGCAGCATGCGGTAACGCTCGTGCGAAGACGCCTCGTCGGTCAACGGCGGCAGCGAGCTCAGCAGGTCGTACATCCCTTCGAGCGCGCGGGCAATCGCCTGGTCCACGTCTTGGACCAGCAAGGTCTCGGCCTCTTGATCTGCCAAATGCGTCTTAAGGTCGTAGTCGGCGGCGAGCAGCTCGTTTTGACGTTGCAGCTCCATGCGGCGATGTGCCAGTTCACGGTTAAGCTCGTTGAGCTCCGACACGTCTTGGGCAAGCAGGGCCGATCCGCCCAGCAGTGGAAAGGCACGGTACATCACATCGGGATCGGACGCCACGGCAAAGGCATGGGCGCGGCCGTGCTCCTGGGTCCGCAACTCCTCACGCACGCCTACCGGCGTTGGCTTTGACACCGGCGTGGCATAGACCTCCTGCAGGTCGCGCGTTAGAACTTTGAGGTCAAGCGGCAAGGTGTCGAAGATGCCGGCGATGTCGTGATACGACGGAATGACACCGCAATCGAGACAGATTTCCATCGCCACCACGCACAGGACGCAATAGACGAGCGAAAAGTTGAGCCTCCATGCCCAGGGCACGCGCAGAGCATACGAGATGGCAAAGAATGCGCCACCCAGCAGCACGAACGCCGCCGTGCCCGAGAAACGCTGGATGCGAAAAGACGAAGACCGACCAACCAGGACAAAAAAGGCCACGAAGTCAAAAGCCGTCCACACGAGCACGGCGAAATAACCCCAGCCGTACGTGTAATCGTTGCTCCAGGTGTCGCTTGCGCGGTCAAAGCGAAAGACCTGCTGGTGAAAATCGTTGGTGAGCACAAATCCGATAAGCAGGATGGCCACAAGCCACAGCGCAGCACGGTAGCGGCGACCCAGGCGGTGTTGCTCCAGGCCCACAAGGCGCAGGCCACACAACTGGTAGAGCAGCGGAATGAGCGTCATGGGCACGTAGTACAGGTACCACAGCACGGTGGCATAGAACGGCGTGAACGACTTGTACTTCAGAATGACTTCGATCATCCACAGGGCGCAGATGGTGGCGATGGCAACAAGTCGGCGGCGCAACACATAGTCCAAACAGCGCAGATAGACCGATACGCCCCAGATCGAAAATATAATTGCGGCGACAAGCAGCGGGAGAGAGCTCGAGTGGACGAGCGCATCCACGACCTCTTCGGACACCTCGC
>CAJMLB010000106.1:0-3496 GCA_905214145.1 uncultured bacterium | reverse complement strand
TCCATCGCACGCGACCTGCGCCGCGAGACCTTCAACAAGGTTATGCACTTCTCGCCGGCCGAGGTGGGCAAGTTTAGCCAGGCCTCGCTCATCACCCGCTGCACCAACGACATTCAGCAGATTCAGATGGCCGCAACCCTGTTTATCCGCATGTGTCTGATGGCGCCCGTCATGGGCATCGTCGCCGTCATGCGCGTCCTGGCCAACCACACCGGCCTGGAGTGGACCATCGCCGTGGCCATCATCGCGGTCTCGGCCGTCGTCGGCGTGCTTATGGGCCTCACTATGCCCAAATTCAAAAAGATGCAGAGCTTTGTGGACCGCGTGAACCTTACCGCCCGCGAGCTGCTCGACGGCCTTATGCCTATCCGCTCGTTCAACCGCGAGGAGCATGAGCTCGAGCGTTTTGACAAGGCTTCGCTCGACCTGATGACCACGCAGCTCTACACCAACCGCGCCATGAGCTTTATGATGCCGCTCATGATGCTGGTCATGAATTGCATCACCGTGCTTATCGTCTGGTTTGGCGCGCAGGGCGTGTCCGACGGCGTGATGCAGGTCGGCAACATGATGGCGTTTATCTCCTACACCATGCAGATCGTCATGGCGTTTATGATCCTCACCATGGTTTCGGTCATCCTGCCCCGCGCCGAGGTCGCAGCCGAGCGCGTGGAAGAGGTCATCACCTGCCCCACGAGCATCAACGACCCCTCCTCGCCCAAACTGCCCGCGACCAGCGCGTCACGCGGTGAGCTCACCTTCCGCGACGTGAGCTTCCAGTATCCCGATGCCCGCGCCGATGTCATCAGCGGCGTGAACTTCACCACGCATGCCGGTCAGATGCTCGGCATCATTGGCTCCACGGGCTCGGGCAAGTCCACGCTCGTGCAGCTGATTCCGCGCCTGTACGACGTCACAGGCGGCAGCATTTCGCTCGACGGCATCGACGTGCGTGACATGACCCTTTCCGAGCTACGCCGCCGTATTGGTTATATCCCGCAGCAGGGTCGCCTGTTCTCGGGCACCGTCGAGAGCAACCTCAAGTTTGCCGGCGATATGGTGAGTGACGAGGATATGCGCCAGGCGGCACGCGTCGCCCAGGCGGAGGACTTTATCGCCGAGCGCGAGGGCGGCTACGACTCCCCCATCAGCCAGGGCGGATCCAATGTCTCGGGCGGCCAGCGCCAGCGCCTGGCCATCGCCCGCGCGTTGGCCAAAAAGCCCGAGGTCGTGGTGTTCGATGACTCGTTTAGTGCCCTCGACTACAAGACCGACGCGCGCCTGCGCGAGGAGCTGGCCAAAAACGTTACCGACGCCGCACTCGTGGTCGTGGCCCAGCGCATCGCGACCATCATGCACGCCGACCAGATTATCGTGCTCGACGACGGCCACGTGGTGGGCACCGGTACGCACGAGGAGCTGCTGCACAGCTGCCCGGCGTACCTGGAGATCGCACAGTCGCAGCTTTCCGCCGAGGAGCTGGGGCTTACCCAAGAAGAAATTGCAGCCGTCACGGAAGGAGGCGAGCGCTGATGGCAGACGAGACCAAGACTCAGATTCCCAAGCCCACCCGCCGGCGCGGTCCTATGGGCCGTATGGGTGGCATGGGCCGCGGCGAAAAGGCCAAGGACTTTAAAGGCACCATGAGGCAGCTGCTCGGCTATATCGGCCAGCACAAGATTGCCGTGTTTGCTGCCGTCGCCTTTGCCGTATGCTCGGTCATCTTTAACATTGTGGGGCCCAAGGTGCTCGGCCAGGTTACCACCAAACTGTTCGAAGGCCTGGTTGCCAAGGTCAACGGCACCGGCGACGTCGACTTTGACTGGATCGCCAAGACGCTCGGCTTTTTGCTCTGCCTGTATCTGGCAAGCTCTGTTTGCAGCCTCATCCAGGGCTGGCTCATGACCGGCGTCACGCAAAAGATCTGCTATCGCATGCGCAAGGAGATCGCCGCCAAGATCGCTGTCGTTCCAATGAGCTACTTCAACGGCCACAGCAAGGGCGACGTGCTCAGCCGCATCACCAACGACGTCGATACGCTGGGCCAGTCGCTCAACCAGAGCGTGACCCAGCTCATCACGTCTGTCACGCAGATTATCGGCGTGCTCGTCATGATGCTGTCGATCAGCCTGCCGCTCACCGGCGTCACCGTGCTCACGCTGCCGGCCGCCGCGATTATCCTGACCGTAATGATTCACTTCTCGCAGCCATACTTCCGAGAGCAGCAGCAGGTTCTGGGTGCCGTCAACGGCATTATCGAGGAGGATTTTGCCGGCCAAAACGTCATTCAGGTGTTCGACCGCGCCGAGGCCTCAATCGAGGAGTTCGACCGTCAAAACGACCGCCTCTTTATTAGTGGCTGGCGCTCGCAGTTCCTGTCGGGCCTGATGATGCCGCTTATGAGCTTGGTGGGCAACATGGGCTACGTGGGCGTCGTCGTGGTGGGCGCGCAGCTCGCACTGACCGGCAATGCCACGCCCGGCGACATCCAGAGCTTTATCCAGTACGTTCGCAACTTTACGCAACCCGTGCAGCAGCTGGGCAACGTGAGCAACACGATGCAGTCGATGGCCGCCGCCACCGAGCGCGTGTTTGAGTTCCTGGCCGCGCCCGAGGAGGAGCAGAAGGCCGACGCGCAGATTCCCGAGAAGCGCCCCGGCCACGTGGAGTTTGACCATGTGAAGTTTGGCTACACGCCCGACAAGACCATCATCCACGACTTTAGCTGCGAGGCGCAGCCCGGCCAGACCATCGCCATCGTCGGTCCCACCGGCGCTGGCAAGACCACGCTCATCAAGCTGCTGCAGCGCTTCTACGATGTGGACGGCGGTTCGCTGCGCGTTGAGGGCATCGACGTGCGCGATTGGGACCGCGCGGCGCTGCGCGGCGAGTTTGCCATGGTGCTACAGGATACCTGGCTGTTTAACGGCACGATCCGCGAGAACATCCGCTACGGACGCCCCGATGCGAGCGATGCCGAGGTCGAGGCCGCTGCACGCGCCGCACGCTGCGATCACTTTATCCATACGCTCGCTGGCGGCTACGACTTTATGATCAACGAGGAGGGCACTAACCTGTCGCAGGGTCAGCGCCAGCTCGTGACCATCGCCCGCGCCATTTTGGCCGACCGCCCGGCGCTGATTTTGGACGAGGCGACCTCCAACGTCGATACCCGCACCGAGGAGCTCATCCAGCGCGCCATGGATGCGCTGATGCAGGGCCGCACGAGCTTTGTCATCGCACACCGCCTGTCCACGATCCGCAACGCCGACGTGATCTTGGTAATCCGCGACGGCGACATCGTCGAAAAGGGCACGCACGACGAGCTGCTCGCCCAGGGCGGCTTCTACGCCGACCTGTACAACTCGCAGTTCGACGAAGCGGCGTAGATTCGACCGCAGGGAACGGATGACGCCCGAGAACGGGGGCGCAGGACAACCTGCGCGGTAGCGCGCAGAGATGTGGTGTAAGAGGCGGGGCATGCCCCGCCTCCGCC
>CAJMLB010000105.1:0-3530 GCA_905214145.1 uncultured bacterium | reverse complement strand
CGCAAGCGCAAGCTGATATACCAGAAGTGGTATCTCAACTTAGATACCACCCGATACACACATGCCCAGCCGGTCCAAACCACCACAAAGGTGCCTGTCCCCTTTGTGGTGGTCGCGCTGGCAACGGCGTTTCCCCAGATAAAACCTGCCAAAATAAACCTGTCCCTTTTTGGTAGGTTTGGGATGCTACAATCTGGCTTGTACTTGAAACGCATCAAAGGGGCCGCTATGGCAAAGGTAAAAATCAGCGACGTCGCGCGCGAGGCCGGGGTTTCGCTGGGCACGGTTTCCAACGCGCTCAACCACCCCGAAAAGCTGCGCCCCGAGACCCTCAAGCTCATCAACGAGACCATCAATCGCCTTGGCTACCTGCCCAACCAAAGCGCTCGTCAGCTCGCGGGCGGCGCCACCAAGTCTTTTGGCCTGGTGCTCCCCCGTCTCGATCACGGCTTTTCGCTCCAAATCGCCAGCGGCGCCCACAACGAGGCCCGCAAGCACGGCTACGATCTGCTCATCGCCAATGCCGATAACGACGATATTCTCGAGGATCATTACCTGCGCTATTTTATGGGCACGCAGATGTCCGGCGTCATGGTTCAGCCCATGGCATCCCCCGACTGGCACCCGGCCATGACTAAAATGCCCGTGCCGATCGTCCATCTGGACGTCCATTGTTCAGAACCCGGTTACTACGTGGCCGCCGACAACGAGGCACAGGGGCGCATTATCGCCGAGCTCGCCATCGCCCGCGGCGCACGCCATATCACTGTTGTGGGTCGAGCAGCATTTATGCAACTCACCCTGCGCGTCCTTGGCATCCACAAGGCACTTGCCCTGCATCCCGATATCAAAATTGAGGTCATCGACGCCGGCGAATGGAATACCGCAGCCGACGGCTACAGTATCGGTGCCCAGATTGCCGAGCGCCCTGCTGACGAGCGCCCCGATTTTGTCGTCGGCCTGACCGACGTGTTGGCCTCGGGCGTTATCTCTGCGCTGATCGACAAGGGCATTTCCGTCCCCGGCCAGGTCCGCGTGGCCGGCTGCGACGGCAACCCGCTCGCTTGGAGCGGGGCGGTCCCGCTCACCACGGTAGCACCCCCAGGCTACGAGATTGGCCGCAAGGGCGTTCAATTGCTCATGGAGCAAATCGAGGATAAACCTGCCGCCAAGACCAAACGAGTCCGCATCGGCTCCGCCGCGCGCACCGTCACCACGGCCACGGCCGCCGAGGACATTAACCGTCAGGAGCTCGTGCGCCCCTTCTTGCTCGAACGTGTGAGCACCCAAAAGGCCGAGCAGCACCCGACGGGCCCATCCGCGGCCCCAATAACCGACATCAACCTGGGCGCCTACCTGTAACAAAAAACGCCGCAACGGGAACAGTCCCGCTGCGGCGTTTTGCTGGCCCCATGTTCCCTCCCCGTTTAGCCGGACCTGCGGCTACGGATATTTATGGAATGTAATCCATTTTTCATTAACTTTTTTGTTAAAATAGATTCAATTCCATATTTTTAGATATTTCCTATAAGTATTGATTTTGCTCCAGTTTTTTCTCGCCAAGAAAGGGGTTTCATGAATCTGATTGATCGCAAACAGTACCTCGACTGGCTCATTTCGTGGAAAGACTCGCACGTCATCAAGGTCGTTTCGGGCGTGCGAAGGTCCGGCAAATCAAAGCTATTCGAAATCTACCGTAGCTACCTGCGCGATCATGGAATCACAGGCGACCAGGTTATATCCCTCAACTTTGAAGACCTGGAGTTCGAGTCGCTTACGTCGTATAGAGCACTCTACGACTACATTTCCGCCAGACTCGTCCCCGATAAGATGAACTACGTTTTTCTGGACGAGATACAGCACGTCGAGCATTTCGAAAAAGCCGTCGACAGTCTTTTTATCAAGGACAATGTCGACCTCTACATAACCGGTTCCAACGCTTATCTGCTCTCGAGCGAGCTGGCAACTTTGCTCTCCGGCCGCTACGTAGAGCTCAAGATACTGCCCCTATCCTTTAAAGAGTTTTGCTCGGCAAAAACCAATGACGGAAAGGCTCCCGCGCAGTTGTTTGACGAGTACATCACCCGGGGCTCTTTTCCCTTTATCGCCGAGACGGGTATTCAGGGACCCCAGGCGCGCGATTATCTTATGAGCCTCTACGATACCATCGTCATACGCGACGTTATCGAACGCCTGAAGGTCTCGGACGTCCCGACCCTGCGCGATATCACCAAGTTCCTACTCCATAGCATTGGAAACCGGATCTCGATTAAAAAAATCTCCGACACGCTCTCGTCCAACGGCAACAAAACCGACCAGAAAACCGTAGCCAAGTACCTCAAAGGCTTAACAGACAGCCTTGTGTTGTACTTTGCTCCGCGCTATAACGTGCGCGGTCGGCAGCTTCTTTCAACAAACGGCAAATACTACGCCGTTGACCTTGGACTTAGAGGCGCTCTCGTCAAAACCCAAAGCAGCGATATCGGTCATATCCTCGAAAATGTTGTTTATCTCGAGCTCCTACGCCGTGGATACGACGTCTACGTGGGCGATATCGACGGCGGGGAAATTGATTTTGTTGCCCTAAACTCAGACGAGACAGCCTATTTTCAGGTTTCAGCCACAACGCTCGACGAAACTACCCTCAATCGAGAGTTGGCCCCCTTTAAGAAAGTCCGAGACAACTACCCCAAGACGCTTCTTACGCTCGACACGCTGTTTGCGGACGCGAACTACGAAGGAGTCCGCAAGCGCAACGTGATCGACTGGCTCCTGGAGTAACTTGTAACGTCATAACCCTCCGCCAGCTCCTTACCAAGGCCGCAACCCCAGTCGCTTAAAGCACAATGCCCCTCTTATCGGCCAAAACAGCAATCTTGGCGTGATAAGAGGGGCTGACTGCGTCAGCGCCTCCACGCAGGCGCCGTTGCCGCCACCGTCCTGCGAGATCGGGCGCGGGGCATGGCGACTTGCGTGCAAACGCTAGCGCACGGCCTTGACCGCCGCCGGCAGATCGAACAGCGTATCGAGCACGGCCTCGCAGCCATCCACCACGTCCTGCGGCAGCGGCACGATGTCGGGAACGGCAAACACATGGCAGCCGGCCGTGATGCCCGAGACGCAGCCGTTGCGAGAGTCCTCGACCACGGCACACTCCTCGGGCGCAAAGCCCGCGCGCCCGCAGGCGAGCAGGTACATCTCGGGATCGGGCTTGCCGTGTGCGACGTCCTCGCCGCAGGTCACCGTCTCAAACTTGTCAAAGAGGCCAACCGTCTTAAGGTTGCGCTCGGCGGTAACATGGCGCGACGACGTCGCGAGGCCCACGTGATAGCCCGCAGCCAGCAGTTCGTCCAGGCACTCGGCGGCGCCGGTCTTAAGCTCCAGATCGGTCTTGACCATCTCGTCGCGAATCTCCCTATGGCGACGATAGATTGCCTCAGCGGTTTCGCGGCTGCCGTAATGCCCATCAAGGATCTCCATGACATCGGGCAGCGTGCGACCGATAAACTGATGGATCAGCGCATCATCAA
>CAJMLB010000104.1:0-3592 GCA_905214145.1 uncultured bacterium | reverse complement strand
CAGCAGTGCTGCCACTGCATCTCCATGAGCGAGCAGATGGCCATGGCGTAGGTCTGGCTAAAGTTGGGGCCGGAACCCAGGATATAGAAGAACTTGTGCTGCTGGCAGAGCTCGGCAAAACGGGCGCCTAGCTCGGCGTTGACCTTCTCGCGGGCAGCGGGCAGCAGCGCATCCATCTGCTTAAGGCCGGCGTACATGTCGGCAAGCGCCTCGTAACCCTCTTGCTGGTCGAGCAGCTCGGCAGCCATCAGGGCGCCGATGCCCTGCGGCACCTCGGCCTGCGGCACGCCTTCGCCCCACGGATAGACCCAGGTGGTCCACTTGCCGTTATCGATCTTGGAGCCCTCGCAGTCGGTGAGGGCGACAACCTCGGCGCCGGCGGCCAGCGCCATCTCGCAGCCGTCGACGACCTCCTGCGTGTTGCCGCTGTGGCTGCAGGCGATAACGAGCGACTTCGACCCTAGGCTCTTGGGGGCCATCAGGCAAAACTCGCGTGCCGTGTAGACCGTCGAGGTAAACGTGGTGGCCTCGCGCTTGAGTAGCTCGTTGGCCGGCATCAGGTCGATCATCGAACCGCCGCAGGCGATCCAAAAGACGTTCTCAATCTTGCCCTTGCGCTCGATAATTTCCTGAACCAGATCGTGTGCGTTCACGGTGATGTTCCTCCTTGTGTGGCGGCTTTGGACGACGGCAGCTCGTACCTGCTGTCGTTCTATGTTGTCCTATTTATAGCACGCACGACGATGCACGTGAAGTCATTTCACCAAACTTGTTCTATGTTGTTCTATCTGTGGACGTTAGATGTCGAACACGTAGCGCGAGCCCACGATCTTTTGGCGTCCGAGCAGCAAGGGCCGCTCGTCCGCATCGGTAAAGTACGCCTCCATATAGAAGAGCGGCTCGCCGACCGGCACCTCCAGCAGCGAGGCCGCCTGAGCATCGGCAAGCGCAATCTCCACCGTACAGGGGTCGGACTTGAGCGGCGCGCGGCCCGAATGCTCGGCAACGAGCGCAAAGATGGAATTGTCCGTGAGGTCCTTGTCGGCAAGCGTCCGCAGATAGGGATGGTCGGCCAGCACAAAGGCGTTGTTCTCGAGCATGACGGGCACGCCGTCTGCCGTGCGCACGCGCTCGACAACGATGAGCTCGCAGCCGGGTTCCACACCAAAAAACGCCGCGTCCTCGCGCGTCGCCGCAACCACCGTGCGCGACACCAGGCGTGCTCCGGCCACCATGTCGTTGGCGGCGCAACCCTCGGAAAAGCTCTGAACGTCACCCTTCTGGACAATCTTGCGTTTGAGCTTGGGCGCACACACAAACGTGCCCCTCCCCTGCTGGCGGTTGAGATACCCCGCGCGCGACAGCTCCTCGACGGCGCGGCGCACGGTGATGCGTCCCACGCCGTAGGACTTCGCGAGCTCCATCTCGGAAGGAATGCGCGAGCCGGATGCGTACACGCCGCGCGCGATCTCGCCCTTTAGGTCGTCCATAACCTGCTGGTACAGCGGCACGGCGGACACCTCAGTGCGCTCGGTTTTATCGTCGGATGCCATCATTACGCTCCATCCCGTGCATGCTCGGACTCAAACTCTTCAATCGCCGCCATAAACTGCTCGCCAAAGGCATCGGCCTTTTTCTCGCCAATACCGTTGACCTGGATAAGCTCGTCGCGTGTCTGAGGTCGTAGGCGGCACAGGCCGCGCAGGGCCTTGTCAGAGAAGACCATGTACGGCGCCATCTCCAGCTCGGTCGAAATCTCCTTGCGCAGGGCACGCAGGCGCTCGAACAGCTCGGCATCGTCACCCACGCGCGGGCGCTGATCTAGCTCGGCCTCCTCACGCAGCAGATCCACCGCGCGGCGGGCACGGGCCGAGGCCTTGTGCTTGGACGCACGACGCTTAACGGTAAAGGCAAACGCCTCATCCTCGACCTCGGCGGCACGCGGGCCCAGCCCCACGACCGGGTACTGCCCCTGCGAGGCGGCCAAGTAACCGCGGCCGCACAGCTGGCCGATGATGTCCTTGATGCGCCCGACCGATTCGCTCGACAGCTCACCATAGCCGCGGTCCTCGTCCAGATGCATCTGGCGAATGCGCTCGGTGTTGCCGCCGTGGAGCACGTCGGCGATGAGCGACTTGCCAAAGCGCATGGGTCGCGTGGCCACATAGCGCACAGCGGCGCGGGCCATATCGGTGACGTCCTCGACCTCGAACTGCGTGAGGCAGTTGCTGCAGTTGCCGCAGCCCTCGGCCTCGTCCGTGGCGGTGGCGCCCGCACCAGCCGCGGCAGCATGCTCGGCCGCGGCCTCGTCGCCAAAGTAGCGCAACATATATTCGCGCAGGCAGCCGGTGGTATTGCAGTAGCCCTCCATCTGGCTGAGCAGACGGTAGCGGTTCTGGAGCGCCCACGCGCGCTGCTCGTCGTCGAGTGCCTCATCGGCGGCATCGCCGCGGTCGATTAAAAAGCGGCGCATGCGAAAATCGTTACCGTTCCACAGCAAGTGGCAGCTTGCCGGGTCACCATCACGGCCGGCGCGGCCCGCCTCTTGGTAGTATGCCTCGATGCTCTCGGGCACGTTGTTGTGGATCACGTAGCGCACGTTGGGCTTGTCGATGCCCATGCCAAAGGCGTTGGTGGC
Source organism: uncultured bacterium (assembly GCA_905214145.1). GTDB lineage: Bacteria > Actinomycetota > Coriobacteriia > Coriobacteriales > Coriobacteriaceae > Collinsella. The sequence goes on along the minus strand of CAJMLB010000104.1, from coordinate 954 downwards.
AACCATCACCTGAATGTCGTCGTCGATAAAGGCACGCTGGCTCTGGCGGCGGGCGTCGTTGCCCATGCCGGCATGGTAGCGACCCACGCGAATGCCGCTGGGGCCCAGCGCCTCGGCAAGCTCGCCTGCCAGCGCATCGACCGTCTTGCGGGTCGAGCAATACACGATGCCGCTCTCGCCCGAATGCGCGATCACGTAGTCGCGCACCCAGGCGGTCTTGGCCTTGTCGCCCATCTCCTCGCAACCAAAGTAGAGGTTCTTGCGATCGAAGCCCGTCACCACCGTCGCCGGGTTTTGCAGGCCGAGCATCTGCTGAATGTCCGCGCGCACGCGCTCGGTCGCCGTAGCGGTAAAGGCCGCCACGATGGGGCGCTGCGGCAGGGAATCGATGAACTCGCGAATCTGCAGGTAGGCGGGGCGGAAATCCTGGCCCCATTGGCTCACGCAGTGGGCCTCGTCAATGGCCACGAGCGGCACGCCGATGCCGCCTTCGGCCGCAGCTTCCTGCGCAAAGGCCAAAAAACGCGGCTCAAGCAAGCGCTCGGGCGCCACGTACATAAGCTGATAGCGGCCCTCGCGCGCCCGCTTGAGCACGGTGTTTTGCTGGGCCGGGGTAAGGCTGGAGTTGAGATAGCTGGGTCGCGCACCCGCCGCGAGCAACGCACGGGTCTGGTCCTCCATAAGCGACAGCAGCGGACTCACCACAAAGGTGATGCCGGGCAGCATGAGCGCGGGCACCTGGTAGCAAATGGACTTGCCGGCGCCCGTGGGCATAACACCCAACGCATCGCGACCGGCAAGGATTGCATCGACCATGCGGTCCTGTCCCGGGCGAAACGAGGTGTAGCCAAAATAGGCGCCGAGCGTGTCGAGCGCCATCTGCTGCATGCTATCGGTCATGGTTTCCTAACGTCCAAGTCATCTGCCGCCGATTATACGCCGCCACGCGGACCG
>CAJMLB010000103.1:0-3660 GCA_905214145.1 uncultured bacterium | reverse complement strand
AAGCAGGAACTATTTCACCGCAACTGAATTTCAGGTCAGGCATCCGCAGCAAGAAGACGAATAGCCTCGGCCTCCCTAGTTACCGCAGGAGGCCCCAGGGCTTACCTCCCAAATCTTTCCGCAGGACGGAAGGACCCCGCCGCGCGAAGCGCACGGCGGGGTCCTGACATGTCCGAGGACGATTTGGGAGGTAAGCCCTGGGGGCTCCGATGGGGGCGGTTCCAGCCGAGGCTATTCGTCGCCGAAGCTGATGCCCAGCGCCTTGGCCTCGCGCACCAGATCACTCTGGGGGTCGACAAACTTGAGCTTGCCGGCGACATCCTCGAGCGGCATGTGGCACATTTTGCCGTCGCGCAGGGCAATCATGTAGCCAAACTCGCCACGCAGGCAGCCAAGCGCGGCCTCGACGCCGCACTGGGTCGCAAAGATGCGGTCCTGGGCGTCGGGCTGGCCACCGCGCTGCGTGTGACCGGGGATGGCGACGCGGGTCTCGCGACCGGTCTTGGCTTCGATCTCCTTGGCGATGTCGTACACGATTGACGGGCTCGTGCGCTCGGCGAGCTTCTTCTTGTACTCCTTCTTGGACAGTGCCGCGTCCTCTTTGGAGATGGCGCCCTCGGCGACGGCCACGATGGTAAAGCGGCTGCCGGTCTCCATGCGATGCTCAATGGTCTTGATGACGTTATCCATGTCGTAGGGAATCTCGGGAATCAAGATGACATCTGCGCCGCCCGCGACGCCGGCATACAGCGGGATCCAGCCAACCTTGTGGCCCATGATCTCGATAACGAACACGCGCCCGTGACTCGACGCGGTGGTGTGGATGTCGTCGATGCACTTGGTAGCGACGTCGATGGCGCTCGTAAAGCCAAACGTCAACTCGGTGCCCCAGGTGTCGTTATCGATGGTTTTGGGTAGGGCGATAACGTTGAGGCCCTCTTCGCGCAGGCGGTTGGCGGTCTTGGTGGATCCGTTGCCGCCCAGCATAAACAGGCAGTCGAGCTGCAGCTTGTGATAGGTGTGGACCATCGCGGGCACCTTCTCGACGCCATCGGCTTCGGGAATGTCCAAGCGCTTGAACGGCGTGCGGCTCGTGCCCAGGATGGTGCCGCCGCGGGTGAGGATGCCGCTAAAATCGGCGGGCGTCATGACGCGGAATCTGCTGTAGATAAGGCCCTGGTAGCCGTCCTCAAAACCATAGATCTCGATAGGTTCTTCGCTATTTGTCATAAGCGTTTTGACGATGCCGCGCATAGTGGCGTTGAGCGCCTGGCAGTCGCCGCCACTGGTAAGAAGACCGATCCTAAGCATGATGAATCCTTCCGGGCAAGTTATAACATGCGCATAAGTTTACCCCCGCACACTGTTGACGCGGGGGTAAAACGTGTTAGCTCAAGCGTATGGAAATGTAAACAACGTCAGGCGGGCGTAAGGTTGACGGGCCTGGCTCCTTACAGTGCGAAGGCGTCGACGTCGCCCCAGTGGCGGCGCAGCGTGATGGCGGCAGCGGGCTCGGTGTTGTCGAAGACGACCGACCATTGCGTATTGCTGGTGATGTCTTCCGGATTGGGTTCTTGCGCTGCGGCACGCAGGGCTTCCCAGACAATCGTTTCGTCCTGGGCACCGACATGGGCGTCAAGGACATCGGCGATTGCGACGGCGCGCTCTTTACCATGGCCCAGCTCGCCATTCTTTTGGTTGGGCAGCACTTCGTCACCATAGCAGGCGTAGAAGTTCGTGACCTGGCGTACAGGAGTCGCCTTGAAAGCGCGGTCCGGATCGCGCGGATCCCACTCCACCACCCGCGCGTCACCGGCGGCGTCGTTGATAAAGAAGTGGTAATCGCGTCCTGCCATGGCGTGCATGTCGTAGGCGGAAAGCAGGTCGACAGCTTCTTGCGTGGTGGCGGCACGGTCGAGCGCCAGGCGGATGGCGAGCGAGGTATTGATGACGGGGCGCTGCGTATCCTGATCACAGGGTTTGGAATCCAGGGTGAGTACGGCAATGGACACGCCGCATTCGTTAACACCGTCGAGCTGGGCAAACGGGCCCATGAGTGCGGCGGCACGTCCGGCGACGGAGTCAAGCGGAGTGTTATCGCCCAGGTTATTGAGAGCCGCAAAGCCGATGGAGGCATAGCCGTCGCGCGGGTGATTGCGCACCAGCAGCGCCGAGGTGTCGTCCTTAAAGTCGTAATTGCGACCGGTGCGCACGCGGCCTTCGGCATCTACGGCGGCAAAGGCGCTGCAGGCAAACTGGGGCGCCTGGACATGTGCCGGCACGCCGGGCAACACCTGCGCCACCACAGCATCGATGTAGGCCTGGTCGTCGCGCACGCCAGCGGAGATGATGCGATCAAGATCGTAGTCATAGGCGATGTCGATTGCGTACAGGTCATGGCCATCCGCGTAGCCGGTCAAGCGTTTGAGCGACGTGGCGGACTTGATTTGTTTGTGATAAACGATACCGGCGGCAATGGCGATGCCGACGGCGGTTCCTGCAACACCGCAGACGATGGCAATGTTACGTGGCTTCATGACGGCTCCTCTCGTCCTGTTAGCGTAATTGTCGCAAAAGGTGCACGGGCATGATGGCTCAACTTGGCGAGCGGCGTGGGATTAAACATGGAATGAAAGGCGCGGCGCTGGCGCGGCGGGGTATGCTGGAGGGGACCATCAACCCAGCGAAAGGGGAGAGCATGACGGATCAGGAAACGCCCGAGCGCGCGCACGTGACTGCCGACGATATCGAGGCCGCCAACGACCTCATCGACTTTATCGAGGCATGCCCCAGCATGTTCCATACGGCGGCGACCATTATGGCCGAGCTCGACGAGGCGGGCTTTACCTACCTGCCCGAGAACGCGGCATGGGATATCGAGCCGGGCGGGCGTTATTACACGCAGCGCAATACCTCGAGTGTCATCGCCTTTAAGGTGGGCGAGGACCTGGCCGCGACGTGGGGCGAGGACGGCGTTGCCGGCGACTATCATTTTCAGCTGACGGCGTCGCACAGCGACTCGCCGACGTTTAAGGTTAAGGCCGTGCCCGAGCTCGACGGCGCGGGCGAGACGCTGCGCCTGAACACCGAGGCCTACGGCGGCATGATTGACTACACCTGGTTCGATCGCCCGCTGGCGCTCGCGGGCCGCGTGCTGGTGCGCGAGGGCGACCGTATTGAGAGCCGCCTGCTTGCCACCGAGCGCGAGGTCGCTATTATCCCGAGCCTTGCTATCCATATGAACCGTGGCGTCAACGAGGGCTTTGCTCCCAACCGAGCTGTCGACCTGTGCCCGCTCATCAGTGCCGGCGAGCTTAAGCAGGGCGACTTTGATGCCCTGATCGCCGAAGAGCTGGATGTTGAGCCCGAACAAATTTTGGGCCGCGATCTGTTCCTGGTCAATCGTCAGGATGCGCGCATTTGGGGCTGGGCCGACGAGTTTATCTCGACGCCCAAGCTTGACGACCTGGCCTGCGCCTATACCTCGCTACAGGCATTTTTGGGCGCCGAGAACGCGCACGATGTCTCGGTCTTCTGCTGCTTTGATAATGAGGAGGTTGGCTCCGAGACCAAGCAGGGCGCCATGTCGACGTTCTTGGCCGACGCGCTGCGCCGCATTAACGGATCGCTGGGCTTTGACGACGAGTCGTACCATCGCGC
>CAJMLB010000102.1:0-3716 GCA_905214145.1 uncultured bacterium | reverse complement strand
TGGGAATGCAGCACGTGCTGGGAATCTGGTAGAGAAGTAGCTTATTTGCGTGCTGCGTGCTGGCGAGCGCATACCTGCGGTGGAGCGATAGGAGCTCTTGCGGGTATGGCTTGTCCGCAGGTTTATAGGTCCCGAAGAGCTCTTATCGCCCCGCCAGGATGGCGATGCGGGGCAACTCATATACTCGCAGGACGGCGGCTTCTGCCCTATAGTGTTTGGTGAGCAATATCGTTCAATTTTGAAACACTCGCCCGTGCGCCCGTCAGTGGCGGCGTGGCGCCGAAGACGGGGCGCAATATGAACAGTGACGCCAAGCTGCAAATCTTGATCGAGGCTTTGGCCGCTGCCGGGGCCTCGGCGTTGGCGATCGATGGGCATGGACACGTGGCGATTTCGACCATGGATGATGTCGCGCTCGAGCGAGATGTCGCGGCATTTGTCGCCGAGCGCCTGGGGCGCGTGGGCAACGGCACGCGACTGGTGATGGGGCATGCGGGAGGGCGCTTGAGCCTCACGGTGCGTCCGGTCGCCAAGGAATACGGCGCGCTTTGGGTGGTCGTGGTCCGCGAGGTGCGCGGTGTGGCGGCACACGCGGGCATTGAGTGGCTTAACGCAGATGAGGTCGAGGCGCGCTACGAGGCAAGCGCGTACGGCATTGTCGAGGGCGCCGCTGCGGTCGCTGCCCCCGTCTGCGAAAGCTATGCCCGCGGCGTGCCCCTCATGTTGGAGGGCGAGCTGGGTGCTGGCCAGGCAGAGATTGCAAAACGCCTCTATCTGGATGGGCCTTATGCTGACGAACCCTTTGTGTCCGTGGCGCTTGACGAGCTCACAGATCGCGGCTGGCGCCATCTGCTCAAAAGCTCGGAATCGCCGCTGTTCCAGACAAGGCTGACCCTTTGTATTGGCGGCTGGCATGCACTTTCGCCGCAGCGTCTGCGCGAGCTTGTCTCTACGATGACCGACACGGCGCTGGCCGCGCGTTGCCATGTGGTTTTGACGGCAAACGATATGCCGGGCGGTGGCGAAAGCCATCAAGCCGCTTTTGTAACCGAGCGCTTAGCGTGCGCAGTGAGTGTGGCGCCTGCGATTGCCGAGCAGGGTGGCGCATCGAAAAAGGTTGCGCAGTATTTGTCGTATCTGTCAGATGTCTTTGGAACTGCCGCTCCGAGTATGTCTGAGGAGGCTGCCTCGACACTCAACGGCTATCGCTGGCCACGCAACTATCTGCAGCTTCGCGAGGTCTCGGAACGACTCTATATATTAGTAGGGCCGGGCGTGGCGGAGCGCACGGTGGCGGAGGAGGTGCTCGCCCAGGAAGACGTCATCAAAACCGCAACCTTTGGCACTCCGACGCTCGACAGCGACCTGTATATCCTGCGTCCACTGGCCGATACCGAACGCGACATCGCGCGGCTGGTCGTAGGCTACCTTCAGGGCAACCGGACCCGCGCTGCCGAGGTGCTGGGAATAAGCCGCACGACCCTGTGGCGCTTGCTGAAGGACGACGACCGCTGAGCGAGGCGCTCGTGACCGCATGCAGCGCGTGTGCTACAGTCCAAAGCGGCAATGTTTCGATTGCGTTATGGCGTGCGGGGGCGTATGACGGAGACTTCAAAACCAAATCGGGCTCGAAAGCCCACGGCGCCGGTCAACCGTCGCACGACTTCGCGGACGTGGGGCAAAAGCGCCTCGGGCTTCGACGGCTCGTTCAAACGCACTAGATATGGCTATCCTTCGGCAAGCGCTCGCTTGGCCATGCAGGCCGAATCGTCGCTGTGGGGCCGTAAGCGTGTGGTGGGGTCAAAGCTCAAGCACGATGGAACGCTCGGCTTCATTAGCCGTGGCGCTGCTCGCCGTAGCGGCCTCAATCCCGCAGGCTGGCATCGCTATGTGCCGATCGTGGTCGTTGCCGCGATAGTCGCCATCGCGCTCGCGGCGCTTGGTTACGCCGGCGGCGGGGCCGACCTGAGTGCGATGTTCGGGTCTGCTGAGCTCGCGCATGCCGGCACGGAGCTTGTCGAGGGCGCTCAGGCCCAGACGGGCGTGGCGCCTCAGCGTGGTATCGTTGCGGCGGCCTCCACCATCGCCGACGCGCAAAAGGACGAGGACGAACAGGGCGACAGCGCCGAAACGACCCACGCGAACGAAACGACGACAACTCCATCGGCAAGATAAGTTGCGAGTAGAGCAGCAAATTTGGGACGGGGCCTTTTAGCTGCCCAAGTGCCAGATGTCACCAGTGGCGCACCCGATGTCAGTCACCAACAGCGAGCGAGCCGCATTCACGCCAAGGTGACGTGAAATGAGAGGGCGCTAACCTTTTGGTCGCGCCCTCGAAATTGAACGTCAGATTGGCGTGAATGCGGCTCGCGCAGCGTCAGCGGGGCCGCCGTTCGTTAGAACGGCGGAACTAATTACCTGACGTACACGATGCTGTCGCGGCGGGGTTTGGCCTGGGGAAGCACGTCTTCGGCATAGCCCAGAATGCAGTTGCCCACACCGCGCAGGCTTCCGTCGGCGGGCAGACCCCACTTGGCCAGCAGTTCCAATCCCTCGGGTGAGTCAAAGACCTCGTGCGCGCGGTGGATCCAACACGAATCGACGCCCAGCGCATAGGCAGCGTTGAGCAGGTTGCCCATGGCGAGTGAGCCGTCTTCCAGATGCGTGGGCACGCTGCGGTCGACGAGTACCACCACAACGGTCTTGGCGCCGTAGAAGGGATCTCCCTCGCTACCCATAACTTGGGCGTTGAGCTGTGAGAGGCACTCGACGGTTGCGGGGTCGGTGACGGCGACGAACGTGACCGGCTGGCGTCCCATGCCGCTCGGCGCGTACTGGCCGGCTTCGATAATGCGTGCGAGCTTCTCGGCCTCGACAGGGCGATCGCTGTATTTGCGGCAGCTGCGGCGATGGATGAGCGCCTCGATGGTCTCCATGTGTCCTCCTGACGTTGGTTGCGATGCCTCGTTCTTACCCGCCGAACCAAAACCGTAATCGCGCCGTCGGCCCCAAAAAATGCAAGCTACCAGGTGGAAAAGTTGGTTTGCATAAAACTTCAGCCAGAATGTGACAAACCGGTGGGATGATTAAACGTTTTATCCCGTCTACCCTGCGGTTTTTACCATTTGCCTAAATGATGCGCGCATAAGCCCTGATAAAGGTTTTACTAAAGGAGTACCAACGTTTATCAACGCGCCATGGTGGCGCCGGGCCAGGAGGTAACATCATGTTCCAGGCTGGAGATGTCGTCGAGACCGACTTCGAAGGATTTCTGAAGCTGTTGCGTTCCAAGACGCGCGCTTTCGTGTCGATCAACGATCACGAGTACTACATTACGCACACCGATGGCTATTGGCGTGTTCAGGATTGCGAGGCCCTCAACGATAAGGGCCACTTTACTGACTGCTCCGAGCTGGTCAACACGGTCTGCGAGGTCGTCGAGCTGCCTTGGATCTGCGGCAAGAGCCTGCACGACAGCTTCTCGGGCGCCACGGTCTACGAGGCCGTCGCTGCTTAACAGCCAACAATCGATATTCTCTCGCAACCGCCGGCGCCGCCCCGCGCCGGCGGTCTTTTTTGTCGATATGTTATATAGGTCGCACGTCTTGCACGGCCGCCCTTGACGATAGTCAAAACTCGGACTAACCTGAAACTACAATTAGGTTGATTTTCAATCTCAACGCAACAGCCTGAACGGGCCCCGCGTTTCCGCAGCT
>CAJMLB010000101.1:0-3868 GCA_905214145.1 uncultured bacterium | reverse complement strand
TCCTCAGCTTGCCAGTTCGAAAATGGACCCGCCCCAAGATTGAATCTTTATTTCAACTTTACACCTAGGTTTACAGCTGTCTTGTCAGCTGTAAAGCCAGGTGTCATACTAAAGCCCCAAGATTCGCCAAAAGAGAGGGGCCTTGATGGCACAGAGCGCGAACATGGATGCATCGGAGCTTGCACGCGATATCGCGGCCGGCCTAGCATCGGCAACGACGGCAACGGAGCGCGCGGCACTGGTGCCCGCAGAGCTCGTCGAGGCCATTCAGCAACTAAAAGCCCAACGTGACGCGGTAATCCTGGCGCACTACTATGTGGCGCCCGAGGTCCAAGCCGTTGCCGATTACGTCGGCGACAGTTTCTACCTGGCAAAACTCGCCAAGAGCCTGCCGCAGCAGACTATCGTGCTGTGCGGCGTGGAGTTTATGGGCGAGAGTGCCAAGCTGCTCAACCCCACCAAGACCGTGCTGCTGCCCGAGCCGGGCGCGGACTGCCCCATGGCGCACATGGTCAAGCGTGAGACGGTCGACGCGGCGCGCGCCGAGTACGGTGACGACCTTGCCGTGGTCTGCTACGTCAACTCCACGGTCGAGATCAAGAGCTGGAGCGACGTGTGCGTCACCAGCTCCAACGCCGTCAAGATCGTGTCCGAGCTGCCGCAGCAGCACGTCCTGTTCATCCCCGACCAAAACCTGGGCCGCTTCGTAGCCGAGCAGGTGCCGCAAAAGCACGTCATCCTCAACAACGGCTACTGCCCGCGCCATCACATCATCACCGTCGAGCAGATCGTCGACGCGACGGAGGCCCACCCCGACGCGCTCGTGCTGGCGCATCCTGAGTGCAAGGCCGACGTCCTGGCCGAGGCCGACTACATCGGCTCCACCGCCGGCATCATCAAGTATGCCGAGGAGTCCGACGCCAGCGAGTTCATTATCGTGACGGTCCGCGGCGTGCTCTACGAGCTCGAGCGCCGCTGCCAGGGCACCGGCAAGAAGTTCCACTTCCCCGCGGTGCAGCCCACCTGCGTCAACATGGACCTCATCACGCTCGAAAAGCTCGTGCGCTGCCTGGAGACGGGCGAGGGCGAGGTGCAGATCGGCGTCTCGGACGAGGCGGCAGACCAGGCCAAGCTCACGCTCGACCGTATGCTCGAGTACGCAGCGCGCTAGAACAATGTGACATGAGGGACAGTCCCGCATGTCACATTACAAGGGAGAGGATTCCTGTGGAAACCAAACAATACCCCGACATGGAGTGCGACGTCGTCATTGCCGGCTGTGGCGTGGCGGGCCTGTACGCGGCTCTCAACCTGCCGACGAGCACGCGCGTGGTCATGCTCTCCAAGGGCGCTGTCGACGAGTGCGACTCGATGCTCGCACAGGGCGGCATCTGCGTGCTGCCCGAAGGCTCAGACTACGATGCCTTCTTTGAGGACACCATGCACGCCGGTCATTACGAGAACCGCCGCGAGAGCGTCGACATCATGATTCGCTCGAGCCGCTCGGTCATCAACGACCTGCTAGCGATGGGCGTGGATTTTGAGCGCAAGGCGGATGGCAGCCTCGACTTTACCCGCGAGGGCGCACACAGCCGTCCGCGCATCGCCTTCCATGCCGACATTACGGGCAAGGAGATCACGACCAAGTTGCTCCAGGCCGTCCGCAAGCTGGACAACGTGCAGATTCTTGAGCACGTGGCCATGACCGACATCTTGACTGCCGAGCGTGACGGCGCCACGGTGTGCACCGGCGTCGTCGCCGTTGCCGTGGATGAGGGCGATTCGGTTCGTCCCGCCGACGAGCTGGCAAATGCCGATGAGGGCGTGCATGCCGGTAAGCCGTTTAAGATTCATGCTCGCCATACGCTGTGGGCGACGGGCGGCATCGGCGGCGTGTACGATCACTCCACCAACTACCCGCAGCTCACCGGCGACGCCTGCTACATCGCGCAGGAGCACGGCATTACGATGGAGCACCTGGACTACGTGCAGATTCACCCCACGGGTCTATTCTCGCCGCAGCCGGGCCGCACTTTCCTGATCAGCGAGAGCTGCCGCGGCGAGGGCGCGATTCTGCTCAACGCCGCCGGCGAGCGCTTTACCGACGAACTGCAGCCGCGCGACGTGGTCGCCGCCGCTATTCGCGAGCAGATGAAGCAGGACGGCACCGAGCACGAGTGGCTGAGCTTTGCCCCCGTCGAGCGCGACGTGGTGACCGGGCACTTCGCCAACATCCGCGCACGCTGCCTGGAGGACGGCCGCGACATCCTGGACGAGCCCATTCCCGTCACACCCACGCAGCATTACTTTATGGGCGGCGTGTGGGTCGACAAGGACGGCCGCACCTCGATGCCCGAGCTCTACGCCGCGGGCGAGACAGCCTGCAACGGCGTTCACGGCAAGAACCGCCTTGCATCAAACAGCCTGCTCGAAGCGCTGGTCTGGGGTCGTCGCGCCGCTTGGCGTATGCGTACCGGCGAGTCGCTTGCCGTGGAGCAGACGGGCGAGCCCGCGCTCGATGGGCACCATCGCGCCCTGAGTTCCGATAACCTTGCAATCGATGATCTGGCCCGTGCCGCCGGCACGCAGGCCGTGGAGGAGTAGACCGTGAATCCCATTACCATGAAGCTCGTCGTCGATGATCTGATTCTGCAGGCTCTGCGCGAGGACATTACCTTTGAGGACGTGAGCACGGCGAGCGTGTGTCCCACGGCGCGTTCCGCCACGGTGGAGCTCATCGCCAAGGCCGATGGCATCATCGCGGGCTTGGATGTGTTCGCTCGCACCTTTGAGCTGCTAGATTCGCAGAGTTCGGTGCTGTTTGATGTTGCCGATGGTGACGAGGTGCACGCCGGTGACCACGTGGGCCAGGTGCGCGGCGACGCGCGCGTATTGCTTTCGGGCGAGCGCGTGGCGCTCAACTATCTGCAGCGCATGAGCGGCATCGCTACTTACACGCATCGGATGGCGGCTGCGCTCGAGGGCACCAAGACCGTGCTTGTCGACACGCGCAAGACCACGCCGGGCATGCGTGTCTTCGAGAAGGCCGCAGTCGAGATCGGCGGTGGCAGCAACCACCGCTATAACCTGTCGACGGCCGTCATGCTCAAGGACAACCATATCGACGCCGCCGGTGGTGTGACTCGTGCGATTGAGATGGCGCGCGCCCATGCATCGTTTACCACGACGGTCGAGATTGAGTGCGAGAACCTGGATATGGTGCGCGAGGCCGTGGAGGCCGGCGCCGACATCATCATGTTCGACAACATGACCCACGATGACATGGCTGCTGCGATTGAGCTTATCGCCGGTCGTGCCAAGACCGAGTGCTCGGGCAACGTGGACGCCAGCAATATCCGCGCGCTCGCCGACCTGGGCGTTGACTTTATCAGCTCGGGGGCGTTGACGCACTCTGCGCCGATTCTCGACCTCTCGCTTAAGCGCCTGCGTCTGTTGGACGGTAAATAATGGACGCCCGCGAGCGTCGCCGTGCCATCATGGGCGTGCTCGAGGGAGCCAAAGACCCTGTCTCGGGCAGTGCGCTTGCTCGTGAGGTGGGTGTGAGCCGCCAGATTGTCGTGCAAGACATCGCCCTGCTGCGCGCCGATGGGCACGATATCGTGGCGACCAATCGCGGCTACGTGCTGCAGGAGGCCCCCAGCAGCCCCGCCGTGCCCACGCGCCTGGTCAAGGTGCACCATGGCGTGGAGCAGGCAGGTGACGAGCTCACGAGCATCGTCGACGCGGGTGGTGCCGTGCTCAACGTGATCGTCAATCACCGCGTGTACGGTAAGATCACAGCCGACCTGGACATTCGCAATCGTCGCGATGTTGAGCGCTACCTGCACGATATCGAGAGCGGCAAGAG
>CAJMLB010000100.1:0-3871 GCA_905214145.1 uncultured bacterium | reverse complement strand
AAGAAAGAGTGCGCGATTTGCGGTACCGAGCTGGGACTTTTGGGAAAGACCAAGATCAGCGAAGGCTACCTGTGCAAAGAGTGTGCCGGCAAGCTCTCCCCCTACTTCCACGGCTATCGCTCCAGCACCGCGGACGATATCCGCGAGCAACTCGCCTACCGCGAGGCCAATGCCGAGCGCCTGGCGTCGTTCAACCCCACGCGCACACTCTCGGCCGGGCGCACCAACATCATGCTCGACGAAGACGCGGGCCTGCTGATCATCACTTCGCAGAGCCGCTGGCGCGACGCCAATCCCGACATCATCGAGTTCTCGCAGGTACTCGGCTGCGATATGGATATCGACGAGCACCGCACCGAAATCTATCGCGAGACAAAAGACGGCGAGCGCGAGAGCTACAATCCGCCGCGCTACGACCTGGATTACGACTTTAACCTGACCATCCACGTCAACACGCCGTACTTTACCGAGATCAACCTGCGCGTGAACGACTCCACCATCGATCAGCGCGGTTCCATCGAATACCGCGAGGCCAAGCGCCAGGCAACCGAGGTCCGCGACGCGCTGGTGCAGCTGCGCCAGGAGACGCGCGACAGCGTCGTGGCCGCCAAGGCCCCCAAGACCGCGGTCACCTGCCCCTTCTGCGGTGCAACCACCATTCCCGATGCCAGCGGGCGCTGCGAATACTGCGGCGGCGCCATCGGCGCATAGCCTCCGGCAGCGAAAGGACCGATCATGGCCTTCGAGAGCGTCAACTATCAGTGCCCCGCGTGTGGCGGCCCCCTTCACTTTGCCAGTGCCGAGCAAAAGCTCGTCTGCGACTACTGCGATTCGCGTTTTGAAGTCGAAGAAGTCGAGGCCCTCTATCGCGAGCGCCAGGACAAGGCAGATGCCAAAGCCGATGCCGCAGCCGCGGCTCCCAAACCTGCTGCCGACGATGCCGTGCAGGAGCTGGCTCAAAACGCCGGCTACATCTGCTCGTCGTGCGGTGCCGAGCTGGTCTCGGACGGCACCGTCGCCGTTACCACCTGCCCATACTGCGGCAACTCTGCCGTGGCGCCCGGCCAGCTCTCGGGCGATTTCTCACCCGACCTGGTGATTCCGTTTAAGCTCGGGCGCGACGATGTCATGGCCGCGCTCAAAGACCACTACAAGGGCAAGATTCTGCTGCCCAAGAGCTTTGTCACCGGCAACCATATCGACGAAGTCCAAGGCGTTTACGTGCCGTTTTGGCTCTACGGCGCCCGCGTTGACGGCGAAGTGTACTTTGACGCGACCAACGAGACCGTGACCGAGGAATCCGACCGCACCGTCACGACCACCGACCACTACGACGCCTACCGTAAGGGCAATATCTCGTTTGAGCGCGTGCCCGTCGACGGATCATCCAAGATGCCCGACGGCCACATGGATGCCATCGAGCCGTTTGACTACGACGCGCTGCGCCCGTTTTCGGTCGCTTATATGCCCGGCTACATCGCCAACCGCTATGACGAAGATTGCGAAACCTGCAAGGCGCGTGCCGAGCGCCGCATGGAGGAGAGCACGATCTCGGCCCTGCGCGAGACCGTCGTCGACGAATATGACGATGCCACGGTCGAAAGCAAGCAGCTCGACTACACCTGGGAAGAAAACGATTATGCCCTGTTCCCCGTGTGGATGCTCTCCACCTCGTGGAACGGCAAGAGTTATCTGTTTGCCATGAACGGCCAAACCGGTCGCATGGTCGGCGAGCTTCCCTGCTCCAAGCCCAAGCTCGCCATCGCCTCGGTGCTGTTCTTTGTGATCGGATTTGTCCTCTCCCAGATTCTCTTTATGGGCGAGAACGCCTTCGATCCGGATTACCTCGCCTTTGATATCGAGGGCATCCTCATCAACATCATCGCGCCGTTGATCATCGTGATTGTCGGAGACGTGCTACTGGTAGGCCAGCTCAAGACGGCCAACGAGGCCACCCACGCCGACGAGTACTGCGGCGAGCTCGACCTGACCGAGAAGCACGACACCTTCAGCCACACCGAGACCACCGTTGTCATGAAAGACGACAAGGACGACTAAGCAATCCGACCAATACCACCCGGCCTTTGACGAGAAAGGAAGATCACCATGGGACTCTTGAAAGCTGGATTGGGAGCTGCCGGCGGCGTCATGGCCGACCAGTGGAAGGAATTTATCTACTGCGAATCGATGCCCGCTGACGTCTTGGCCTGCAAGGGCAGCAAACGTACCGGTGGCCGCAGCTCCAACACGCGCGGCGAGGACAACGTCATCTCCAACGGCTCGGTCATCGCCGTCAACGACGGCCAGGGCATGCTCGTGGTGCAAAACGGCAAGATCATCGAAGTCGCGCTGGAGCCCGGTGAGTTCGTCTTCGATACCGGCAGCGAGCCGAGCGTCTTTAGCGGCAACCTGGGCGACTCCATCAAGGAGACGTTCGCCAATATCGGCAGTCGCTTTACCTTTGGCGGCGACGCGGGCAAGGACCAGCGCGTCTACTTCATCAACACCAAGGAGATCATCGGTAACAAGTACGGCACCGCCTCGCCTGTGCCCTTCCGCGTGGTCGATAACAACATTGGTCTGGACGTCGACATCTCCGTGCGCTGCAACGGCGAGTATTCGTACCGCATCACCAACCCGCTGCTGTTCTACACCAATGTGTGCGGCAACGTGACCGATAGCTATACGCGCGACAAGATCGACAGCCAGCTTAAGTCCGAGCTGCTCACCGCCCTGCAGCCCGCCTTTGCCAAGATCTCGGAGATGGGCATCCGCTACAGCGCCATCCCCGGCCACACCACCGAGCTCGCCCGCGCGCTCAACGAGGTCCTCTCTGCCGACTGGCGCGACCTGCGTGGCGTCGAGATCGTGAGCTTTGGCGTCAACTCCATCGCCGCCTCGCAAGAAGACGAGCAGATGATCAAGGACCTGCAGAAGGCCGCAGTCATGCGCGATCCCACCATGGCGGCAGCCAACATTGCCAGCGCCCAGAGCGACGCAATGCGCGCGGCAGCCGCCAATCCCAACGGCGCGATGGCAGGCTTTATGGGCATGGGCATGGCAGGTGGCATGGGCGGCATGAACGCCAGCCAGCTGTTCGCCGCCGGCCAGGCACAGCGGCAGGCCGCCCCGCAGCCGGCTCCGACTCCCGCACCGGCACCCGCTGCCGCACCTGCGACCGGCGCATGGACCTGCAGCTGCGGCGCCACCAACACCGGCAAGTTCTGCTCCGAGTGCGGTAGTCCCGCACCCGCCCCGGCACCGGCCAAGTGGTTCTGCCCCAACTGCGGTAGCGAAAACGGCGGCAAGTTCTGCAGCAACTGCGGAACGCCCCGGCCCTAGCCCCTCTATCTGGTAATTGGCGGGGGATCCGCCACCCCCGCATTTGCTTCTATGGGTTTTCACACAAGAAGGAGGACACCATGAAGACAACGTTCAAAAAGTCCGTACTCGCATTTCTGACATGCGTCCTGGCGCTCGCCTTTGCCCTGACGGGCTGCAGCGGCGGCGGCAAAGACCCCAAGGCCAACTTCGTCGGCAGCTGGGAACTCTCGGGTGGAACCGTGGATGGCGAAGAGCTGACCGATGAGTACATGAAGATGCTCGAGGATTGGGGTGTCCACTGCGTCCTGATTCTCGATGAGGACGGTACAGGTGCCCTCGACCTGTTCCTTGAAGTCGTCGACCTTAAATGGGAGGCAAAGGACGCCACCACCGTAACCATCACCGCCGAAGACGAGTCGCATGACATGAAGCTCAAGGACGGCAAACTCATCCTCGAAGAAGATGACGGCAATCTTGTCTTCACCAAGTCCGACAAAGACCTGTCCGGTACGGTGAAGAAGGATCGCGAGGCGGCCGAGAAGGAAGA
>CAJMLB010000099.1:0-3884 GCA_905214145.1 uncultured bacterium | reverse complement strand
AGCACCAGCGCATCCTGCACGGGCAGGCTCATCAGATTGGGTACCTGTTTGGCAGCAAGCGCCCAGGCATTAACCGGAAAGCTCACGAGCACCACGACGACAATGGCAAAGACGCCGGCGATAAGGCCCTCGATAAAGGTCTCGGCATTGAATACGTTGGCCACGTTGCGCTTCGACGCGCCGATCGCGCGCAGGATGCCAATCTCCTTCTTGCGCTCCAGCACGCTGATGTACGTGATGATGCCGATCATGATGGAGCTCACCACCAGGCTGATACTCACGAATGCGATGAGCACCAAGCTGATGGTGTTCACGATGTCGGTCACCGAGCCCATGATGATACCCATGTAGTCGGTGTACGAGATTGCCTGCTCATCGTGACCAGCGGCTTTGACCTGCTTGTTGTACGCATCGATATGGTCGAGCACGCGCTCCTTGGCCTCAAAGTCGCGCGGGAAAATCTTGACCGAGATGGGGTCTGCCTCGTCCGCATAGCCCAGCGTGGTCAGGTTGTTGTCGTAGGTGAGCTTCGAAGCCTTGGCATAGCTCATCATGAGCGAGCTCAGGTCCTCGGCGTCCATGTTGAAGTGGATGGCACGAGCGAAGGCACTCGCATCCACACGCATGGCGCTCGCCAGGCTAGCAAAACTCGAAGACATCTGCGTCGCCATCTGACCCATGAGCCCTGCCGCGCCTGCTTTAAGCTGGGACGATACCGTTGTCGCTATCTGGTCGCTGATTGTCTTGGTCACCTGGTCCATTGCCTGTTGCAGATACGGAGCCAGCTGCTTTTGCACATAGTCGGTCATCGCCTGCTGCAGGCGCTCGGCCAGGGCATCGCCGCCGAGCGCTTTGAGCTGGGCCAGGATTTGCTGGGCTGCCGCATCATTCTCAAGATACGCCGAGAACGCGGCGGCAAGCTTTGACGCGTCCTTAAGATCATCGGGTGTCAGCGCCTTAAACTGATCAGACTGCAAAAAGCCCTCAAACAGCTGGTTGGCTAGCGTTCCCACCTGCTGCATTTGCTCGGGCGTGAGTTCCAGACCGTCAAAGATACCTGAGAAATCTGGGGCCGGCGCTTTGGCCATGATGTCGCCAAAGTCGATGTCCCTACCAACGCCCGAAAGGTCAATGTCCAGCCCGGACAAATCGATACCAGAAAGGTCCATACCGCCGCCTGCACCCGAGAGCGCAGACGTATCGAACGAGAACGCGCTCTTCAGCGCCGCCTCGTCAACGCTGAACATGCTGCCCAGATCCACGCCTTGCTTGGCCTCGCCCCGCAGTTCATCGAAAGACTTGCCCGTAAAGACATCCGTCTCGGGGTGGGCGAGTTGCTCCTGCACAATCTGCGAATTTGCGGCGCGTTCCATAAGCCGGCGAGTCAGCGCATGTGTATAGGCAATGCCCGGAGACAACGCGCTCGCATTGGCCGTCTCGTTGGGTCGTACCACACCCACAATGCGCACGTCAATACCGTCGGCAACCTTGGCCGTCATAAAGTCGGCATCGTCAGACATGTCAGTCCATATGCCGGTCTCTTCGTTTTTGCGATACGCATCGGCCGGCGACAACACCTTAAACGTCGTGGACAGCGCATCGTCGTAGGTAAAGTCGGTACCGGTCTCGGGTGCTTTGACCCCACCGTCGGCCGTCATAGCGCTGTTTACCAGATCGTTGAGCTCATTGATATCCAGCGCACCGATGCTGTAGAGCGTGTAGTCGCCCACCGTACCGCGACTCGAAAGCACCATCACGGCTTCGTTGGCAGACGTGGGCCAATGACCGGCGACGACATCGTACTGGCTGTCGAGCAGGCTCTGGTCGTCAATCATCTCGTTAAAGACCGAGGTTCCCATGGATTCCATGCTCACCGTTGCCGCCGAACTCGCACCTCCGCTCATGGCCTCGGTCATGGCATTGGGCACCAGCCGGACAGGCTTCTCATCGCCCTTGCCGGCACGATAGACAACCGGCGATACACCGTAGCCGTACTGGATGGCGTTGACTTCTTTATCGATGCCGTCGCCACCGGCATCGAGCCATGCCTTAAAGCTCGTCATGTCGTTGGACTTAACGCTTGCAAACATGTCCTTTACGGCCGTAACCACGGGGATCTTATCGGTTCCCTTAGCTTTGTCACCAGTACCATCGGATAAATCCCCGCCGTTGGACGCCTCATCATCCGCAGCCCCCTGTCCGCCCATCATGGATGACAGGTCGTAGTCCTGCTTGGAAATGGTGAGCGGGTAGCTCGAAAGCGTATCCTCCTCGACCTTTTTGATGTAGCCGTTTACGCCATTGGACAGCGCCAGAATCGCCGCGATACCGATAATGCCAATCGAGCCCGCAAAGGCAGTCATGGCCGTGCGGCCCTTCTTGGTCATGAGGTTTCGGGCAGAAAGCCCCAGCGCCGTCACAAAGCTCATCGAGGTTTTGCGCGTAGGCTTGGCCTCGCGGCGCGTGGCCTTGGCAACATCGAAGGGGTCGGAATCGTCGGTGATCTTGCCGTCCGCCAGGTTGACGATGCGCGTGGCGTACTGGTACGCCAGCTCGGGATTGTGCGTGACCATGATGACCAGACGGTCGCGCGCAACATCCTTGAGCAAGTCCATGACCTGCACGGACGTTGTAGAATCCAAGGCGCCGGTCGGCTCGTCTGCCAGCACGATCTCGGGATCGTTGATCAGGGCGCGGGCAATGGCCACGCGCTGCATCTGTCCACCCGAAAGCTGGCTCGGGCGCTTGTTAACGTGCTCGCCCAGACCGACTTTCTCCAACGCCTCGCGCGCACGCTGGCGGCGCTCGGCATGTCCCACGCCCGTGAGTGTAAGCGCCAGCTCCACGTTTTCCAAAATGGTCTGATGCGGAATGAGGTTATAGCTCTGGAACACAAAGCCGATGCGGTTGTTGCGATAGGCATCCCAATCGCGATCGTGGAAGTCCTTGGTCGAGATGCCGTCGATCAGCAGGTCGCCGGAATCGAAATGATCGAGCCCACCGATAACGTTGAGCATCGTGGTTTTACCCGAACCCGAGGGACCCAGAATGGCCACGAACTCGTTATCGCGAAAAGACAGGCTCACGCTGTCGAGCGCCACCTGCGTAAACGACTGCGTAACGTACCTTTTGCAAATAACTCTGAGATCCAGCATGGACGGCAACCTCTCCCCCGCCGTTCGCATCCAACGCGTTTGACCTACTCTATCAGCTTTTTTGCCGGTACCAGCAAGGAATGTAACGAACAAAAAACGGGACGGCACGCCGCATGGCGCACCATCCCGCACATAACATCGAAGGTGTGACAAAGGGACTGCCCCTTTGTCACACCTTTGTCGCATTCGAACCTACTGTTCGCTCTTCGCGAGTGCCTGATCGATCAGTTTGTTGAGCGCCTCACGCTGCTCAGCAGAGTTGATACCGCCCATGATCGGCTCTCCCACGATGTTGCCGTTCTGGTCGATCACATAGGTGGTCGGGAACGAGTACAGGTTGGAGGTGAACTTTCCGGCCTCGCTGTCCGACTTAAACCAGATGTTTTTATACGTCACGCCCTTCTTGGAAAGCACGTCCTTGGCATCGGCCACCTCGTCTTTTTTGCCGTCGAGCGTAAAGGAATTAACGCCCACGACCTGGCCGCCCTTCTCGGCAAGCTCCTTGTTGAGCTTCTCCAGATCGCCCAGCTCTCCCACGCACGGCTTGCAGGTGGTAAACCAGAAGTTCATGACGGTGACCTTGTTCTTGGAGAACAGCTCGTCGCTGTTTACATCGTTGCCGTCCAAGTCCTTGCCCTTAAAGCTGGGGAACTTCGTCTCCCCGCTCTCGCCGTTGGTCATGCCTGCGGTCGAGGCATCGACGCTCTCCCCCTCGCCGGGCGTGCTGCC
>CAJMLB010000098.1:0-3955 GCA_905214145.1 uncultured bacterium | reverse complement strand
TGGTTGGTCAGGTTCGAGACATAGCCCGTGTTGACCACGATGTCGAGCGCGATCTGCTTGACGGCCTCGCTCGACAGATTCTGACGAACGTCCTCAAGACCCTGAACACCGTAGGTAAACAGCGGCTCGGAGCAGGTGTGGGCAAGAGCCAGGCCAAGGCCGGCGGTGTGCTCCAGGTTGCCGGCGCTCGTGGCGTACTCGACCTCGGGCTGCTTGGACAGGGCGTCGCCCACGCCGGCCCAAAAGTACTCTGCCGGAGCCTCGGCTATGATCTTGGGATTGATGAAGATGTGCGCCGGTCGGTTGGGGTACGAATAGCCCTCGAGCGATCCATCGTCGTTGTAGACAACGGCAATGGCGGTCGCGGCCGAGCAGTTAGAGCAAATCGTCGGCACGGTAAAGACGATCTTCTTGAGCTCGATGGCCGCCGTCTTGACGGTGTCGAGTGCCTTGCCGCCGCCACAGGCGATAAGCACGTCTGCCTGCTGGCAAGCGGGGGAGTTCACGACCTTGGCGATATTGGCCCGCGTGCTGTTGGTGCCGTAGACGCGCGTCTCCAGAATCTCGACGTCGGTGCCTGCCAGCGCAGCTTCGATACCGGGAAGTGCTGCGGCCAGTGCCCGCTTGCCACCGATGATCGCGACCTTTGTCGCGCCGTACTCCGCCAGTGCGCCGGGCAGCTCGTCAAAGCAGTCTTCGCCGACGGTATAGTCGCTCATTCCAATTGTGCGCATAGGTACCTTCTTTCGTGAGATAGAGTGCTTTCAGGTATTTTGCTCCTAGAGAAGGGCTGTAATAGCGAGAAATTTCGAACGTATAAAACCAGTGTTGAGGGTTTTTCGGCGGCGTTGACCGTGCTACCATACACCGCATAAGCGTTGATGGGGGCGAGTAGTCGGCCGTCCGCATGCTACAGAGAGCGGGAAGCGCTGAGAACCCGTGCATGCGACCGATGAAAATCACCCCGGAGCTGCGGTCCCAACGGGCGCGCCGCACAGGCACGTCTTAGTAGATATCGCCGAGATGGTCGTCGATACAGGCCAGCCGAGTAACGGATGCGAGCGCGCGAATATGCGGGCGAGGGCATCTAAGCTGGGTGGTTAAGCGAAGAGCTTTTGCGAGCGTACAGCTCGATTTGTGGCGCTTCGTCCCAGCTTGTAGGGACGGGCGCTTTTTTGGTGCCCAACGGGCGTGCGCGCCCACGACATGAAAGGGGTACCGTGGCAAACGAGTACAAGCAGACGATGAATCTGCCCAAGACCGGTTTTCCCATGCGTGCCGGTCTTTCCAAGTCCGAGCCCAAGCGACTCAAGGACTGGCAGGACAACAAGGTCTACGAGCAGGTTCTGAAGAAGAACGAGGGTCACAAGAAGTTTGTGCTGCACGACGGTCCTCCGTACGCCAACGGTCCGATCCACATCGGCCATGCCATGAACAAGATCTCCAAGGACATGATCAACCGCTACTGGATGATGCAGGGCTATGAGGTTCCCTATGTCCCCGGTTGGGACTGCCATGGTCAGCCGATCGAGCACAAGGTCGAGGAGAAGCTCGGCACCGAGAAGTTCAACCAGACCCCCACGGCCAAGATTCGTGAGCTCTGCAACGAGTTCGCTGTTGAGAACATCGAGCTGCAGAAGGCCGGTTTCCGTCGTCTGGGCGTGCTCGGCGACTGGGATAACCCCTATCTGACGCTCTATCACCAGCACGATGCCGCCGACATCGAGGTCTTCAAGGCCATGTTCGATAAGGGCATGATCTATCGCGGCCACAAGCCGGTTCACTGGTGCAAGCACTGCCACACCGCGCTGGCCGAGGCCGAGATTGAGTACTCCGACGAGACGAGCCCCTCCATCTTCGTGCGCTTTGAGATGACCTCCAAGCCCGCCGGCCTAGAGAACTTCGACGGTCCGGTCGACTTTATCATCTGGACGACCACGCCGTGGACCATCCCCTCTGACCAGGCCGTTTCCCTTAAGCCCGGCGCCGCCTATGTCGCCGTTGAGCACGATGGCCGTGCCGAGGTCATGCTCGAGGACCTGGCTCCCAAGTGCTGCGAGGAGTTTGGCTGGGAGTACACCCCGGTTATGGTCGCCGGCAAGCCCTATGTGGTTCCCGCTGAGACCTTCCACCACATCCACTACAAGCAGCCGATCTTTGACGGCGTTGAGGGCGTGGCGCTGCTGGCCGATTACGTCGGTGTCGACGACGGTACCGGTATCGTCCACAACTCGCCCGGCCACGGCGTCGACGACTACTTCGCCTGCCTCAAGGAGGGCATCACCGACATCTGCATGCCGGTCGATGACGACGGCAAGTTCTACACCGGCGAGGAGTTTGGCACCGGTGGTCCCTTCAGCGGTATGGATACCGATGAGGCCAACCCGCATATCATCGAGTTCCTGCGCGAGCGCGGCACCCTGGTTCTCGAGAAGAAGATCACGCACAGCTATCCGCACTGCTGGCGCTGCAAGCACCCGGTGCTCTTCCGTGCTACCGACCAGTGGTTTGTCTCGATGGACAAGACCGGTTTGCGCGAGCAGGCTGGCAAAGAGGTCCGCGAGAACGTCAAGTGGTATCCGGCCCACGCGGCCAACCGCATCGGTGCCATGGTCGAGCAGCGTCCCGACTGGTGCATCAGCCGTCAGCGCAACTGGGGCGTGCCTATCCCCAGCTACACCTGCGCCGACTGCGGCGAGAAGGTCATGAATGATGCCACGCTCGACGCCGTCATCAAGCTCTTCCACGAGAAGGGCTCCGACGCCTGGTTCACCGACGCTCCCGAGAGCTACCTGGGTGAGGCCTGCGTCTGCCCCAAGTGCGGCGGCCATCACCTCAAGGCCGATAAGGACATCCTCGACGTGTGGTGGGATTCCGGCGTCTCCTGGAAGGCCGTCTGCGAGTATCGCCCCGAGCTTGAGTACCCGGCTGACGTGTATCTCGAAGGCTCCGACCAGCACCGCGGTTGGTTCCAGAGCTCGCTGCTCACCTCTGTGGGCGCCAACGGCCATGCTCCGTACAAGGCAGTCGTCTCGCAGGGCTTCACGCTCGACGGTCAGGGCCGCAAGATGTCCAAGTCGCTCGGCAACGTCATCGACCCCAACAAGGTCTGCGACGAGATGGGCGCCGACATCATCCGCCTGTGGGTCGCCTCGGTCGATACCAGCTCCGATGTCTCCATCGACCACGAGATTCTCGCTCGT
The DNA here is from genome assembly GCA_905214145.1 of uncultured bacterium. Classification (GTDB taxonomy): domain Bacteria; phylum Actinomycetota; class Coriobacteriia; order Coriobacteriales; family Coriobacteriaceae; genus Collinsella. Next base: position 752 of record CAJMLB010000098.1, on the reverse strand, counting down.
ACGTCCGATGCCTACCGTCGTTTCCGCAACACGCTGCGCTTCCTGCTCTCCGAGCTCGAGGGTCAGTTTGAGCCCGAGACCGACGGCGTCGCCTTTGCCGACCTGCTGCCGCTCGACAAGCTCATGGTTGCCCGTCTGACCCAGGTTCAGGCCGAGGTCGACGATGCCTACGCCAGCTACGAGTTCCCGCGCGCCTACCGTGCGCTCTACGACTTCGTGGTTACCGAGCTTTCCAACGTGTACCTCGACGCCCTGAAGGACCGTCTGTACTGCGAAAAGCCCGGCTCGCTCGAGCGCCGCAGCGCCCAGACCGTGCTCGCCGAGCTCTTCTCGATGCTCATGCGCGATTTGCAGCCGATCCTGTCCTACACCGTCGATGAGGCCATGGCCTATGCGCCCGCCGGCTGCGTCGACCACCAGAAGTACGCCGCGCTGCTCGATTGGTACAAGTCGCCCATCACGGTCGACGAGGCCAATGAGTTCGAGGGCGTGCTCGAGGCTTCGCTCGAGCTCCGTAGCGCCGTGACCAAGGCCCTTGAGGATGCCCGCTCCGCCGGCACCTTCACCAAGAGCCAGCAGGTCCGTGTCAAGGCGGTCGTTCCCGCTGAGATGTATGCGCTGTTGACCGGCGACAAGGCGGTCGACCTGGCCGAGTTCTACATCGTCTCCGATGTTGAGCTGACCCAGGGTGAGGAGCTCTCCGTTGCCATCGAGGCTGCCGAGGGCGAGTGCTGCGACCGTTGCTGGAACTA
>CAJMLB010000097.1:0-3956 GCA_905214145.1 uncultured bacterium | reverse complement strand
TCCAAAGGCTAACTAGAAGCCATCGCGAAAGGCGGCCCATGGCCCTGCGTGAATCTGGAGAAGACTATCTCGAATCTATTTATGTGCTCTCGGAGCGCCAGGGCATCGTTCGGTCAATTGACGTCGCCGAATACCTGGGCGTAACCAAGGCAAGTGTCTCTAAAGCCATGGCGGCCTTGGAGAACAACGGCTATGTCGAAATGGGTAAACGCGATGTGCATCTGACGGAACGCGGTCTTGAGGTTGCCCGCCATATGTGGGAGCGCCATTGCTTTTTTGTGGGGCTGCTAGAGGACGCAGGCGTAGCGCCCGATGTTGCCTCGCAAGAGGGCTGCCATATGGAGCACTGCCTGAGTGAGGAGAGCTTCGAGAAGCTGAGGGCGATGTTGGGACGGGAAGATGTAGCGGGTTCAACAACAGAAGCCTAACTGACCCACAGTAGCGCGGAGTTCACGCAAAGCGCGAACCAGCGAAAGGGGATAGAGATTTCTAACGACAGCGACTTTCTCCGAGTCCAAAGTAAACCTGTCGGGATGTACCATCCTTTAAACAGTGCCGCCCTTCCATCCCAAAGAGACGCGCCTCCCGCGCCATAGGCGCGGGACAGCGACCGGGACCAGTAACCCCATCAACAAAGTCCAACTCAGACAAGGAACCCCGCCAGCAAGCGATGCCCAAGAACCATCAGCAACGTTACCGCAGGCCGGGGCCGGGCTTGGTTTTGAAAACACTCCGCAGACCAGAAGTGCCCCCGTTCGTAGCTCCGAAGGAGCAGAACGGGGGCACTTCATTGGTCGAGGACGTTTTCAAAACCAAGCCCGGCCCCGGCCGGAGGGACCACGAATGCTACAGGTTCTTGACACCCATCGCGCGCATGGCGTTCAGGATGGCGATGATCGCCACACCCACGTCGCCAAAGACGGCGAGCCACATATTGGCGATGCCGAGCGCCGCGAGCACCAGAATCAGCAGCTTAATGCCCAACGCAAAGATGATGTTCTGCCAAACAATCGTCATGGTCTTGCGCGCCACGCGGATCGCGCGGGAGATGTTGGACGGCTTGTCGTCCATCAGCACCACGTCGGCAGCTTCAATTGCGGCGTCCGAGCCCATGGCGCCCATGGCGATTCCGACGTCGGCGCGCGTGAGCACGGGTGCGTCGTTGATTCCGTCACCGACAAAGGCGAGCTTGCCCTTGCTCGATTCGACTGCCAGCAATGCCTCGACGCGCTCGACCTTATCGCCTGGCATGAGCTGCGCGTGGAACTCGTCGAGCCCCAGCTGCTTGGCCACAGACGCTGCAACCTCCTCACGGTCGCCCGTGAGCATGACGGTGCGTTTGACGCCGGCAGTGTGCAAGTCGCGAATCGCCTGCTTGGCATCGGCCTTTATGGTGTCGGCAATTACGATATGGCCGGCGTACGTGTCATCGACCAGTACATGGAGGATCGTACCGACGACCTCGCAATTGGGGGCGTCGATACCGGCCGCAGCAAGCATCTTGGCATTGCCGACGATGACGCGCTTGCCGTCGATATTCGCCGTCACGCCATGGCCCGCGTCATTGGTGGAGTCGCTTACGCGTTTGGGATCGAGCTCGCCCTGGAAGGCGGTGCGTACCGACTGCGCGATGGGGTGATCGGAAAACGACTCGGCAAGGGCCGCGACCTCAAGCAGTGACTGCTCGGTATAGCCGGTCTCGGGGTGTACCGCCACGACCGAAAACGTGCCGTTGGTGAGCGTGCCGGTCTTGTCAAAGACGACGGTATCCACATCGGCGAGCGTCTCGAGGTAGTTGGAGCCCTTGATGAGAACTCCCAGCTTGGACGCGCCGCCGATGCCACCAAAGAAGCTGAGCGGGACGCTGATCACGAGCGCGCACGGGCAGCTGACGACCAGGAAGGTCAGGCCGCGCAGGATCCAGTCGGACCAGGCGCCGGTGACCAAGCCGCCGCCGAGCGCGAGTACCGCGGCCGCGCCGGTGACGGCGGGCGTGTAGACGCGGGCGAAGCGCGTGATGAAGTTCTCGGTACGTGCCTTCTTTTCGCTGGCGTTTTCCACGAGTTCCAGGACGCGTGCGACGGTGGACTCGCCAAAGGGCTTGGTGGTGCGCACGTGGATGAGACCCGTCATGTTGATGCAGCCGCTGATGATATCGTCTCCGGTTTTGGCCGGGCGGGGGACCGACTCGCCGGTAAGGGCGGCGGTATCGAGCTGCGTCTCGCCTTCGACGATGACGCCGTCGATGGGCACGCGCTCGCCGGGCTTGACGACGATGACGGTGCCGACGGCGATGTCATCGGGGGAGACCTGCTCGAGTGTGCCGTCGGGTTGCTCGACGTTGGCATAATCGGGCGCGATGTCCATCATGGCGCTGATCGACTTGCGGCTTTTGCCCACGGCATATGCCTGGAACAGCTCGCCGACCTGATAGAACAGCATGACGGCGGCGCCTTCGGCCATGTGCGGGTCGGTGTCGGGGAAGAGCACCATGGCAAACGCGCCGATGGTCGCGACGGCCATAAGGAAACTTTCGTCGAAGGCCTTGCCGCGGCGGATGTTATTGAATGCCTTTTGGAGCACGTCGTAGCCGGCAATTAAAAACGGCACGAGGAACAGCACGAAACTGGCGTAGACGTTGCCGGGCTCCCCAAATGCGATAGTGAGAGCTCCGAGCTCGTCGAGGGCATAAACAACGGCAAAAATGCCTAGCGCTACCAGGATACGGTTGCGCTTATGCTCAAGGGACTCTTTCTTCTTACGCTTCTTCTTTTTCTTTGTGGGATCGGCGGCTGCCATGATTCAAACCTCTCATTTGAATGTATGAACACTCGCTCATATAACTTCGCGAGCAAAGGCCGCGGCAAGCGCGGCCTTGCGGGTCAGCGTATGCGCAGGCTAGAGAATGATCTCGCAGTCCGGCTCGGCGTCGGCCGTAAACTCCACGACGCGGTCGAGCACCTCGTCGAACTCGGCGTCATCGGCCTCGAGCGTCAGCTTCTGGGTCATAAAGTTAACGGACACGGATTTGACGCCCTCGAGCTTGGCCAGCTCGTCCTGAAGCTCGCGCGCACAGTTGGCGCAGTCGATCTCGTCGAGCTTGAACTGCTTTTTCATGGTGGGTTCCTTTCCCTGTCTTGCGGCTTGGGTGCAGGCCGCGCTGGTACCGTGGTTGGTTGCTATTCGCAGATGTGGCTCATGCCTTGGTTGAGCATGGTGTAGACGTGGTCGTCGGCAAGCGAGTAGAGGATATTGCGCCCGTCGCGCCGGAATTTAACCAGGTGCGACTGCTTGAGCGTGCGCAGCTGGTGTGACACCGCAGACTGCGAGGTCGCGGTCGCTTCGGCGATGTCTGCCACGCAGAGTTCGCGGCCCATGAGGGCGTAGAGGATCTTAATGCGCGTGGTGTCGCTGAAGACCTTGAACAGGTCGGCAAGGTCGTACAGCAGCTCCTCGTCGGGAAGGTCCTCGGGCGAGCAGGTGGTGGGGACGTCGGGCGCGATGGTGGTGTCGATGCTGGACTTTATTTCATCAGCGGGATCGCTCATTGCAATATCCTTTCATATGAACATGCGCTCATATAACTTACTTCCGAGTATATGAGCGCATGTTCATATGTCAATATAATTCACGAAATATTTTGCTATCGAATGCCCTGGTGGCGGCTAAAGGCATCGATGATCGCGGATAAGGCCGCCGATGCCAACGTGGGTACCCTGGCGACGTGCAAAAACGGGAGTTTTCAGCATTGACGAGGGGTTATTGATTGCATAATGCGGCGGCATTTGCCGCCGCAGGGCTTTACTGGAGTGTAAGTGCCGACTGATGTTCCCCAGTTGTTGCCTAACATACATCAAAATCAGCGGCATCGGTGCAAAATAGATCAATTCGAAGCTCCTTGAGGTGGCGCGCGCAGACGTGGTGTAAGAGCGTCCCGAGGTCCGTCGCTGCAAGTC
>CAJMLB010000096.1:0-4090 GCA_905214145.1 uncultured bacterium | reverse complement strand
CATTTCTTGCTGAGCATCATCGGCGCTCTCGCAACTGGCGCGGCAATCATCGCCTTTGGTAGCGCGACCGGCGTCGTCCTGCTCGGCGCGGTGTTTCTGGGCTTTACGATGGGATTCGCCCAGCCCATCGCCACGTCCTATCCGGCCTACCTCACCGACGATCCTGTCGAGCTCAAAGACATCAACTCCGCCATCGCCATGTTTTCAAACGTGAGTATCATCGTTGGCCCCACGCTGGGCGGCTTTGTCGCGGCGGCTGCGTCGTCGCGCGCGGTGTTCGTGCTTATGATGCTCTTTACCGTGCTGGCGTTCGTCGTCGGTTGGGGCTTTAGGCCGCAGACCAGCCATATCGCCGGGCATGCGGATACCGATTCGACAGAGGAAGGGGAGCGTGCGGGACGAAGCTCCAACCCTAGCACGTCCGCCCGCGCCACCTTCGCAGCCAGCATCAAGACGGTCTTCACCAACAGCGTCCTCGCGCTACTTTTCTGCATCATTTTTCTTTCGAACTTTGGCTACGGTGCCTTCGATCCGCTCGAGTCGTTTTTCTATCGCGATGTTCTGCACGTTGGCGTTGAGTGGATGGGCTGGCTCTCGTCTGCCTGCGGTGTCGGCGCGGTGCTGGGTGCCGTGCTCGCGCTCCGCTTGCCGCCGCACCTGGTCAACCTTAAAACGCTGCTCGTGGCGCTTATGTCCGTGGGCCTGGGAAGTCTGCTCTATGTGGGGACACCGTACGTGGGCGTGGCCCTTGTCGGCCAGATCGCCCTGGGTATAGCTTGGGGTGTCGTCAACCCGCTCCACAACACCATTGTGCAGACGACGGCTTCGCTCGAGCAGCTTGGTCGCGTCAATTCGGTCATGGGCTTTGGCAATATGTTCGCTGGTGTGGCCCCTCTGGCGATTGCCCCGTGGCTGGCGGCAACATTTGGCGTACAACGGACACTCGTGGGGGCAGGCATGGTCGTGACGGCGGTTCCCGCGGCACTGCTGCTGTTTGGACGCAATCACTTGGAACGTGCCGTAAAGCAGTAAGAAACCATCACAACATTCGGTAAAAATCGCGATTCTGCCGAAAAACGTCGAATGTTGTGATGGTTTGGCCCGTAGACGCCGCGATCACCACAAAGGGGCCAGGCGCCTTTGTGGTGGTTTTTGCTTTGACAGGCCGCGCCTGCGCCTTGGTATACCATGTACACCATTTCTGACCTCATCCAGCACCGCCGCACAACCCAGAAAGGCCCCCATGGACACCACCTTCAGCCATATCAAAGCCGTGTTCTGCGATATCGACGGCACACTGCTCACGAGCCAGCACACGGTGTCCCCGCGCACCGTGGCGGCGATCCGCGCCCTGCGCGAGCGCGGTGTGCTCTTTGGCCTGTGCACCGGGCGCGACGCCCACGCGACCGAGGCCATGTACGAGCTCTGGGGCATCGAAGGCCTGGTGGACGTGCTCGTGGGTTGCGGTGGCGCCGAGGTCATCGACCGTGCGCACGACATCAACGAGCTGAGCTATCCGCTGCCGGGCGAGACCATCGCGCGCATCTGCAAGCACATGGCGGACCTTCCGGCAACGCCCGTCTGCCCCCGAGACGGCGTGTTCTACGTGCCCGAGAGCAATGCGTGCGTCGAGCACCTGTCGCGCGTCGACGGCGTGCCCTACCAGGTGGTCGATTTTGCCGAGTTCTTGCGCGGGCCGCAGCCCAAGGTGATGTTTACCATGGCGCCCGAGGTAATGCCGCGGGTGATTGAGCGGGCGTCGACGTTTGCCGATGACACTGTTAAGGCGGCAGCTCTGCAAACCACGCAGCGGCTCTACGAATTCATGGATCCGCGCGTGTCCAAGACTCGCGGCCTTGTGCGCGTGGCGGAGCTCAACGACATGGAGCTCCAGAACATCTGCGTGTTTGGCGATGCCGATAACGACACCTGCATGGTGGCCGACGCCGGCGTGGGCGTTGCCATGGCAAACGGCAGCGACGCCACCCGTGCCGCCGCCGACTTTGTAACCGCGAGTAACGACAAAGACGGCATCGCGATCTTTATCGAGGAACATCTGCTGTAGCGGGGGGGAGAACTACCACAAAGGGGGCAGGCACCTTTGCGGTGGCCTCAGGCGATTTGGGCGAATTGATACCTAAAATCTGCGCGCAAATTCAAATATGGTCGTCAGAACATCATGCTTCTAACCACCGATGGGTTAAAGATATTCTCATCAATTTGGTAGGGTATTCCTTCCGGTTAATGAGTCACCGCTCACGGTCGATTTTCGACCGTTCACAGGATGTTCGCTCTTGAGCAAAATGTTGTGCAAATAAAACTAATGCCATTAAATAATAATAGGCAACTAAATTACCAGCAGAAACAAAAAATAGATAGCGAATAAACGAAGGCAAATCTGAGTAAATGTCAAGAGAATTGAGAACTTGCCATAAAAATGTCGATTTTGTTGCTCAGATGTTTAAACAATAATTACAATAGTATTACTAAGCGTGCGCAATTACAGATTGCGCAGATACGTTTGATAGTGAAAGAGCAAGATCGCGGTCTCTTGGGGAGGAGACATCGATGAAAGCGAATTCGGACAAATCTAAGCAGAGTAATAAAGCGACGCGCCGTGTACTGGCAGGCGTTTTGTGCGGAGCTTCCGTGTTGAGCCTGGTACTGTCGCTCGTCATGCCCCCGATCTCGCAGGCCATCGCCAACGATGGTCAGGCGGTTTCTACTGAGGGAACTGTGATGGGGGGGGTTCCTCAAGTGAGTCTACTGATGTAGAAAAAACTACTAACGGGGATGCCGAAAACCAGGATAGCGGCGATGCTGCGGGCGACGACGATGCTCGGCCGGAGGAGCAGTCCAAGGACGAGTCGCAGGCGGAAGATAATGATGCGATGGATGTTAACGCTGTCGCGTCAGCCGAGGAGGCTGCAGAGAGCGAAGAGACAACCACAGCTATTACTAACATTACTAACGCCGATGATTTGTCAGCTAAGCTTCAAGGCGTTGGGGAAAACCAAACTGCCTGCTTCGAGCTTACAGTTGATATTGACTATCCCGGCGAAATCAAACTTGAGAAGAGCGGCAGCAATATAACGCTGGACTTAAGCGGCCATAAAATCACGCATTCGGGCGACAATTCAAATAAGCCGCTCTTCAACATCACCAATAACGCGGCGCTTACAGTTAAAGATTCTAACCAAGGGTCTGATCAAAAGCAGACTTCGGATGGCGGCAATAATGGGCGAGTTGCCTCGATGGACTACGACACCAGCTCTGGCATTCCGACCAAACTCACGTATTACGTGACCGAATCGACGCCGAACGGTACGGGGACAACCGAGACTCTCTATAGGCACGAGGTCAGCATCAACGGTGCCATCGTGGGTACCGCTGCCGGCTCCACGATGAGGCTCATCAACGTTTATGCGGGCGGTACGTTTAATCTTGATAGCGGTGTAATTACCCAACAGTATAATTGCAATGTTGGCAACCTCATCTATGCCGAGAACGGCTCTACCGTCAACATGAGCGGTGGCTATGTGTGTGGCGCTTCTAGCTCGGGCGCGGGCATTAAGGTGTCCAACGATAAAGGTAAGGCCTCGACCCTAAAACTGACCGGTGGCGTAATTGCCGGCAACAGCGCTCCTAGTGGCGGCGGTGTGTATGCTGGAGGTTCCACGGTCACCATAACTGGTGGCGTAATCTCCGGCAACAGCACACTTCCTTCTGGTATTGGTTTCGGCGGCGGCATCATGGCCGAAGGCGGCAGCGTCACTGTTTCCGGTGGCTACATCACTAACAATAAATATGCCAATTTCTGTGGCAAAGATGGTTATAGCGATCATGGCGGCGCTGGACTTGCCGCTAGAAACGGTACTCATGTCACCATTTCGGGCGGCCAGATTACCGGCAACTACTCCAAGGAAGCCGGCGGCGGTGTTTATGTCACGGATGTCGACCGTAATGAGCAATCCCGTACGGGTATGGCGTGGCTGAAAATCACGGGAGGAATTATTGCCTCTAACGTGAGCTACCGATCTGAAGGTGCTGGCATTCGAGTGGGCCAGATGGTTGACGCGATGATAAATGG
>CAJMLB010000095.1:0-4150 GCA_905214145.1 uncultured bacterium | reverse complement strand
CCCTTGACGGACTCGTCGTCGCCACCGCTCACCTTAATGCCAAAGATGTCGAGCAGTTCATCGTCGTTGGGCTTAATGAGCAACGGCTCCATGGCAATGAGGTCGGCCAGCTGATGGCTCGAGATATCGAGCACGAACTCGGCACCTTTTGCCTTAACACGGCGAAGTACCTCGGCCAGGAAACCCTCGGAGGTGTTGGGGGGCAGCGAGCCGCTAATGACCAGGCAGGTCATGTCGTCGAGCGAATCAATGAGCTCAAACATTTCCTGCTCGTTGGCAGCATTGATGGCAGCGCCTGCATTGACCATGTTGTACTCGGTGTCGGGACCGGCGTTGAGGAAGACATTGACGCGCGTGATGCCATCGGTCCACACGGGCTTGACGGGCACGCCCAGGGCCTCGGCGCCCTTGACGATAAACTCGCCCGAGAAACCGGCAAAAAAGCCCAGGATCGTGGTGTCGACGCCGTAGTGATCGAGGGTGAACGAGACGTTAAGACCCTTGCCGTTGGGCGTATAGACCGCGTTGCGAGTGCGGGTGACGGTGTTGGCGGAAAGACCGTCACAGGCAATGTTGTAGTCAATGGCGGGATTTGCAGTGAGCGTGTAAATCATGTAAGTTCCTTTCACAAGGCAACGTGTTAGTGAAAGTATATTCCACGCTTCGGGAAAAGACCATAGCGACTCGGCGAACGGTGTAGAACGCGTGCAGGGCGGCGGGATGACGGGCAAAAGAAACAGGGTCCTTGTCCTGTCGCTCGCCCACAATATACAAAAATGGCGCCCCGGCCAAAACCGGAGCGCCGTACACGCGAAAATAATGAGTTTCGCTTACTTGCGGTCGAGCTTGCGGACAGCAACGCGCTTGCTGTACTCATCGACGTGACCGAAGTCGCCGATGCCGACGGACTCGGCAACGTTAGCGCCGGTAGCCATAGCGAGCTTCATGGCCTCCTCGACGTTGTCGCGATCCCTGTACCACTTGTGCAGGAACGCAGCGAGGGTGCAGTCGCCGGCGCAGACAGAAGAGACCAGCTTGATGTTGAACTCACGCTTGGCGTACCAGATGTCCTCGCCGTTGGAGAAGTAAGCGTCGCCGCGGCTACCACGGGTGAGCAGCACGTTCTGAACGCCGGCGTCGTGGGCGAGCTTCATGGCAACGCGGACCTCGTCGTCGGTGTCGACAGGCACGCCGAAGATGGCCTTCATCTCGTGATGGTTCGGCTTAATGAGCAGCGGCTTCTTGTGAGCGAGCTCCTTGAGCTTGTCGGAGGACAGGTCAAGGACGACGTCTGCGCCACGGGCCTGAGCGTGCTCCATGACCTGAGCCAGGAAGTCGGGCGTAGCTTTGGGAGGCACGGAACCGGAGACGATCAGACACTCAAGATCGCCCGCGGTGTCCAGGATGTTGTAGAGCTCCTTCTGATGCTCCGGCGTAATCGGGGCGCCGGGGTTCAGGATGCCGTACTCGTGCTGGCCATCGTTGACGTAGGTGTTGATACGCGTGATGCCATCGGTCCAGACCGGGCGACACAGGCAACCCAGGTTCATGACCTCCTCGACGATAAACTTGCCCGTGAAGCCAGCGAAGAAGCCGAGCGCGACGGTGTCGACGCCCATCTTCTTAAAGGCGAAGGACACGTCGAGGCCCTTGCCGTTGGCCGTGTAACTGGCCGAGCCGGTGCGGACGTTCTCGTCGGGCTCGAGCGGAGAGCTCGAAACCGTCATGTCGACAGCCGGGTTAGCGGTTAGCGTGTAGAACATTTACAGTACCCCCTGTATATGTGAGGGCCGCGTGGCCGGCCCATTCCAACCACGCGGTTACCTCTGATACCAAATTAGCGAGCTGCGGACTCGAGCAGCGCCTTGACCTCGGCGGCAGTGTTGCAGGCGAGTGCCTTCTCGGCGAGCTCGTCGCACTCGGCCTTGGTCCACTGGCTGATGGTCTTGCGGGCGCGCAGGATCGACGGAGCGCTCATCGAGAACTCCTCCAGGCCCCAGCTGATCAGCAGCGGCTCGAGCAGCGGATCGGCAGCGGCCTCGCCGCACATACCGACCATGATGCCGGCCTTCACGCCGCTCTCGATGATGTTCTTGAGCGAGCGGAGCACGGCGGGATAGTACACCTGGTACAGGTTGGAGATGGTGTCGTTGCCACGGTCGGCGCACATGGTGTAGCCGATCAGGTCGTTGGTGCCGATGGAGAAGAAGTCGGCGACCTCGGCAAGACGGTCAGCGAGCAGCGAAGCGGCGGGCGTCTCGACCATGATGCCGACCTCGATGTTCTCGTTGAACTTGCGACCCTCTTCGGTCAGCTCGGCCTTGCACTGCTCGACGAGCTCCTTGACAGCCATGACCTCCTCGACGCAGGTGACGAGCGGGATCATGATCTTGACGTCACCGAAGGCGCTGGCGCGCAGCAGGGCGCGGAGCTGGACCTTGTACTGATCGGGATTTGCCAGGCAGTAACGCACGGCGCGGAAGCCCATGAAGGGGTTGTCTTCCTTGACCATGTGCAGATACGGAATCTCCTTGTCGCCACCCACATCGAGCGTGCGGATGATGACGGGAGCGCCCTTGAGCGCACTGGCAACCTTGCGATAGGCGTTGAACTGCTCCTCCTCGGAAGGAAGCTCAGCAGAGTCCATGAACAGGAACTCGGAGCGGAACAGACCAATGGCCTCGGCGTCGTGATCGAGCGCGTTGGGCACGTCATCGGGGTTACCGATGTTGCAGGCGATGATCTTCTTGATGCCATCGGCAGTAACGGACGGCTTGCCGCGGAAGGCCTCGAGGGCCGCCTTCTCGGCAGCGAAGGCCTCGGCCTTGGCGGTGTAGGCGGCGAGCGTCTCCTCATTGGGATCGGCCTCGACGATACCCTTGCCACCGTCGACGACAACGGTCATGCCGTTGCGCAGCGCGGTGCAGCTGTTGGAAACCGAAAGGACAGCCGGGATCTCGAGGGCGCGCGCGATGATCGCGGAGTGCGACGTGCGGCCACCGGTCTCGGTGACGATACCAGCAACGTGGGCCTTATCGATCGTGGCGGTCATGGACGGCGTAAGGTCGTGCACGACAACGACGGTGTTCTCGGGTAGGACGGAGAGGTCGACGACCTCCTTGCCCAGCAGCTCGGCCAGAATACCGGTGCGGATGTCGGCGATGTCGGCCGCGCGCAGACGGAACATCTCGTCGTCCATGGACAGGAACATGTTCTCGAACATGGTCGAGGTGTCCATGAGCGCCTGCTCGGCGCAGGTGCCGCCGTCAATGGCGGCGTTGATGGCGTCGGTCATGCCCGGGTCCTGAGCCAGGACAATGTGTCCGCTCATGATCTCGGCCTCGGCCTCGCCCACCGTCTCCTTCATGTGGTCGGCCTGAGCCTGGGTCTTCTCGCAGAAGACCGAAAGAGCGGACTGATAGCGCTCCTTCTCTGCTGCCGAATCAGCAACCTCATGCGGCTCAAACGTCAAGTCGGGATCGACGGCGACCATAACGGTGCCGATACCGATGCCCTCGGAAGCGTTGACTCCCTGATACATTCCCATTCCTCTCTCCGTGTCATGTGATAAAGCGTTTTGCCATATCCATGACAAAAGAGCGCAGTTACCTTAAAACAGGTCACTGCGCCCCCAAATATGAACTTAGTTGTTCAACATGCGACCCGTTTGAGTTCTACTCGCCAAGACCGCTCTTGATGAGCTCGATGGCAGCAGCCAGAGCCTCGGCCTCGTCAGCGCCGTCGCACTTGACCTCGACCTCGGTGCCGCAGGGGATACCAGCAGCCATGAGGGCCATCGGGGACTTGCCGTTGACCTCCTTCTCGGGGGTGACGACCGTCACGTCGCAGGCGTACTTGCCCATGGTGGAGGCGAAGAGGCCAGCCGGACGCATGTGAAGACCCTGAGGATTAACGAGGGTAGCCTTCTCAGAAACCATAATTGACTCCTTTTTGTGTTTAACCCCTGTCAGCCATGCGACAGGAGCCATATTCACGACGTTGTTTATATTAACTCACATCAAACTGTTTTTCATTATGTTTCGCACGAATTATTGGACGGATGTCGTTCCTGCACGCTCGCCTGCCTGGCGGGGCGGTTAAGTTTGCTGCTCTACAGTCCTGCGCAAGACGGAAAGCACATTAAGTGCTT
>CAJMLB010000094.1:0-4300 GCA_905214145.1 uncultured bacterium | reverse complement strand
AGAAAGGAATCGCGATGAGCGATCTGGAGAACAAGAAGAATCCTGTGGTCATTACCATCGCGCGCGACTTTGGCGCCGAGGGCCACGAGATTGGTCGCATGCTTGCCGACGAGTTGGGGATTCCGCTGTATGACAACGAGCTGCTGGTGCGTGCGTCGCTGCGCGCGGGCGAGTCGCTCGATAAGATGGCCGCCTACGACGAGCGTCTGGCTGTGGAGAACATGGCGTTTCTGCCCGACCGCTACGATGCCCGTTCGTACTCGGACAAATTATTCCAAAAGATGAGCCAGGTGATCTTGGACCTGGGCGAGACCGAGAGCTGCATTATCGAGGGTCGTCTGTCCGATTATCTGCTGCGCAATAATCCCAACCATATTGCCGTGCTGGTGACCGCCCCCTTTGAGGACCGCGTCGAGATTGTGCGCAAAAAGCGCGGTCTCAACAAAAAGAAGGGCGCCAAGCTGGTCAAGCAGCAGCAGAAGGCGCGCGAGGCGTTCTACAAGCGCTACAGCGCCGGCAAGTGGAAGATGACGAGCGGTAAAGACATCGTCGTCAACCGCGCCAAGCTGGGCCGCGAAGGCTGCAAAGACGTCATAGCCGCTGCCTACCGCTACAAAGTGGCTCAACTCGAAGGCTAGCCGACCAAAAACCATCACAAAGGGTACAGGCACCTTTGCGGTGGTTTTTGTTTTAGGCCGAGGGGCGGCCTTGGCGGCAGTGCCTATCCTCGGCTTTTGCATAGTTTCGATCTGTAACACCAAGCCAGCGAAAATGGCTCTAACTGTTACAGATTTAGATGAACCGTTCGGCCGTCAGCCCAACGTCTTGATCTGTAACACCAGGCGGCATATTTGGTCTCTAACTGTTACAGATTGAGATGCGGCGTGGGCGGCCGGCACAATATCTCGATCTGTAACAACTGCAGGGCTCAACGGACTCCAGCTGTTACAGATTGAGACAAAACGACCGGGCAAGTCCCAAACCACCACAAAGGTGCCTGTCCCCATCGTGGTGGTTTGGGCGGCCGGCATAGAAAAAGTCCCCGCCGGGCGTGTGCTCGACGGGGACTTTGCCGTTTGATGGCTAGCGCTGCAGGTGATTACTCGCCTAGCAGGCTCTTGGTGATGGAAGCGGCGGCCTTCTTGCCGGCGCCCATCGCCAGAATGACCGTAGCGGCACCGGTGACGATGTCGCCGCCGGCCCAGATGCGGGGATCGGTGGTCTGGCCGGTCTCCTCGTCGGCAACGATGTAGCCCCACTTGTTGAGCTCCATCTTGCCGCCGATCTTGGCAGCGAAGGGGTTGGCGTTGGTGCCGATAGCCGAGATCGCAACGTCGCAGGGGATCTCCTCGATGGCGCCCTCGATGGGCACCGGACGACGGCGGCCGGACTCGTCGGGCTCGCCGAGCTCCATCTTCTGGACCTTGACGGCGCACACGGAGCCGTCCTCGCCAGCGACAAACTCGAGCGGGGAGACGAGCGGCAGAACCTCGACGCCCTCGGCCTTGGCATGGTGCAGCTCGGCGCGACGGCAGGGCATCTCGTCCTCGGTACGACGGTAGGCGATGATGGCGTGCTCGGCGCCCAGGCGCTTGGCGGTACGGACGGCGTCCATAGCCACGTTGCCGCCACCAAAGACGACGACGTTCTTGCCATGCTTGGTGGGGGTGTCGTACTCGGGGAACTTGTTGGCCTTCATCAGGTTCACGCGGGTGAGGTACTCGTTAGCGAAGAAGACGTTGGGCAGGTTCTCGCCGGGGACGTTGAGGAACTTGGGCAGGCCAGCGCCGGTCGCCACGTAGATGGCGTCGAAGCCCTGCTCGAACAGCTCCTCGGCCGTGGCCATGTTGCCCACGACGGAGTTGTACTCAAACTTGACGCCCATGTCCTCCAGGCCGTCGATCTCGCGCTTGACGACTGCCTTGGGCAGACGGAACTCGGGGATGCCGTAGACCAGCACGCCGCCGCCGGTGAAGAATGCCTCAAAGACGGTGACGTCAAAACCGTTACGGGCGAGCTCGCCGGCGCAGGTGATGCCGGACGGGCCGGAGCCGACGACGGCAACCTTCTTGCCGTTCTTGGGGGCCATCTTGGGCGTGGAGGCGAGCTCGGGGCGGTCACCCAGGAAGCGCTCGAGCTGGCCGATGGCCACGGGCTCGGACTTCTTGCCACGGATGCACTTGCCCTCGCACTGGTTCTCCTGCGGGCAGACGCGGCCGCAGATGGCGGGAAGCATGGAGTCCTCGCGGATGGTATCGAGAGCGCCGCCGAAGTCCTTCTCGCGGATCTGCTCGATAAAGCGGGGGATGTTGATGTTGACGGGGCAGCCCTCAACACAGAACGGCTTCTTGCAGTTGAGGCAGCGCTCGGCCTCGGCCAGCGCCATCTCCTCGGTGAAGCCCTTGTCGACGGGGCGGAAGTCGCAAGCGCGCTCGGCAGCCGGCTCCTCGTTATCGGGGGTGCGGGGCGACTTCATATCGGCAACGAAACGACCGTTAACTAGTGGCATGCGCAGCTCTTTTCCTCATAGGCCTTGAGGGACTCGCCCTCTTCGGAACGGTAAGCGGCCTGGCGGGCACGAAGGTCATCCCAGTCGACCAGGGTGGCATCGAAGTCGGGGCCGTCGACGCAAGCGAACTTGGTCACGCCGCCCACCTCGACGCGGCAGCAGCCGCACATACCGGTGCCGTCAACCATGATGGGGTTGAGCGACGCGGTGATGGGGGTGTCGTACTTCTGGGCGGTGAGGGTCGAGAACTTCATCATCGGAACGGGGCCGACGCAGAAGACCTGGCTCACGGCCTTGTCCTGCAGCAGGCGCTCCAGCGGAGCGGTGACAACGCCCTGCTCGCCGTAGGAACCGTCGTCAGTGGTGATGTGGATGTGGTCCTCGTCGAGGAGCTCGCGGAACTGGTCCTCCATGAGCAGGAGGTCCTTGGTGCGGGCGCCCATGATGGCGTGGACCTCGTGGCCGGTCTCGACCAGGTGCTTGGCGACCGGGAAGGCAATTGCCAGGCCGACGCCGCCGCCAATGACGGCACAGGGGCCCTCAGCCATCTCGGTGGGAACGCCCAGCGGGCCCACGACGTCGCGCAGCGACTCGCCGGCCTCGTAGGTGGAAAGCATCTCGGTGGTCTTGCCGATCACCATGAAGATGAACTCGACCCAGCCCTCGTCACCGTTCCAGCCGGCTAGGGTAAACGGGACGCGCTCGCCCGTCTCGTTGGCGCGAACCATGAGGAACTGTCCAGCGTGCGCATGCTTGGCGATTGCGGGCGCCTCGATGCGGAACTTGAACACCTTCTCCGAGAACTGCGTCTTCTCCAGGATCTTATACATAGAACCCCTCTCTTGTTAGGGCTGCCGAACCGTGCCTCCACGGAAATGGGCGGTAGCCCGAATAAAACCGTACGTGCACAGGCGTTGTGCAGACATACGGTGCAAATTATACCCTCATGGACATGTCACTTACGTGTGTCTTCGGCGGTTGGGAGCAGGGTTTATCCACTTTGGCCTACCAAATAGGGGCAGGTTTATTTTGGTCAGTTTTATCGGGTAAAACGGCAAAGGGGGCCGGCCTCGCGCTTCGTTGAGGCCGGCCCCTTTGGGGTGTTATGCATGTATGGTGGCAGCGCGTTTATTGCGATGTGTCGACTGCGGCGTTTCCGCAGGTAAAACCTGTCAAAATAAACCTATCCCTAAATGATAGGTTTTAGTGCTTGCCGTTGGCGGAGGCGGCGCCGTTGACATGGTCGCGGGCATAGACCACGCCGTGCACGATCGCCAGGCCGGCGGCGTCGGCCGCGCGGGCGCAGGTGTCCTGGAAGTCCTCGGCCTCGCGGGCGCGTAGCTGCTTAAGCACGTAGTCAGCGACGGCCATCTTGCCGGGAGGGTTGCCGATGCCGGTGCGGATGCGGCTGAAGTCGCGGCTGCCCATCTTGTCGATGATGGAACGCAGGCCGTTGTGGCCAGCATGGCCGCCGCCCACCTTAACGCGCACGTCGCCGGCGGGAATGTCGAGCTCGTCGTGGATTACGAGCAGCTCCTCGGCCTTGATCTTGTACTCGCGGCAGAGCTTGGAGATGGGACCGCCCGAGGTATTCATGTACGACTGTGGCTTGACCAGCACAATCTGGCGCTTGCCGCCCTCTTCCTCGGGGTCGTTGATGTTGATGAGCGCGACCTCGGCACCGGCCTGGTTTTTCCAGTACGTGACGCCGGCCTGACGGGCCAGCTCGTCGATTGCCTTAAAGCCGGCGTTGTGGCGGGTCTCGGCATATTCCTCGCCCGGGTTGCCAAG
>CAJMLB010000093.1:0-4521 GCA_905214145.1 uncultured bacterium | reverse complement strand
GCTTCGGCCTTCCCCTGGGCAAAATGATCCGAAGGGGACGGAGGAAAACGGATCAGTTGGCCTTGCGGCTTCTCCGGTGATCCGCATGCGACGGAGGAAAACGGATCAGTTGGCCTTGCGACTTCTCCGGTGATCCGCATGCGACGGAGGAAAACGGATCATTTTCTCGCCCGCCTGCTCAACATTCGATTGGTTTGACGTATGACGACTTATTATAAAACGATGGTGGTAAAGATTGGTTCGTCCACGGTGGTGGGTGCCGACGGCAAGGTCAACCGCGCCTTTATCGGCGGGCTTGCCGACCAGGCCGCAGCCCTGCGCAAGCTCGGCTGGCGTCTGGTCGTGGTGAGCTCGGGCGCTATCGCCTGTGGCTATCCCGTGCTGGGCTTCGACCGCAAGCCGGTCGGTGACCTGCCGAGCCTGCAGGCCTGCGCCTCGGCCGGTCAGTGTATCATCTCGTCGGCCTACGACGAGGAGTTTCATGCGCGCGACCTGCTCACCTCGCTCGTGCTGCTCACGCGCCACGATACGGCCCGCCGCACGTCCTACCTGCACGCACGTGACGCCCTGCTGCGCCTGGTGGAGCTTGGCGTGGTGCCTGTTGTCAACGAGAACGATACCGTTACTGTCGACGAGATCAAGTTTGGCGACAACGACACGCTGGCGGCGCTCGTAAGCTGCTTGGTTTCTGCCGATCTGTGCGTGACGCTCTCGGACATCGATGGGCTCTATACCGCCAATCCGCATGAGGACCCAACGGCTGAGTTTGTCCCGGTCGTGCATAAGATCGATGCCAAGATCATCGCCTCGGCGGGCGATTCTTCGACCTCGGTGGGCACGGGTGGCATGATCACCAAGATCCGCGCGAGCCGCATCCTGATGACGGCGGGCATTCAAAGCGTGATTTGCTCGGGCGAGGAGCCCGATGCGCTCGTGCGCCTCGCTCGCGGCGAGAGCGTGGGCACGCTGTTCGATCCGCCGGCGGAGCGTCTGGACATTGCGCCCCGCAAGCTGTGGATCGCACTGGGTGACAAGGCGCATGGCTCGGTGACGGTCGATGACGGCGCCGCGAAGGCGCTGGTCAGCCGTGGTTCTTCCTTGCTTGCGGTGGGTATTCGCGAGGTCGATGGCGCTTTTGCCGAGGGCGATGTGCTCGACGTGTGCGATTCGAGCGGTATGGTCGTCGCCCGCGGTATCGCCGAGGCCGATTCGGACGTGCTGGAACTTGCAGCCGGACGTCGCCAGGACCAGATTGCCGGCAACCGTCTGCTGGCAGACCTGGCCGAGAAACCCGCGATCCATCGAGATAATCTGATCGTCTTCGCCTAACGGGTCGACGCTGCGCGCCGCCCAGAGCGACAATTTGTCATTCAAAAGGCGAGGCATGACCATCAGGTCTATGCCTAACCAATTGACGCTGCAAACGCCCCTAAGCGGCAATCTGACGTTCAATCGTCGGGCATGACCAGAAGGTCAATGCCCTCCTCTTTCACGTCACCTTGCTCGCTTAGGGGTGTTTTCGCTTTCCGTCCTCTTCCTGCGGCATCGTCATTGCCGGTACTTGTCCGGCACCTGGGGACGTTCCTTTTGTGCCGGCAGTTGGGGACACTCCTTTGCTAGAAGATTCGGCGCAGGTCTCCGCGGTTGAGGGCTTCGTCGAAGAGGTGCTTGAACACCGCGCTGCCGTGCAGGCCATCGTGCTCAAACTCGTTGGTCACCCAGGCATGCGAGTTGCCAATGCGGCTGAGCGTATCGAGCTGCAGGCCCGAATCCACGTACATGTCGTCGAAGTACACCGCAGCCTGGAGTGGTACTTCGTTGCACGCCAGGCGCTGCGGGTCGTAGATCTTGTCCCAGCTGGTGTCTTCCATCAGCAGATCCATGGCGAGCTTGAAGGGCTTGAGCTCAGGCATCTGCTCAAACATCCACGGGAACATGGCCTCGCCGGTAAACATGAGCGGGCGCGCGAGCGTGTCGAACTCGGCGCGGTGTGCCTTCTCTTCTGCCGCGGCCCAGCGGATGGGCATGGTGTCGCCATCGGCGTAGATGAACTCCTGCAGCGTCCAGTACAGCGGATTCGTGCGTGTGCTGGTGCGCTCGAAGGCGTGCATCAAAAAGCTGTCGGATACCGAGGAACCGCAGCTCAACGTACCGTCGCCATCAACAAACGCGTGGTCGATAATCCAGTGCATGCGCTCAAAGCTCGGCTTCATGCCAAAGTCGCTGCCCATGAGCTGCAGGCGCTCGACCGTCATCGGCGAGCCGTCGGGCAGTGCGGGCTTTTGCTCCTCGAGGGCATCTGCCAGGGCCGCCACGCGTTCGACGTCGGCGGGGTAGCGGTCATAATACTGCTGGGTCTTGGCCGCCATGCGCGGGAAGGTGTGCGCGTAGACCTCGCTGGCGCTCGCCGGCACGTGCGGAATGCCGCCGCAGGTAAAGCTTGCCGTTACGCCCTCGGGGAAAAGCGATAGATAGCTCAACGTCAAAAAGCCGCCGTAGCTCTGCCCGAGTGTGACCCAGGGCTTGCCGCCAAAGCCCACCAGGCGCAGGTACTCAAAGTCGCGCACGATGGAACTGGCGAGGTGGCGCTTGAGAAAGTCCGCCTGCGAGCGTGCGGCATCGGCTCCTGCTGCCTCGGCGCGATCGCCCAGAGCCGCGATCGTACGCCCGTCTACGCAGCTGCTGCGCCCGGTACCTCGCTGGTCGGGCAGCACGACGCGGAAATGCTTGACGGCCTCCTCGATCCAGCCATCGCTTGTGGGCGACAGCGGACGCGGGCTCTCGCCGCCGGGGCCGCCCTGCAAAAAGAGGAGGAGCGGCAAGTCGTCGTTAATGCGGTCGGGCGCGCAAACCACGCGGTAGAAGAGCTTGATGCTTTCGGGTGCACCGGCGATGGGCGCCGGCATTGCGCCGCGGCGCATGGTACTGCCGACGGCCAAAAGCATGGGCTCCAGGCCGCGCCAGTCGAGGGGGACGTCGATGCTGTGGTCCTCGACGTAGAGGCCGGGGACGTGGTACGAAGTGATGAGCGCCATGTGATGCTTCCATTCGTTGCGGTGTTTCGGGTTGACCAATTCTACCGCCGTCTGCGAGGATGCGTGCAAATCGGCTACCATGGTTGGCAAACATCTAAGAGAAAGGGCCGTTCATGTCGGTCGATATAGCCACCTACGTTCACGATCTTGCCGTTGAGGCCAAGGCCGCTTCGGGCGCGCTTGCCACGGCGAGCGATGTCCAGCGCCAGGAGGCCGTGCGCGCCATGGCCGCGGCGCTGCGCGACGGCGTCGATTCCATCGTTGCCGCCAATGAGCTCGATATGTCCGCGGCGCGTGATGCGGGCACCTCGGCGGGGCTTCTCGACCGTCTGCTGCTGACGCCCGAGCGCGTCGAGGGCATGGCCGCCGGCCTGGAGAAGCTCGCTGAGCTGCCCGATCCTGTCGGCCGCGTACTAGACCACCGCGTGCTTGCAAGCGGCGTGGATCTGACCCGCGTGAGCGTGCCGCTGGGCTTGGTCGCCATGGTGTATGAGGCGCGTCCCAACGTGACGGCCGATGCTGCGGGCATCTGCATCCGCACCGGCAACGCCTGCATTCTGCGCGGCGGTTCGCTGGCCTATCACTCGTGCGCCATGATTACCGAGCTACTGGCCGATGCCCTCGAGGCGCAGGGCTTCCCGCGCGAGGCCGTATCGATGATCGAGTCTACCGACCGCGAGGCCACCGGCGAGCTCATGAAGCTCCGCGGCATCGTCGATGTGCTCATTCCGCGCGGCGGTGCGGGCCTGATCCAGCGCTGCGTACGCGAGTCGCTTGTGCCGGTGATCGAGACGGGCACGGGCAACTGCCATATCTACGTGCATGAGTCGGCCGACTTCGAGAAGGCGCTCAACATTATCGTCAATGCCAAGACCCAGCGCGTGGGTGTGTGCAATGCCGCCGAGTCGCTGCTGGTCGACCGTGCCGTGTCAGATTCGTTTTTGCCTGCGGTTGTGGCCGTGCTGCACGACCACAACGTGCTAATTCACGGTGACGAGGCCACGTGCACCGCATGCGCCGATGCCGGTCTTGTCGAGGGTGATGACTTTGTTGCCGCAACCGAGGAGGACTGGGGCCGCGAGTATCTGGCGCTCGAGATGAGCGTGAAGGTCGTGGCGAACGAGGACGAGGCCATCGCGCACATCAACCGCTACGGCACCATGCATTCCGAGGCCATCATTGCCGAGGACGCGGATGCCTGTGAGCGCTTCCTGGATGCGGTCGATGCCTCGGCCGTGTACGCCAACGCCAGCACGCGCTTCACCGACGGCGGCGAGTTTGGCCTGGGCGCCGAGATCGGTATCTCGACCCAAAAGCTCCATGCCCGCGGCCCCTTTGCCGCCGAGGCCCTCACCACCTACAAATATAAGCTCCGCGGCACCGGCCAGGTCCGCCCCTAAACCCCTCGTAAACGAAAACCACCACAAAGGCGCCTGTGAACTGCGCCCCGAAACTTGGACTGAATAAATAGCGACTACGCCGCAAG
>CAJMLB010000092.1:0-4528 GCA_905214145.1 uncultured bacterium | reverse complement strand
CCACTACCTATGACGCGATACAAAAGAAAGGTGTTTGCCCATGCAGGCACAGAAGGCGGAGGGAACCCGCGACCTTATCGGCGCCGAGATGCGCGCCTGGCAAAAGATGCAGCAGATTGCGGCCAGCGTATTCGAGCCGTTTGGCTTTAAGCCCATCGAGACGCCCGCGATCGAGCAGGTGGACGTGTTTGTCCACGGTATCGGCCAGTCGACCGACGTCGTGCGCAAGGAGATGTTCCGCGTGTTTAGCGGCGCTAACCTGGAGCGCGTCTTTACCGAGGGTACCGATACCAAGCTCAAGCCCAAGCAGCGCCTGGCCCTTCGTCCCGAGGGTACAGCCGGTGTGGTGCGTGCCGTCGTGGAGAACAACCTGGTGCCCCAGGGCTCCACGCCGTTTAAGGCCTATTACGCCGAGGCCATGTTCCGCGGCGAGCGTCCTCAGAAGGGTCGCCTGCGCCAGTTCCACCAGGTGGGCATCGAGTGGCTCGGCGCTCCCGATCCGGCTGCCGACGCCGAGTGCATCATCATGCTCATGGAGTTCTACAAGCGCCTGGGCTTCGATCTTTCCAAGCTCCGTCTGCTTATTAACTCAATGGGCGATGCCCAGTGCCGTCCGGCCTATCGCGAGCAGGTTAAGCAGTTCATTCTCGACCACGCCGACGAGATGTGCGACGAGTGCCGCGAGCGCGCCGAGCTCAACCCGCTGCGCGCCTTCGACTGCAAGAACGACCACTGCCGCGAGATCATGGCCGACGCCCCGCTGATGGGCGACAACCTGTGCGATGAGTGCCGCGAGCACTACGAGCAGGTCAAGCGCTATCTGGATGCCGCCGGTATCGAGTATGTCGAGGATCCCACCCTGGTGCGCGGCCTGGACTACTACACCCGCACCGTCTTTGAGGTCGAGGCCCCTGGCGCCGGCGTCGGCTCCATCGGCGGCGGCGGCCGCTACGACGGCCTGGTCGAGCTCGAGGGTGGCAAGCCTACGGCCGGCGTCGGCTTTGCCGTCGGTTTTGAGCGCGCCCTGCTGGCCCTGCAGGCCTTTGGCAGCGATCTGGGTGCCGAGGAGGCCCCGTGCGTCTATGTCGCCAACGCGGGCAAGGAGCTGCGCCAGAACGTCTTTGCCATTACGCAGGAGCTTCGCGCTGCAGGTATCGTGACCGAGGCCGACTACCAGGGCCGTTCGCTCAAGGCTCAGTTTAAGCAGGCCGACAAGGTGGGCGCCAAGCTCATCCTGGTCTTGGGCGGCGACGAGCTTGCCGCCGGCAAGGTCAAGGTGCGCGACATGCAGAGCCATGACGAGGTTCTCGTCGATCTGGCCAATGTGGTCGAGGCGGTTCGCGAGCGCCTGTAGCGCATCTTTTTGAGCTGCGGGCCTGCTAACGTGCCCTGCTCATGGAGAGCGATTGTTACGGGGGTGTTTCGCTTTTATGCGGAATGCCCCCGTTTACGTATGCCGCCCACCGAGAAATACGACCATTTGGGGCAAAAACCCTTGCAATGCAGAAAATACTTTTGTGTGGTAAAGCGCAATCAGTGTCGAAAGTATTTCTCAAGCGCCTATAATGAATACCGCATGTTACGTGCATAGAAGGAGGAATGGGAGGAAACGTGGCTGAGAACCTAAGCAACCAGTCTGTACCCGAAGCCGCGGCGCGCGTCGCTGCCGTGGTCAACCGCCTCGTTAACCGAATCGGCTCGAATGCCGAGTCCAGGGAGCGTCTCGCCGAGATC
Organism: uncultured bacterium; assembly: GCA_905214145.1. GTDB lineage: Bacteria > Actinomycetota > Coriobacteriia > Coriobacteriales > Coriobacteriaceae > Collinsella. The sequence continues at coordinate 2,794 of CAJMLB010000092.1, read as the reverse complement.
GAGATCCCCGAGGAGCTGCGCGACAATCTGGCGCTGTTCTTGCGCCTGGAGCGCCGTGTGCTTAGCGAGTATGATCCTGAGATCGCGGACCTGTTCGACAAGATTTTGACAGCCGAGATTGTGGTCAATGCCGGCAACCCCGGTACCTGCGCTGCCGACGAAGCCGTCGACGAGCAGGGCGTGCCCACCGCCGACGAGCCCACTGCCGTGGCATTTCGTGAGGTCGTCGATTTGATCGACAGCCTGCCGCTCGATAAGCAGCAGGTCATCGTTCGCGCCTTTACGAGCTTTTTCCATCTGGCAAACCTGTCGGAGGAGAACTACCGTGTGGCGCAGCTGCGCGAGCGCGAGGCCGGTGCGTCGACCGATACCGAGGTCGATCCTGCCAACGAGCTTACCGTTGCCTATCACCAGCTGGTGAATGAGCTGGGTGTCGAGGGTGCCAACGAGCTGCTCGACAAGCTCGAGTTCCACCCTGTCTTTACCGCACATCCCACCGAGGCCCGTCGTAAGGCCGTCGAGGGCAAGATCCGCCGTATCTCCAACCTGCTGGAGGAGCGTCCGCGTCTGGGCGGCTCCGACCTGGTGGAGAACGAGCGCCATATGCTGCAGGAGATCGACGCCCTGGTGCGTACGAGTCCCATCGCGCTCAAGAAGCCCACGCCGGTCGAGGAAGCCGATACCATCATCGACATCTTCGATAACACGCTGTTCGACGTTATCCCCGTTATCTATCGTCGTTTTGACGATTGGGTGCTGGGCGACAAGGCCGGTACTGTGCCGCCGCTGTGCCCGGCGTTCTTCCATCCCGGCAGCTGGATCGGTTCCGACCGCGACGGTAACCCCAACGTCACCGCCAAGGTGAGCCGTGAGGTCGCCGCCAAGTACTTTACGCACATGGTGCTCAAGCTCGAGGACAAGTGCCGCCACATCGGCCGCAACCTCACGCTCGAGGCTACCTACAGCAAGCCGTCGGCCGAGCTCATTAACCTGTGGAACCATCAGGTCGAGATGAGCCCTCGTTACACGGCCCGCGCCGAGCTGATCTCCGAGCACGAGCCGCATCGCGCCGTCATGCTCGTCATGGCCGACCGTCTGAACGCCACCGTGCGTCGTATCACCGACACCATGTACCACAGCGCCGACGAGTTCCTGGATGACCTGCGCGTCGTCCAGCGTTCGCTGGCCGCCTGCGGTGCCGTCCGTGCTGCCTACGGCCCGGTCCAAACCATCATCTGGCAGGTCGAGTCCTTCGGCTTCCATATGGTCGAGATGGAGTTCCGTCAGCACTCCGTGGTGCATGCCCGCGCCCTTAAGGATATCCACGAGAACGGTATCCATGGCGACCTGCAGCCCATGACGCGCGAGGTCATCGATACCTTCCGCGCTATCGGCTCCATCCAAAAGCGCTACGGCAAGAAGATGGCGCACCGCTACATCATCTCGTTTACCAAGAGCGCTCAGCATGTGGCCGACGTCTTTGAGCTGGCGCACCTGTCCTTTGCACACGAGGAGGATGTCCCCGAGCTCGACGTGATCCCGTTGTTCGAGCAGCTCGAGGACCTCGAGGGCTGCGTCGACGTGCTCGATCAGATGCTTACGCTGCCCGTGGTGCAAAAGCGCCTTGCCCAGACCAACCGCCGCATGGAGGTCATGCTGGGCTATTCCGACTCTTCCAAGGATGCCGGTCCTACCACGGCCATGCTCGCGCTGCACTCCGCGCAGGAGCGCATCGCCAAGTGGGCAGAGAAGAACGATATCGACCTGGTGCTCATGCACGGTCGCGGCGGTGCCGTGGGCCGTGGCGGCGGCCCGGCCAACAAGGCCGTGCTGGCGCAGCCCAAGGGTTCGGTCAACTGCTTCTTTAAGCTTACCGAGCAGGGCGAAGTCATCTTTGCCCGTTACGGCAACCGCACGCTGGCTCAGCGCCATGTTGAGTCCGTTGCCGCCGCAACGCTTTTGCAGTCGGCCCCGAGTGTCGAGAAGACCAACACCGAGACCACGCAGAAGTTCTGGGATATGGCCGAGAAGCTCAACACTGCAAGCCACGAACGCTATCTGGACCTGCTGAACACCGAGGACTTTACACCGTGGTTCTCGACCGTGACGCCGCTGACCGAGGTCGGTCTGCTGCCGATCGGCTCGCGTCCCGCCAAGCGCGGCCTGGGCGCCAAGTCGCTTGATGACCTGCGTACCATCCCGTGGATCTTCAGCTGGAGCCAGGCGCGCATTAACCTGGCCGCTTGGTACGGTCTGGGCACCGCCTGCGAGCAGCTGGGCGATCTTGACCAGCTCAAGGCTGCCTACCAGGAGTGGCCGTTCTTCCGCACCTTTATCGACAACATCGAGATGTCGATTGCTAAGACCGATCAGCGCATCGCCAAGATGTATCTGCACCTGGGCGATCGCCAGGATCTGTCCAAGAAGGTCTTCACCGAGATGCAGCTCACCCGTAAGTGGGTCCTTGCCATCGTCGGTGACGAATGGCCGCTGCAGCGTCGTCGCGTGCTCGGCTGCGCCGTTCGCGTGCGTAACCCCTACGTCGACGCCCTGTCCATCGCCCAGGTCCGCGCCCTTCGCGAGGTGCGTATGAACCAGGACGAGATGGCCGAGGAGAAGAAGGCCGAGTACATGAGCCTGATTCTTTCGACTGTGACCGGCGTCTCGGCAGGACTGCAGAACACGGGGTAATCGATAGCCCTGTAGTCGTCCGGGCCCGCCATTAGTTTACTTTTAGGCACGTCCTCGGACATGCAAGAAGCCCTCGCTGCGCACTTCGTGCGGCGAGGGCTTC
>CAJMLB010000091.1:0-4591 GCA_905214145.1 uncultured bacterium | reverse complement strand
CCATGGCTAGCAAGAACAATACTTACCATCACATAACCTCCTTTTTGTCTACGTAATTCCTACACGACAGTTATGGAGTATAGCTGCAAATACAGCAGAATTGTTTGAAAAACTGCAAAAGGTAGCATTATTTGTTTAAACGTCTTGTTTTGTTACAAGCTGATTACATTCCAGTATTTTGGCTGATTTGCTGCTGAGGATTGATAGCTGATCTATTTACATGACCGAATTGAGCACGCTGTTCATTATTGCCGGTTTTAAACAGACACAAATGTGCTCGGGTTGAGGCTATTTCGTTTAAACAGATGGTGCTTGACTAATGGTAAGAAATATGCTCTAGCAAAATAGTCGTTAGGGACGTTCTTTAATGACTAGTCGTTTAAGAACGTCCCCAACGACTAAGTTAGGCGATGTGGAGGGGGTTGGCGGCGTCGACGGCATCGGGGGCATCGGAGAGGCCGTCGGGGGCAGCGTCTGTCGGGTCCTCGTCGGGGGTCTCGATCTGCTTGATCATGACCTCCTGGCCCTGCAGCAGATAGGTCTCGCCGCTACCGCAATGGGGGCAGGTCTTGCCGTGCTCGACCGTCGCGTAGTCGCAGCCGCACGCCTCGCAATGCGTCACGGCCTCGACAGGCTCCACAATAAGCTCCGCGCCCTGCGTGATAGGCTTTTTATCTGCCGCCCAGCGCCAAGCATCAAGCAGCAGATCGGGAACGACGCCCGAGACCTCGCCCAGGAGCAGCGTCACGCTCGAAACGCGACTCACGCCATTGGCGCGCGCCACATTCTCGACATCGCGAATGATGTGATAAACAATCCCGAGCTCGTGCACTTTATGTTCCTTCCGCCGTTCCCGTTATGGCCACTTACTTGCGACCGAATTTAATCTTGATCGCGCGCTTGAGCGCGTACTTGCCCAGGCTTGGGAGCTTTTGCTCGTATTTGACCATCGTGGAGCACTCGGGGCGGTCGCGATCCAGATGGATGGCGTCAAACGCGCACTTGGTGGTGCACAGGCCGCAGCCGATGCACTTGTTGGGGTCGACGATCGAGGCACCGCAGCCCAGGCAGCGAGCGGTCTCGGCGCGTACCTGCTCCTCGGTAAAGGTCTCGACGTACTCGCTAAAGGGCGCAGCCCTCTCGCGCTCGCGGTCGACACGTGCCACCTCGCGGCTTGCGTTGTCATAGCTCTCAATCACAACATCGTCGCGGTCAAGCGCGGTGTAGCGGCGCTGGTTGCGGCCGATGGTGAGCGTGGAGCCCGGCTGCACAAAGCGATGGATGGACACGGCGGCCTCGTGACCGGCGGCGATGGCGTCGATAGCAAAGCTGGGACCGGTATAGACGTCGCCGCCCACAAAGATGTCGGGCTCGGCGGTCTGGTACGTCTGCGGATCGGCAAGGGCACCCTGGCCGCGGCCGAGCTCCACCTTGGAGCCAGCCAGCAGGTCGCCCCACACAATGGACTGGCCAATCGACATGACGACACGGTCGGCATCGACACGGCGCAAGTCGTTCTCGTCATACTCGGGCGCAAAACGGCCCTCGTCGTCAAAGACACGCGTGCAGCGCTTGAAGGTGATACCGCACACACGACCGGCCTCGTCCAGGTGAACCTCCTTGGGGCCCCAGCCGCAGCTGATGTGCGCGCCGTCCTCGATGGCCTCGCGACGCTCTTCCTCGCTGGCAGGCATCTGGGCCTCGCTCTCCAGGCAGAACATCTCAACATGCTCGGAACCCAGACGGCAGGCGTTGCGCGCGACGTCGATGGCCACGTTGCCGCCGCCCACCACGATGGTGCACCCGGGCAGCGCGTCGATCTTGCCACTGTTGACCTCGCGAAGGAAGTCGACGGCCACGGTCACGTCCTCGGCATCCTCGCCCGGAATGCCGGCAAGGCGGCCGCCCTGGCAGCCAATGGCAACGTAGAAGGCCTTAAAGCCCTGCGCGCGCAGCTCGTCGAGCGTCACGTCGCGACCGACCTCCACGCCATAACGGAACTCGGCACCCATCAGGCGAATGACCTCGACCTCGGCCTCGATAACGTCTTTCTGCAGCTTAAAGCTAGGAATGCCGTAGGTAAGCATACCGCCCGGGCGCTCGTTTTTCTCGAACACGACGGGCTTGTAACCCTTCTCGGCCAGGTAGAAAGCGCAAGACAGGCCGGCCGGACCGGCACCGATGATGGCGATCTTCTGGTCGAAGCCGCCGGCACGCGTCGGGGTCACCACAGGCGGGACATAGCGGGTCGCGGCATCCAGATCGCGCTGGGCGATGAACTTCTTGACCTCGTCGATAGCCACGGCGGCGTCCACACGACCGCGGGTGCAGGCATCCTCGCAGCGGCGGTTGCACACACGGCCGCAGATAGCGGGCAGCGGGTTCTCGCGTTTAATGAGTGCTAGGGCCTCGTCATAGCGGCCCTGCGCCGCAAGCTTCAGATAGCCCTGAACGGCAACGTGCGCGGGGCAAGCCGTCTTGCAGGGCGCGGTGCCGGACTCGTGCGTCTCGATACGGTTATCGTTGCGGTAGTTGGGCGACCACTTGGTGTGGTCCCACTTGGTGGCATCGGGCAGCTCCTGACGCGGATACTCGGGCACCTGTCCGCCGGCCTTTTTGCTGCAGAGCTTCTGGCCGAGCTTGGCGGCACCGGCCGGGCACACCTCAACGCAGCGACCACAGGCCACGCACTTGTCCTTCTCGACCTTGGCGACATAGGCCGAGCGCGACAGGTTGGGCGTGTTGAACAGCTGCGAGGTGCGCAGGGCGTAGCACACGTTGACGTTGCAGTTGCAGATGGCGAAGATCTTGTTCTCGCCGTCGATATTGGTGATCTGGTGCACAAAGCCGTTGTCCTCGGCCTGGCGCAAAATGTCGTAGACTTCCTCGCGCGTCACATAGTGGCCGCGGTCGGTCTCGACCACGTAGTCGGCCATATCACCCACGGCAATGCACCAGTCGGCCGGGTCGTCGGCGCAGCCCTCGCCCATCACGCGACGGCTCGCGCGGCAGCTGCAGGTGCTAGCGGCATATTTGCCATCGTATTTGTCAAGCCAATGCTCGATATGCTCAATCGGCACCGAAGTGCTCGCGGCGTCGATGGCCTTCTCGACCGGAATCACGTGCATGCCAATGCCGGCGCCTCCGGGTGGCACCATCGGCGTAGCACGGGACAGCGGGCCCTTGGACGCCTGCTCAAAGAACTTGGCATAGACCGGGTGCTCCTCGAGCTGGCTCACGCGCATGTTGAGGAACTCGGCGGAACCCGGCACCAGCATGGGCAGCACCCACTGCTTGGCGCGCTCGGGATTTTCCCAGTTGTACTCGAGCAGGCCCGTGTAGCTCATGTCGTCGAGCATTTTTTCGATCTGGGCCTCGGGCATACCGGTGAGCTTGACCATCTCGGGCAGCGTATAGGGACGGCGCATCTTCATCTTGCAGAGCACTTCGGCCTGCTCGTCAGTCGCGGCCTCGGCAAACGACCAGTACTCGTAGCCCAGCAGCTCGTCACGGTGCAGCAGGCGGTTGGTGCAATGCTCGCACAGCTTGACGATGGCCTCGCGCGGATGCTCCGGCAGCGGCGGCACAAACTCCGCGCCGATATCGGGCTCGGTGTAGCTAATCCCCGGTCCGTTGAGAATCATGGTTATCCCTTCTCTTGCCGCAGCCCGGCGAGACCGCAGCGCCCCTCTTTTTTTTTGCAGGCCGGGCATGCCCCCATGCCGTTCACCCGCCATTGTTGACATTGTGTCAAAACAGTATTGACGAACCGTCAACAATATTCAAGACTGTTAGGCGAACGGTCGGGCCCAAACGGATGAAAGGCGGCAAACGCATGAGCGATAACACGGCAAACATCTCTGTGGCTGATGCCGTCCTCGCGTCCGACAGCACGGCAAAGCGCCTGACGGGCGACGAACGCCGTCGCGAGATCCTCGATGCCGTGCGCACCGTAAGCTCCGAGCTGGGCGTGTCCCACCTATCGGTATCGGCCGTGACCAAGCGAGCCGGCTGCACGCGCTCGCTGTTCTACCACTACTTCGCCGACATGGACGCCGCCGTCACCGCCGTTATGGACGAGGCGATCGACGGCTTTATCTCCGAGCTCGAGCAGTGGAACGCCAGCCGCACGGTTGGCGACATCGAAGGCGCGCTCGACACCGTCGCTCCGCTCTTTAAGCGCCTGGTCGTGAGCGGCCACGAGCTGCCGAGTACGCTCACCTCGAGCAGTGGCGCGCTCTACGGCGGCTTTTTGCACAACGTGGTCCAGCGCGTGGCGCAGTATATCTGCGACACCACCGTGGTGGATTTTGTCGCCCATCATGAGCTACGCATCGACCATGTCTACGAGACGTTCTACACCCTCATCATGGGGTTGTTGATGTATATCCGCACGCACCCCGATGTGCCCGACGAGACGGTCAAGGAAATCATCGCCTCGACACTCCACATCGAGGGCTATACCGCCAAGTATCCGGAGCGCAAGCCCCAGAACTGACGACATTTGGCCAAACTGCCCGCGATCGGAAGAGGGGCCGGTGGCGCGCGCAGACGTGGTGTAAGAGCGTCCCGAGGTCCGTCGCTGCAAGTC
>CAJMLB010000090.1:0-4598 GCA_905214145.1 uncultured bacterium | reverse complement strand
CCTTGTTGGCCTCGATCATGTCGTCGAGAACCTCCTTGGCGACCTTCATCGACGGCACGGTCTTGTTGAGCGTGAAGGCCTTGAGCGCCTTCTCGTACGAACCCTCGATCGTAGCCTCGACCACGAGCTTCTCGGAGTTCAGCTGCTGCATCATAAGACCCTGCTGGAACAGCGGAATGTTGTCGCGGCTGATGACCTCGGGGCCGTTCTTGCCAATGTAGGCAGGCAGCTCGACCATGGCGTCATAGGGCATGTTGGGGATGGCGCCCTTGTTCTCGCAAATGACCAGGAAGCGCTGCTTGGTGTCGTTCTTCAGAGCGATGGCCAGGTCGGCAATCCAGTCGCCGTGGCTGCCCGCATAGAACGTGCTCTCGTCGATCTCGCCGGTCTTCTCGTAGTGATCGATACCGTCGAAGAGGTTCTTCTCGCGCGTCTCCTCAACCTCGTTAGCACGGGTGCGCTCGGGGTTGGAATGCTCGACGAACTCCTTCTGCTGCAGGTAGTAGTTCAGATACGTGTTGGGCAGGTACTCCGGGAAGCACTCCATGATCTCGTACTCGCCCTTCCAGACGTAGTACCAGCTGCCCTTGGTGTGACGGTTCTGCTCGGGGTGCTCGTCAGTGGCCTCCTCGGGCTTCTTTGCCATGAGCGAGCCCATACCCTTGAGGTAGGAATCGGGCAGCAGGATCTGGTGCTCCTTGATGTACTCGCGCAGCTGCGGGAGCACCTCCTCGCCCTTGTGGCGGATCGAGGTGAACCAACCAAAGTGGTTGAGGCCAAAGTAATCGTACTCGACATCCTTCTTGTCGATATCGAGCGCGGCGCAAACCACGTCGATGATCGCGATCGGCATGTCGCAGATGTTGATGATGCGAGCGTTGGGACGCAGCACACGGCAGCCCTCGGAGACGATGGCAGCAGGGTTGGAGTAGTTGAGAATCCAGTAATCCTTCTTGGCGTACTTCTCAGCGTCATCGATCAGCTCGACCATGGGGAAGATGGTGCGCATGCCGTAGGCAAGGCCGCCGCAACCGCAAGTCTCCTGGCCCACGCAGCCGTGACGCAGCGGAATCTTCTCGTCCTGCTCGCGCATGGCGTAGCCGCCCACGCGCATCTGGGCAAACACGAAGCTCGCGTCGGTAAAAGCCGTCTTTTTGTCGGTGGTCACCGTGAGCTTGATGTCCAGGCCGAGGTCCTCGTGCAAAATCCAGTCCACGAGCACGCCGACCTTGCGCTGGCGCTCCTCGTTGATGTCGTACAGACGAATCTCGTCAACGTCGAGCTCGTCCTTGCGCAGGGCGATGGACTTGACGATGCCGGGGGTAAAGGTGGATCCGCCACCACACAGAGTAATGATCATTGTTTACTGCTCCTTCTCAATTGCGTTTTCGACCTTGTCGCGCATCTCGGCGACCTTCATGCCAAAGATGATCTGGATATTATTGCCGTTGCGGTTGATGCCGCTGTTGGGCACGTGGTTGATGAGGTCCTCATTGATGAGGTCCGGGTTCTTAACGTTCACGCGGAGACGCGTAAAGCAGTTCTCGAGCTCCTCGATGTTGTCCTTGCCGCCAAGACCTGCGACCAGGTCGGCAATACCTGCATCGACGCCCTCTGCGGGAGCCGCGGCAACGGCGCCCTGCTTCACCGCGACAGACGCGGCGGCCTCGCCCTCGGCAACGGACTCGGCGAGCTCGGACTCCTCCTCGCGGCCAGGCGTGTGGAGGTTGAGCTTCTTAATAAGGAAGGTGAAGAGGAAGAAGTACAGAGCGGCGTTTACGACTCCAAGCACCAGCATAACCGGCCAGTTGGTCTTGTCGACACCGAGGACCAGGTTGGAAACCACGATGTTGATGATGCCGCCTGCAGTCGAAGCGGGCACGGAGAGGACCTTGAGCAGAACCAGGAAAATACCGGAAAGAATCGAGTGAACGACAAAGAGCACAGGAGCGGCAAAGACAAAGAGGAAGTCCATGGGCTCGGTGACGCAGGAGAGCACGGCGGTGATGATCAGCGGGATGATAACTGCCTTGGTCTTATCCTTGTTCCCCTTGTAAGCGGTGAAGATAAAGGCGAGACCGATGCCGATGTAGGGCCACAGGTTGTTGAAGGTGTAGCTGTTGAAGTAGGTGCTATCGGAGAAGGGCTGGCCCGTCATTGCCATCTCGGCAACACGGATGGGGTAGGCGCCGGCGATAACCTGATCACCCAGCGTCAGGGTGCCGCCCACATCGGAGAACTGGAACGGGGTGTAGATGAGGTGGTGCAGACCGGTGGGAACGAGCAGCTTGTTGAGCATGCCGTAGATAAACAGACCGATGTTGCCCGACTCCTTAATGATGCCGGCAACGGAGGAGATGGCGCCCTGAACCGGAGGCCAAACGATGCAGAAGCCAGCGCCCATGATCCAGGAAATGATGATCATGATCAGGAACGGGAAGCGAACGCCCGAGAACATCGAAAGGGCAATGGGGAACTGCTTGTTCGAGTACTTGTTGAACACGGTACCGGTGATGCAACCGAGAATGATGCCGCCGAACACGCCGGTATCGAGCACCTGAATGCCCATAACGGTGGCCTGGCCGGTTCCGGTAAGACCGAGCATGCCGCTCGCATCGGCAAGAGAGCCGGTGGCGTTGAGCACGATGTTGTTAGCCTGCAGGAACAGGAAGAACGACATCAGGGCAATCAGCGAAGCATGGCCCTTGTTCTTCTTTGCCATGGCGCCGGCGATACCCACGCAGAACAGAATCGAGAGGTTGTTGATGATAAACATCAGCGACTGGTAGACAACGGCGCCCACAAGCTGGAACGGACCGGAGCCCAGTACGGGGACCAAAGCGCAAATGGTCTTGTTGGTCAGAATGATGCCCACAATGAGCAGGATGCCGGCAACCGAGAGATACATCATCGGCTGGACGATCGACTTCGCGAACACCTCCAACGGCGCTTTGAAATTGAACTTCTTTTTTGCGGTCATAGCGGTACTCCCCTTCCTTTTCCGCAAATTAAGACAGATGTGCCCTGGACAAGACCGTGAGCCTTGCCTTATATCAATCGATGTGTGGGCACGTTATGCCTAGAGACCAGGTTCTCCAAGCAGGTTAACAATGTGATATGCGAGATAGCTCTTCTCGGCATCGGTAACGACAACGTTATAGGTAGACGACAAGTGGGCGGCTATGGCGTCCGCGCACGAGAATGCGCACGGATACGCCGTTTCATCGATTCGGAACAGCGCGTCGCCATTGATTTGCCCGGCCGTGGGGTCAAGCGCCCGCTGTGCGAAAAACTGCAGGTGGCGGACGAAACGCTCATAGGGCAACGAGGTGTCATCGAGGGTCGTAGCATAGCGCTTGGAAACAATCGCGAGCACGTCGCGAACAAGCTGGACCGAGACGATTAGACGGTCGGAGCGTTGCGGCATGGTGGCGTTGACGATATGCAGCGTAATGAAGCCCTGCTCTTCTTCGCTCATCTGGATGCCCATATACTCCTTGATAATCTGCAGCGCACGGCCCGCAAGTGCATACTCCTTGCGATAGAACTGCTGGATCTCGAGCAGCAACGGATTCTCACAGGAGACGCCCTTGCGCTCGCGCTCCAAAGCAAGGCTGATATGGTCTGCGAGAGCAATGAGAATCTTGTCGTTGATATCAACATTGAGCTCTCGACGGAGCATCTGAACAATATCCTCGGCAATCATGAGGTTGACGGTGGGGATGGACTCCAAAAGATGTGCCAAGCGGTCAATCGTACGCGAGTCCTGAGAAGTTCCCTTCTGCAACGCGTAGGTCTTTTCAATCGACGCCTCGTCGATGGCATCGCCGGCATGACGGCCAAAGCAGAGGCCTCGCCCGATGACGATGAGCTCGGAGCCATCGTCCGAAGTGACCATTGCGACGTTGTTGTTGAAAACTCGCTTGATAACCACGGTACCCACCACAAGAATTTACTCGGAAAGCCAGATGACAGGCTCTTTAACAGCAACAGGGCCGGAAGCATGCTCACGAAGAGTCGAGTTCTCCGAGCGCTCGCACACGATAACGAAGACCGTGGGATCGAAGCCGGCGGCGCGAACCGCGTCGAAATCGACCTCGACGAGGGGCTGGCCCGCGTCGACATGGTCACCCTGGGCAACGAGCGCATGGAAGCCCTTGCCCTCAAGTTTAACAGTGTCGATTCCGATATGCAGCATCACTTGAGCAGAGCTGTCGTCGGACATGATGCCCAGCGCGTGCTCAGTCGGAAACAGCGCCGCGACGGTGCCGGAAACAGGAGCGCACACCGTTCCCTCTTGGGGAACCACGGCAACGCCATCGCCCACGGCACGGCTGCTAAAAGCGGGGTCATTGGTATTTTCTAGATGAACAAGCTCGCCGGAAACGGGAGCGAGGATTTCGAACTCGGAAGCTGCAGTCTTCTGCTCATCCGAACCGCCCATCAGGCGAGAAAAGAAACCCATGGTGGCATGTCCCTTCATAAATATAGCCCAACCAAAATCAAGCGAATGCATCCATAGAGACACATCCGTTCAAAGACTTTGGTTAGGCCCACGTCCGAGGGACTCGGTAACCTTCCGCATTTCTTTTTACGGG
>CAJMLB010000089.1:0-4862 GCA_905214145.1 uncultured bacterium | reverse complement strand
CCTATGACGTTCTGATTCGTAGTCAGACCCTCTATCCAGCTGAGGTAACGCCGCAGCGCAAGACATATAAAACCACTTTAGTTAGTTGGAGTCAAGCACAATCTCAAACTTTTTGGAGAATATGTTCCTCACGCAGCTCCGCATGCGCCAATGTCCCCCATACGATCAATCGGTTTTTCAACTACATCGAACCCAGCACCGAGCTCCCTCAAAAGCGAGCGCACCCGCTGGGCACAGTCATAATCGGCAAACGAGATGCTCAACATGCGCGCGACCTGGTTAGAAGTTCCAACACCATAGAAGTGCTCAAGGACAACAAGCGCCTCATGCGCCACAAACGTCTCGACCACATGCGGCGACTCCTCATAGCACCATTGCGTCAATGGCCCCTCACTCGTCTGCCGAACCACCAAGCCACCCATACCGGATGGCTCACACGTAACCGCGAGACGTTCCCCACCTTCATCGCTCTCAAACAAAACTACCCGCTCATCAAACAGCTCCATCGCATCCCCTTCCTCTCGCTTCTATTTAACAAAAGCATAGCAGGTAGATGCCTGTATACAGAACGTTTGTTCGTGTGTTTTTTATTGAGCTGTCCGCGCGATATGGTAAAGCTCCGCACACAAAAAGGGCGCCCCAGAAAGGAGCGCCCTTGCAAATCGCTTATGCAGGCAACCTACGCGACCGGCTCGATCTTCTCGAGGCCGCCCATGTAGGGACGCAGAACCTCGGGGATCGTGATGGTGCCGTCGGCGTTCTGGTAGTTCTCCAGAATGGCGGCCATGGTGCGGCCAGCCGGCAGGCCGGAACCGTTGAGGGTGTGCAGGTAGCGCGAGCCCTTGAAGTTCTCGGGGTCGCGATACTTGATGTTGGCGCGACGGGCCTGGAAATCGCCGCAGTTAGAGCAGGAGCTGATCTCTTTGTAGGCGTTGTAGCTCGGCAGCCAGACCTCGATGTCGTAGGTCTGACGGGCAGAGAAGCCCAGGTCGCCGGTGCACAGGCTAATCACGCGATACGGAAGGCCCAGCTGCTGAAGCAGGAACTCGGCCTCGGCGGTCATGCTCTCGAGCTCCTCGTCGGACTCCTCCGGCTTGGCAAACTTGACCATCTCGACCTTGTCGAACTCGTGCTGGCGGATGATACCGCGGGTGTCGCGACCAGCGGAGCCGGCCTCCTCGCGGAAGCAGGGGGTGAAGGCGGTGTAGCGGCGCGGCAGGGTATCAGCATCGAGAACCTCGCCGGCGTGCAGGTTGGTAAGCACGACCTCGGCGGTGGGGATCAGGAAGTTGTCGCCCGAGACGTGATAGGCGTCGTCCTCGAACTTGGGCAGCTGACCCGTGCCAAACATGGTCTGACGCTTGACGACGATGGGCGGCCACCACTCCTTAAAGCCACGGCTGGTGTGCGTGTCAAGGAAGAAGTTGATGAGGGCGCGCTCAAGACGGGCGCCGGCGCCACCGAGAACGGTAAAGCGGCTACCGGAGAGCTTGTTGCCGCGCTTGAAATCGAGGATGTCGAGGTCGGTGCCCAGGTCCCAGTGCGGCTTAAAGTCGAAGTCGAACTCGCGCGGGGTGCCCCAACGACGGCGCTCGATGTTCTCGTCCTCGTCCTTGCCGTACGGCGTGGCCTCGCAAGGGATGTTGGGAAGGTGAGCCATAAAGTCGTACTGCTCCTGCTCGAGAGCGGTGCGGCGCTCGGCCAGACCGTCAATCTTCTCGTTGACGGCGCGCACGGCCTCCTTGGCGGCCTCGGCCTCGTCCTTCTTGCCCTCCTTCATCAGGGCGCCGATCTTCTTGGACTCGGCATTACGCGTGGCCTGGAGCTCCTCGACCTCGGTGATGACGGCACGGCGCTCGTCGTCGAGCTCGAAGAACTTCTCTCGATCCCAAGACGTCTGGCGGTTGGCCATGGCGGTATCGATGGCATCGGGGTTCTCGCGAACAAACTTGATATCAAGCATTAGATCCTCCGGCGATATACATTCCATTTAGGTTGCAACCTTGTACATGTATGGGCAAGTATATACTTATGAGCGTTTACGACCCAACCCAACTACGCAAGAAGGCACCCAATGGACGCAGTTTTTTCCTTTTTGTTTGGCACCCGCACCGGTTTTGCCATCCTTTTCGCCGGCGGCATCCTACTGTTTGCGATTCTTGCCTTTGTAATGGAGAAGCGCACCCATAAGATGTATGTCGACCGCGGCCCCAAGGACGAGGACGATCAAGACGGCTTCTGGGACTAGCCTGCCAAAAAGAGACAGGCTTATTTTGGTCGGTTTTATCTGGACAAACGCAAGCGCCCCGCCACTGGAATTGATCCAGTTGCGGGGCGCTTTTTGCTCAAGATACAAAACCGCAGGAAAAACCTGCCAAAATAAACCTGTCCCTAAATGGCAGGTTTTACTGGAGGGTGGCGTCGATGGCCTTGACCAGGGCGCTGCGCATGCCAGCATCCTCGAGCGCGACGACGCCCTTGATGGTGGCGCCGCCGGGTGAGCATACGGCATCCTTCATCGCCGCAGGATGCTGACCAGTCGCAAGCTGCAGCTTTGCCGTGCCCAGCACCATCTGGCTCACAATGCGATAGGCATCGGCGCGCGGGATACCGTGCTTGACGGCCGCGTCGCCCAAGGCCTCAATCGCCATGGCGACAAATGCCGGGGCGCAACCACCCACGGTGCCACCCACAAACAGCAGGCTCGTGTCGAGCTCGACGACAGTGCCAAGCTTACCGAGCAGGTCGAGCACCACGGCACGCTGCTCGCCGTTGAGCGTAGAGGACTTCTCGCAGGCGATGACGCCCTCGCCCACCGAAACCGGCGTGTTGGGCACCGTCGAGATATGCGCGACACCCGGCAGGACCTGCTCCCACTTGGCGCTATCCCAGGTCCAGGCGACCGAAAGGACAACCTTGTCGGCAAGGGTTTCTTTGAGCGGAGCGAAGACCTTCTCAATCATGTATGGCTTGACCGCAGCAACCACGATATCGGATGCGGCGACAACCTCCGCCGCATCACGACAGGCAACCATCCCACGTGCCTCACAACGCTCGACCAAGGCGTCGTAGTGGCCCGCGCAGGCGCACATATCGCTCGCAGCCACACCGGCGGCGATCCAGCCATCGGCCATAGCGCTCGCCATATTGCCAAAACCGACAAATCCGATCTTCATATCTCATAGTCCTCTCAGACACGCTCTTCAAAACGAAGGCTATTGTCCCACGGCATTGTTTCGTATTGCCGACCTATTTGTGATACGGCTCGCCACGGCTGATCTTGCAGGCGCGGTAGATTTGCTCCAGCAGCACCACGCGCGCCAAGTTGTGCGGCAAGGTAATACGTCCAAAGCTGAGCATCTCGTCGGCTCGTGTGCGCACGTCATCGCTCACGCCGTCCGATCCACCAATCACAAAGGCGATGTCGCTGTTACCACGCAGCATAAGATCGTCGAGCCGCGCTGAAAGCTCCTCGCTCGAGCGCTCTTTGCCCTCAATGGCAAGCAGGATCACATGCGCTCGAGGCGGCAGGGCTGCGAGAATCGCCGCCCCCTCCTTGTCGCGTGCGGCATCCACGCCGCCCGCCTTAGCCGGGTCGATATCGGCCACCTCGCGGATATCCACCTTGGCATAGGCACCTAGGCGCTTGGTGTACTCAGCGCACGCGTCCTTCCAAAAGCGCTCCTTGAGCTTACCGACGCAAACGACGGTGTATTTCACGCGCGTCTACTCCTTCAAATCGTTTTGAACTTTGCCGGCGGCCAGCATCTGCTCGAACATCGAGGCCGACTGCGAGAAATCGCTCGGCAGCACGACCGTCGAGGTTTTACCCGTACGAGCGAACTCCGTCATCATCTCGGACCACTGCGTAAACATGAACAGCTGGTTGGCCTCGTCGTTGCCGACACCCGTCTCCTGGATGATCTCGAGCGAATCCTTGATGCCCAGCGCGATGGCCTTGCGCTGGTTGGCGATGCCCTCGCCCGCCTTTTCCATCGCCTCGGCCTCGGCGGTCGCCTCGGTAACGCGCTTGATGCGGTCGGCCTCGGCGAGCTCCTGCGCAGCAGCGCGCTTGCGCTGGGCGGCGTTGATGTCGTTCATGGAGTTCTCGACCTCGGTCGGCAGCGCGATCTTGGTGATGAGTGTCGACACGAGGGTAAAGCCGTAGGCAGCCATCTGCTCGGACACGGTGGCATTAACGTCCTTGGCGATGTCATCCTTCTTGGCAAAGACCTCATCGAGCGTATAGACAGGGATGGAAGAGCGCAGGGCGTCGGTGATGAAATCACGCATCTGGTCGACGGGCTCCTGCAGCATGTAGTAGCTCTTGTAGATGCCCGAATCTGCCGGGCCGGCGCCCATGTCATAGCTCACGTGGTACTGAGCAGAGACCTCAAGGCCGATGGTCACGTTGTCCTGGGTCTTAACGTCGATGCCAAAACCGTTTTTCATGGTGCGCAGATTCACCGTGGCGGCCTTGCGGTCGATCACGGGCACCTTCATGTGGAAGCCCGCGTTGACGATGCGGTTAAACTTGCCCAGACGCTCGATGATCACGGCATGCTGCTGTTCAACGACATAGCAGGCGTTGGGGAGCAGCAGCAACAAAATGATGATGGGAAGTAGAAAGCTCGTAAGAGCAGCGATGATACCGGACAACAGCATGGTCTCTCCTCTGATAGGCACACGTTGGCACTAGGATACCCATCTCAGACCCTCACACGATCCCGACGAGAGGAGCCGTGGACAAAAAAGTCCAAATATGAGTACTGTTACCAGTTTAGTAACAGCGTTTTAAAGACCAAAACGCACTGTTGGACCAAGATTCCTTTCAAATTGACTCAGTTCAGCTCAAGGCAGTG
>CAJMLB010000088.1:0-4868 GCA_905214145.1 uncultured bacterium | reverse complement strand
AGGAGTGACCGGCGATGGTGCAGGGCGCCAAACATATGAAGAGCAATAACGCCGCGGACAACGGCGGCTCAAGCCCTCAGCCCAAACCTCAACCAAAGCCCAAGCGTCGTCGCAAGCGACTGCCGCGCTGGGCCGACAGGCTCATCACCATCGTCATCATCCTTATCGGCGTGGGCCTTATGACCTGGCCGTGGATCTTGGACCGGCTCGAGGCCTCGGGCGTGTTCAACCAGATCAGCACCGTGTCCAGCACCGTGGACGCGCTATCTGCCGAGGAGCGCGAGCGCATCCTGCTCCAGGCGCGCTCCTTTAACGAGCAGCTGGCGGGCGAGGCCACCGAGCTTCCCGCCGATCAGATCGAGCCCTACGCTCAGCAGCTCATCTTTGACCGCGACCCCATGATGAGCTGGGTCGAGATCCCCTCCATCGACGTGAGCATGCCTATCTACCACGGCACGAGCGAAGAAGTCCTCATGGCGGGCGTCGGCCACCTGGAGGGCACGAGCCTGCCGGTGGGCGGCACCTCGACGCATTGCGTGCTCACCGCGCACTCGGGTATGCGCAACCTGAGCATGTTCGACGACATCCACTCGCTGGAGCCCGGCGACCTGGTGCTGCTGCACACCATGAACAAGACGCTCGCCTACAAGATGGTGGACTCCGAGGTGGTGCTGCCCGAGGAGATGGAGTCGCTGACCATCGAGCCCGGCGCCGACAAGGTGACGCTCGTCACCTGCACGCCCTACGGCGTGAACGACCATCGCCTGCTGGTACATTGCGTGCGCACCAAGTACAGCAAGAAGGACGTCGACAAGCAAAAGTCACTGGCCGGTCGCCACTGGGGCAAGCGCGAGTTTGCCGTGCTCATTGTGGTCGTAGCCATTGTGCTGTTGCTGCTAGACGTGGTGATCCACGCGATCCGCAAACGCCGCAAGGCCAAAGCCTCGGCATAAGACATTCTCCAGAACCACCACAATGGGGACAAGCGCTTTTGTGGTGGTCGGGGCTTCCAAACCATCACAACATTCGATGAAAATCTCGATTTTGGCGAAAAGCGTCGAATGTTGTGATGGTTATCGTTGTGGGCGGGATGGTTTTCGCTATGGACGGTGCGGTTTCGCTCCAGAACCGACGGCCCGCCGCCTGCCAACCCTCCGCCCTCGTTACGTTTTCGCTGCATTTGGGTAAAGCACCTGCTCCAAGCGGCGTTGCCTTGTATACTAGAGCGGTTTATCTGTTATGCGGAAGGGAGCGCCTATGGCACTCAGCGAGAAAGACGTGCGCGGCATCGCCGAGTACGCAAAGATCGCACTGACCGATGACGAGCTCACCCAGATGACGTCCTACATGAACGACGCCGTCCAGATGCTCGAGCCCGTCTTGCAATATGACTTGCCCGACGTGGAGCCCACATTCCATCCCATCGGAAGCCTGTCCAACGTGATGGGTGATGACCTGCGCGAGCCCGAGCGCGATCTGCCGCTCGACGTTGCGCTCGAAAACGCCGGCAGCGCGCGCGACCGCTACTTCCGCGTGCCGTCCATTTTGGGAGAGGGGGAGAGCGAGTAATGGCGCAGAGCTTCGATTCCCTTACCGCCGCCCAGATCGCCGCGGGCGTTGCCGCCGGCGACTTTACCGCTACCGAGGTGGCCCAGGCCTCCCTTGCTGCCATCGAGGCGCGCGAGGGCGGGGTCCAGGCATTCCTGCAGGTGGCGCCCGAGCTTGCGCTCGAGGCCGCCGCGCGCGTGGATGCCGACCGTGCCGCCGGAAAGCCGCTGCCCCCGCTTGCGGGCGTGCCGCTGGCCATTAAGGACAACATGAACCTCGTGGGCACGCGCACCACCTGCGCCTCCCGCATGCTCGGGGACTACCAGAGCGTCTACACCGCCACCTGCGTCCAGCGGATGCTCGATGCCGGCTGCCTGCCCATGGGCAAGGCAAACATGGACGAGTTTGCCTTTGGCAGCTCCACCGAGAGCTCGGCGTTCCACCGCACCAACAACCCCTGGGATACCGAGCGCGTGCCCGGCGGCTCCTCGGGCGGCTCTGCTGCCGCCGTCGCCGCGGGCGAGGTCGCGCTCTCGCTGGGCTCGGATACCGGCGGCTCCATTCGTCAGCCGGCGTCGCTGTGCGGCGTGGTGGGCTTTAAGCCCACGTATGGCGCCGTGAGCCGTTACGGCGTGGTTGCCTTTGGCTCGTCGCTCGACCAGGTGGGCCCCTTTGGCCGCACGGTCGAGGATGTCGCGCTGGCCATGAACGCGCTTACCGGCGCGGGCCACGATCCGTACGACTGCACCAGCCAGGATTGCGCCGTCGACTTTACCGAGCACCTCAACGACAGCATCGAGGGCAAGCGCGTGGGCATCATCCCCGCGTTTATGGAGGCCGAGGGCCTGACGCCCGAGGTCAAGGCCGCTGTTCAGCGCGCCGCCCAGGAGCTGCAGAACCAGGGTGCCGAGCTGGTCGAGGTCGACCTGCCGCACCTGGACGCCGCCATCGCCGCCTACTACGTCATCGGCCCGGCCGAGGCGTTCTCCAACCTGGCCCGCTTCGACGGCATTCGCTACGGCTACCAGGAGGAGGGCTGCGCCAACCTGTCCGACCAGAGCTCGCTTTCGCGCGCCCACGGCTTTGGTGCCGAGGCCAAGCGCCGTCAGATGCTCGGCGCCTACCTGCTGAGCTCGGGCGTGTACGACAAGTATTACTATGCCGCGCAAAAGGCCCGCACGCTCATCACGCAGGACTACGACGCCGCGTATGCCAAGGTAGACACCATCCTCATGCCCGCCTCGCCGCGCACGGCCTTTAAGTTTGGCGAGATCAGCGACCCCACGCAGATGTACCTTTCGGACCTGTACACCATTTCGCTCAACATTTGCGGCAACGGTGGTATCTCGGTGCCGCTGGGCCTGGGCGAGGATACTCAGCTGCCCGTTTCTGCCCAGCTGGTGGGTCCGGCGTTTAAGGACCGTCAGCTGCTCACATTTGCCCGCGCCCTGGAGCGCGGCTTTGCCGATGCCGCTACGGGTGCGCCCGCGCTTTCCGTCGCGCCCGATTTTGCCGGGAAGGGAGGCGAGCTGTAATGAAGGAGCTTTCCGAGGTCCTGCAGGATTGGGAGGCCGTAATCGGCCTGGAGATCCACACCGAGCTCACCGCACTCGATACCAAGATGTTCTGCAACTGCAAGCTCAGCCACGATGACGAGCCCAACGCCAACGTGTGCCCGGTGTGCCTGGGCCTGCCCGGCGCCCTGCCGGTGCCCAACAAGCGCGCCATCGAGAGCATCGTCAAGGCCGGTCTTGCCACCAACTGCGAGATCCAGCGCCACTCGATGTTCTACCGCAAGCACTACTTCTATCCCGATATGGCCAAGAACTTCCAGACTACGCAGGGTCCGGTCGCCTTTGCCATGTACGGTCACCTGGATCTGGACGTGACCGGTCGCGGTGCCGCCGAGCGCCCCGACTGCGCGTTTGGCGAGGCCGAGGCCCAGAGCCTGGCGAGCGCCTCGGCCAACGCCGAGGGCCTGTCCACGTCCATGACGTCGACCATGCGCGAGGGCAATCAGCGCTCCGGTCATCTGGCCAGCTATGATGCGTCCAACCTGCAGATGCCCGAGCGCCGCGAGGACGGTTCTTACACGGTGCCCATTCGCATCCTGCGCATCCACATGGAGGAGGACGCCGCCAAGATGGTTCACGTGGGTGGCGCCGAGGGCCGCATTACCGCCGCGGCCGAGTCGCTCGTCGACTACAACCGCTGCGGCACGCCTTTGATTGAACTCGTGACTGAGCCCGACTTGCGTACGCCCGAGGAAGCGCGCCTGTTTATGGAGAAGCTCCGTCGCATCTTTGTGACGCTGGGCATTTCTGACTGCTCCATGGAGAAGGGTTCCATGCGCTGCGACGGCAACGTGTCGCTGCGCCGCCGTGGCGAGACCAAGCTGGGCACCAAGACCGAGCTTAAGAACCTCAACTCGTTTAAGAGCCTGCATGATGGCCTTGCCTACGAGATCTGCCGTCAGGCCGAGGTGCTCGAGGAGGGCGGCATCATCTATCAGGAGACCCGCCACTGGGAGCCCAGCCGCAAGCGCACCGTGGTTATGCGTGTGAAGGAGACGGCCGACGACTATCGTCTGTTCCCCGATCCCGATCTGGCACCGTTCGATCTGGACGATGAGTTCATCGACCGCTGCCGTGGCGAGATTCCCGAGCTGCCCGATGCCAAGCGCGCCCGTTTTGAGGCCGACTTTGGCATTAAGGCGGCCGACGCCGAGCAGATTGCCGGCGACCCCGAGTTTGCCGAGTTCTTTGAGGCCGCTGCTGCTGGTATGGCTGGTAAGGAGGCCCAGACGGTCGCAAACCTGCTGGTCAACGAGATGATCGCCTACCTTAAGGGCGCAGGCGTGTCGCTCGCCGAGTCCGGCATTGCACCGGCTCAGGTGGCAGCTCTTGCCAAGCTGCTGGCGACTGATGTCATCAGCTCCAACCAGGCTCACGAGGTCTTTGAGGCCATGGCCCAGACCGGCGACAATCCCAACAAGATCGTCGACGAGCGTGGCATGCGTCAGGTGAGCGATGCCGGCGCGCTGCAGCCGATCGTGGACGAGGTGCTTGCAAACTGTGCCGATCAGGCGCAGCAGTATCGTGACGGCAACCAGAAGGTCATCGGCTTTTTGGTGGGCCAGTGCATGAAGGCGAGCCGCGGCAAGGGCAACCCGAAACTCTTCAACGAGTTGCTGAGAACGTCGCTCTCGTAAACGGGAACCGAGGGGCCGGGCGCAGGGCCTTGCCTCTCAATTTCGGACAGTCCTGACTCACGACGGAGGCGCCACTGGCGCCTCCTGTTCGTGCGGAACTCATTGAGAG
>CAJMLB010000087.1:0-4875 GCA_905214145.1 uncultured bacterium | reverse complement strand
GCAAAGTTACCGGTCTCGAAAAACTCGATGATCTGCGGCCTGATTTTGATGGTGTTGGCGACCTGCTGGATGGAAAGGCCCATCCGGCGACGCTGCTCGAGCAGCATGTCACCAAAGCGTGCAGCCATCAGAATCCTCCAAACTCACGATCTTCACGTGCCATCTCGGCGTCGACAGACTCCAACGCGGCGAGCCCCTCCTCGTCCAGCAGGACCTCGCGCGGCTTGGAACCATCGGGCGGGCCGACGACACCCTTTTCTTCCAGCATGTCCATAATACGCCCGGCGCGCGCATAGCCAACCTTGAGGCGGCGTTGCAGCCCAGATGTGGAGCCCAGCTGCGATTCCACCACAATATGGGCGGCCTCCCAGATAAGCGGGTCGTCATCTTGCGGTTCGGCAACGCCCGTGTGAACAATGCCGCCACCAGCCATGGACATGGAAGCGGGCGCCACGGCAGAGAGAATCTCCTCATGGTAGTCGGGCTCGCTTTGCGACTTAACGAACTCGACGATCTCGTTGATCTCGTCGTCCGAAACAAAGCAGCCCTGGATACGGCGGGGCTTACCCCAGTCGACTTTGGAGAACAGCATGTCGCCCAAACCAGTAAGCTTTTCGGCGCCCATCTGGTCGATAATGACGCGGGAATCGATGCCCGTAGCCACGTTAAAGGCAATACGATTGGTGATGTTGGCCTTGATAAGGCCCGTCACCACGTTGGAGCTGGGGCGCTGCGTAGCCACGATAAGGTGAATACCGGCGGCACGGCCCAGCTGGGCGATACGGACGATCGAGGCCTCGACATCCTTGCCGGCTACCATCATCAGGTCCGAAAGCTCGTCGATGATGATGACCAGATAGGGCATCTTTTGCGGCGGGTTATCGTAATGCTCGAACTCGCCGGCAGCCTGCTTTTCGTTATAGGTCGAAATCTTGCGAACGTTGAGGCGCTCGAAGACCTTCAGGCGACGCTCCATCTCGGACACGGCCCACTGCAGCGCACTGGCAGCCTGCTTGGGCTCGGTCACCACGGGCACATAGAGATGCGGCAGGCCGTTATAGCCCGCAAGCTCGACGCGCTTGGGGTCGACCATGATAAGGCGAACGTCCTCGGGAAGGGCGCGCATGAGCAAGGTCGTGATGATGGAGTTGATCATGACCGACTTACCCGAACCGGTGGTGCCGGCGATCAGCAGATGGGGCATCTTGGCGAGGTCGGCGACAACCGGCGTGCCCTCGGCATCGCGACCGATGGCAAGCTCGAGCGGACCGCCCTTCACATAGGGAAGCACGTCGCCCAGGTTGACGTTCTGACGCTTGCGATTGGGGATCTCGATACCCACAAGCGAGGTGCCGGGAATCGGCGCAAAAATGCGCACCGACTGGGCGGCAAGCGAAAGCGCGATATCGTCCTCGAGGCTCGAGATCTTACTCACGCGCTCGCCCTCACCGGGCTGCAGCTTAAAGGTCGTGACCGTGGGGCCGGCAATCCAGCCGACGACGCGGGCGCTACGGCCAAACTCAAGCAAGGTGGACTGCAGCGACTCGGCAGTCTGTTCCAGCTCCTTGTCAGAAGACGCGGAGGACGCCGACTGCGGGTTGGCATGCAGGATTTCGAGCGGCGGGAGCTTGAGGCCGTCCTCTTGGTCGCCCTCGGCATCGGCATTGGTACCGTCCGCTCCCCCATCGCCGGCTGCAACAGAAGCAGCGGAAGCCGTGGGGGCGGAGGCATCGGAAACCTTGGGATGCTTTAGGAAGTCAGGGATCTGCGGAGCTGCCGAAACGGGATTCACGGCAAACGGCGGCTCGGACTCGTCAGCCTTGTCCGGATCGTCTTCCATCGAAAACTGTCCGGTGACCTGTCCTGCCTTGGCACGGCGACGCGGCAGTAAGGTTGTCTTGGCGGTCTCGAGCGGAGCCTCGTCGTCCTCGTCATCGCCCTCGGTGAGTTCGATTTCGCTATCGGACCAAGACGGGTCGGGCTCGCTCGTGTTGAGCTTGGGCACGGCCTTGCCCTTCTTGGTATGGCGGCGCGGCAGCAACGTGGTCTTGGCTCGCTCGGCCTCCACGGTCTCGGACACATCGACAAACGGGTCATCGTCCTCGTCGTCATCCAAAACCGAATCGACATCGCCACCCATGACCGTGGTCACGGCGGCGTCAGTTGCCTTCTGACGCAGGATGCTCAGGTGCGGACGGGCGACGCCGGGAACCGACAGGGCCTCTTCGTCGCCCCACGGGCTCGCATTGACATCGGCACGACGGCGCTCGGCAAAATCGGCGGCGCGATCGCGTGCGGAGCGCAAAACGCCGCCCACCGAGAAGCCGATAATGACCAGGCCAACGACGACAAGGCCCAGCAAGACAACCATGGCAATAGGTTTACCCAGGGCGTTTTGCAAGGTACTTGCGATAAAGGCGCCAATGTAGCCGCCCGAGGCGGAAAGGTTCTGCGGCGTAAACATGAGGTCACACGAATCGCTCGTGCCCGGCACCATCAGCGACAGGATAGAGACAATGGCCACAAAGACCACGGCGCCGCCCGCGACCGAGCGAATGTTGAGCGGCGAGTCCTCACCCAAAAAGAGCGTGGCGGCGAACAGCAAGATGACGATCGGCAGCACGTAAGCGCCCAGGCCAAAGCCGAGGTGATAGAAGCCGGCGACAGCAGCCGTCACGGGCGCCGTTGCCGGCGAAATCACGGCAATGAAGGATGCAATCGCCAAAACGGCAATGACCACGCCGGCGATATCGCGATTGGCCGAAGGCTCGACCAGGGGCTCGAACTCATCGAACTCGGACTCGTGGCCCTTATTGGCACGCAGATGGGAACCGGCACCCTTCGCAGATGCCGGTTGGTTGTTGGCCTTATTGCCTTTGGCGTTTTGTGCAGATCCGCGCGCCAAACTAAACCTCCATGACGACCGGGATGATCATCGGGCGAGTGCGCGTACGGCTCCAGATAAAGTTGGAGAGCGAATCGCGCACGGCTTTGCGAATGGCATCGGAGCCGCTGCTGGTAAAGCTAAACTTGCCCTTCTCGATCGTCTTCATGATGGCTGCGGAGGCATCCTCGGAGAACTGATCGTCGATGGCAAACGAAACGCCGCGGCCCGAGAACTCGATAGCCTCGATCTTCTTGTGCTTGAGCGAGACGATGGCAACGGCCGTGACCATACCGTCGTTGGCGAGCTTTTGGCGATCGCGCAGGACGATGGGATCGGTGTCACCGATGCGCAGACCGTCGACATAGACGACGCCGGACTCGACGGGCGTACCGCGCTTTACGATACCACCGCGCATCTCGAGCGTGTCACCGTTGTCGAGGATAAAGATGTGATCGTCCTTGATGCCCATCTTACGGGCAAGCTGGGCATGGGCGCGCAGATGCACGGCTTCGCCGTGAACCGGCATAAAGTAGGTAGGCTTGGCCATGGCCATCAGAAGCTTGAGCTCCTCCTGGCTGCCGTGGCCCGAGACATGAACGAGTGCGCGATTCTTATCCCAGACGTCGCAGCCGAGCTTGGCCAGGCTGTTGACGACCTGCTGGACGGCCTTCTCGTTGCCGGGAACGGGAGTTGCCGAGAGGATGACGGTATCGCCCTCGTGGATGGAGAGCGTCTTGTGCTCGCCGTTAGCCATGCGGGACAGGGCCGACAGCGGCTCGCCCTGCGAACCGGTGCACATGACGACGATCTTATCGTCAGGCAGGTTATCGATATCGAAGGCATCGAGGATATCGGCATCGTCGATGTTGAGGTAGCCCAGCTCGCGCGCCACGCGGGTGTTGGTGAGCATGGAGCGTCCGGTCACGACGACCTTGCGGCCGCACTTGCGAGCGGCGTCGCAAATCTGCTGTAGGCGATGGATGTGGCTCGAGAACGACGCGACGAACACGCGGCCCGGGGCGTTCTTGATGGCGTGCAGCAGGTTGGGGCCGACTTCGGCCTCGGACTTGGTAAAGCCCGGAACCGTGGCGTTGGTGGAGTCGGAAAGCAGCAGGTCGATGCCCTGTTTAGCAAAGCGGCTGATGGCGGCATAGTCGGGCGTGACGCCATCGATGGGCGTCTGGTCGAGCTTAAAATCGCCCGTGTGCATGACGGTGCCCTGATTGGTGCGAATGAACACGCCCAGAGCGCCGGGGATGGAGTGCGTCATGGAGAAGAAATCGAGCGAGATGCCACCGAGATTGACGTGGCTGCCGCCCTTGACCTCACGGAACTTGGGCGCGCGAATGCGGAACTCGGAGAGCTTACCCTCGATAAAACCGAGCGTCAGCTTGCTCGAGAAGATGGGCACCTTGTTGTTGAGGTCCTGCAGCAGGTACGGAAGCGAACCGGTGTGGTCCTCGTGGCCGTGGGTGACGACGATGCCGCGGAGCTTCTCCTCGTTCTCCAGGACATAGGTGTAGTCGGGAAGCACCAGGTCGATACCGGGCTGGGAGTCGTCGGGGAACATGAGGCCGGCGTCGACGAGCACCATGTCGTCGCCGCACTCGAAGACCGTCATGTTCTTGCCGATGCCGTCAAGGCCGCCGAGCGGAATGATCTTCAAGGGAGATGATTTTTTAGCTGCCATAGGTTCGTGTGGTTTCCTTTCTTCGAAACGGGTCTGGAACAACCGACGGGGCGCTTCTGGCAAACCGACCGCCGGGAACGTACAACAATGCATCGCAGAGTCGATGCAATAACCACAGTATGATACCCATTTGCCCACCAACAGACCACCCATGCATCAAAGCCCCATCTGAACTGGTCTATCCCGCCGGTCTGGGCCATCGGGGGCCGGGGCGGGTTAAGTTTGCTGCTCTACAGTCCTGCGCAAGACGGAAAGCACATTAAGTGCTTTCCTTTGCGTGCGGAACTCGCGACAAACT
>CAJMLB010000086.1:0-4875 GCA_905214145.1 uncultured bacterium | reverse complement strand
AAAAGCTCGCGATGCGCTCCATGGCAGATCCTCTCGATAGTCAAATTGGGACGGGGCTCTTTTAGCTGGTTCGAATAGTCGCACCAATCATACCAGTCAAAAAAGCCCCATCCAAAAAGACAACTTAGCCAAGGACACGGGCCATGCGCGTCTTGAACTCGGACAGGAAGCGCGGGGCGTCGACGGTCAGCGCCACGAGTGCGCTCTTGTCCGGATCGGACAGGCGGTGCTCATCGCAAATGGTGCGGCCGCGATACTCGCCCAGCAGATCAACACGCAGATTGCAGCCGAGCGCACCCACGAGCGTGGGGTCAATCGCCACGGCAACGGCTAGCGGATCGTGCAGCGCACAACCACCCAGGTAGGGTGCGTTCATCTCGTACGAGCCAATGTAATGCTCGACCATGCTCGCAAATGCGCAGCCCGCCATGGTGCCCGAGCCCGTCCAGCCGGCAATGTCGCGGCGCGTGAGCACCACGCGATGCGTCACGTCCAGACCCACCATGGTGAGCTTGCGACCCGAGCGCAGCACGGCATCGGCCGCCTCGGGATCGCTTGCCATGTTGGCCTCGGCACCCGCACTCACGTTACCGGGCACGGTCAGGGCACCGCCCATTACCACCACGCGGCCGATAGACATCACCGCCGCCGCATCGCGCTCCAGGGCAAGCGCCAGGTTGGAGAGCGGGCCGGTCGCTACGTAGACCAGATCGGGACCATAGGTGCGCGCGGCATCGATCAGATAATCGACCGCAGCGTTGCCGTCGGCAGACGTCGCCCCTACCGGCTCGTAGGGCGATGCGGGCACGCTCGCGCCACCGATGCCATTCTTGCCGTGAATGAGCGCGGTGGACGCCGGCGGCGTATAGGGCTCAGTCGCCTGCAGAGGACGGTCGGCACCCAGGTACACCGGCACCTCGGGACGACCCAACAGGTCGAGCACCGCCAGGCAGTTATGCGCCGACTGGTCGACGCGCACGTTGCCAAAACACGTGGTAATGCCCACGAGCTCAACCTCGGGGCTCGCGATGGCATAGGCAAGCGCCATCGCATCGTCCACACCCATATCCAGATCAAGGATCAGCTTCTTGATTGCCATTGTTCTACTCCGCTTCTCCGTCTTGTACTAAATCGTCTAAATCAAACACGCGCTCAACTTCGGCGCGCGTGGGAATCGACTGCTGCGCGCCCAAGCGCGACACCGTCACCGCCGAGGCGCGTGCACCCGCCGCCATGCACTCAAAGAGCGGCAGGCCCTCCAGACGAGCCGCGGCAAGCGCACCGATAAACGTATCGCCGGCGGCCGTGGTATCGACTACCGTGCTCGAAAGCGCCGGCATGCGCAGCGGCTCGCCGTCATCGCCAAGCGTAACCGACCCGGCGCCGCCCAACGTGATGACCGCAGCTCCGGCACCCTTGGCGAGCAGGGCATTGAGCACCGCGACGCAGCTCGCATCATCCGCGGGCAAGATGCCCGTCAGCACCTGGCACTCAGTCTCGTTGGGGCAGACCAGGTCGACTGCAGACCAGACCTCCGCAGGCAACTCACAGGCAGGCGCTGGATTAAAGACCGTATAGAACCCCAGCTCGTGAGCGCAAACAAGCGCCTCGGCAGTCGCCGCAAGGTCACATTCGCCCTGGGCGATAAAGACGCTTCCGGCAGCCGGGGCAACCTCGCTGGCGTCGCCGTCGAGCTCATCGGTCACCAGACGTCTCAGCGCGCAGGCAACGTCCTCGCCCGCAAGCGCATGGTTGGCGCCCGGCGACAGCACGATGCGGTTGTCGCCCTCGCAGCGAATGATGGTCGCCGTTCCCGTCTCCACATCATCGCGACGCGCCACAAAGTCACAGTCCACGCCGGCGTCTTGGAGCCCCGCCACGAGCGACGTGCCAAATGCGTCGCAGCCGACCGCGCCGATCATGTGCGTGCACGCGCCCATACGCGCGGCAGCTACGGCCTGATTGGCGCCCTTGCCGCCGGCATTGCTGATAAATCCGCTGCCGCCGACGGTCTCGCCCGCACGCGGCATGCGCTCGCACGCCACCGAAAGGTCCATGTTCATGCTGCCGAACACCGCAACGATGCCGCAATCTGCCATGGAAACCTCCTAGTCCGCGGGCTCTGCGCCCGCTGTTGGCCGTCAATCGTGCGCTCGCGCGCCTCTATAACTTTAGTTCACTTTGATGTGGACGCGCACTTGAGCTTGCGCCGGCAGCAAGCATTCACAGGAGCAGGCGGTTACAATGAAGGCGTGCTGATTATTCTCGTCATTGGATGAAGTTTTATGGAACAATTCCCGCGATCGAGCTCACGCAGTTCACGCCACGCGAGCGATCAACGAGCGCCGCACGAACGTTCGCGCGCTAACCGACAAGCCACCGAGCCGCGCCGCGCCGCAGACTCTCATCGCGTGCCCGCCAACAAGGGTGACCGCACCAACAGCGCCGCAAAAGAACAGGCGCCCACGCGCCCCAAATCTCGCTATATCCCCGCCCTCGACGGCCTGCGCACGCTTGCCGTCGTCGCAGTGGTGCTCTATCACCTCAACCTCACGTGGGCTCAGGGCGGCCTGCTCGGCGTCACGATCTTCTTTGTGCTTTCGGGCTATCTGATCACGCGCTTGCTGCTCAACGAAGTCGCTAAGACCGGCCGCATCGATCTTAAGAGCTTCTGGATTCGCCGCATCCGTCGCCTGGTCCCCGCCGTGGTAACGGTAGTGTTCGTGACCTGCGCGCTGTGCACCATCTTTAACCACGTGATGCTCACCAAGATGCGCCCCGACATCCTGCCGTCGCTGTTGTTCTTCAACAACTGGTGGCAGATTGCCCAAAACGTCTCGTACTTCAATGCTCTGGGCGACCCCTCGCCGCTCACGCACTTTTGGTCGCTTGCCATCGAGGAACAGTTCTACCTGATTTGGCCGCCACTGCTGTTTGCCATGGTATCCATGCATGTGAGCAAGCCCAACACGCGCCGCGTGGTTCTGGGCCTTGCCGCGGCATCCGCCCTCGCCATGATGGTGCTTTACAACCCTGCCGCCGACCCCAGCCGCGTGTACTACGGCACCGACACCCGCGTGTTCTCGCTGCTGCTGGGTGCCTGGATGGCCTTTATCCCCGATCGCGACCTGGCGCCGGTGCGTCTCGCTCATCGTTTGGGACTCAATCGCCTGGCTGGCGCCGCCAAGCATGGCAAGAACGCCGAGGGCAAGCCTGACAAGAAGGTCGACGAATCAGCCGAGACCGCCCCGGCACAGCCGAGCGCCCTCGTACGCTTTTGGTCCTCGCCCGCGTCCATCGATGTGTTGGGTGTCGTGGGCCTGGCTGGCCTTGCCGCCATGGTCGCGCTCACCAACGGCTACACCGCGTTTCAGTATCGCGGCGGCACGCTGTTATGCTCCATCCTCACGCTCATGGTCATCGCGGCCTGCGTGCAGCCCCAGGGAATGGTTGCCCGCGCGCTGTCCGCCGAGCCGCTCGTGTGGGTTGGCAAGCGCTCGTACAGTATCTATCTGTGGCACTATCCACTGCTGCTGCTTATGAACCCGGTCGCCAACATCAGCGATACGCCCTGGTGGCAGTACATCTTGCAGGTACTTGTGGTGGTCGCCGTAGCCGAGTGCTCCTATCGCTTTATCGAAACACCGTTTAGGAAGGGCGCCTTCGGCCGCACCGTTTCCGAGCTCCGCGAAGGCACCACCACGCCCGCAAGCTGGGTGCGCGCGCATATTCCCGTGTGCGCCGTTTGCGGCGTCGTGTTTGTCGTGGCGCTGGGTGGCCTGGTCTTTGTGCCCGACACATCCGCGCTGAGCGGCGAGGGCGCCGAAATCCTAAACAAGGAAGCCAAAAACACCGCGCCCACCGACCAGCAGGCGGCCGACGACACCGACAAGGACAACGACGGCTTCCCCGATGGCTCCTACGACCTGTTGATGATCGGTGACTCCGTGTCTCTGCGCGCCGTTGATTCCTTTGACGGTGTGTTCCCGCACAGCCATATCGATGCCGAAAAGGGGCGCCAGTTTGATGCGGGCCGCGCGACATTTGAGGGCTATATCCAGCAGAACCTTGCCGGCAAGATCGTGGTCTTTGCCCTGGGCACCAACGGTTTGGTAACGGACGCCCAGGTCGACGCGATCATGGCCGACGCCGGCGAGCAGCGTATTGTCGTATTTGTAAACACGCGTAGCCCGCAGCCGTGGGTCGGGTCCACGAACCAGGCCATCGCCAACGCCGCCACGCGCTACAAGAATGTACGCGTTATCGACTGGTACGGATATAGTGCCAACCGCAATGATCTGTTCGATGGCGATGGCACGCACCTCTCGAACGCGGGTGTGACCGAGTACCTTAAGCTCATCCACGATGCCGTCAAGAAGGACCTGCCCGTGCATCCCGAGGATCACGTTAACGATCCGCAGCCGACGGCTGTCAAATCCGCTGCCGATGCACTCGTCAGCGCCCTCGCCTACAAACCGCACAAGCTAGGCACCGACAAGTAACGCGCAGCCAAATCTGCTTACACCCGCAGGGGGCGTCGGCCACGGCCGACGCCCCCTGCGGCAGTTAGGGACGCTCCTTTTGTACCGGCACTTGGAGGCACTCCTGGCGCAGCCGATGAAGACCTCTACGGATGAATTCCAAGCCGCTCCGCCGCTCCAGACATCGTTTCCGCGCCTCGCGCCTGCCCCAAACAATCAAAACAAGTCCTTTTCGCCGCAGCCTCAAAGGTCTGTGGGCAAAATAGGGCAAATATGAGTACTGTTACCATTTTGGTAGCAGGCAAAACAACCCAAAATGACGTCCGAGCGGCCCCTAGAACGGTAGCGCGCAGAGATGTGGTGTAAGAGGCGGGGCATGCCCCGCCTCCGCCCT
>CAJMLB010000085.1:0-5183 GCA_905214145.1 uncultured bacterium | reverse complement strand
CGAGATCGAGCGCCAAGTGGCGCCCATCGAAGACCAAAAACTGCGCGAGGCCCTCGAGAATGCCATGAGAGCCAGTGCCGAGTGGGCCAAGGGCGTGCAAAGCGAAAAAGAGCCTTAAATCGCATCTGGTGGCCTTGTAGAGCCAAATACCCTCGCTCCCGAGGGTATTTTTTTACGATAAACTAGTAAGGCTGTACACATTTTCTTAACTGAAGGAGGACGTGTGGCAAACGAAAACGATTACGATGGCGGCGAGATTAAGATTCTCGAAGGTCTCGAGGCCGTTCGTAAGCGCCCGGGCATGTATATCGGCTCGACGAGCGCCAGCGGTCTGCATCACCTGGTGTGGGAGATCGTTGACAACTCCGTCGACGAGGCCATGGCCGGTTTCTGCACCGAGATCCAGGTGACGGTCCACGCCGACAACTCCATCACGGTCGTCGACAACGGGCGCGGCATCCCCGTCGACGAGCACCCTGTTAAAAAGATCCCGACGCTCGAGGTCGTTATGACGATCTTGCACGCCGGCGGTAAGTTCGATAACTCGGCCTATAAGGTCTCGGGCGGCCTGCACGGCGTGGGCATCTCCGTCGTCAACGCACTGTCCAAGCGCGTGGTCGTTCAGGTTCGTCGCGATGGCAACACCTACGAGATGGAGTTCTCGCGCGGCAAGACCGTCAAGAAGATGGAGGTCGTGGGCACCTCGGATTCAACGGGCACCACCGTCACCTTCTGGCCCGACGACGAGATCTTCGAGACCTGCATCTACGATTTCGATACGCTGCACAACCGTCTGCAGGAGACGGCGTTCCTCAATAAGAACCTTAAGATTGTGCTGACCGACGAGCGCGAGGCGACTCCCCACGTGGAGGAGTTTTGCTACGAGGGCGGCATCATCGACTTCGTCAAGTTCCTCAACGAGGGCAAGGACGTCCCCGAGGCCTTTAAGGAGCCCATCTACATCGAGGGCAAATCGGATCCGGACGCGCCTGTGACCAAGATGGGCGAGGTCGAGGTTTCCCTGCAGTGGAATAGCGGCTACGGCGAGAACGTCATGTCGTTCGCCAACGACATCTACACTCCCGAGGGCGGCATGCACCTTGAGGGCTTCCGCACCGCGCTCACTCGCGTGATCAACGACTACGCGCGCAAGCAGAACCTGCTCAAGGAAAAAGACGCCAATCTGACCGGCGACGATGTACGCGAGGGCCTTTCGGCCGTTATCTCGGTCAAGCTGCCCGATCCGCAGTTTGAGGGCCAGACCAAGGCCAAGCTCGGCAGCTCCTATATGCGCGCGCTGACGCTCAAGATCGTGACCGACGGCCTTGCCGATTACTTGGAGGAGCATCCCAAGCCCGCTCGTGAGATCGTCAAGAAGGCCCAGCAGGCCTGCAAGGCACGCAATGCCGCCCGTAAGGCGCGCGAGGCGACCCGCCGCAAGAGCCTGCTCGAGACGGCGTCGCTGCCCGGCAAGCTCGCCGACTGCTCGGTACGCGACGCCGAGCTGACCGAGCTCTTTATCGTAGAGGGCGACTCGGCAGGCGGTTCGGCCAAGGATGGCCGTCGCCGAGACATCCAGGCGATTCTGCCCCTGCGCGGCAAGATTCTGAACGTCGAGCGCGTTGGTGACCATCGTGCGTTCTCGAGCGACACCATCCAGTCGCTGATTACCGCGATCGGCTGCGGCGTCACGACGAGTGCCGGCGACGGCGGCGACTTCGACATTAGCAAGGCGCGTTACCACAAGATCATCATCATGACCGATGCAGACGTCGACGGTGCGCATATCCGCATCCTGCTGCTGACGTTCTTCTACAAGTACATGCGTCCGCTGATTGACGCCGGCTACGTGTACGTCGCGTGCCCGCCTATCTTTGGCATCAAGGTGCGCAACAAGATCCACTACGTGTATCCCAACGGCCGCCAGCCCGAAGACGAGATCCTGCGCGACACCATCCAGGGTCTGGGCCTGAACCCCGACGACAACGACGAGGACGGCAAGGCCAAGGACGGCAAGATCACCAAGAAGCGCAAGGGCTATACCGTCCAGCGCTACAAGGGCCTGGGCGAGATGGACCCCAAGCAGCTTGCCTCGACGACGATGGACCCCAAGACCCGCATCCTGCAGCGCGTGTCGATCGAGGACGCCGTGGTGGCAGACCGCGCCGTGCGTGAGCTGATGGGTTCCGAGGTCGGCTATCGCCGCGAGTACATCGAGAAGCACGCGCATGACGCACGCTTCCTTGACGCTTAAGAGGAGGTAACGTGGCAGACGATATCAACAATAACGAGGGCATGGGCGAGGCCGGCGACGCCGGCATGCCCGACGATCTGAGGCGCCTGCTTGCCCGTGCTGAGCAGGGCGAGGACGGCGATCCGGACGCCTATAACCCCGATGCCGATGATGACGAGGAAGAGGACGACG
Organism: uncultured bacterium; assembly: GCA_905214145.1. GTDB lineage: Bacteria > Actinomycetota > Coriobacteriia > Coriobacteriales > Coriobacteriaceae > Collinsella. The sequence continues at coordinate 2,758 of CAJMLB010000085.1, read as the reverse complement.
GTGAGCTCGAGGAGAGCTTTGGCGAAGTCGACCGTGGCGCCTCGGCCGGCGAGGATATCAATGGCGGCCAGCTCCAGATTTCGGAGTTCGGTCGCGAGATGAAGCAGTCGTTTATCGAGTATTCGATGTCGGTCATCACGGCGCGCGCCCTGCCGGACGTGCGCGACGGCTTAAAGCCGGTGCACCGCCGCATCCTGTACGCGATGAACGAGAGCGGCATCTACCCCAACCGCCCACATAAGAAGTCGGCCTGGACGGTCGGCGAAGTTATCGGTAAGTACCACCCGCATGGCGACTTAGCGGTCTATGAGGCCATGGTCCGCCTGGCGCAGTGGTTCTCCATGCGCACGCCGCTCATTGACGGTCACGGCAACTTCGGTAACATCGACGGCGACGGCGCGGCGGCCATGCGTTACACCGAGAGCCGCCTGGCCAAGCCCGCCATGGAATTGCTGCGTGACTTGCAGAAGGATACCGTCGACTGGCAGCCCAACTACGACGAATCGCTCGCCGAGCCCGTGGCACTGCCTGCGCGCTTCCCCAACCTGCTGGTCAACGGTAGCCAGGGCATCGCCGTCGGCATGGCCACCAACATCGCCCCGCACAACCTCACCGAGGCGATCGAGGCCACCTGCTACCTGATCGACAACCCCGACGCCACCGTCGACGAGCTCATGCAGATCATGCCCGGTCCGGACTTCCCCACCGGCGCCATCATCATGGGCAGCGCCGGCATTAAGCAGAGCTACGAGACCGGCCGCGGCTCCATTACCGTGCGCGCCAAGGCTCACGTGGAGTCCACCAAGACCGGCCGCAGCCGCCTGGTCTTTACCGAGATTCCCTACATGGTCAACAAGGGCACCCTGCAGGAGAAGATCGCCCAGCTCGTCAACGACAAGCGCATCGAGGGCATCTCGGACATGCGCGATGAGTCCAACCAGAAGGGCATCCGTCTGGTCATCGAGCTCAAGAAGGGCGTCATTCCGCAGGTCGTGCTCAACAACCTGTATAAGTACACCTCGCTGCAGACGACCTTCGGCGCCAACAACCTGGCGCTCGTCAACGGCGTTCCCAAATGCCTGAGCCTGCGCGAGATGCTGCAACACTACATCGACCACCAGGTCGACGTCGTCACTCGCCGCACCCGCTTCGACCTTAAGAAGGCTCAGGCCCGCGCGCATATCCTCGAGGGTTACCTGATGGCCCTTGACCATATCGACGAGGTCATCAGCATCATCCGTTCCTCGCAGACCGATTCCGAGGCCAGCAGCCGCCTGATCGAGCGCTTTGGCTTTACACCCGAGCAGACCACGGCCATCCTCGAGATGAAGCTGCGCCGCCTGACCGGCCTGGAGCGCGACAAGATCCAGGAAGAGCTGGACGGCCTGCGCCGCGCCATCGCCTACTACGAGGACCTGCTGGCGCACGAGGAGAAGATCCTGGGCGTCATTAAGGAAGAGATGCGCGAGATCTCCAAGAAGTTTGGCGATAAGCGCCGCACTGAGATCAGCCAGGTCGAGAAGGACTTGGACGTCGAGGACCTCATTGCCGACGAGGACATGGTCGTGACCATCACCCACACCGGCTATGTCAAGCGCATCCCGGTGGCCGCCTACCGCGCCCAGAAACGCGGCGGCAAGGGCGTGTCGGGCGTCAACCTCAAAGAGGACGATGTCATCGACGAGATGTTCATCGCGTCCACGCACGAGTACGTGCTGTTCTTCTCGAGCAAGGGCAAGGTCTATCGCCTGAAGGTGCACGAGCTGCCGGTGGGTACGCGCCAGGCGCGCGGTACCGCGATCGTCAACCTGCTGCCCTTCGAGGAGGGCGAGAAGATCGCGAGCGTCATCAGCTGCCGCGAGTTCCCTGCCGACGAGTATCTGATGTTTGCCACCAAGAGCGGCATGGTCAAGAAGACCGTGATGAGCGCGTATGACCGCAGCCGTCGCGACGGCCTGATCGCTATCAACCTGCGTGACGACGACGCGCTGCTGAACGTGCGCCGCGTGCGCGAGGGCGACAAGATTATCCTGGCCACCACCGCGGGCAAGGCGATCATGTTCTCCGAGGAGCAGGTGCGCGCCACCGGCCGCGATACCAGCGGCGTTCGCGGTATCGGTATGAAGGACGGCGTGAGCGTTCTGGGCATGGAAGTCACTAACGGCAACGGCGATCTGTTCGTCATCACCGAGCGCGGCTACGGCAAGCGCACGCCGGTCGCGGACTACCCGGAGCAGAATCGCGGCGGCCAGGGCGTCTACACCATCCAAATGACCGAGCGTAAGGGCAACCTCGCGGCCATGAAGACGGTGGGCCCGCAGCACGAGCTGTTCATCGTGACGGAGGGCGCGACGGTCATTCGCGTCAAGACCGACGAGATCAGCCAGACCGGCCGCGCTACCCAGGGCGTCAAGATGATGACCGTCGACGACAACGACCGCATCTGCGCCGTAGCCCGCATGACGGCCGCCAAGGAGAAGCCCGAAGGCGAAGCCACAGAAGACGGCTCTGCCCCCGAAGAAACCCCTGTCGATCTAGGCGACGGCAACGACATGCCAGAGGATCTCCTAGACGAGTAAGAGGCCCTAGCTGGTAAAAATCATCAGACCTCTTATATCGGCGGTCGGCGCACCTGCGCGCCGACCGCTTTTTTGACAAGCTTGGAGCCCCGTGTCAGACGGCTGGGCGAGATGGGTTAGGTTTGTCGCGAGTTCCGCACGCAAAGAAGGCCACTTAATGTGGCCTTCGTCTTGCGCAG
>CAJMLB010000084.1:0-5229 GCA_905214145.1 uncultured bacterium | reverse complement strand
AGACGTAGGGTAAATCTCCGATCGCAAGGAGACACAAATGGTGAAAAAGTCACCGGAAAACACTACTCCCGCAATTGTGGACAACGTAGAGGCGCTTGAGGCTAAGCTCGCTCAGATGCGAGAGGCCCAGGCGCTTTTTGCTACGTACACGCAGGAGCAGGTCGACAAGATCTTCTATGAGGCTGCCATGGCTGCCAACAAGGCTCGTATCCCGTTGGCGAAGATGGCCATCGAGGAGACCGGCCGCGGCGTTCTTGAGGACAAGGTCATCAAGAACCACTACGCCGCAGAGTACATCTACAACGCTTACAAGAACACCAAGACCTGTGGTGTCCTGGAGCGCGACGAGGCTTACGGCATCACCAAGATCGCCGAGCCCATCGGCATCGTGGGCGCCGTCATCCCGACGACCAACCCCACCTCCACCGCGATCTTCAAGACGCTGATCTGCCTGAAGACCCGCAACGCCATCATCATCTCCCCGCACCCGGCTGCCGCCAAGTGCACCATCGCCGCCGCCAAGCTCGTGCTTGACGCCGCCGTCAAGGCCGGTGCCCCCGAGGGCATCATCGGCTGGGTCGATGTCCCCTCCATTGAGCTGACCAACATGGTCATGCGCGACGTCGACATCATCCTCGCCACCGGTGGCCCGGGCATGGTCAAGGCCGCCTACTCCTCGGGCAAGCCCGCCCTGGGCGTTGGCGCCGGTAACACCCCGGTCGTCATCGACGACACCGCCGACGTGCTGCTCGCCGTCAACTCCATCATCCACTCCAAGACCTTCGACAACGGCATGATCTGCGCTTCCGAGCAGTCCGTGACCGTCATCGACACCATCTATGACCAGGTCAAAGCCGAGTTCCAGAAGCGCGGCTGCTACTTCGTCAAGCAGGGTGCCGAGATGGAGGCCCTGCGTGCCGCCATGTTCAAGAACGGCGCTCTCGACCACCGCATCCCCGGCATGGCTGCCGCCAAGATCGCCGAGCTCGCCGGCATCGAGGTTCCCGCCAAGACCAAGATCCTGATCGCCGAGGTCACCTCCACCGACCCCGCCAAAGAAGAGTTCTCCCACGAGAAGCTCTCCCCGGTCCTGGCCATGTATCACGCCAAGGACTTCCAGGAGGCCGTCGACAAGGCCGAGCACCTGGTGCTCGCCGGTGGCCCGGGCCACACCGCCTCTCTGTACGTGCACCCCGCCCAGGCCGAGAAGATCAGTCTGTTCGAGCACGTCATGAAGGCCTGCCGTATCGTCATCAACACCCCGTCCTCGCACGGCGGCATCGGTGATCTGTACAACTTTGGCATGAAGCCGTCTCTGACCCTGGGCTGCGGCTCCTGGGGCGGCAACTCCGTCTCCGAGAACGTTGGGGTGAAGCACTTGATCAACGTTAAGACTGTGGCCGAGCGCCGTGAGAACATGCTGTGGTTCCGCGCTCCCGAGAAGGTCTACTTCAAGAAGGGTTCCACGCCCGTCGCCCTCGACGAGCTCGGTACCGTCATGGGCAAGAAGCGCGCCTTCATCGTCACCGACCAGTTCCTCTTCAAGAATGGCAACACCCGCGCCATCGAGGCCAAGCTCGACGATATGGGCATCGCCCACGACTGCTTCTACGATGTCGAGCCCGATCCGTCGCTGCAGTGCGCACGTCGCGGCGCCAAGCAGATGGCTCTCTTTGAGCCGGACGTCATCATCGCCGTCGGCGGTGGCTCCGCTATGGACGCCGGCAAGATCATGTGGATGATGTACGAGCACCCCGAGTGCAAGTTTGAGGACATGGCCATGGACTTCATGGACATCCGCAAGCGTATCTTTACTTTCCCCGAGATGGGCAAGAAGGCCTACTTCGTCGCCGTCCCGACCTCTTCGGGTACCGGCTCCGAGTGCACGCCGTTCGCCATCATCACCGACAAGGAGACCGGCATCAAGTGGCCGCTCGCCGACTACGCGCTGCTTCCCAACATGGCTATTGTCGACGCCGACAACTGCATGACCGCCCCGCGCGGCCTGACCGCTGCCTCCGGCATCGACGTCATGACCCACGCCATCGAGTCCTACGTCTCCATCATGGCTTCCGACTACACCAAGGGCCTCTCCGAGCGCGCTGCTAAGCTCGTCTTCGAGAACCTGCCCTCCAGCTTCACGAACGGCGCCAAGGACCCGCACGCCCGCGAGGAGATGCACAACGCCTCCTGCATGGCCGGCATGGCCTTCGCCAACGCCTTCCTGGGCCTCAACCACTCCATGGCCCACAAGCTCGGCGCTTTCCATCACCTGCCCCACGGCCTCGCCAACGCCGTCATCCTGACCCGCGTCATGCGCTACAACGCCGCCGAGGCTCCCGTCAAGATGGGCACGTTCTCCCAGTATCCTTATCCCAACGCGCTGCACAACTACGCCGAGATGGCCAAGTACTGCGGCATCGAGGGCAAGGACGACAAGGAGGTCTTCGAGAACTTCATCACGAAGCTCGAGGAGCTCAAGGACTTCATCGGCGTCAAGAAGACCATCGCCGACTACGGTGTTGACGAGCAGTACTTCCTCGACACCCTCGACGAGATGACCGAGCAGGCATTCAACGACCAGTGCACCGGCGCCAACCCTCGCTACCCGCTCATGAGCGAGATCAAGGAGCTCTACCTGGACGCCTACTACGGCCGCGAGCCTCAGGATTACGCCGTCTGCTAGTTTTAGCACGGTTTTTAACGGCGGGGGTGCACGGGTGTTTCACACACCCCCGCCGTCGCTTCTATCGCATCGTTGAAAGGATGCAACCATGCTGCTACCCGATTCCAAGACCGAGCTCGTCCGTCGCGGCAACAAGGTCGTTTACGACCTGGGCGACAAGATCGTCAAGGTCTTTAACGAGACCAAGCCCGTCTCCGACGTGTTCAACGAGGCTTTGAATCTTGCCCGCATCAATGAGTGCGGCATCCGCAGCCCCAAGGCTCTCGAGGTTTCCCAGCTCGAGAACGCCAACGGCTGGGCGCTCGTGACCGAGAAGGTTCCGGGCACCACCCTTGCCGAGAAGATGACTGCCGAGCCCCAGCGCTTTGGTGAGTATCTCGAGATGTTCGTCGACCTCCAGATCGAGATCCACGGCTACACCTCCCCGCTGCTCAACCGTCAGCGCGACAAGTTCGCCCGCATGATCGATAGCCTTGATCAGCTCAACGCCACCACGCGCTACAACCTTCAGGAGCGTCTGGACGGCATGACCAAGGAGTTCAAGGTCTGCCACGGCGACTTCAACCCCTCCAACGTCATCGTCGGCGACGACGGCCAGCTCTATGTGTGCGACTGGGCACACGCCACCCAGGGCTCCCCTGCTGCCGACGTTGCCACCACCTACCTGCTCTTTGCCCTCAACAGCAAAGACCAGGCTGAGGCCTACCTGGAGCTCTACTGCGACCGCGCCGACATGCCCATGCAGGTCGTGCGTCAGTGGACGAGCATCGTCGCCGCTTCCGAGCTCGCTCGTAAGCGCAACGTGAACGATGAGTTCCTTAAGAACTGGATCGACGTCGTCGATTATCAGTAGTATCTGAGCGATTTATTTCGCATCGGAGGCACAAAGGAAAACCCCGCAGCTCATTTGGGCTGTGGGGTTTTCCTTTACCCGTCGAGCTTATTCACGCAACAAAAAAGACTGCTCCGCATCTCATCCTAAGAGAGATGCGGAGCAGGCCTGCAATTACATCTACTTGCAGAAATGTCGATTAACGGCGTGCTGCCTTCACAAGCTCGGCAACCTTGGCGACGACCTCATCGATCGCCACGTCCTCGCGCTCGCCCGTGGCACGGTCCTTGAGCTCGACAGTGCCGTTCTTAAGACCGCGCTTGCCGAGCACTACCTGATACGGGAAGCCCATAAGGTCGTTGTCGGCAAACTTAAAGCCGGGGCGCTCGTCGCGGTCATCCACGACAACCTCGATACCCTCGGCGCACAGACCCTCAACGATTTGGTCGCAGACGGTAGCGCACTCCTCCTTCTTGGGATCGAGCGGAATCACCGCGACCTCGTACGGGGCAACGGAGACCGGCCAGACGATACCGTGCTCGTCGTTGTGCTGCTCCACGACCGCAGCAAGCGAGCGGGACACGCCAACGCCGTAGCAGCCCATGATAAGCGGCTTTTCCTTGCCATCCTCGTCCATAAAGGTGGCACCCATGGCCTCGGAATACTTGGTGCCCAGCTGGAAGACCTGGGAGACCTCGATACCGCGGGCAGCGGAGAGCGGCTTGCCGCAGTGCGGGCAGGGATCGCCGGCAACGACGGTGACCAGATCGGCCCACTCGTCGACGGTAAAGTCGCGCTCGGGGCAGGCACCGGTAAAGTGATAGTCGACCTCGTTGGCACCGCAGGCCCACTGCTTGGACTCACGCAGGCTCTCGTCGCAGACCAGACGAATGCCCTCGGGAAGGTTAACCGGTCCGATAAAGCCCTTATGCAGACCGTAGGTCTGGAGCTCCTCGTCGGTCATCATGCGATAGCCCCTGCCAAAGACGTGCTCGGCCTTGCAGTCGTTGAGCTCGTGATCGCCCGGAACGATGGCCACAACGGGCTTACCCTCGGCATCGATCAGCGCCAGGGACTTGCGCGTGCCGTTCTCGGGGAACCCAAAGAACTTGGCAACGGCCTCGATGGTGCCCATGCCCGGAGTCTCGACCTTGGTGAGCGTACCGTCGCCGGGACCCTCGGTCACAACGACCTTGGTGCTTGCCGCCTCGTCGTCGGCAGCAAAGCCGCAATCGTCGCAGTAGACCAGCGAAGCCTCGCCGGCCTCGGCCAGCGCCATATACTCGACGGAGGTGTCACCGCCGATCTCGCCGGAATCGGCGACGACGGGCAGGGCCTTGATGTAGCAGCGCTCGCAGATATTGGCGTAGGCCTGCTTCATCTTGTCGTACTCCTCCTGCAGGCTCTCCTGCGTGGCAGAGAAGCTGTAGGCGTCCTTCATGATGAACTCGCGACCGCGCATCAGGCCAAAGCGGGGACGGAATTCGTCGCGGAACTTATCCTGGATGTGATAGAGATTCACCGGCAGCTGCTTGTAGGAACGCAGTTCATTGCGCACCAAGGCGGTCACGGTCTCCTCGTGCGTGGGGCCGAGCACGAACTCGCGGCCGTGGCGGTCATCAAAGCGCACGAGCTCCTTGCCATAGGCATCGATACGGCCGGACTCACGCCACAGCTCGGCATCGACCATGATGGGCATCATGAGCTCCTG
>CAJMLB010000083.1:0-5238 GCA_905214145.1 uncultured bacterium | reverse complement strand
TCGCGCTACTCACCGAGCATCTCTTGGAGCTTGGCTGCCACGGCATGTCCCAAGCTCTCGTGGCTTTCGGGCATCATATGCAGATAGTCGATATCGCCCGGCTCGGCATAATCGGCGGCATTCAAAAAGTCGCAGCCAAACTGCTCAGCCACATGCGCGTAGTACTCACCAAAATGTTCCGAGGCTTCTACGGAATGCTCGTCAAAGTCGGTCATATATACATCGGCGATCTGCGGCTTAATCTTGATAGGTGCCATCAGCAGAATCCGTGGGCAGGGCGCGGCATCGGTCCAGGCAAACGCACGGACGGCGCGAATCAACGCCATGGCACCACGGGCGATATCGGAAGCTGTCACGCCAAAGACCGTCTTACAGTCGTTGGTGCCCAGCATGATCACAATGGCGTCCAGCGGCTTATGGGCCTCGAGCAGCATCGGAAGTGCGCGGATGCCGTTAAGATTGGTGTCCAGATGGCACATGTCGTCGCGTACCGTCGTGCGGCCGTTGAGGCCTTCTTCAATTACATGCCAGCCCTCGCCTAAGTCACGTTGGGCCACGCCGCACCAGCGCACATCCTGCGCATAGCGCACCGCGGTGCCGTCGCGCATGCCCGCCGGATCGTAACCATAGGTGTTGCTGTCGCCAAAGCATAGAACGTTTTTCATCGTAAGCCCCTCGCTCAGTAAAAAGCCGACGGAAGCAGCCTCTCCCGTCGGCTCGACCTATCTGTCAGCACGTACCGATTACAGGTACTTGCGCCAATCGTCCTCGTCCTCATCATCCTCGGTAGCAGCCTGGGCCTGCTCGGCGGCGCGAGCTGCCGCAGCGCGAGCGGCAACCTGGGCATAGGACTCCTCGTTGCGCTCGGGGAAGTTTGCCAGCACGTGCTCGAACTTGGCAAAATCCTCATCCCAGCGCGTAGAAGGCACGGCAAAGAAGACTTGCTTGACCTTGAAGTCGCCCGATGCGAGCTCCTTGCGGAAAATCTCGGCCACGGCCTCGGCATCAAAACCGTTGTTGTCGCAGCCCCAAGCGCCCAGTACGAGCTTCTCGCGACCCAGCTCGTCGCAGATGGCGAGCACAAAGCGGATACGGTCGCGCAGCGCGTCCAGCAGCGCATCGTCGCTCACGCGGTACTCCTGGCGTGCGCGCTTGGCATTGGGCGCGGCGGCCACGATCACATCGGCATACGCATGCACGTGGTTGCGGTCAAAACGCACCGCAGGCACTACCAGCGCACGGTTGCGGTAGAGCTCGCAGTTGATATTGCGGCGACGGTTCTCGCCATACCACTTGCGCTGCTTGTCGAGCACGTTGTACAGATACGAATCGGCGCAGAGCGTAGCCTCCTGGCCCAGATAGCCCTGGATGTAGCCGCCACCCGGGTTGGTGAACGAGGCAAAGGCGAGCACTGCCATGTCGCAGAACTGCGCATAGCCACGGCCGTTGTCCAGAATGGCCTGCGTGGCGGAGGCATCAAGCACGGTGACCTCGGGCAGGGTCGGAGCGGGCTCCTCGGCAGGCGCGGACTCGGTCTCTGCGGGTTTCTCGGCAGGCGCAGACTCGTCCGTGACCTCGGTCTCGACGGACGCAACCTCAGCGGCCTCGACCTCGACGGACTCAGACTCCTCGGCAACCGGCTCCTCGGCAGCCGCAGCCGCTTGGGCCTTGGCCTTCATCGCCGCGACAAAGCCGGCAGGCATACCGTCAAACTCGCGAACACCGGCAAGCGAACGCTCGATATCCTTGGCGCACGCTTCGGACACAGTTGCCACGTGACGCTCGGCGGCCTTAGCACGGGCCTCGCGCTTGGGATTGGGCTGACCCGCTCGGTTGGACCTGCGGTTACGGTTCCTGTTGTCGACGTCTGCCATACGTGGCCACCTTTCCTGTCGCTGCCGCTATCGGCTTTTCCCATCCATGATACCCCGCCGCGTACAAAAAAGACGGCCCCGAAGGACCGCCTTTCGCATCGATTTGCACGCACGGCAAGCACCGCCGCAATTCGCCACTAATCGCGACGGCCAAGGATGTTCAGGATGCGCAGGAACACGTTGATAATGTCCACGAACAGATTGGACGCCATGAGCACGGCGTTGGGCAGCGTAGGCGGCACCGTCGTGGCAACATAGGTGTCGTAGCCAATAAAGCCGGCGAACACCACGATCACGATCAGATCGGTGATGGTCTGCGAGACGCCCATGAACATCAGCACGATCTCAACCAGAATAGTGGCGAGCAGAATGCCAAAACCGATGCCATATACGCGCTGGAAAAACTTGGGGAACGTCACGCCCAAAGCGCCAAAGACAAAGGTGATAGCGGCCGTGGCGATAAAGGCAGTGTTGATGGTGGGCAGGTCGTAGTTGGCAAGGCCAAACGACGCGGTCAGGCCAAAGGTACTCGCAAAGATTACGTAGCCCACAAGGGACAAGCCCACGGACTGCTTGCTGGCGGCGGCCGACATCATGACCATGCCGACGATGGTCAAAATAAACGAGCCAAAGACCAGCGGCAAGGCGGCGCCGCTCATCATCATGCGCGCAAACGACATGGTGCTCGTAAAGTAGGCGCCGGCGCCCATGGCGCAAAAGCCCAAGAAGATCAGGGCAGACATGGCGAGATTGTACGCGCGCGGCGACATCTCCTTGGCGCGGCTTGCGCCGGTCTCGACGGGGCCGTTCTGATAACCCTGGATATCGTTCATAATATCGTCCTTTCAAAAGCGCCGCGACAGCGCCGTAGGTGACAAGATTCCTGCCATTGTACCCGAATGCCGCGCGCTCTTACCTGCGGCGCCCGCTCTCGAGCGTACGGTCGAATGCCCACACCCACCAACGCATCAAATGGGCCTGCGAGCCATCCGGTCGCTCGCGCGCCTGTTCTTCCAGATACAGTTCGGTCGCATGCCCACCAAAACGAACCTTATAGGTTGCCGTACGAATGCCGTGAACCGTTAGGCCAAAACCGGTGGATGAGACAATCTCGTCGATCGTAAAACAGCGACCGTCGACCCAGCAGACGGTAACCGGCACGACTTGTCCGCCCGCGAGGATGCGGGCCACGACGTCCACATACTGCTTGTGCACGCGTCGAGTTTTACCATCTGTCTGTCGATATTCCATGCCTCCTATTATCGAACGCATGTTTGCATATTGTAAAGCGAACAGGCTGTGGTTTTGGGATGTTGGGGCGCGCACGTGTCCTCATGGCGTGCTAGCAAAAAGAACACCCGCGGTCAACAGGGCAAATATTCAATGTTAGTGCCAAAAAATTCACTTCTCCCATCAGAACTCGGTAAAGAAACCCGCAGGAGGTGATACGATTTATCATGTTTTTGTAACGTGCCTGCAAACTTCGAGAAAGCCCATATATGGACGTAACGTTCTCAGCCTTCCTCGGCCAAATTGTGTCGAACCCAGTCCTTGCCGTCACCGTGATCCTCGCGCTCGGCGCTATCTTCGTCAACGGATGGACCGACGCGCCCAACGCCATCGCGACCTGTGTCACCACGCGCTGCATGCCCGCCCGCGCAGCCATTCTCATGAGCGCCGCATTCAACTTCCTCGGCGTGCTCATCATGACGCACTTTAACGCGAGCGTCGCCAACACCATCTCACATATCGTCGACTTTGGCGGAAACAGCACCATGGCGCTCGCGTGCCTCTGCGCGGCGCTGTTCTCCATCGTCGTCTACGGCGCCACGGCATCGCGTTTTGGCATCCCCACCTCGCAAAGCCACAGCCTTATCGCCGGCCTGACCGGTGCCGCAATCGCCCTCGGCGGCGCGAGCAGCGTCAACGTCCACGAGTGGATGAAGGTCATCTACGGCTTGGCGCTCTCCATCGGCCTGGGCTTTATCATGGGCTGGGTCCTGTGCAAGCTCGTCTCGATTCTTTTCGCCGCCGCCAACAGGCGACGTGCCAATGTCTTCTTTAAATATGCTCAGATCGCAAGTGCCGCGGCCATGAGCTTTATGCACGGCGCGCAAGATGGACAAAAGTTTATCGGCGTGCTCTTTTTAGGTGTCGCCTTTGCCAGCGGACAGACGAGCGTCGGCGACGCCGGCATCCCCATCTGGATCATGCTGCTGTGCTCGGCCACCATGGGCATCGGCACCAGCGTGGGCGGTGAGCGCATCATCAAGTCTGTCGGTCAGAGCATGGTCAAGCTCGAAAAGTACCAGGGCTTCTCCGCCGACCTGGCGGGCGCCGCAAACCTGCTGCTTGCCACGCTCACCGGCATCCCCGTGTCCTCCACGCACATCAAGACCTGCGCCATTATGGGTGTCGGTGCCGTCAAGCGCCTCTCGGCGATCAACTTCGGTGTCGTCAAGGACATGATGTTCACCTGGTTCTTCACCTTCCCCGCCTGCGGACTTATCAGCTTTGTCATGGCCAAGCTGTTCATGATGTTCATCTAGTCAAACCGAACGTCCATCCGGACCGCAATACCTCGCCCACCCGTCTTCGCCTCGAAAGGACCCACTCATGGCAAAGAAACCCGATTCGTTCTACTTTGACAACTACGTCGCCTGTGCCGACCTTGCTGTCCAGGCCGCAGAGTTGCTCATCAAGATTTTTGAGAACTTTGATCCCGCGCAGATCCACGGCATGCTCGAAGAGATGCATGCGATTGAGCATGCGGCCGACAAGAAGCACCATGAGCTCGAGGATGCCCTGCTCACTGCCTTTATCACCCCGCTTGAGCGCGAGGATCTGGACCTGATGAGCTGCTCGCTCGACACTGTGCTTGACCGTATCGAGGGCGTCGTGCAGCGCGTCTACTTCACCAACATCCAGAGCATCCACCCCGATGCCATTGTCATCGCCCACAAGGTGACCGACGCCTGCCGCGCCATGAAGGACCTTATGGTCGAGCTGCCTAATTACCGCAAGTCCAAGACCCTGCGCGAGCTGGTCATCCAGATCAACACCATTGAGTCCGAGGCCGATGAGCTCTACATCAACGCCATGCGCAACCTGCACGTCAATGGCAAGGACCCGCTCGAGGTCATCGCCTGGCGTGACGTCTACGCTTTCCTGGAGTACTGCGCCGACTGCTGCGAGAATGTGGCTGATGTCGTGGATTCGATTGTCATGAAGAACAGTTAATTGGGGGTACGTGTCCCGGCGGTCGCGGGCCCGACCGCTAATAACCTTTTTCACTCCGGCTGCAAGCAGAGGGGGGTGCGGACGATTTCTTGGACCGCGCCTAGGCGTATCCAAGCTTCCTGCG
>CAJMLB010000082.1:0-5246 GCA_905214145.1 uncultured bacterium | reverse complement strand
ACTGGATGAACGGCAAGACCGGCGTCGAGATCTTTAACCTGGGCACCGGCACCGGTACCTCGGTGCTCGAGGTCGTCGCCGCCTTCTCCAAGGCCTGCGGCAAGGAGCTGCCCTATGTGATTCGCGAGCGCCGCGCCGGCGATATCGCCGCCAACTGGTGCGATGCCTCAAAGGCCGAGCGCATGATGGGCTGGAAGGCTCAGTACAACATCGCGGACATGTGCCGCGATAGCTGGAACTGGCAGAGCCACAACCCCAACGGCTTCGCCGACGCCGAGTAGCAAAAACCTACATACCACTCTTGCCCCGATCTCACGTTGTGAGGTCGGGGCCTTTTCATGGCATGTAACCATTCGCCGAAAATCGACCAACTTTTTTATCTTGCCTGTACATGTTTAAACAACATGTTTTACAATAGGCATATCGAATCAGAACATCGGGGGCGGACTGCACATCCATCGGCAGGCCGACCCCACAACAAGAAGGTTGGTGAGCGCATTCATGGAGCGTGCAAGCGGCGTCCTCATGCCCGTCTCATCTCTGCCCGGACCATACGGAATCGGCGGCTTTGGCTGGAATGCCTACGACTTCGTCGATTTTCTCGCCTCGTGCAAACAACATTACTGGCAGATTCTGCCCCTTACGACGACCAGCTATGGCGATTCGCCCTATCAGTCGTTCTCGGCCCGCGCGGGCAACCCCAACTTTATCGACTTTGCCGAGCTTATCGAGGCAGGGTATCTGGAGCAGCGCGATATCGATGGCGTGTATCTGGGATCCGACCCCAGCAATGTCGACTACGGCGCTATCTTTGGCGGCCGCCGTCAGATTCTCGACCGCGCCGCTGAGCGCTTTGCTGCCGACAAGCCGGCCGATTTCGACGACTTTATCCAGGCAAACGAGGACTGGCTCATTCCCTACTGCGAGTTTATGACCGTAAAGGAGGAGTACGGGCTCAAGGCCTTTTGGGAGTGGCCCGAGGAGCTCCGCCGCCGCGGCGAGGCATCCAACAAGATCTGCGCCGCCCATCCCGAGCGCATGCTTTACCACCAGATGACGCAGTACTTCTTCGATCGCCAGTGGAGCCGCCTCAAGGCCTATGCCAACGAGCGCGACATCCTGATCATCGGCGACCTGCCCATCTACGTCTCGCGCGACTCCGTCGAGATGTGGGCCACGCCCGAGCTCTTTAAGATCGACGCCGCCGGCAATCCCGTCAGCGTCGCGGGAACGCCGCCCGACCAGTTCTCGGCCACCGGCCAGTACTGGGGCAACCCCATCTATGACTGGGATGCCATGGAAGCAGACGGCTTCTCCTGGTGGGAAGGCCGTATCCGAGCCGCCCTCGACATGTACAACATCATCCGTCTGGACCACTTCCGCGGTTTCGAGGCATTTTGGGAGGTGCCGTTCTCCTCTCCCGATTCGTCATATGGTTCGTGGACGCAGGGACCCGGCCTCAAGCTCTTCAAGGTGCTCGAGGAAAAGCTCGGCACGCTTCCCATCATTGCCGAAGACCTGGGCTTTCTTACCCCTGGTGTCATCGACATGCGCGACACCACGGGCTTCCCTGGCATGAAGATCCTGCAGTTTGCCTTTGAGGGCACCAACTCGTACTACCTGCCGCACAACTACATTGCCAACACCGTCGCCTACGTCGGAACGCATGACAACGAAACGGCACGCGGCTGGTATGAGGGAACGGCCACCCCGCGTCAGCGCGAGCAGGCGGCCCTGTATACCCACCAGCAGGCAGGCGAGTCCATGGCCGACGCGCTCAACCGCACCATCGCCGCCAGCGTGAGCGATACCTGCATCTACACCATGCAGGACCTGCTCAATCTGGGCAACGAGGCGCGCATCAACACTCCCGCCACCCTGGGCGGAAACTGGACCTGGCGTATGCTCGATGGCGCCATCACCCGCGAGCTCGAGCACAAACTCACCGACTGGACCGAGACCTACTTCCGCATCCCGTCAGAAGCCGAAATCGAGCTTCCCCAATAGGAGCTACCGCGCCCGATCCCACCCCACCGTGTGGACGCGACCGTTTTTCCCGCGCGAGGCCACCCCAATCCCCTCGCGCGGGCTTCTTTTGAATTATTGACATGTAGACAACTCACCACAGGAGGAAACATGCCCCGTATCGATCTTGCGGATCTTGCCGAGCAGTCCTTTGGAACTTCGCTCGAGCAACTCGATGACCGCCGCATTTACAAACTGCTGGTCAAACTCGTGCAGGAGCGCTCTGCCGCCTGCCCGCTCAACAATGGCAAGAAAAAGCTCTATTACATCTCTGCTGAGTTTTTGATTGGCAAACTGCTGATCAACAACATGATCGACCTTGGCATCTATGCCGAGGTTAAAGACCAGCTCACCGCTGCCGGCCACGACCTCAACAAGATTGAGGAGTTTGAGGTCGAACCGTCGCTGGGCAACGGCGGCCTGGGCCGTCTGGCCGCGTGCTTCCTGGATTCCATTGCCACGCTGGGCCTTACCGGTGACGGTGTGGGCCTCAATTTCCATTACGGCCTGTTCCGTCAGCGCTTTGCCGACAACCAGCAAAAGGCCGTCCCCGACGAGTGGCTTAGCGAGCAGGACATCCTGATCGATGACGACCGCTCCTACACCGTCGAGTTTGGCGATTTTGCCGTCACCTCCAAGCTCGTCAACATCGATGTGCCCGGTTACGGTCAGCCCACCAAGAACCGCCTGCGTCTGTTCGACCTGGCGAGTGTCGACGACGGCCTGGTCCCCGGCAGCTCCATCGACTTCGACAAGACGAAGATCGCCAAGAACCTCACCTTGTTCCTCTATCCGGATGATTCCGATGAGCAGGGCCGCCTGCTTCGCATCTACCAGGAGTACTTCATGGTGAGCAACGCCGCCCAGCTCCTGATCGACGAGGCCGTCGAGCGCGGCAGCAACCTGCACGATCTGGCCGACTACGCCGTGGTCCAGATCAACGACACGCACCCCACCATGGTCATTCCCGAGCTCATCCGCCTGCTCACCACCGAGCACGACATCGAGTTTGACGAGGCCGTTACCATCGTGCGCTCCATGGTCGCCTACACCAACCACACGATCCTTGCCGAGGCGCTCGAGAAGTGGCCGCTCGCCAGCCTGCAGAAGGTCTCGCCCGCCATCGCCGACATCATCGTCAAGCTCGACGAGGTTGCCAAGGCCGAGCACGACGACCCGCGCGTCGCCATCATCGACGAGCACGACACCGTCCACATGGCCCACATGGACATTCACTTTGGCTTCTCCATCAATGGCGTCGCCGCACTCCACACCAAGATTCTGGAGGACACCGAGCTTCACCCGTTCTACGAGATCTATCCCGAGAAGTTCTCCAACAAGACCAACGGCATCACCTTCCGCCGCTGGATCCATGGCGCCAACCCCGCGCTCGCCAGCCTGCTCGACGATGTGATCGGCACCGATTGGCGCAGCACCGGCGACCTGAGCAAGCTCGCCGAATTCGCTAACGACAAGGATGTTCTTGAGCGCCTGGCCGCCACCAAGGCCGAGGCCAAGACCATCATGCGCCAGTTCATGGCGCTCGAGCAGGGTGTGACCATTCCCTCCAACGCCATCATCGATGTTCAGGTCAAGCGTATCCACGAGTACAAGCGCCAGCAGATGCTCGCGCTCTACATCATCTGGAAGTATCTCGACATCAAGAACGGCAATAAACCCGAGCACCCCATCACCATCATCTTCGGCGGCAAGGCGGCACCTGCCTACACCATCGCCCAGGACATCATCCATCTGATTCTGACGCTGTCGCAGTGGATCGCCAACGACCCCGACGTGGCCCCCTACCTGCAGGTTGTCATGATCGAGAACTACAACGTCACCGCTGCTGAGCGTGTGATCCCCGCCGCCGATATCTCCGAGCAGATCAGCTTGGCCTCCAAGGAGGCGAGCGGCACCTCCAACATGAAGTTCATGCTCAACGGTGCTTTAACCCTGTGCACGCTCGACGGCGCCAATGTCGAAATCGCCGAGCTCGTGGGCGACGAGAACATCTACACCTTTGGTGCCTCATCCAAGCAGGTCGAGCAGCTCTACGCCGACGGCAGCTATAACGCCGGCGCACTCTACCGCAAGCCCGGTATCAAGCTGCTGGTAGACTTTATCACCAACCCTGCCTTTATGGCGACCGGCAACGCCGAGCGTCTGCAGCGCCTGCACGACGATATCAAGGGCAAGGACTGGTTTATGGCCCTGCTCGACATTGAGGAGTACATCCAGACTAAGGAGCGCGTGCTGGCGGACTACGAGGACCAGGATGCCTGGATGCGCAAGGCGCTGATCAACATCGCCAACGCCGGCACCTTCTCGTCTGACCGCACGATCTCCCAGTACAACGACGAGATTTGGCACCTGAGCTAATTTCGTTTCCTTTACCCATCCTCTTGAAAGCGGAGTCGCGGCAACGCGGCTCCGCTTTTTTGCCCGCGTGTTGCCCGTGGCCCGCCTCGACAAAATCGTCTCAATCTGTAACACCTACTCGGCCAAAACGGCCCTACCTGTTACAGATCAAGACAAACCGGTCCTTTCCCTAGGGTTTATCTCAATCTGTAACATCTAACGTCTGAAATCCGCCCTTACTGTTACAGATCGAGACAAAAGGATAAGCCGGCTAATACAATCTCGTTCTGTAACAGGTAGCTGCCGAAATCAGCCTCCCGTGTTACAGATCGAGATGAAAGGATAGGCAGCTCGATGCTGTCTCAATCTGTAACATCTAGACCCAATTTGGCCCTCCTCCTGTTACAGATCAAGACAAACCGGCAGATCAACGGCCCCAGCACAAAGAAAGGCTCCCCTCTCGCCCAGTGGACGGGAGGGGAGTCTTATATGTGACCGCGGCAAAAGGATGGCAAAGCCGCAGTCGCCCAAAAGGAGGGCCTGATTGGATCGGGCCTAGATAAGGTTCTTGCCAGACACCTTATCGAAGAGATGGGTCGCGTTCTTCTCAAACTTGAACCAGATGGGGTCGCCCGCCTTGAGCGCACCCTTGGCCTCGAGATCGACGACGGGGATGATCAGGACAAACTGGCCGTCGGGAGACATCACATGAACGTGCTCGGTCGAACCCATGAGCTCGGTGACCTCGATGGTGCCCTGAAGCGCACCCTCCTCGCCCTTTTCGGCAAGCAGAATCTGCTCGGGACGTACGCCGGCCGTGATCTCCTTCACGTCGCCGCCGTCCCAATTAAGGGCGAGCTGAG
>CAJMLB010000081.1:0-5320 GCA_905214145.1 uncultured bacterium | reverse complement strand
CATTCGACGCTTTTCCTCGTTTTCGAGATTTTCATCAAATGTTGTGACGGTTTGGGCAGCAGCCACACCACGAATGTGACAAAGGGACTGTCCCTTTGTCACATCTGGAGGGTAACAGGGATTTGGATGCAGCAAAAGTCCTCTTGGTGGGACTCGTCGTAGCTCGTGGTATCGAGGTAGCAAAAGTCGAAAGCGTTGCCAACGGGCTGGAGCGCGTGCTCGTCCATGCAGGCAACGATGGCGCGGATGCCCTCGGGCTCGTACGGCATACCCCAGCGGCTCATGCACAGGTATGTGCCCTCGGGCAGCACTTCGATGCCGATCTCTGCCAGCTCGGCGGGATCGCTCGGCAGCAGTTCCTCGGCACCGCGCGGCAGCACGGCAAAGGAGCCCGCGCCGGCGATAGGGTCGTCGGAATGCAGCGCCTCACGACGCAGCATGGCACCCCAGCCGCGCATAGGGCGCGTGCCCGTCAACGCACGCATGCGCAGGATGGCCCGCATGAGCGTGGGGTGAAGCATCGAGCGGCCGCGCTCGATATCGCCTGGAAACTCCTCAAAGACCACGTAGCGACGCTCAAACTGCTTGAGCTCCGGCCTGCCCTCGCGCTCGCGCCAGTAAACCGCCTCGTCGTAAAAGTTCAGGCGCTCCTGCACGCTCGCGCGCTCGGCTTTGAGGCCGGCGATCTGTTCATCGAGCGCTTGCACCCGCGAGCGCAGGTGATCGGTCATCTCGCCAATGTCGAACGTCGAGGTCAGGCGGTCAATCTCGTCGAGTTCGAGCCCTAGGTCGCGCAGCATGCAGATCAGACGCATGAGCGGGATCTGCGTGGGCGAATAGAAACGGTAGCCCTTTTCGTTCACCACGGCGGGCTTAAACAGACCGATCTTGTCGTAGTAGATGAGCGTTTGGCGCGAAACATTGAACAAGCTCGCCATCTCGCTAATCGCATACATGCCCGTCTGCATAGATCCTCCCGACACATCCTTTGACGCGAAAAGCCCGCCGCCCACAGGGGCAGCGGGCTCAAACACTCCTCGTATCCTACCCTAAAGACGCCTATGACCAGCGCTTATAGTTTGCACATGACACGCCGACGGCCTCGAGCGCCTTGGCGGCGATGTGATGCACCGCGTCATCGAGCGTGGCGGGGCCGTTGTAAAACGTGAGCATGGGCGGCATGAGCATGACGCCCGGTACGCGCGCCAGGCGCGCCATGTTGTCGACATGAATGGCGCTGAAGGGCGTCTCGCGCACCATGAGCACCAGGCGGCGCTGCTCTTTCATCTGCACGTCGGCCGCACGCAGCAACAGATTGTCGCTGTAGCCGCTCGCGATGCCGGCGAGCGTCTTCATGGAGCACGGGGCCACGATCATGCCGTCGACCGGATAGGTGCCGCTTGCGATGGCGGCGCCGATGTTCTTGTTGTCGTAGACCACATCGGCATGCGTGGCAAACTCGTCGAGCGTCATGCCGAGCTCCTGCTCGATGGTGATCTCTCCCCCGCGCGTGACGACAAGCGCCGACTCGGCACCGGCCTGACGCAGGCATTTGAGGCACTCAAGGCCCAGCGCGGCACCGCTGGCGCCAGACACGCCAACGACAATGCGACGGGGACGGACAGAAGACTCAGGCATGACGGCTCCTTAACTACTTGGTAGGGCTACTTACTAGAAAGCAATCTCCTTGGCCCACTTGTCTGTGTCGATCTCCATGAACTGCGAGCGAATGAAATTCTTCTTGAGGTCGAACGGAACCGTGCAGTCGAAGATGGCCTTGCAGGCGATGCCGTGCTCGCGAATCGTGGGGTCGAACGCAGGGTCGTTGGACGGGTCGAGCACGTGGCAGTGGCAGCCGGGGATGGTGATGAGGTCGACGTCGGCCTGGAAGCGCGTGGTCATGGCCCACATCACGTCGCTCATATCAAAGATGTCGACATCCTCGTCAACCAAGATCACATGCTTGAGCTCGGAGAATGCCGAGAAGGCGAGCATGGCGGCGTTGCGCTGACGGCCCTCGTCATTTTTGCTCGACTTCTTAAACTGCATGATGGCAACGAACTTGCCGCCGCCGCAGGGTGCAGCGTGGACGTTGAGCAGGCGGCCCGGGATAGCGGTCTCGACCATCTTGTAGATGGAAGCCTCGGTGGGGATACCGGCCATGGACACGTGCTCGTGCGAAGGGCCGATGCAGCTCTCCATAATGGGGTTGACACGCGTGGTGACGGCGGTGATCTTGATCACCGGGCAGACCTTGGCGCCACCGGTGTAACCGGGGAACTCGGGCATGGCGTAGCCGTGGCCGTTGACGTCCTCGTTGATGGTCTCGTCGTGCATGAGGTAGCCCTCGAGCACGTACTCGGCATTGGCAATGCACTTCTGCGGAACGGTGACGCAGTCGGCAAGCTCGACGGCGTGGCCGCGCAGGGCGCCGGCGATCTGCAGCTCGTTAAAGCCGAGCGGCGTGGTTGGCGCCTCGAAGCCACAGCACATGTACACGGCGGGGTCCAGACCGATGGAGATGGAGATGGGCATGTCTTCGCCGCGCTGGCAGTACTCGTCAAAGAACGCGCCAAGGTGACGGCTGCCCGGAGTGATCCACATGGCGAGCTTGTCCTTGTCGACGCAGGAGAAGCGGTGGATGGTCACGTCGGACTGGGAGCCGTCGGGGCTCGTGCCATAAGCGAGGCCCATGGTGATGTAGGGGCCGCCGTCGACGGGCGTGTTGGTGGGAGCGGGAACGATCTTGCGCAGGTCAAAGCCCTCGTCGGTCGCCTTGTACACGACCTCTTGGCAGTCGACGTGCGCACCCTCGGCGATCTGCTCGGGCGCGATCAGGTTCTCGAAGCGCTTGCCGATCTCGAGGCCCAGGTGCTCCTCGTCGAGGTCGAGCAGGGCGGCAACGCGCTTGCGGCTGGCAAGCATGCCGATGCAGACCTTGACATCGTCAAAGCCCTTGACGTTGTTGAAGACCATCGCCGGGCCCTCTTTGGTCGGACGCATAACGGTGCCGCCGGCACCGACGCGACGATAGACGCCCGAGACCTCGGCGTCCGCGTCGACCTGGGTGTCGGTCTCGAGCAGCTGGCCCGGCATCTCGCGCAAAAAGTCGAGCGCGGAGCGCAGATCGTGGATCTGGGAAGCATCGGTAGTGGACATAGCGTGCTCCTTTCGGGAGAGTGTCCGGCGGCGGGAGTGCCGCCGGCTTGGTAACGTAATGGGGCCGCAGCGCTCATAGATGGGGCGCTCGGGCACTCGCAGTTCAAGCACTCGGCTAATTACAGCCAAGCACTCGACTGCTTACATCAGGCCAAAGAGGTGGAACCAGGCGGCCTCGACCAGCACGACGATAAAGACGACCGCAGTGAGGGGAATGCCCATGCGCATAGCCTCTTTGGAGGTGTAGCCGCCAGCGTCCTTGCCCTCGCCGATAAGGATCGGCAGGTTATGGAACGGCAGGATGTAGTGGATGTTGATGGACGTGAAGACGATGAGCGCCACGGCGAGCGGGCTCACGCTGGAGCCGGCCGCAAAGCTGATGAACGCCGGCACGCACACGCCGAGCACGGCCATGACCGAGCCCATGAACATGTGGATGATCATGGAAAGCGCGGCGACAAGCAGGGCGAACAGGAAGATGTTCTCGGGCACGGAGCTGGGAAGCACAACATCGGCGATCCAGGCGTTCATACCGGTGGCACCGCCCACGGAGCCCACGGCCATGGCGGCCGTCAGGAACATGAGGGACTTGATGTCGACGGCATTCCAGCTGGCGGGGGTGAGGACCTCGCCGATGATGGGCATGGCGAGGCAGACGCCGATGGCCAGGGTGACCCAGCCGATGTAATCGCCCGAGACGGTGAGCCACAGCGCGATGGCGATGATAAGCCACACGATGGTGCGGATCTCCTTGACGGAGAGCTTGCCGAGCGCAGCCTGCTTGGCCACGATCTGCTCGCGATCGTAGACGAGCTCCTTGCTGGGCTTAAAGAGGAAGAGGCCCAGGAACAGGGTGCACAGCAGCGCGACCAGCATGGGCACGCTCATGTACAGGAACCAGTCGACAAAGGACGGGCTCATGCCGCCGGTCTCGGCGCTGTACTGCGCGACGAGCGGGTTGAGCGTGGAGTCGCCCGTCAGGAAGAACATGGAGCCCGGGGCAGCAGCGGCAAACACGAGGAAGCCGAGCTTGCCGCGGTCGTCGTCACCGTAGCCGGCGGACTCGGCAATGACCGAGACGACGGCGAGGATGAGGAAGGCGCGGGGGAACGGATGCGGGATCAGCAGCGACAGCACAAAGGTGAGCGCGAAGATTGAGATGATGAGCGACTTGGCATCGCGCACGAACTTGAGCATAAACGCATAGGCGATGCGCTCGCCCAGGCCCGACTCCTTGACCGCGCTGGCGATGAGGTAGGCACCAATGACGAGCCACATGGTGGCTTTGGTCCACGAGCTAAACGTGGAGGCGACTGTCGCCGAGATGCTCGCGGCGCCCGTGTCGTCCACGCACACCTTGAACAGAACGAGCAGCGCGCAGTAGAGCAGGCCCACAAAGCCCGGCTGCGCCACGCCACATGCCCAGAACACCACCGTGGCGAGCGTCAGTGCCAGACAGGTCTGAGCGCCGACCGTGAGCTCGACCGTCGAGCTCAGCTCCGCCAAAGGAAGAAACTTCACCAGCAAAAAGACAACGATACCCAGCACAAAGCCAATTTCGCGCTTGGTGATCTTAAACGCCTTCTTTTCCGCTTCCATCTCCCCACCTTTCTTGTTGGGGGCGCTCCGGATTCGCGGCCACGTTGCCACTTAAAAAGGGGCGCCCGTTATCGGACACCCCTTACGTTGCGCTGTGTTGTGGCAATACAGTCAAGCGGGATTTTTGGATGAGAAGCGATCCTCTGGGCAAAAACCATCACAACATTCGACGCTTTTCCTCGATTTCGAGATTTTCATCGAATGTTGTGACGGTTTGGATGTGGCAAAGGGACTGTCTTTTGTTTCACATAGCGAGATCCGTACGGATGGATGGGTCGCTGAGGGCCTCGCGGAGCCAGGGGGCCAGCTGCTCGGGGTGACCCTGCAGGTAGCCTTTAAGCTCGGACGGGGCCACGCGGCGCACTTCCGAGATCTCCTCTTGGTTGATATGCAGCTCGCCCGGCTCAACATGGGCAAGGTAGACCTCGCACCATTCGCACTCGCAGCGGCCGTCGCCGTGGTCCTCGCGGTAGGTCACGTGACCGAGGTGTTTGAGCTGGTCGGGTGCGCGCGTGATGCCGAGCTCTTCGTTGATGCGGCGCGCCGTCGCGGCGACAACGTC
>CAJMLB010000080.1:0-5337 GCA_905214145.1 uncultured bacterium | reverse complement strand
GCGGCAAGGAGATATATTGCCAGACCGGAGGGGCCCCGGGGGCGGGAATCTGGGCCTCCACGGTTCCTACACAAATGAGGATGGGACCTTCTCTGTGAGAGACTAGAAAGAACAGGGCCGCGGCCCCCCTATTAGAGCGGCCCTTCGGTTTTCCAACGGTTAAGCTTCGGCCGCATTAATGGCTGTATACCCATTAGAAATGGGACATAGCAGCGTTAACGAGTTCAAAAACGATTAGTCCAATAAGAGCCGCTGCGGCAAACTTGATGGCATTCGCAAGCTGTGGATGCTCGTAAGCCCAGCCCGTCCTCGTCTCTTCGCTGTCCGCCTTCTTTCCGTCCAAGAAGTCGGATATCTCTTGATACGTCACCAAATCATTCTTCTTCTTGATATGTTCCGCTGCAAGCGCGCAGCACATTGCGCCAGCACCAAAGACGCCTGCCAACACCATCGTCGGAACGCACTGGACCATCCCCCACCCGTGGTTTTGTTGCCACATGAGCCAGGCCATAGAGACGGTAAACGCAAGAAGCCCAGCCAACATCCCCGCACCCAAGCGATAGAGCGTGCCCCTATCGCGTTCAACCCTTTCTCTAATTATTGAAATGTCGCCTTTAACAAGCTCGTCAATCGTTACATCCAGTTGTTCAGACAGCAGTAGGAGACTCTGGATGTCGGGGTACGTTTTACCGCGCTCCCAATTACTGATGGTCTGACGTGTTACAAAAATGCGCCTTGCAAGATCCTCCTGGGACAAACCAGCATCGAGTCGATACTGTTTAAGGTGTTTTGGCAGCTGCATGGCGTTCCCTTCGAATGCATCTCAACTCTTATTGGGCGGCTACACAACAGAAGCCGGCAAGCAAAGCGTAATCCCAAAATCAAACCCATACGGATGGCTGCGCGCAGATTAGAGTGTCAAAAATCTTTGACACATACGCTACCTGCTCTTTCTTGCAACTCGGACGCTATCGAATTGATCGGTTTGGCTACGTCCCAAATCGATCACATCCCTAATCAATCAAAAAGGGGCGCTTCCGGATTGGAAGCGCCCCTTTAAGATGCAAGAAGCAATTAAGCCTCGAGAGCCTTCTTGGCAATGGCAGCCAGCTCGTTGAAGGACTCGATGTCCTCGTAAGCCATCTGAGCCAGAACCTTGCGGTCGAGCTCGATGCCGGCAACCTTCAGGCCGTGCATGAACTGAGAGTAAGAGATGTCGTTCAGGCGAGCGGCAGCGTTGATGCGGGTGATCCAGAGAGAGCGGATCTCGCGCTTCTTGTTGCGGCGATCACGATACTGATACTGCAGGGAGTGCTGGACCTGCTCTTTAGCATGCTTGTAAGTACGCGAAGCGGCACCGTAGTAACCCTTCGCACGGTGCATAACGGTACGGCGCTTCTTCTTGGCGGCAACAGCGCGCTTAATACGTGCCATGTTCTATCAACTCCTAGACGGTAAAACGAAAAACGGGAACGCGAACTTAGGCGAGACGCGACTTGATGACCTTGCGGTCGGCAGCGGCGATCTCGGTCTCCTGACGGAAGCCGCGCTTACGCTTGGTGGACTTCTTGCTCAGGATGTGGCTCTTGAAAGCCTTGGCGCGCATAAGCTTGCCGGTGCCAGTCTTGCGGAAACGCTTCTTGGTGCCGCTGTGGGACTTCATCTTAGGCATGAAATACTCCTTAATCGGTTACAGAACACTAGTTACTTGGTATCGCTTGCCGCTTTATCCTCATCGAAGGCGCCCTTAATCGGGGCGAGCAGCATAAGCATGTTACGGCCTTCCATCTTAGGCTTGGACTCGACCGTAGCGTAAGGCTTGAGATCCTCGGCGAGACGCTCGAGAACGTTAAGACCCTGCTCCGGGTGAGCCATCTCACGGCCGCGGAACATGATGGTGATCTTAACGCGTGCGCCCTTCTTGAGGAAACGCAGAACGTGGCCCTTCTTGGTCTCGTAATCGCCAACGTCGATCTTGGGTCGGAACTTCATTTCCTTGACCTCGACCTTAGACTGGTTCTTACGAGCGGCCTTGGCCTTCATGGCCTGCTGGTACTTGAACTTACCGTAGTCCATGACCTTGCAGACCGGCGGCTCCGCGTTGGGAGCGATCTCGACCAGGTCGAGACCCTGATCGTCAGCGACGCGCTGGGCATCGCGGATGGCGAACAGGCCGAGCTGAGAGCCATCGACGCCAATCAAACGGCACGAAGATGCAGTGATCTCGTCGTTGATGCGGGTGTCATCAGACTTAGCTATTTTCCCTACCTCCATTCATAAAAAAATAACCCGGCGCTTCTTTGCAACCAGGTCGTACACATAGACATCCTCGATACGAGGAAGGGAATCTAAGTTGTATGACCAGTCAGCTGCTCATTGGCGCCAAAAGGTGGGAACCCTCGGGTTCCTCTTTAGGGCATTGCGGGAACAACGCCTTGCGAATAATAACACGTATAGTGCGCTATCACATTACGTACACGAAAAAGGGGGTCTTGACCCCCTTGAACGCTCAGTTGCATGTATGGTGCCCGAGGCGAGACTCGAACTCGCACGTTGTTGCCAACGGTGGATTTTGAGTCCACTGCGTCTGCCAATTCCGCCACTCGGGCACGTAATGCGTGAGTTAGTTTATCACAGCTTTCTGTTGATTAGTCCGAAAATGGAACTTCGAGCATTTCGATGAGTTCGACCGTGCGGAGCATCTCACGCTGACGGCATCCGCGACCGTCGACCGAAGCCTCACCCATCTGGTTATCGTAAGGGTCCTCGCGCATGCCGTCGAAAGAGGGCTCAAACTCTGCCTGGAATCGATTGTTGGCCACCATACGCCACGGGTCGAGATTGCCAAAGTAGTGATGGCGGCGCCACTCCTCCCCCATCCTGCGAGCAGAAGATCCAAATGACACGTCGGCGTTGAGCCAACCGGTCTGCGGCGTATAGAACTCTGCCCAGTCGTGCGGCCCCACCGAATCGGGCGCAACATACAGGCCGCTCTGCCAACGGGCAGGCACGCCCGCGATACGGCACATGGTGATGAACGTGAGCGCCATAACGCCGCAATCGCCACGGAGCGAATGCGCGCAGTCATCGGCAATAGATCCCAAAAGCAGGTACGGCGGCTGATAGCGATAGTCGATATGCTGCGTCAGGTAATCATAGATAGCACGGGCGCGATCGAGCGGATCCTCGAGTCCGTCAACAACACCGGCCGTCAGCTGCTGCAGATACGGCGTGAATGCAATGTGCGGACGGTCCTCGGAAATATCTTCGGGCAACGGCGCGTCCATACAGGGATGCGCTGGAAGTGCACCCCCATAGATATCGCGATAAGCGGCATCGATTTGATAGCGATAGGTCACCGAGAATGTGCGATCGGTCGAGGAGACCCACGAGGCAGTACGCGCCGAGGCGCTCGCAGGAGCAATGGCCCCCTCCGGCGTCATATCAAGTATCTCGACCTGGGACTGCTGGCGGCAGGCGGCGGCAACGGGAAGCCACGCGCGAACGGTCTCCCCCTCCAAAGCACCGGGGACAGACACGCATGCCTTAAGCGTAATGGTGCGAGACAGCCCGCCCTGCGACTCCATCTCCTCGAGCATCTGGTTGCGCAGCGCAATTCCATCCGCAGAATCGGGACGCAGACCCGGAACCTCCTTGGGATACACGCGCAAAGAATCAAGGAAGTTGTCAAGAACGAACAGCTCGCCATCGATAAAGCGCCAATCGATACGCTTGCGGTCAATCAGGTCGTCAAACTGCTCTTCGGTAAACTCAGGCCACTCCTCGCGGATCATCTCGATAGCCCGATCACGCGACACCGAAAAATGAAGCGGCGTCTCGATCATGCGATACCGCTCGGCGCGAACGCAGGCAGCCAGCGAAGGCTCAGGGTTCTGCTCCAAAAGGCGATCGCAGGCGGCAACAGCCTGCGTCAAATACCCGGCATCCTTAAGACGAAGAATCTCAGGCGGTAGCCCAATATCGAGATGGCGAAAATCATCACAGCAAACATCAACAGAGCAACCAACAGGACCCTCGTCAATAACCTTCCCATCCGAAGGCAGCACATCAATAACAGCCACACCAAACTCCAAGTCATTCGAACTCCTGGAGTCCATTGTAACGAGATAGAAAGAAAGCCCCAACAAGGGAGCCATCAACGCCGCTGAACGGTACCTATAAAAATGAATTCAGCCCAGTAACCCTGTAGCGAGTTAACAAAGGAGGCCCCGTTCACCCGGAGCTTTTCCCATTGCGCGACTTCTGGCGAAGCCAGTAGCCACCTTAATTCAGACTCGTAACCCTGCGGCGTTAAACGAAGGAAGCCCCGTCCCCCGGAACTGTTTCCTTGGCGTGACTTCTGGCAAAGCCAGGTGAGCGCAAAGGAAACAGTGTAGGGGGACGGGGCTTCCGGCGGGAAGTTTAGCGACGCTTACGCCTTGTTGACGGAGCCAAACTCCTCCATGAGCTCCTTGGTGCGAGCAACGATGTTGTCGCGACCAGGCTTGAGGAGCTTGCGGGGGTCGAAGCCCTTGCCCTGCTGATCCTTGCCAGCCTCGATGTACTCGCGGACGCCCTTGGCGAAGACGAGCTGCAGGTCGGTGTTGACGTTGATCTTGGAGATGCCCAGGGAAATGGCCTTCTTGATCTGATCCTCGGGGATGCCAGTACCACCGTGCAGGACGAGGGGCAGGTCGCCGGTCTGAGCCTTAATCTCGCCCAGGCGCTCGAAGGAAAGACCGGCCCAGTCGGCAGGGTACACGCCGTGGATGTTGCCAATGCCGCAGGCGAGGAAGTCGACGCCCAGGTCAGCGATCTGCTTGCACTCAGCAGGATCAGCGAGCTCGCCGCTGGAGGTCACGCCGTCCTCGGTGCCGCCGATGCCGCCGACCTCGGCCTCGATGGACATGCCCTTGGAGTGGGCAAGCTCAACGAGCTCCTTGGTGCGGTCGAGGTTAAGCTGGAAGGTCTCCTCGTGAGAGCCGTCATACATGATGGACGTGAAGCCGGCCTCGATGCACTTGAAGCAGTCCTCGTAAGAACCGTGATCGAGGTGAAGGGCGACGGGAACGGTAACGCCCGTGGCCTCGACGGCAGCCTTGACCATGTCGGCGCAGACCTTGAAACCGCCCATCCACTTAGCGGCACCAGCGGTGCACTGAAGGATCAGCGGAGACTTGGCCTCCTCGGCGGCCTGGAGAATAGCCAGAGTCCACTCGAGGTTGTTGGTGTTGAAGGCACCGAGACCGTACTTGCCGGCCTCGGCCTTCTTGAGCATGTCTGCTGCGTTGACGAGCATAAAAGAAACCTCCTGTAAGGTTGCTCCGATAACGCCTG
>CAJMLB010000079.1:0-5378 GCA_905214145.1 uncultured bacterium | reverse complement strand
ATCGAGGCGCGAATCAGATCGCGTACGGCCTCGGATCGGTTAGCCACGTCACCGCGGCGCGCGATCTGCTCGTCAAAGCGGTGCAGCAGGTCGTCGGGCGCGGTGACCGAAAAGCGGACCAGCTCGGAGCTGGGGCCGCTGCAGCGGCAGCTCGCATCGTCGTCCGCACCGTGGCCGTGATCGTGCGCGTGCTCGTGCTCGGCCACGTTACACCAGTTTCACAGAGCCGACGGAGTTGTGATCTGCCTCGATGGCCTCCTCGTAGCCCTCGAGCGCATCGTGCGCCTCGTGCAGCGCAGACATGGCGGCCTCGAGCTTGGCGCCAATGCGCTCCATATCAAAGTTCTCGGTCGCATGCAGCAGCTGATGGCTCCACTCGTGAGCGAGCTCAATGGTGTCGTCGACCTGCTTGACGCTCATGGCAAGCTGGCTCATGTTCATTCCGACGTCATGCATAGGAATCTCCTTTTGTACGGGGCGATATGGTGGTTCAGATTCTACTACGCCCGCCTTGAGCGCCGCCGCATAAGAAAACGGGTGCGAGTCCGTCTGACCCGCACCCGTTCACTGGGGGCTGTTTGTATCTACCATACTATCCGTGGTCGCATGCCTTGCGTTTGGCACTCCGGTGAGCGGTGCGAAACCGCTCATGGACGGCAGGCAAGTAACAAGCGTATTACAGATGTTTCTCCAGCAGTGCCTGAAGTCTTGCCTTGGGTAGGGCGCCAACCGAGCGGTCGACCTCCTCGCCGTTCTTAAAGACGATCAGCGTGGGGATGCTCATGACGCCAAACTTCATAGCCAGGTCCTGGTTGTCGTCGACGTTGCACTTGGCCACAGCCAACTTGCCGGCCAGCTCGTCGGCAACCTCGTCTACGATGGGCGAGAGCGAGCGGCAGGGGCCGCACCACGGGGCCCAAAAATCAACCAGTACGGGCAGGCTATCGTTGACGACAGCGCCGAAGTTCTCGGGGGTAATCTGCTTAATGTCAGCCATGGTGACCTCCATAATACGACGCGGCTCGGCCGCGTAAAACTCAGTACGACCGTGCTTATACCCAGCGGCCCGCAAAGCAACCACTCGCGGGCGGCTCTTTTATATAATGGTGGGCACGCAAACGATTGGAGAGCGCATGCCCACGTCACAAAGCCAGAAAAAAGAAGCCATCGCTCAGGCGACCGAGCAGGAGCTCGCGTCGCTTGCAGATCGCGGTGTGCGCATCGCGGGCAACGCGTGCTCGCCGATTGTGCTGGTCAAAGGCGATTTGGATGAAGCCGAGTGCTCGGGCGGCGAGCTGGCTGCCGGCGCGGATGGCGCCGCGTTGCGCAAGGCGCTCGGCGCTATCGGATATGCCCCCGAGGATTTTTGCGTGCTGGCAAGCGTCGCCGGCGCGGGCGACGGAGCGGTCGCGGCGGGCGAGGCCCTGACGTGCGATCTGTTCCGCGAGGCGCTGGAGACCTTAGACCCCGAGGCGGTGCTGCTGCTGGACAACAGCGCGGCCGATGTCATGCGCGAGACCTATGCCGATATGCTTGTGGCGATTGATGACTTTGACACTGCCATGCTCAAGCCCGGCTTGGTCGCCCATGTGCAGGGGCGCCGCGTGCTGGCGCTCGACGGTTTTGAGGCGGCGCTCACCGACAAGGCCGCCAAGCAGCGCATGTGGGCCTACATCAAGCAGCTGACCCCGGCGGCTGCACCGCTGTAGCGAGGCTGGCGGCAGCCCCTACATCACGGCGCGCAGCTCAAACCGGTCGCCGTTAATGCGGAACTGGCAGTTGCCGTTCATGCGCTCGACGGCAAGCTTAATGCTCTTGGTGCCAAAGCCGTGCCCAGTGTGCTGAGCCACGGGCATGCCGTCGACCATGTGCGGCGCACGGCCAAACGTGTTGGAAACCAGCAATAGAAGCTGACCGTCTTCGTAGCGAAGGTCCAGGTCGACAAACCGCTTGCCTTCGGGGGCGGCGCTCGCCGCGGCGATGGCATTGTCCAGGGCGTTCGATACCACACTGAACAGATCGACATCGCCCACGTGGACGGTTTCGGGCACGGCGGCGCGTAGGTCGGCGGTGATGCCGTGCGCGTTGATGTCCGCGGAAAGCGACGAGAGCGCAATGTTGACCGTTTCGTTGGCGCAGTAGCGGCGCACGGCGGTGCGGTCGTTGGTCTCGCAGAGCGCGTCGATGCGCTCGAGCGCCTCATCGGTGTGACCCTCTTCGATCAGGGCCGCTAGACCGCGCAGGTAGTGGCGCATGTCGTATCACATTGAGACCAAGTCAAGAAGAATCGCTTCGGTCGAATCGCGTCTTTTGGGTGAGTTCTCAACGTCCGCTGCCGCTGGTTTCCACCGTATGCCGAAAACACCCGGACGATGCCGTGCAGATCGCTTCGCTCTGCTATAGTCTCCCAAATTCACGTTTTCTATTGGGATGGTGGTTAATATGGGCGACATACTCGAATCGTTCCTGCGCGTGGCGATGGTGGTGTTCATCGTCGGTCCGCTCACTGCATGGGTCGCCCGTCGCGGCGCGCGCGAGCGCAGTGAGGCGACGGACAGCCTCGATCGCTTCACGGTGCGCATGCCCGCTGCCATTCGCACGATCATCGCCTGCTGCGCCGTCGCGTTTGAACTGCTCATGCTGGGTGTCTACGTCTGGCAGGGCGTCTCGTTGGGCGAGTGGGACCACGAACTTGTGTGGTTCGGTCACGCCATGGCGCTCGCGGGCATGGCCATCTGGGCCCTGCTGAGCATCCCGCGCATCGACGTGGATGGTGAGCGAATTCTCTCGCGTAACGCCTTCGGCATCCGCAAGGAGACGACGTTTGGCAACATCACCCGTGCAACGCTTCACACGCAGATGATGAGGATCGACCTGTTCGAGGGCGACCGGAAGTTCTGCTCGATAAGCCTCGAGGGGGTGTGCTCGCTCAACCTCCTCGCCCGTCTGGAGGAAGAGGGCATCGAAGTCTCGGACGCCGTCGACGGTCCCATGACCAAGGCGGGCCTGTGTTGGTCTGCCATCAAGCCGTTGACGATTGTTTTCAACGGCATGGCGCTCGTCTTCTCGCTCGTGATCGCCTTCATGGCTGTTTTCACCGATGCCGGTGCTCGTCTGCTCTTGCTCGTCCCGTTCCTCTTCCTGTTCATAGGGGGACTCCTGCCCCTGCTCATGCTCAGCATGCCCGCCCGCGGCATCCTCGAGATCGGCAGGCAGGAGCGCGAACTCGGCTTCTCCTTCGCCGAGGAGATGGCAAGTCGAGGTACCACGGGCACTTCGCTTGTCGACGATGATTGGTTCATCGAGATCAGCAATGCCCGCGTCGTGGCGTTCCGTCGCGATTACCTCAAGAAGGTCACGGCGCACGAGAACAGCGAGAGCGGCGACCGTTGCACGGTGACCACGAAAGGCGGTCGCAAAATCAAGGTGTATGCAGCGGGCAGCACGCTCGAGGACCTGCGCTCGTGGTTCAAACAGGGTGCCAAGGCCAGAAGCACGCTCGACCGTGCAGAGGACGCGCTCGAGACGACGTCTGATTGGGTTGTCTGACCTGTATCGTCTTTTCGGACACGCATGCTAGAGGCCCAATCCTTTAGAATGCATTCATCGACGACCGAGAGGACGGTATGCTATGTCCAACCCAGCCGCCAAGTACACCGACGAGTTCAGGCGCGAGACCGCCGACTACATCATCTCGACGGGCAGGCCGATAACGGAATGCTGCGCAGAACTGGGCCTGAATTCCAAGACCGTGAACAAGTGGGTGCAGAACCGCCGGCGCGAGCTTGCCGGCGGGCCCGACCCCAAGGCCGAGGACCGCGAGCTTCGCGAGGCGAAAAGGCGCATACGCGAGCTCGAGATGGAGAACGCCTTCTTGAAAAAAGCCGCGGCCTTCTTCGCCAAAAGCCAGGCGTAGCCGCATGCTACCGGATGATGTTGGCGGAGAAGGCCGAATTCCCGGTGAAAATGATGGCCCGCGTGCTCGGCGTGAGCCGATCGGGCTTCTACTCGTGGCTCTCCAACGGCTGCCCGCGAGAAAACTGGTCGGCCGAGCGCGAGGCGGTCCGGCGCGTGTGGCTGGAGTCGGACCGCAGGTTCGGCTTCCGGTTCGTGAAATGCTTCCTGCCCGGCGAGTTCTCCGGATTGACCCTGTACAGGGTGCGCAAGCTGATGCGCGAGCTGGGAATACGCGGCTGCACGCCCAACGACAGGAAGCGCACCACCATCCCCGACCCGAAGGCCAGGCCCCGGCCCGACCTGGTGCGCCGCGACTTCACCAGTCCCGTTCCAACCTACAAGCTCGTGGGCGACATCACCTACCTGCGCACCGGCGAGGGATGGCTGTACCTGTCGACGGTCATCGACCTCAACACCCGCATGGTGGTGGGCTGGTCGCTCTCCGAGCGCATGACCGCCGACATCGTGGTTTCGGCGCTGGCGTCGGCCAAATCGCGCGGCTACGTGGCCGGCAACGCGATATTCCACGCCGACCGCGGCGCCCAGTACACCAGCAGGCTTCTGGCCGAATGGGCGCGCGACAACGACGTGCGGCTGTCCTGCAGCCGCACCGGCAACTGCCACGACAACGCGGTGGCCGAGTCGTTCCTCGCCACGCTGAAGAACGAGATGTACTACAGGCGCAGCTTCCCGACCAGGGATTCCGCCAAGCACGCGGTGGTCGAGTTCATCGAGGCGTACTACAACCGCCGAAGGCCCCGCTCGACGATCGGCTACAAGGTGCCGGCCGAGGCCATGGCGGCCTTCTTCGAGAGAACCGAGCCCAAGCCCGAGGCCATGCCTATGGCCGCTTGATTCCTCGAGCTTGCGTGTCCGAAATCTTGACACAGGTCAGAAGGCCTCGATGCCAGCGCTGCGCCGATATGGGGCAGCGGCCCCCCCGTTGGCCGCCATGGCCCTGACTTCCGAGCGTATGCTGGCGCCGCTCGTCTTAAGACGTTGACCTCCATCCGGAGCCTGCGGTTCTCGCGCTCGGGCTCCAGGATCCGGTTCTACTCGGGCGTGCGGTTGTCGGCGGCGCGCGGCGAGCCGGTCTCGTTTATCGACTTGACCCGCCTCTCCACGGTGCTCTTGTCAAGGTCGCACTCGTCCATGGCCTCGCGCCTGGGCTTTCCGGCGTTGTGGAGATCGACTATCTTCCTCTTGAACTCGTCGGTGAAATGCCTCGGTCTGGGGCCGGTCGAGGCCGAGCCCCCGGTCCGGCTGGGGTAGCATGTCGCTGCGGACCATTGTCTTTCCTCTCGTTGAATATCTAGGCGCTGACGATTCTAGGCGATGGCCCTCTCTTGCTTCTTACACCTCGATTGTGCTCGCTACCCCCAGCGGGTCCGGATCGAGCGATCCGGACCCGCTTTTGGGGT
>CAJMLB010000078.1:0-5668 GCA_905214145.1 uncultured bacterium | reverse complement strand
CCCATTGCTGGGAGCTCTTTCAATCAATGGTGCGGGCGAAAGGACTTGAACCTTCATGGGGTTGCCCCCATACGGACCTGAACCGTACGCGTCTGCCAATTCCGCCACGCCCGCGTGCAGGAATTAGAATAACGGAGCGCTACCGCGAACGCAAGAACTATTTTTGAAAAAGTTTGCAGGCATTTTCCCAAGCTGCTCGCGCGATTGCCTCAGCATCCTCGCCGGTACGATCGACACGGTCGTTGACCAGCGTGTTTGCCGTGATAGAAATCATTGCCGGCTCGCACTCAAGACCACGAATGGGCTCCGGTGCCATATACGGGCAATCCGTCTCGAACAAAATGCGATCGAGCGGGGTCGCCGCAAATGCCTCGCGCACGTCGTCGTTGCGCTTAAAGGTGGCCGCGCCGCCATAGGCGATATAGCAGCCCAAACCCACAAAGCGCTCCATCGTAGCTCGATCCTCGCCAAAGCAGTGCAGCACGCAACCGGCCTGAGGCACGCCTACCTCGCGCAGCACGTTGTACGCATCAACGTGCGAAGTGCGCTCCCCATCCGAGTCCTCGTGCCGCAGGTGCAGCTCCACCGGCACATTGCGGCGCACGGCAACTTCGAGCTGACGTGCCATGCAATCAATCTGCACACTGTGGGGCGCCGGCGCGATGTCGTCGTCGTAATCCATGTGATAGTCCAGACCGATCTCGCCGATGCCGACGCACAAAGGGTCATCAAGCGCAGCAACAACCTGTGCGTGAATGTCGTCGGTATAATCCGGCGCGCCATAGGGGTGAACGCCAACGAGATACTTGATCTGCGGAATATCCCGCATCGGCAGAATTTCGCGCACGAGCCAGTCGCTATAGTCCGTCACGCTGCGCTTGTCGGCGATGGGGTCGAGCATCGTCACCAACAGATCGACGCCCGCGGCTTTGGCGCGCACGAGCGTTTCGGGCACTTCTTTGCCCCAAAACGAAAGCAGATGCGCATGCGTGTCGGCAAGCGGTGCCAAGGGCACGGGGCAAGCAACCGTCTTCTTTTTCTTGGTAAACGTCACGCGTTCGGCATTAAGCGTCATGGATTAGCTCCTGGGCCAGGCGGACAAAGTCAGCAACATCAAGCGTCTCGGCGCGCGTGGTGGGTGAGATACCGCAAGCCTCAAAGGCGGCATCGAGCACGTCCTTGGCAAAGCCGTTGGCGCTCATGGAATTGCGGATGGTCTTGCGACGCTGAGCAAATGCGGCGTCAATCACGCGGGCCACAAACTCGCGATCGAGTCCTTCGGGCACCACGCCGTCAACACGGTCGATACGCACGACGGCCGAGTCCACGTGCGGTGCCGGCATAAAGCAACGCGGCGGCACCTCAAAGCGACCCGTCACCTGCGCATACAGGCCGAGCTTTGCCGTATAGCCGCCATAGGTCTTATTGCCCGGCACTGCGGCAATGCGATCGGCAACCTCCTTTTGAACCATGACGACGGCGCGCTTGAGCGCGGGCATCGTCTGGAAGAACTGCAGGATGATCGTCGCCGCCACGTTATAGGGCAGGTTCGCGACAAATACCGTCGGCTCACCGCCCGCAACCTGCTCAATCTGCTCCGGCGTCACCCTGAGCGCGTCGCCCATGATAAAGCGGAAGTTGGCGTAGTCAGCGGCGTGGGCATCGAGCACCGGCTCGAGCTCGGGGTCGGCCTCGATCGACGTGACGCACGCCGCCTCCTGCAGCAGCGCAAGCGTGAGCGTACCAACGCCCGGACCGACCTCGAGCACGCGCTCATCGCCCGCAAGCTCGGAAAGCTCGCAAATGCGCTCAATTACATGGTTGTCGATCAGGAAGTTCTGGCCCAGGCGATGCTTGGTCGCAAGGCCAAACTCCTCCAGCAGCTCCCTTGTTGCCGTGGGGTTTGCCAAAGGCGAAGTTGTCATAGTTGCCTCCTTAGCATGGTGGCGGCGTCTTGAAACAAAAGGGCATGGACCGTTGCGGCCATGCCCTTACATCTAAACAGCAAATTGCCGATATGGCGCGCGGCGGCTTAGCCCAGACGCGGGAACAGCGGCTCGCCCTTCTCGACGGGCTGACCACCGGCAAGCAAGCCCCAAGCGCAAATGCCCTTGAGGTCGTCGCTCGCGGCCTCGTCCTCGCACGACAGGCGGCGCAGGGCCTCGGCAGAAGTCTGGGGCATGAGCGGCATCAGCAGGTGAGCGGCAATGCGGATAGCCTCGAGCAGGTTGTAGATCACAAATGCCAGCTCGTCAGCCTTGGTCTCGTCCTTGGCAAGCGCCCAGGGCTCGGAGTCCTCGATGTAGTGGTTGGCGGCATGGATGAGCTCCATGACCTCGTCCTTAGCTCCACCGTAATCGAGCACGTCCATCTTGGCCATGTAGCGCTCGACCAGGCCATCGGCGATCTTTGCCAGCGGGTTTTCGAACGCATCGAACGACGCGGGCTTGGCGGGCGCGCAACCGTCAAAGTACTTGCCGCTCATGTTGAGCGAACGCGAGATAAGGTTGCCCCAGCTGTTGGCCAGGTCGGCGTTGTAGACCTGCTCCATGCGATCGAAGCTGATGGCACCGTCGGTGCCGGGGACGACGTCGGTCATGAAGTAATAGCGATAGCCCTCGACGCCCAGCATGTCGATAACGTCCTGCGGAGCGATGGCGTTGCCGCGGCTCTTGGACATCTTCTCGGCCTTGCCGGTCTCGGCATTGCGCACGGTCAGGAAGCCGTGGGCAAAGACGTGCTCGGGCAGGGCCTCACCGATGGCCATGAGCATGGCGGGCCAAATGACGCAGTGGAAGCGGATGATGTCCTTACCCACGATGTGGAACTGCGCGGGCCAACGATAGGCCAGCTCGGTACGCGCCTCGTCGGTGTCGACGCCGTAGCCGACGGCCGTCATATAGTTGAGCAGTGCATCGAACCACACGTAGGTCACGTGGCCCTCGTCAAACGGGACCTGAATGCCCCAGTCAAAGCTCGTGCGGCTCACGGAAAGGTCGTTAAGACCGCCCTCGACAAAGCTGCGCACCTCGTTCATGCGGAACGCAGGCTCGACAAAGTCGGGGTGCTCGTCGTAAAGCTTGAGCAGCTTGTCCTGGAAGGCGGAAAGCTTAAAGAAGTAGGACTCCTCCTGCACGCGCTCAAGTGGACGGTGGCAGTCGGGGCACAGGTGCTGGCCGACGCTGCCGTACTCCTCGTCGCCCTTCTGGACCTGCGTATCGGTGAAGTAGGTCTCGTCAGGCACGCAATACCAGCCGTCGTAGCTGCCCTTATACAGGTAACCGGACTCCTTCATGCGCTCCCACAGGTACTGCACGGCATGATGCTGGCGCGGCTCGGTGGTGCGAATGAAGTCGTCGTTGGAAATCTCGAGCTTGCTCCAAAGCTCCTTGAAGTGCGGAGCCTGGCTGTCGGTCCACTCCTGCGGCGTCATGCCATGCTTGGCTGCGGCCTCGGCGACCTTCTCGCCGTGCTCGTCCATGCCGGTCAGGAACTTAACGTTATAGCCGGCGGAGCGGCGATAGCGAGCCTGAACGTCGGCGATGATGGTGGAATAAGCCGTGCCCAGGTGCGGATCGGCGTTGACGTAGTAGATGGGCGTCGTGATAAAGAACGAAGGCTTGCTTTGATCCATGGGGTTTGTCCTCCAGAAAAACGTTGCATACAGGGGATGATTCTAGCGCAAGGGCTGGATATCCTCCATCTATTGCATATCGAGCACCATGGCATAGACATCGCGCTTGCGGCGCGAATACTTCTGAGACAGGCGCTTGGCCACCGCAGAGGCGGGCTCCCCCTCCTCGAGCGCGGCGCGGATATCCTCGCGCAGGGCCTCGTCGGGATCCGCTGCCGCGGCGCCAACCGGTACGATGCCAGCCTCCTCGTCCTCGCTCGGCGGCGCGATGACCAGCGCAATCTCGCCCTTTACCTCGCCGCGAGCACGCAGCTCCTCGGCGAGCTGGGCAGCGGGCCCGCGCAAGACCTCCTCGTGCAGCTTGGTGAGTTCGCGGCAGACGGCAACCTCACGCTGGGGAAAGACCTCCGCCACGGCCTCGAGCGTCGCCACGATGCGATGTGGAGACTCGTAGAAGATGAGCGCGCCGGGTACTACGGCAAGGCGCTGCAAACGGCGCACGCGGTCGCCGTGCTTTCGGTCCAAAAAGCCCTCGAAGAAAAAATGCTCGCAGGGAATGCCGGACGAAACGAGCGCCGTGACGCAAGCAGAGGGCCCGGGAATAACTTCTACGGGCACATCGGCCTCACGCGCTGCCTCGACCAGCACCTGGCCGGGGTCGGACACACTCGGCATGCCGGCGTCCGAGGCAAAGGCGAGGGTCTCCCCCGCCAGCAGGCGGTCGACCAGGCCGGCGGCGCGACTGGCGATCACATTCTCGTCGCAACGGACAAGCGGCTTGGAAATGCCCAGGTGCATCAGCAGCTTTGACGTCACACGCGTGTCTTCGCAGCAAATGGCATCGGCGGCGGCAAAGGCCTCGCCAACGCGCGGGGACAGGTCGCCCAGGTTGCCGATGGGCGTGCCGACCACATAGAGTTTGCCCGTATGGGCGCTGTTTTGCGTCATATCAACCTATTCAATCATGCCGCGCTCGAGCGTACCGAGTGCCGCGCGGGCGTCCCATGCTGCAATGCGCTTCTCGGTCTTCCACGTTTGGAAGAACCAACCGGCAGCCGGCGCAAACGAAGCCAGCTGGTTGGCGATAAACACGCGCTCGTAGGCATTGCGGCCCTCGGGCGTAACCGACGAGTTGGCAAAGATCGCCGCGCCCGACCATTCGCCCACCAGCACGGGGAACCCTGTCGAGATCGCTTCTTTAAGCTCGCGCTTGTTACGCGAAATCGCCGTCGCCAGCCCGCGGGGGCTCGTGATGTCGAGCGCATACTCGTCGCGGTAATGGTACAGGTGAAGGTCCATGTAGACGTTCTTGTACTTGGCACCGCGCATAAAATGCTTCCACTCGCTGGGATGCCCCGAAGACGAGAAGACGACGATCTTATCCTCGGGCATATACGAACGGACGAGCTCGTAGGCATCGCGATAGAAATTGCGCAAGTAGTGGGCCGGAATTCCATCCGTCATGGTAAAGAGGCTCTTGCGGACGCTCATCTGCGGCGTGTCCAGCAGCTCAATGCCCAGCAGGCTCTCGGCCTCGCCGTAGCGATCGGCCAAGCGCTCGAGCACGTCGAGTGCGACATGACGGCCGTTGGTGGACGAATGCCACTCGGCAACAGCCTCCGGCGTGGTGGGCGAATCGTTGGAATCGCCCTGGCCACCGGGCACCGTCGCCAGATCGAGCAGTACGCGGATGTCGTACTTGGCAGCCCACTCAATTGCACGGTCGATGTAGTCGACAACCGAGATGTAGGACGCATCGGCCTCCTGCGAACCAAAGGCATACCAGGGCACCGGCAGACGCACGGCATTGAGACCGATCTGCGCCATGCGGCGAAAATCGTCCTCACTCACAAACGTCTCGTAATGGCGGCGCATGCGCTCGTTATAGGCGGCGGTACCCATGGCCTCCTGCAGCTCGGCCGCGTTGGATGCACCGGTCGCCGCGTACAGCGACGGGGTCACCCAAGGCTCGGGAATAAACCAGCCAGAGAGATTAACGCCGAGTATCCTCTCCATCACTGCCCCCTTCGGATC
>CAJMLB010000077.1:0-5744 GCA_905214145.1 uncultured bacterium | reverse complement strand
AAGTTTATCGCGAGTTCCGCACGAACAGGAGGCCACTTAATGTGGCCTCCGTCGTGAGCAGGACTGTAGAGCAGGAAACTTTACCCGCGGACCCCGCCGGGAATAGCAAAAGGGCGACCCCTGTCCGGAGTCGCCCTTGTTGAGCTGCTTATATGCGGCTGTTACTCGGCGTCGTGGTGACGGCGGGGTTTGCGGCCTCCGTTGTCGCCGGGACGGCGCGGACGGTCGCTGCGCTCGGAGCGCTCGCGACGCGGACGCTCACGGCGCTGGAAGTGCTCGCCATCGCCCTCGGAGGAACCCTCAGAGCGAGCCGGGGCCTCGGGCTTGTCGAGACGATCGAGCGAGATCTTGCCGCGATCGTCGACCTCGATGACGACGACCTTGACCTCGTCGCCCACGTTGAGGACGTCCTCGACCTTCTCCACGCGACCCTTGGCGACGCGGGAGATGTGCAGCAGGCCGTCCTTACCGGGCAACAGGTTGACGAAGGCGCCGAAGGGCTGGATGGAGACCACGCGACCGGTGTACTCCTCGCCCGGCTCGGGAACCTTGATGATGAGCTTGATGCGCTCGACGGCCTGGTCGACGGACTCGCCGGTGCCGCCGACAAAGACGGTGCCGTCCTCCTGGATGTCGACCGAAGCGCCGGTCTCGTCCTGGATACCGCGGATGACCTTGCCGCCGGAGCCAATGACGTCGCGAATCTTATCGGTAGGAACCTGGATGGAGACGATGCGCGGAGCGGTGCTGCGTGTGGTGTGGCGCGGCTCGGGAATCACATCGAGCATCTTCTGCAGGATGAAGGCGCGACCCTCCTTGGCCTGCTGCAGGGCGCGGGCCAGGATGTCGAAGGTAAGGCCGGTGGCCTTGTTGTCCATCTGCAGGGCGGTGATGCCCTCGGTGGTGCCGGTGACCTTAAAGTCCATATCGCCCAGGAAGTCCTCGAGACCCTGGATGTCGGACAGGACCACGGTCTTGCCCTCCTCCTGGATCAGACCCATGGCGATACCGGAGACCGGGCGCTTAATGGGCACGCCGCCGTCCATAAGGGCGAGCGTGGAGCCGCAGGTCGAAGCCATCGAAGAGGAGCCGTTGGACTCCATGACCTCGGAGACCACGCGGATGGCGTAGGGGAACTCGTTCTCGTCGGGGAGCACCGGGAGCAGGGCGCGCTCGGCAAGGTTGCCGTGGCCGATCTCGCGGCGCTTGGGGCTGCCCATGCGGCCGGTCTCGCCGGTGCAGAACGGCGGGAAGTTATAGTGGTGCATGTAGCGCTTGCCCTCGGTGGGCTCGATGGTATCAAGACGCTGGCCCTCGTTGAGCATGCCGAGCGACAGGACGGAGAGCACCTGGGTCTGGCCGCGCTGGAACAGGCCGGAGCCGTGAACGAGCGGCAGGTAGTTGTCCTTCACCATGATGGGACGGATCTCATCGGCGGCACGGCCGTCGACGCGCTCACCGGTCTCGACGACCATGGTGCGCATGGCCTTCTTCTCGAGCTTCTTGAGCGCCACAGGGATCTCGCGCTCCCAAGCGGCCTGCTCCTCCTCGGTGAACTCGGCACGGATGGACTCCTTCAGAGCCTCGACCTTGCCGATACGGGAGAGCTTGTCGGCGTCGCGAAGGGCGGCTGCCATCTCGTCGTAGTGAGCGAAGATGCGCTCCTGGACCTCCTCGACGGGTTGGTCGAGCGGGTACTCCTTCTTGACGATGGGGCCGTTGACCTGCTCCCACTCGGCGACGAACTCGTGTTGAGCCTGGCAGAAGGCAGCAAGGGCTTCCTGGCCAAACTTCATGGCGGCGAGCATATCATCCTCGGAGATCTCCTCGGCGCCGGCCTCGACCATCGAGATATAGTCGGCAGAGCCGCCCAGCTCCAGGTCCAGATCCGAGTTCTCGCGCTCCTCGTAGGTGGGGTTGACGATAAACTCGCCGGTCTCCACGTTACGGCCGATGCGCACGCAGGCAAGCGGGCCCTCGAAGGGCACGCCGCCGAGCGTCATGGCCAGGGAAGCACCCATGACGTTGATGACGTCGAAGGGGTTGACCTGGTCGGCGACGAGCGAGGTGGCGACGATGTGCACCTCGTTGCGGAAGCCGTCCGGGAAGCTCGGGCGAATCGGGCGGTCGATCATGCGTGCGGTGAGCGTGGCCTTCTCGCTGGGACGGCCCTCACGCTTGAGGTAACCACCCGGGATGCGGCCGGCTGCGTACATCTTCTCATTGAAGTCGACGGTCAGCGGGAAGAAGTCGTAGTTCTTGCGCTCCTTGGAGACGACCACGGTGTCGAGCATCGTGGTGTCGCCCTGCTTGACCAGGCACGCGCCGGTGGCCTGCTTGGCAAGCTCGCCCGACTCAAAGGTGTAGGTCTTGCCGTACAGCTCAAAGGTCTTGGATACGAGTGTCATTGTTCTCCTTTACCCCACAGGCCCCTTGCCTGCGGGCTTCTCATGTGACGCGGGCCCCCTGCCCCCGCCACGCTTCAGAGCGTGATTGTTCGCGCCCTTACACAAAAAGAGCGCCCCGCTGCGCAGGACGCTCTTAGCATGTACAAATCCTTACTGGATGTTGTCGCGGATGCCCAGAGCCTTGATGAGCTCACGGTACTCGACGATGTCGTTCTTCTTGATGTAGGAGAGAAGACGACGACGACGGCCGACGAGCATGAGCAGGCCACGACGGGTGTGGAAGTCCTTCTGGTGGGACTTCATGTGCTCGGTCAGCTCCTTGATGCGCTCGGACAGGATGGCGACCTGAACCTTGGGGTTGCCGGTGTCGACCGGGGTGTTACCGAACTGGGCAGTCAGCTCCGCCTTGCGCTCTTTGGAAACAGTCATTGTTTCACCTTTCGTTTCTTGTCGCCCGCGGGCGACGCTATTCGCCTCGGACTGGGAAGCCGCCGGTGGAGCGAGCATCCAAGGTCGAGGTACCAACAGGTCGGTATGTTACCACAAGCAGCCCGCGCCTGCGCATCATCACCGACCCAACATGAATTCCATCGCACGGAGGCGCTGATCGGTGTGCGTCGCAGCCCAAACATGTGAAAGCCCCAATAAAAAGGCAGCGGTATGGGGATCGATCCTCTCGGCCATGAGTGCATCGAAGGTCATGGACATGAGGGCGCGCAGCCACGCGACCTCACCGGTCGACACCAGCTCGGCACCCGGAACGCTCGACGCGCACGACCCGCACATGAGCCCGCCCGCCCGGGGCGAAAAATACGACAGCATGGGGTCTCCGCACAGCACGCAGGCCGAAAAATCGGGTCGATAGCCAACGTGCGACAGCAGCTTAAAGACATATGCCGCCACAAGTAGATCCATATGCGCCGTGTCGAGCCCGCTGCCCACCAGGGCAAGCGCTCGCTGCGTTATGGCAAAGGTAAACGGGTCCTCGGCGTCCTCGAACGAGCACACACGAGCGACCTCGGCGATTGCGCTTGCGGCGCAGGTCGTCTCGTAATCGGGCGTAGCGCCGAGCGGCGCCTCCATAAGCTCGGCCTGGGAAACCACATCGAGCGACCGTCCATGCGCGAGCAGCATATCGACAGTACAGAACAGCTCGCAGCGCGCCGCCAGGCGCCCACCGGGTTTGCGGGCGCCCTTTGCCACGGCGCGAACCTGCCGACCCCGCTCGTCAAGCATCGTCAAGATCAGGTCCGTCTCTTTGAGCTTCGTCTTATCGAGGACGAGCACCTTCGTGCGATATGTCCGGGAGCCTGCCATGCGCGCCGCGCGCCCTTAGTCCTCGGCGTTGTAGCCAAAGCGACGAATCTGGGCCTCGTCGTCACGCCAGCCGGCCTTGACCTTCACGTCCAGCTCCAAAAAGACCTGCGTGCCAAAGATGCGCTCAAGATCGCGACGGGCGTCGATACCGATATGCTTAATCATCTCGCCGCCCTTGCCGATGATGATGCCCTTTTGGCCCTCGCGCTCGACGTAAATGGTGGCGTGCACGCGCAGCACCTTCTTGGTCTGCTCGAGCGCATCGCAGATTACGCCAACGGAGTGCGGAATCTCATCACGCGTGCGGCGCAAAACCTTCTCGCGCACAAACTCGGCAACGAGGGTCTCATCGGAAGCGTCGGTACCCATGCCCTCGGGGAACCAACGCGGACCCTCGGGCAAAAAGTGCGCAACGGTCTCGATGAAGGCATCGACGTTGAAGTTCTTGACGGACGACGTCACGATCTCGTCGTCATATTCCATGAGCTCGTGGGCGGCCTTAAGCTGCTCCATGACCTGTGCGGGGTCGGCCTCATCGGCCTTGGTGAGCACCAAGACCTTCTTGCAGCGGGCGCATTTGACGCGCTCGGCAACCCAGGCGTCTCCCCTGCCGATCGGTTTGGTGGCATCAATCAAAAACGCGACGACGTCGACATCGTTCAGTTCGAACAACGCGCTCTTGTTGAGCTCGGACCCCAGGCCGTCCTTGGGCTTGTGGATACCCGGGGTATCGACAAAGACCAGCTGGTAGCCGGGACGGTTGACGACGGCGCGCATGCGGCGGCGGGTCGTCTGGGCCACCGGCGAGGTGATGGCGACCTTTTTGCCATAGCAGGCGTTGAGCAGCGTGGACTTGCCGGCGTTGGGGCGGCCGACCAGCGCCACGAAGCCGCTGCGGAAACCGGGCTCAACGTCGCCAAAGCCCGCGAAGCTGTCGCCCTCGTCGCACAGGGCGTCGAGTTCCTCGTCGCTCATGCCCTCAAACGGATCGAACTCCTCGACATCCT
Organism: uncultured bacterium; assembly: GCA_905214145.1. GTDB lineage: Bacteria > Actinomycetota > Coriobacteriia > Coriobacteriales > Coriobacteriaceae > Collinsella. Next base: position 1,012 of record CAJMLB010000077.1, on the reverse strand, counting down.
CATAGGCATCGTTCGCTTCGGCATCCACCGCATCCAGGGACTCGTCGTCCAGAGTTTCATCGATAGGCTGCATAGTGTCGGACATGAAAATCCCTTTCTAAATAAAGTCGAGCGCGTGGGCAAATACCAGCAAGCCAACAATCGCGGCGGTGATGGAAAGTACGTATACGGAGGCGGCGGCGATATCCTTCGCACGCTTTGCCAGCGGATGAAGTTCCTGGGTCGCCAGGTCGACGATCGCCTCCATGGCGGTATTGCACAGCTCGCCGTGAATCACCAGGCCGCAGCAAATGATAATCGTGGCCCACTCGGCAATGTCGAGCCCCACGATGCAGCCGGCAACGACGGTACAAACGCCCGCCACGAGCATGACCTTAATGTTGCGCTCGGTCTTAACGGCGGTGACGAAGCCCTCCATGGCGTAGGAGAACGACTTTAAGAAGGAAGGATGGTCCTTGTTCGATCCGGGAATCATAGACGGCTCCTAGTCGTGGGCGTGGTTGGTGATGGGGCCGACGTGGACCAGCTTGGGGTCCTCACCGCGCTCAAGCGCCAGATCGCGCAGGATGGCGTCCTCGCGGGCCTCCATGACCTCGGCCTCGTCGTCCTCAATATGGTCATACCCCAGCAGGTGCAGCATGCCATGCACGAGCATCAGACGGCACTCGTCGGCAGGGCTATTGCCAAAGCCGGGGGCCTGGCGGGCAATGACCTGCGGGGCCAGGATGATATCGCCGAGCTCGAGCGTCTCGTCTGCGGGAATATCCTCGTCAAAGGCCGAGTCGCACTCAAACGAGAGGACATCGGTGGTGCGGTCGATACCGCGCCACTCGTGGTTGAGCTCGTGCATCTCGTCATCATCGACATATGAAAGGGAAATCTCGACTTCACGCTCAACGCCCTCGGCGGCAAGCACGACCTCGCAGATGTGCTCTACCTCCTGCGCGTCGAGCAGCGTATCGAGCTCGGCATCGTTGCTGATCAATACACTCAACGGGACTCCTTTCGGTCG
>CAJMLB010000076.1:0-6156 GCA_905214145.1 uncultured bacterium | reverse complement strand
CCGATCTCGGTGTAGCCAGCCGGGAAGGTCACAGTCTCGTCGGCACCGTAGACCTTGTTGTCGATCTCGCCGACCGGGGAGATAACGGCAGCGGTGCCGCACAGACCGCACTCAACAAAGGTGCCGGCCTTGACTTCGGCCCACTCGACGGGACGCTGGTCGACGGTCATGCCCAGGTCCTCAGCGACCTGAACGAGCGAACGGCGGGTGATGGAAGGCAGGATGGAGTCGGTGTGCGACTGCGGGACGACGAGCGTGCCGTCCTCCTTCACGAACAGGACGTTGGCGCCACCGGTCTCCTCGACATAGGTGCGGGACTCGGAGTCGAGATACAGGTTCTCGGCATAGCCCTCGCGGTGAGCCTCCATCGTGGGCTTCAGGGACATGGCGTAGTTCAGGCCGGCCTTGATATTGCCGGTGCCGTGCGGTGCGGCGCGGTCGTACTCGGAAACGCGCAGCTTGACGGGCTTGAGGCCGCCCTTAAAGTACGGACCGACCGGGGTCACGAGAATGCGGAACGTGTACTCAGGAGCGGGAGCCACGCCGATCACGTCACCGGAGCCGATCATAAACGGACGCACGTACAGGGTCGCACCAGAACCGAAGGGCGGAACCCAAGCGGCGTTGGCAGAAACGACCTGCTTGACGGCCTCAACAAACTTATCCTTGGGGAACGGGGGCATCTCGAGGCGCTGGGCAGAGTTATACATGCGCTCGGCGTTCATGTCGGGACGGAAGCAGACGATGCTGCCGTCCTCGGCGGTGTAGGCCTTCAGGCCCTCAAAGACCTCCTGGCAATAATGGAAGATGCCGCCGCACTCGGAGACGTGCATGGTGTGGTCGGTGGTCAGGCCGCCCTCGTCCCACTCGCCGTCCTTCCAATGGGCCTCGTAGCTGTAATCGGTCTTCATGTAGCTAAAGCCGAGGCTACCCCAATCGATATCCTTCTTCTCGACAGTCATATGTCGCTCCTTACATACACGGTTGCATACTCGCGAACCCGCACGCAAGGACCGAAGCCGGCCGCGTCGCAACGTCGCATGCCCGGAGCGTAGAGCCGGACGGGACACGCGAACAGCATCAAAGCCAATGGCACGTCGATTCGCATGCAGGAGATTGTACTCCCCGCACGCCTTGGATAAAACGCTTTTCTTTAACTAAGTAAAGTATTTTCATTTGCCTTCAACACAAAAGGCCCGCCATCGAATCCGATGACGGGCCTTGGAATTAACGTCCGAAAACGAGCTCGGACTAGGCGTTCTTGTTACCGAGCTTTGCCTTAACCAGACCGACCACGGTCGGGATGATCGACACGGCGACAATGCCCACGATCAGCAGCTCAAAGTGCTCCTGCACAAACGGAATGCCACCAAAGAAGTAACCAAGCAGCGTAAAGACCGTCGACCAGGTAATGCCACCCAGCACGTTAAAGATGACAAAGTTGCGCCAGTGCATACCGCCCATGCCGGCGATGAAGGGCACAAAGGTGCGGATGAACGGGAAGAAGCGACCGAGGAAGATGGCCAGATGGCCCCACTTATCCAGGAAATCCTCGGACTTTTTGATGCGCTCGGGCGTCATGGCCTTTACCTTGCCCGAGGCGATGATCTTACGGCCAAAGAAGTGGCCGATCATAAAGTTGCACTGATCGCCCAGGATGGCTGCGGCCCATGCGGTGGCCAGAAGCGCCACGATGTTAAAGCCGCCATTATGGGCAAAGAAGCCCGAGGCAAACAGCAGCGAGTCGCCGGGAAGGAACGGGAAGAACACCACGCCCGTCTCGATAAAGATGATCAGGAACACGCAGCCGTAGGCCATGAGCGGGCCGGCGGCGATCCAGCTGGCGATCGCAGTGCGCGGATCCTTAAGCAGCTCGGCGATAAAATTGATGAAACCCATGAAGTAAAACCTCTCAGTTGTGGGCGCGGACACGTCCAAGTTGACCAGTATACGGTTGCGGCGCGAGCACGGGCCAAACCCCTCAAAAGTCTTACTTCATTACCAGCAAGTTTGCATAACTGACACCTGTCGCCTATAGCAAAGTAAGATTGCCCTTCCTAATCCCTAGCGAATCGCTATACTTTATTGAATCGCATTGTCACGGCGCTAAGGGAGGGCGGCCGGTGAGCTTTATCAACACCATTCGCGAGGACATCAAGACCGTCCAGGCGCAGGACCCTGCCGCGCAAAATGGCCTGGTCATCTTCCTGTCCTACCCCGGCCTGCACGCCAAGTGGAATCATGTACCCGAGCACTGGCTGTGGGAACACGGCCATCGATCGCTTGCCCGCGTGCTCTCGCAGTTAACCCGCCACATCACCGGCGTCGAGATTCATCCCGCCGCGCAGATCGGCAAGCGCTTCTTTATCGACCACGCCATGGGCGTCGTCATCGGCGAGACCACCATTGTGGGCGACAACTGCGTGCTCTACCAGGGCGTCACGCTCGGCGGCACCGGCAACGAGACCGGCAAACGCCACCCCACCCTGGGCAACAATGTCACCGTGGGCACGGGCGCCAAGGTGCTTGGCAACATCCACATCGGCAACAACGTCAAGATCGGCGGCAACTCGGTCGTCGTCAAGGACGTGCCCGACAACTGCACCGTCGTGGGCGTGCCCGGGCGCATCATCAAGCGCAACGGCTGCCGCATGTTCGAGGAGAGCTTCGACGCCAAGCAGCATCGCGAGTACATGCCCGACGATGCCGCCGAGCAGAGCGCCCTCAACCGTCAGGGCATCAACGAAAACGCCCGTCGCGTCAAGGAACTCGAGCGAGAGGTGGCCGAGCTCAAAGCCCTCGTCGCCAAGCTCGTGGACGAGCGCTAGGGCCGCGGGCCAGCGCCACAGCATGAACGCCAACACAAAAGGCGCGCCAGGGAATCCGCTCCCGGCGCGCCTTCTTTTCGATGTGACATGCGGGACTGACCCTTTGTCACCTTATGCGAACTGGCTTAGGTAGAGGTCGGCATAAGCGCCCTCGGCAGCCAGCAGCTCCTTGTGCGTACCCTGCTCGATGATATTGCCGTGATCCATGACCAGGATGAGGTCGGCATCGACGATCGTCGACAGACGGTGCGCGATCACAAAGCTCGTGCGCCCGCGCATGAGCGCGTCCATGGCACGGCCGATGGCGAGCTCGGTGCGCGTGTCCACGCTCGACGTCGCCTCGTCCAGGATGAGGATCGCCGGGTTTTTGAGCAGCACGCGCGCGATGGTCAGCAGCTGACGTTGGCCCTGGCTGATGCTCTCGGCATCGTTAGCCACACGCGTGTCGTAGCCCTGCGGCATAGTGCGCACAAAGAAGTCGACCCGTGCGGCACGTGCGGCCGCGACAATCTCCTCGCGCGTCGCCTCGGGACAGCCGTAGGCGATGTTCTCGGCAATGGTGCCATCAAATAGCCAAGCGTCCTGCAACACCATGCCAAACTGCTGGCGCAGCTCGCCGCGGTTCATGCGGCTCGTGTCCACGCCGTCGAGGGTAATGCGGCCGCCGTCGATCTCGTAAAAGCGCATGAGCAGGTTGATGAGCGTGGTCTTACCCGCGCCCGTGGTTCCCACCACGGCGATCTTCTGACCCGGCTCGGCGGTAAACGACACGTCTCGCATAAGCGGCTTGTCGGGCGAATAGCCAAAGCGCACATGCTCAAAAGCGACACGGCCTTCCACTTTGCCCGGCAGCTTGGCGGCGGCCACCGGCAACGAATCGGCCTCCATCTCGGGCTCGTCGAGCAGGTCGAACACGCGCTCGGCGCTCGCCAGCGCACTCTGCAGCGAGTTAAAGGTAAACGACAGCTCCGTCATGGGCTCGGACGCCTCGTAGATAAACTGGAAGAACGCCTGGAACACGCCGACGGTCATATGCCCGGCAACCAGCATGCTGCAGCCCACCAGCGCGATCACGATCTGCGCCAAACGGCCGATAAAGCGCACCGCGGGGCCGACGGCGTTAATTATAAAGTCGGCCTTGGTGCTCACGCGCGCCAGCTCCTTCGAAGCCTCGTGCACCTCGGCAGAGCTCTGGCGCTCGCGGTTAAACGCACGGATCACCAGACGGCCCGAGTAGCCCTCCTCGACCGCGCTCGTAATCTTGGACACCCACTCCTGGCGCTCGCCCGTCACATCATGCGTGCGGCGCGACACGACCTTCGTCACCAGCAGCGAAAGCGCCGTAAAGAACAAAAAGACGAGCGTGAGCGGCACGCTAAACACGAACATCACGCTCACGGCGCCCACCACGGTACCGATCGACACCAGCAACTGCAGCAAGCCGCGTTGCATGCTCTCGGACATCTTGTCCAAGTCGTTGGTCGCACGGCTGACGACCTCGCCGGGACGATGCGCGTCAAAGTAGGCAAGCGGCAGACGGTTGAGCTTTTGTGCGATGCGGTTGCGCAGGCGCAGGTTGAGGCGCTCGGCAACGCTCGACATCAAAAAGCTCTGGATTGCGTAGAACGAGGCGGCGGCGGTCCAGATCATAAAGTAGATAAAGATGGTCCTGCCGCAGTTCTCCCAGGTAATGCTGAAGGTAGTGTTGTTGGCAAACGCCAGCTTCATGTGCCCCCACAGCTCATCGATCACGCGGGCGCTGTAAGCCGGCGCCGCGGTGTTAAAGATGGCATAGAACACGATACTCGCGAACACGATATAGAAGCGCCAATGGTCGCCGGCGGCCTCGCTCCACAGGCGGCGCACCGTCGCCCAGGTGTCGCGGGGCGTCTCGTCCTCGTCCTCGTCGTCAACGTCGCGCATGCGCTCCGCCTCGGCGCGGGCGCGCTCGTCCTCGGCGCGCTCGTTTTCCTCGTAGAGTGCCTGGCGGCGAGCCTCGCGCTCCGCCGCTGCCTTGGCGTTTTCGTCCAGGTCGGACGTGGCGCCCGTCTCCTCGACTGTTTCTGCAGCCGCGGCGTCATCGGCGATGCTCCACTTCTTGAGCTCCTCGGTCATGCTACTCACCTCCCTTCATCTGCGATTCCGCGATAGCGCGGTACACCTCACAGGTTTTCATGAGCTCGTCGTGCGTGCCTAGACCCACGACCTCACCGTCCTTGAGCACCACAATCTGATCGGCATGTAAAATAGTCGAGATGCGCTGGGCGATGATGAGCACCGCGGCATCGCACGTCTCGTCCTGCAGCGCATGGCGCAGTGCCGCATCGGTCTTAAAGTCCAGGGCCGAAAAACTGTCGTCGAAGATATACAGGTCGGCATGCTTCATGAGTGCGCGGGCAATCGCTAGGCGCTGGCGCTGGCCGCCCGAAAAGTTCGTACCGCCCTGCGCCACCGGAGTGTCGAGCCCCTGCGGTTGATCGAGTACAAAGGTGCTCTGGGCAACCTGGAGCGCATGGAGCATGTCAGCCTCGGTCGCGTCTTCGTTGCCAAAGCGCAGGTTGCTCGCCACCGTACCCGAGAACAGCCATGCCTTCTGCGGCACATAGGCGATACGCCCGCGGATATCGTCTTGCGAAAGGTCGCGCAGATCGACGCCGTTTAGGCGAATGGCGCCCTTCGTGGCATCGTGGAAGCGAAGCAAGAGCTTGGCCACCGTTGACTTGCCCGAGCCCGTCGAGCCCACGATCGCGGTCGTCTGTCCGCGGCGGCAGGCAAAACTCAGGTTGTACAGGGTGTCCTCGTCGGCATCGTCAAAGCGAAACGACATGTGGTCGAACACGGCCACCGTGTCGGCCCCATCTGCGGACTCAGGTGTCCCGTCGCCCAGCGTAGCCTTACCGTCCACGATGCTCGGCTCGATTTCGAGCACCTGCTGTGCACGGCTGAGGCACGCCGCGGCGCGCGGAAGCGTCAGCACCACCATCTGCGCCATCATCACAAAGAACAGGATCAGGATCGCGTACTCCAGCACGGCCGAGATGCTGCCAATTTGCATGGCATGGACGCCCACGCGGTTGCCGCCCACCCACAGCACCGCCACCTCGGCGATATTCATCAAAAAGAAGCTGGAGCTGTCGAGACCAACAAACAGGTGGTTGACCTTGATGGCATTGGCTGCGTAATCGCTAAACACCTCGTCCAGGCGCTGCTCCTCGTGGCGCTCCTTGTTAAATGCGCGGATGACGCGCACGCCCACGATGTTCTCGCGCAGCACCACGTTCATGCGGTCGATAAAGCTCTGCAGGCGCATAAAGATCGGCGCGGCGTT
>CAJMLB010000075.1:0-6207 GCA_905214145.1 uncultured bacterium | reverse complement strand
AAACTAGCCTCTCTTCATGAGCCCCGCAGTCCGCTCCGACTGCGGGGCTTTTGCTGTTGAGGGGTGAGCAAATGGGTGCGGGCAAGATTCAATTTGATTAAACACTCAGATCATGAGATGCCTGGAACCAGACGATGACTCCCAGAATCCTAATTCGGCGTTTGTCCAGCACGATATCCGGTTCCGATGTGCGATATGAGTGGGATGAGAGCATCACGGTGTTTGTGCCGGTGCTATAACGCCGTATGACGATTCTCGAATTATCGGCCAAAGCGAGGACGGAGCATCCGTTCCAGGGTTTCAGACTGGGATCCACGAGGAGATGAGATCCAATCGGATAGCATTTGGACATGGCGGACGTGTCCATTTGAACAAAGAAGCACCCGCGATGTTTCTTGAATACGGATGAGGGAAGCGCGGTTGTTCCGGTTTGTTTAAGTCCCGTTCTGCCTCCATTCATCTGGATTTTAAATACATCGCAAAGGGAATCAGTAATAACTTCTCTGGATTCCCCCTTCCGCTCCTCGTGGTCGAGCCTTGCGGCTAGCCCTGCGGTTTCAGATGTGAGGTCATCGAGCTGCAGGTTAAATTTCGATACTATCTTGAGCAACGTTGAGCGGCGGATTGCATAGCGGTCCTTTTCCCAGCGGCATACCGTTTCTTTGGAGACGCCGATGAGTGCTGCGAACTCCTCCTGCGTTAGCTGGTCGCGCTTGCGAAGCGCCTTTATGTTTTGACCCGTTCCCATGTTATGAAGCGCGGACGAGGGGAAGGCAGAGGCAGTTGGGACCGCCAAAGCCGTTTGTCAGCTCGAAGATAGAGATGGGGACAAGTTCAATACCTGCCTGCTCCAGCGCTTTGTTGGTTTCGGCGTTTTCTTCGTAAACGCAGACCTTGCCGGGCTCCAAACAAAGGGTGCTTGTGGCATTGTTGGACCTTTCGACCTCTGCCGCTCCGGGATTTGAGCCACCGCAAGGGATAAATTGCAGCGAATTTGAGCCCAGGGCCAATCTCAACGCTTCGTTCAGTCCGCCTTCGACATGGCTCGCCCGGGTTGTCCTTTCCGATCTGCCCCGTGTGATGCGGTAGACCCGCGCTTGGTCGAGAAGTTCACGGGCAACGAGGAATGTCTCGTAGCCAACGCGAGTGAAATATGTGTCGAGATGAATGCAGAGGTCATCGTAGGGGACCTGAATGGCCCATACGGACTCAATAGTCGAGTTCTCATCCCAGAGCAAGTTATTTGCCAGGGTGTCTATCGCCGCCGGTTCGGTTCGCTGGGAGATTCCAACGGCTACGTTTTCGCTGTTGAGGTTGTGCAGGTCGCCGCCTTCAATGTGGAAAGTCGATTCATGCTTGAAGAACTGGGGAGTCTCGCAGAAATCCGGATGATACGTAAAAATCGTTTTATAGGCGATAACCTCACGGTTGCGCTCTGGCCAGTACATATGGTTGAGCGTGACGCCTTCGCCGATGACGCTCGCCGGATCGCGAGTGAACCACATGGTGTTAAGGGGGCTTACGAGAAGGTCGTCGGGCGAGTATGCATCTCCCGTCAGTTTTGCGAGGCTGAATACCTCCTTATCCGTATCGAAGACCTGGGAGTAGCGGATGCCATTGACCGCTGCTTGAGCCAGGGCACGGGAGCCTTCGATGCACTCAAGATACTCGCGAATGGCAGATTCGAGCTCAATGCCCCGCGCGCCGCATTCTGAAATGTAGCTATCGATAAAAGAGTGGCGCGCCTGCTCTGTCGCATCAAGGGCTTCGGTAAGAAGGTTTTCTAGATAGAGAATCTCTACTCCTTCGTGCTCGAGCATCGCCGAGTAAGCATGATGCTCCCTAAGAGCCTTTTCAAGATCAAATGAGTTGCTAGAAGGGCGCAGCGTAAAGACTCGATTGAACTGCCCGTCGGGGTAGTTGCACGTTTCGGGGCCGGGACAGTGCAGGAGGACCCTTTTTAGCTTTCCTATTTCGTTTTGAACATGCAATGCGGACATGTGACCTCGCTTTGGCGATGAGTATTTATTGCTTCCATAGTGGCACATTACGAGATTGTTTCAATTTACATCATATCTGTCATAGGTGAATGGCACGAACAGAGCTGCTAATTGATGTTAAACATCAATTAGCAGAGTAAATTGACGAATTACATCAATCTAAAGGCCGTTTACGGGCCGATGGCTTTCGCTGGCGGGCGATGGGGCGGAAGGGTGTTTTGCGCGATGACACAATGGCTTTGCCGGCAACGAAAAACCCCTGAATTAAGGAGGAGAGATGGCAGAGACAGAAAAGAAGCGTGCCTTTCGAGTTCCGCACGTATACACCATCATTCTCGTCTTGATGGCCGTATTTGCCGTTCTGACCTGGGTCGTGCCTTCGGGTTCGTTTGAACGCCAGGAGGTTAACGGCCGCGAGGTAACAGTTTCGGGCACCTATGCGCCTGTCGATAAGGTCTATACGGACGAGGACGGCAACGAGGTCGATCTTCGCCAAGGTGTCTTCGAAGTGCTTGAGGCTCCTGCGATCGGCATCCAGCAAGCGGTCGAGGTCGTTGCGTTCATTTTGATCGTGGGAGGTTCCTTCCAGGTCATCACGGCGACCGGAGCCATCACGAGCGGTGTTGCTCGAGTGGTGAAGAAGTTCAAGAGCAAGGACGTCCTCATCATCCCGATTCTGATGGTGCTCTTTGCCTTGGGTGGCAGCACCTTTGGTATGGCAGAGGAAACACTTCCGTTCTTTGCGATTCTTATGCCGATCATGATGGCCATGGGCTTCGACTCAATTACGGCGTTCATGACGGTGTTTGTGGGTGCCCGTATCGGATACATCGCATCTACCGTAAACCCGTTCAACGTCCTGATTTCCCAGGGCATCCTCGGTATCCAGGGCAACCCCCAGCTTTGGTTGCGTACTATCGCCCTTGTCGTGCTCACTGCAGTTGCCATCGCATGGGTTGTGATGTATGCCCTCAAGGTTAAGAAGAATCCCGAGGCATCCCCAGCTTTCCACGATGACATCGAGAAGCGCAAAGAGTTTGGTGCGGACGAGAATCTCCTCGATAGCGAGTTCACCGGTAGGCAGAAAGCCGTTATGGTTATTTTCGTGCTTGGACTTGCCGCCATCATTTGGGGTCTGGTGGCCCAGGGCTGGTACATGAACGAAATCTCTGCGATTTTCTTGGCCATGGCCCTTCTTTCGGGTGTAGTTTCCGGGATGAACGAGAAGGAGATCGCGGGAGAGTTCGTTAAGGGAATTGCAGACTTCGCGTTCTCGGCCATTGTTGTCGGTCTTGCCCGCGGAATCCTCGTAATCGCCAACGACGGTCTCATCATCGATACGATTCTCAATACGCTCGCCACGGCTCTCACTGGAGTTCCAGCCGTTATCTTTACGAGCATCCTCTATGTCGTGGATAACCTTCTGTCGATCCTCGTTCCGAGCTCCTCGGGCATCGCTGCTCTTACGATTCCCATTTTCGGCCCGCTTGTTGAGCTGATGGGCTTAAACCCCGAGGCTGCAGTTACTGGTCTTTCCATGGGCAGCGCGGCCATGTCTCTCATTTCGCCAACAAGCGCGATGCTCGTTGCCGGTCTTGGCGTCTGCAAGATTCCGCTTGGCCAGTGGTGGAAGGTTGCTTGGAAATTCTTCCTGGTCGTGAGCGTTATCTGCATGGCATTCACTGCGGTTTCGGGCCTTATCCCCCTGCCGTAAAAGCAAAACCCTACATACAGTTGTAAGAAAGAAGGATAGAGATGAACAAAGGACTGAACGTTCATAGCGAGATTGGCGCCCTTAAGAAGGTATGCGTCCATCGCCCCGGTATGGATCTTGTAAACATGAAGGCGGAGGATTTCGACCGCGTCTGGATTCACGACGCGTTCTATTTGGACTATGCCCAGAAGGAGCACGATCAGTTTACCGACCTTCTTCGCGGCGCTGGTGCCGAGGTCGTCTATATGGAAGACCTGGTTGCCGAGACGTTCGATAAGGTCGAGGGCGCGCGTGCTCAGTTCATGGGAAAGTTCATGGACGAGTCGGGTATCAAGAACGCTGCTCTTCGCCAGGCGGTTGTCGAGAAGCTCGATTCCATCAAGGACAACAAGGAGTTTGTCCTTACGGCTATGGGCGGACTGTATGTGCGCGACCTCGAGATCCCGCATGTCGGCGGCTCTCTTGCCAGCCTGGACGGCGACGAGCTGAAGGGCGACGACATGGTCCTCTTCCCCATGCCCGCCTCGTATTTCTCCCGTGACCCCCTGGCCGTCGTGGGCAAGGGCGCTACCATGAACCGCATGTACTGGAATCAGCGCAACCGCGAGGTTATCTTCTACGAAACGGTGCTCCGCAACCATCCCGATTACGCCGGTAGCCCCATCTGGTACGACCACAACAGCGAGTGGCATATCGAGGGCGGCGATATCCTCAACATCAACGCCAAGACGCTCGCCATCGGTATTTCCGAGCGTACCCAGACTGCGGCCATCGATGAGCTCGCCAAGAATATGTTCTGGGGTTCTGATGAGGCCGAAATCGAGAACATCTATGCCATCAAGATTCCGCACGGCTATGCCTACATGCATCTCGACACCGTTTGCACGCAGGTCGATCGCGATAAGTTCACGGTTTATCCCGGCATCTACCAGACGCTTCGTGCCTACCGCCTGACCAAGGGCGATACGGAGGGGGAGGTGCGTATCGAGGAACTCGAGGGCACCTTGCAGCATATCCTCGAGCTTGCGACGGGTATGGACCACATCACCATGATTGAGTGCGGTGGTGGCGACCCGATCGAGGCTTCTCGTGAGCAGTGGAACGATGGTTCCAACACTCTTGCGGTCGCGCCGGGCAAGGTCTGCGTATATGAGCGCAACGTTGTCACTAACGATGCTCTTTACAAGGCCGGCGTCGAGCTGCTCGTCGCCCCCTCCGAGGAGCTTTCTCGCGGTCGCGGCGGCCCGCGTTGCATGACCATGCCGTTCTGGCGTGAGGAAATCTAGTCAGCGTTAGCGTATCTGGGCGGCGTGCGTGCGTCCGCGCCGCCCATCCCCCTTGTGTGTTCCAACAACCGAAAGGACTCAAATCATGGCTCTTAATCTTTCTGGTCGAAGCGTTCTTACCCTGCTTGACTTTACGTCCGAGGAAATCGAGTACATGCTCGACCTCTCAAAGAACTTCAAGGATATGAAGCGCGCCGGTTATCCGCACCGCTTTCTTGAGGGCAAGAACATTGTCCTGCTGTTTGAGAAGACCTCCACGCGCACGCGCTGCGCCTTCGAGGTCGGCGGTATGGACTTGGGTATGGGCGTGACCTACCTCGACCCCGGCTCGTCGCAGATGGGCAAGAAAGAGTCCATCGAGGATACCGCCCGCGTACTCGGTCGTATGTATGACGGCATCGAGTATCGCGGCTCCGATCAGTCTATTGTCAAGGAGCTTGCCGCCAAGGCCGGCGTTCCCGTTTGGAACGGCCTGACGAACGAGTACCATCCCACCCAGGCTCTTGCCGATATTCTCACCATGCGTGAGGAGTTCGGCGACACGCGCGGCATGAAGCTCACTTACATGGGCAAGGAGCAGGGCAACGTCAGCGACTCCCTGATGGTTATCTGCGCCAAGCTCGGCATTAACTTCTGCTCCTGCGGACCCAAGGGCGATGTCGAGGGCGCCACGCACTTCGATCCCGAGCTTCTTGAGCGCTGCCAGGAGATCGCCGCTCAGAATGGCTGCACGATCCAGCTCACTGAGGATATCGACGAGGGCGTCAAGGATGCAGACGTGATCTATACGGACGTTTGGGTCGGTATGGGCCAGGCTGAGGAGCTGTGGAAGAGCCGAATCGATCTTCTCTCTCCCTATCGAGTAACGCCCGAGGTCATGGCCAAGGCAAACCCCGGCGCCATCTTTATGCACTGCCTGCCGAGCTTCCACGATACGCAGACCACCATCGGCGCCGAGATTGCCGAGAAGTTCGGCGTGACCGAGATGGAGGTTTCCGACGAGGTCTTTGAGAGCGCGCAGTCTCGCGTGTTCCAGGAGGCCGAGAACCGCATGCATACCATTAAGGCCATGATGTACGCGACGCTTCGCTAGTAGCTGGGAAGTGAACGAACACTATGAGTAAACCGTACGGAAAGCCCGATCGTATTGTTGTCGCCCTCGGCGGCAACGCCCTCGGCAACAACCCCGTCGAGCAGATCGAGGCCG
>CAJMLB010000074.1:0-6213 GCA_905214145.1 uncultured bacterium | reverse complement strand
CAAAGGAAAGCACTTAATGTGCTTTCCGTCTTGCGCAGGACTGTAGAGCAGGAAACTTAATTACGCGCCGCTCCCCGCCCACGCCGGGCAAACCCTCCCTTGTACTTTATCTAGGTAGAGTGTATGATTCTGAACGTTACATGACTCACTTTACCTAACTAAAGTGCCACCAAGGGGGAATACCATGAATACCGATATGTCTCGTCGTCAGTTTGTTGGTCTAGCCGGCTCGCTCGCTACGGTGCTTGGCCTTGGTCTTGTCGGGTGCGGCGGTGGTGCCGGCAAGGGCTCCGCTGCTGGCTCTGCCGCGGCCAAGGATGTGAAGGGCGCTGCGGAGTCCAAGAAGCTCGTGGTGGGCTTTGACAAGTCCTATCCTCCGTACGGCTTTGTGGGCGATGATGGCGAGTACACCGGCTTTGATCTCGATCTGGCCAAGGCTGTTGCCGATAAGCAGGGCTGGGAGGTCAAATACGAGGCCATCGACTGGGATGCCAAGGATACGCTGCTCAACTCGGGTGCCATCAACTGCATCTGGAACGGCTTTACCATGGAGGGCCGTGAGGACGACTACACGTTCTCCGAGCCGTACATGCTCAACGAGCAGGTGCTGGTGGTCAAGAAGGATGCGGGCATCAAGGGCTGGGACGATCTTGCCGGCAAGACTGTGATTACCCAGACCGATTCCGCTGCGCAGGATGTGCTCGAGGGTGACCAGAAGGATCTGGCGGCGACGTTTGCCACGCTCGACACGATCGGCGAGTACAACACGGCCTTTATGCAGCTCGAGAGCGGCGCGGTCGATGCCGTGGCTTGCGACCTTTCGATTGCCCAGTATCAGCTTGCCGCCAAGCCTGATGCTTATACGCAGCTTGATGAGCCGCTGTCCAGCGAGCACTACGCCGTCGGCTTTAAGAAGGGCGACACCAAGTCGGCCGACGCCGTGACCGAGTCGCTCAAGGCACTCTTTGAGGACGGCACGGTTAAGGACCTGTGCGACAAGTATTCAAGCTATGGTCTTTCCTTCGACAACTGGGTTCTCAAATAGCGGCTTTCCCAGGCACCCGATTTTGCCGTTCAAACCGTCGCTTGCGTACATTTAGTACGCGGCGCTCCTCTTTCACGGCAAACTCGGGCACCTGGAAAACCCGCTTTAGCATTGGGTTCGCCGTTCCGTTACTGTGAAAGAGAGCTTAGGTTGTCTATTCAGGTCATGATGCAGATGCTTGGCCAGGGATTCTTGGTCAGTTTGCAGTTGTTTGTGCTGACGCTGCTCGGGTCGATTCCGCTGGGAATTCCCGTGGCGTTTATGCGCATGAGCAAAATCGCGCCGCTTCGCTGGATTGCGCGCATCTACATTTCGGTCATGCGCGGTACGCCGCTCATGCTGCAGATGTTTGCCATCTACTTTGCCCCGTACTACGTGTTCGGCATTTCGCTTACGCCCGATTCCAAGTGGACGGCGTGCGTTGTGGCGTTCATCATCAACTACGCCGGCTACTTTGCCGAGATCTATCGCTCGGGCTTGCAGTCGATTCCGCGCGGTCAATACGAGGCAGCCGAGGTGCTGGGCTATTCGCGCATGCAGACGTTTCTGTATATCGTGATGCCGCAGGTCGCCAAGCGTATTCTGCCTGCGATGGGCAACGAGATCATCACGCTGGTCAAGGACACGTCGCTGGCGTTTGCCATTGGCGTGGGTGAGATGTTCTCGACGGCCAAGGCACTGGTCGCCTCGCAGGTGAGCATGGTGCCGTTTGCGATCGCGGCGTTGATCTACTGGGTCTTTAACTTTGTGGTCGAGATGCTGCTGGGCGCCGCCGAAAAGAAGCTGGACTATTATCATGACTAACTCAGTGATGAAAATCGAAAACGCTCGTAAGGCGTTTGGCGGCAATGAGGTGCTCAAGGATATCTCGCTCGAGGTCAAGCGTGGCGAGGTCGTGGCGATTATCGGGCCTTCGGGTGGCGGCAAGTCCACGCTGCTGCGGTGTGCCACGCTGCTCGAGACACTCGACGGAGGCTCGCTCTCGTTTGGTGACCTTGCCGTTGCGACGGATGCGGGTTCGGGCGCAGTCTATGCGAAGGGCGATGTGCCCAAGCAGGCGCGCTCGCGGTTTGGTCTGGTGTTTCAGAACTACAATCTGTTTCCGCACTATACCGTGATGAAAAACATCACCGATGCTCCGATTCGCGTGCTCAAGCGTCCGCACGAGCAGGCGGAAGCCCGCGCTCACGAGCTGATTGCGCAGATGGGGCTTGTGGGCAACGAGAACAAGGTTCCGTGTGAGCTTTCGGGCGGTCAGCAGCAGCGCGTGAGTATTGCCCGCGCCCTAGCGCTCGACCCGGAGATCCTGTTCTTTGACGAGCCGACCTCGGCGCTCGACCCCGAGCTGACGGCCGAGGTGCTGCGTGTCATTAAGGACCTCGCTGCGCAGAACATGACGATGGTGATCGTGACCCACGCAATGCAGTTTGCGCGCGATGTTGCCGACCGCGTGGTCTTTATGGATGGCGGCCGCATTGTCGAGGAGGGGCCTGCCGATCAGGTCATCGATCATCCGCGCGAGCAACGTACCCGTGAGTTCTTGAGCCGTATCGAGGGATAGGCTCAGGTATTTACTCAACTATTAATTGAGGCGAAGCCGCCGCAGGTCTTACGGTCTGTGGCGGCTTTTGTTTGCATCGACGGGGTTCAATAATCGCCTCACAAGCTTGTCTCTTCCTCTCGCCGCCTGTATTCATACGTGCGCCGAAAGGTATGCATGGACAGCCGCCCGTGAGGGTAGGGTGGTGGCATAGGACATTTGGAGGGTGAGTCGGCTCGGCTGCCGACCATGCTGCTCCCGGGATGGCACCGACCGCGAACTCTCCCCGTTGGCGTCGCGCATTGCGCGCGGCCCTGCAAGGAGGTCATCATGGGTGCTCCCAAGACCGGTAACGTAAGGAACGTGGTGCTCGTAGGCCAAGGCGGGGTGGGCAAGACTTCACTCGCCGAGGCCATGCTCCACCTTTCCGGCAAGACCGCCCGCCTGGGCGGCCACGACGGCACCAAGCCTACGCTCGACTATGACCCCGAAGAGGTCAAGCGTGCGTTTTCCATCTCGACGACCATTGCGCCGATCGATTGGAAGGGTGCGCGCATCAACGTGCTCGATGCCCCGTGCTACCCCGATTTTATCGGCGACGCCTATGCCGCGATGAGCGTCTGCGAGACGGCTCTTTTTGTGGTCGACGCCGAGGCCGGTCCGCAGCCTACGACGGTTAAGCTCTGGTATGCCGCCGAGGACCTGCGTCTGGCGCGTGCGGTGTTCGTAAACCGCCTGTCGCGCTCCGAAGCCAGCTTTGCGACCACGATGGACCTGCTGCAGGAGCGCTTTGGTACGCGCCTGGGCGCCGTGACCCTTCCCTGGGGCGAGGGCGAGGACTTTGACGGCATCATCGACCTGGTGCGCATGAAGGCGCGCCATTGCAACGGCACCGAAGCCGTTGAGTCGGAGATTCCCGAGGAGTATCGTGCCCAGGCCGAGGAGGCCCACGACCATCTGTGCGAGTTGGTGGCCGAGGCCGACGATGAGCTGATGATGAAGTACCTGGAAGGCGAGGAGACGCTGACGCAGGAGGAGCTTGAGGGCTTGCTGTCGAAGGCGATTGCCGAGCGCATCTTTGTGCCGGTCTTTGCGGGCGATTGCATTAAGGAGCAGGGCGTCAACTCGCTGATGGACGACATCGCGACGTACTTCCCGGCGCCGACCGACTACGGTGAGATGCCGCTTATCGACGGCGATTCGCTTAAGATCTCGAGTGACGATGACCGTCCGGTGGCGTTTGTGTTTAAGACGCTGGCCGATCCGCAGCAGGGCCGCATCAGCTTTATCAAGGTGCTGACGGGCACGCTTGAGCCGGGTCTTGAGCTGATCAACGCGCGTACCCGCAAGAGCGATCGTCTGGCCCACCTGTATGTGATGTGCGGCCGCGATATGACCGAGGTTGGCCACGCTTATGCCGGTGACATCATCGTGGCGCCCAAGCTGGCGGCCGAGACGGGTGACACGCTCTCGATTACCGGTAAGGTCGAGGCTGCGGCGTTTAAGTTTCCCAACTCGCAGTACCGCATTGCCATCGAGGCCGAGAATCGCGGGGACGAAGAGAAGCTCTACACGTTTATCGAGAAGGCCTGCAAGGCTGATCCGACCATGAGCATCGACCGCGACGAGGAGACCGGCCAGACCGTTATCTCCGCCGTTGGTGAGGCGCAGGTTTCGGTGCTGCTCAACCGTTTGGAGGATCGCACCAAGGTCGTGGCCAAGAGCGTGCCGATCCGCATTCCGTATCGCGAGACCATCCGCCGCACGGCGAGTGCCCAGGGCCGCCACAAGAAGCAGACTGGCGGTGCCGGTCAGTATGGCGACTGCTGGCTGCGCGTTGAGCCGCTCATTGGGCCCGACGGCACGAGCGACGGCTACGAGTTTGTGGACGAGGTCGTAGGTGGCCGTATTCCGCGCTCGCTGATCCCCGCCGTAGACAAGGGTGTCCAGGAGACCATGAAGGACGGTATTATTGCCGGCTATCCGCTCACGGGCATTCGCGTGGCTGTGTACGATGGCTCGTATCACAGCGTCGACTCCAACGAGATGGCGTTCCGCGCGGCGGCTCGCATCGGCCTGCGCAAGGCGTGCGCCGATGCCGACCCGGTGGTGCTAGAGCCCATCGAGGAAATCACGGTGACAATCCCCGAGAGCTACGCCGGTGCCGTGATGGGTGACATCTCGGCCTCGCGCGGTCGCGTGACGGGTATGGAGACCGATGAGCGCGGCGACACCGTGGTCATTGCCCAGGCCCCGCTGGCCGAGCTGACGGATTACTCGACGCGCCTGCGCTCTATCACGCGCGGCACGGGCGACTTTACCATGAAGCCCGCAGGCTATGAGCAGGTGCCTTATGACGTTCAGGCCAAGCTGGTCGAGCGCTATGAGGAGGGCCGCGCCAAGTAACGTGTGGTTTTGCCTGCGCCACGCATGTTGATGCAAGGGCCGCTCTGGGTGATCCGGAGCGGCCCTTTTTGATCCCTGGGGGATGCAAATCGGTTCTTGTCGTGCTGAGGGGTTAGTCCCCCGAGGCCTGGTTGCGGCCGGTGGCGTAGTCGATCTGCACATGCGGCTGCAGGTTGTAGCAGTACACGTGGAAGCACAGCGTTTTGCCGTGGTCCTCGACCGATTGTGCCTCGAGGCGAACGCCGCGGCAGACGAGTTCCTCTTCGTTATACATGGGCGTGACGCGGTAGAGCACGTGGTTGCCCGTGTCGCGGATGTAGCCGAGGATCTGCTCTTCAAACGGCAGCATGCCCGTTTCGTTGAGATAGCGCGTGCCGGTGAGGAGATTCTTGCGATTGGCGTTTTCGCCGCAGAGCGACCAGGCGATGAGGTGGCAGCGGTTGTAGAGGCTCTGGCCTGGAATAAAGTCGTAGCGCTGCTGGTGCCAACCGGCAGGATGGATACGCGAGATATCGCCGCGCTTGCCCTGACCGAGCGATTCGGGTCCTATGCAGGAGAGTGCTTTGCGGGTACGGCCCAGGCTGTCGAGCTTTGAGAACTTCTTAAAGCATCCTTCTTCGGTGGCCCGCTCGTATTCATCGAGCGTGAACGACGGTGTGCCGAGCGGGTGCGTGCCATCGGCGCGAAGGGCAACGTAGGGGTTGCCGGCGTAGTCGGGAATGCTGGTGAGGTATACGCCGCGCGCGCGGTCGAGATCGGGGTTTTCGACTTCGTCGATGGGGGTGGCAGTGCTATCTGCGGAAGTGTCGTCGCCGGTGCCGGTTGTGGTGGATTCGGAGCCATCGTCGGTGCTTTGGCCGCCTTCGGAATCCGTGGAGCTTGCCGTTCCTGATTCGAGGCGGGCGACCAGGTCAGCCTCGTCCTCGGTGCGGCTGGGGCTCTCGTTTTGCTTCTCGGCCAGGGCCGCCGCCTGCTCATCGCTTTGCGGCGACAACAGTTTGGGTGCCCCGTCGAGAGATCCTGTAAACAGCGCAAATCCCAGCACCACGGCGGTGCCGATGGAAAGTACTTGCTTGTAGGCGGACTTGCGCGACATGGGGGCTCCTGGATGGACGGTTGGGAATCTACCAGTCTAGCAGGAGCCGCCGAGGGTCGTTCTATCGAACAAATACTCAAGATTTGGGACAAACGCTACGGATTCATTTGCCTCATATGGAGCTGC
>CAJMLB010000073.1:0-6215 GCA_905214145.1 uncultured bacterium | reverse complement strand
GAACCTCGGCCAGGGTCTGCTCGGCGATCTCGTTGGCGCGACGGTTGCCCTCGTGCAGCACGTCCTTCACGTAGTCCAGATCATTCTCGTAGCGCTGACGACGCTCACGGATCGGGGCGAAGTACTCGTTGACGGCCTCGGTCACGTACTTCTTGAGCTGGCCGGAGCCGCCCATGCCGATCTCCTCGGCAATCTCGACCTCGGAGCGGCCGGTGCAGATGGCGGCCGTCGAAAGCAGGCCGGACACGCCGGGGCGGTTCTCGGGGTCGAACGTGATCATGCGCTCGGAGTCGGTCTGGCTCTTCTTGATGCGCTTGGCCGTCTCCTCGGCGGTCATCGAGATGTTGATGGCGTTGCCGTAGCTCTTGCTCATCTTGCGACCGTCCAGGCCGGGCAGCAGTGGGGTCTCGGACAGCAGCGCATCGACCTCGGGGAACACCTTGCCGTAGCGGTTGTTAAAGCGGCGGGCGATGGTGCGGGTGAGCTCGATGTGCGGCAGCTGATCGCGACCGACGGGCACCACATTGCCCTTGCAGAACAGGATGTCGCAGGCCTGGTGCACCGGGTAGGTGAGCAGAAGGCCGGTGAGCTCGTGGCCCGAGGCCTCCATCTCGGCCTTGACCGTGGGGTTGCGCGCCAGCTCAGCCTCGGACACCAGCGACAGGAACGGCAGCATGAGCTGGTTTGCGGCGGGCACGGCGGAGTGCGCGTAGATCATGGTCTTGTCGGGGTCGATTCCGCAGGCAAGGTAGTCCATCACCATGTTGTACACGTTGTCCTGGATGTGCTCGGTGGTGTCGCGGTCGGTGATGACCTGGTAGTCGGCGATGAGCACGTTGGTCTTGGCGCCCATGTTCTGCAGCTCGACGCGGCCCTTGAGGGTGCCAAAGTAGTGGCCCAGGTGCAGACGGCCGGTGGGGCGGTCGCCGGTAAGCATGGTGAACTTCTCGGGCGTCTTGGCCAGGCCCTCGCGAATGGCGTTGCTCTTTTGCAGCGCGACTTCGTAGCTGTTCTCGTTTGGCATGATTGCTCCTAACGTATGTTCATGGGTCAAGATGATAACGCGTTTATTGGAGGGTCGGGGCGTAAGTAAGCGAGGGGCGGGGGAGAGGTGGCTTGCACGATGGGCACGGGGCTGCGCATGGTCAGCGGCGCCCGGGCACATCCTCGGCAGCTTACCCTAGAGCTTGTGGTGGCGCTCTTCCTTACATTCCTCGGCTGCCTGCTCCTCCTGCTTAAAGGCGGGGTCGTCGGGGGTTACCAGCTCGTCCTCGTGCGTGCGCTTGTTGTAATGGTGGCGCAGCACGGGCTCAAACAGGTGCAGGTGCTTGGCGAAGGCCGCCGAGCCAATGGCGAGCACGGTAAAGATGAGCACGCGCGTGGGCACTTCGACCTGATTGATGGCGGCGGCGCCGGCCGAAAGCATAATGCACCACGCATAGATGAGCAGTACGGCCTGCTTTTGGTTGTAGCCCTCTTGAATGAGGCGGTGGTGGATGTGGCCCTTGTCGGCCTGCCCAATGCTAATGTGGGCGCGCTTGCGGCGCACAATGGCGCTAAACGTATCGATGATAGGCACGCCCGCCACGATGAGCGGGATGATGAGCGAGGTGAGCGCGGCGGTGCGGCTCACGTTGAGCAGCGAGATGGAACCCAGCGCAAAGCCCAGCAGCAGCGAACCCGAGTCGCCCAAGAAGATACTCGCGGGGTTGAAGTTGTAGCGCAAAAAGGCCAAGCAGGCACCAAACAACGCGATGGAGAGCGCGGCGGCATCGATGCGGCCCGAGAGAACGGCCATCGAGAACATCGTGAACGATGCGATGCCACAGATGCCCGTCGCCAGGCCGTCAAGGCCGTCAATGAGGTTGATGATGTTGGTGAACGCCACCAGGTAGACCACGGTGATGGGATAGGCGAGCCAGCCGAGCATAATCTCGCCGGGGGCAAGCGGGTTGACGATGACGCCGATTTTTAGGCCGCCCACGCAGGCGATGAGCGCGGCGAGGACCTGGCCGGCCAGCTTTTGCTTGGGCTTGAGCTGGAAGATGTCGTCGATCGCGCCGGTCGCAAAGATGACGGTAAAAGAAAGCGCAAGTATGGGGTAGCTGATGTGCAGACGGGGGTGGGGCACCAATACGGGTGGCCAGCCCAGGTACCAGGTGCCTAGGATTTGCACAATGCAGGCGACGACGAGGCCCAAAAAGACCGCCGTGCCGCCCATGCGCGGGATGGGCTTAGTGTTGATGCGGCGCTTGGAAGGATAGTCGACGGCGTCGAGCTTGATTGCCAGGCGCTTGACCAGGGGCACCGCAAGGAAGGTCGCGATAAAAGCCGCGGCCGCCACGCAAAGGTACGGTATGAAGCTCGTGGAGGAAGCCATGAATCGATAAACCGCCAAGCGTCGAAGGAAAAGGTCAAAGGATGCCACGCCACAAAGGGTATAGCTGACCCATGATACTCGACTAAGGAGGGTGTGAGGAATTGCACGGGGCGATAATCACGTGCTTACCAGATATTCGAGTGATGGTGGGGTTCTGCCTGGTGCCTTTTGGGGATCTGGGCGAGATTTGCAATGGCGAGTTTCGGCAAAAGAAAACCACCCCCCACGTTACGAAAATGAACCCACCTAAAACAGGTGGGTGCCCTCATCGACTGTTCCAGCGTCCTTAACAACGAAGGATACCTGTACTAGGTACGACTGTGTGGGCTCCCTAAATAAACGCGACGGTTCACCCAGTTGCTCCGCGGGGGGCGGAATACCTACATCATAAAGCGGCACTTTGTGGATTCCAGTCTTGACATTACAAAAATCGTGTCGGACGATTACGGCACCTTGGGCTTGAGCCGTCCGTGCGGTTGGTCCTTTTGCGCTTGAGCTGCTGAATCGTTGTTTTGGAGCATGTTTTTATGCCGACGTCGTTGACCGAACTTTTTTCGCCCGCCTGCCATTTGTGTCCGCGCCGTTGCGGTGCGGCGCGCGATGAGGGTGCGCGCGGCGCATGCGGTGCTAACGACACGCTCAAGGTGGCCCGCGCGGCGCTTCATATGTGGGAGGAGCCGCCTATCTCGGGCGAGGCCGGTTCGGGCACGATCTTCTTTAGCGGCTGCTCGCTCAAATGCGTCTATTGTCAGAACCACGAGATCTCGACGGGCAATTTTGGGCTTGAGATTTCGCCCGAGCGCCTGGTCGAGATTATGTTGGAGCTGCAGGACCAGGGTGCGAACAATATTAACCTGGTGACGGCGACACACTACGCGCACCTGCTGCCGGCTGCGATTGCCGCGGCACGGGCGCGCGGGCTGTCCATCCCAATCGTCTACAACACGAGCGGTTATGAGCGCGCGAGTGCCGTGGCGGCGCTCGGCGATTTGGTCGACGTGTGGCTTACCGACTTTAAATATGCCGATGCGGGGCTTGCGCAGTCGCTCTCCCACATTAAGGACTACCCGCGTGTGGCCGTGTCGGGCTTGGCGCAAATGGCACGCGAGATAGAACGCCGCGGGGGAGAGCTGGTGGACGAGGACGGGCTCATGAAGCGCGGCATGATCGTGCGTCACCTGGTGCTGCCGGGGCATGCGGACGATTCGTGTCGCGTACTGGACCTTGTGTGGCAGACGGTGGGCGATGTGCCGATCTCGGTCATGAACCAGTACACGCCCAATGCGCTCATGCGCGAGCAGGGCGGCGACCTGGCACGAGCCGTGACGCGCGATGAGTACGAGCAGGTGCTCGACCATGCCGACGACCTGGGCTTTACAACGATGTTCTGGCAAGAGGGCGGCGCGGTAGACGAGAGCTTCACCCCAGCGTTTGACACCACCGGCGTCCTTACCAGCGCAAAGCAACGCGTTCGCCGATGATTTTTCTGGGACGGGGATTAAAAAATCATCGAGAGGATTGCCTGCTCGAAAAGTAGTCAAAATAGCCCCGTCCCAAAAAGACTGGGTAATGGGCGTTGACAGTTGGCGAGCCGTAGGTAAAATATCAACTTGTCCTGGGGACGTAGCTCAGTTGGGAGAGCGCTGCCGTCGCATGGCAGAGGCCGAGGGTTCGACTCCCTTCGTCTCCACCCTTGGATTTGATAAGCCGCTGACATTGTGTCGGCGGCTTTTTTTAAAAAGAAAGGGCGGTACCATGGCCGAGCTTGAGTCCCAACCATTGTCCGACGAGGAGCGCGCCGAGTTGGAAGAGCTCCGCGCCGAGAAGGCCCGCCGCGAGGCTCAGGAAGAGGCTCGTCGCGAGCGTGAGGAGCTGACTGCCCTGCGTGCCGAGCGCGCGAAGGGCCAGGAGGCCGCCGCGAACGCCGTGTCCGCGCCCAAGCCCGTGCCCGTGCCCGCGCCCAAGCCCGCCGCCGCGAAGCCTGCGCCTGCCGCACCCAAACCTCAACCTAAAAAGGTGGCTCATCCCAAGCCCGTCGAGCCCAAACCGAGCCGTGACGAGATGACCTTTGCCCAGCGCATGGTCACCTCCAAGGAGCCTACAGCCGAGGGCGAGATCCCCGGCATGGCTCCGGCTCAAAAAATCATCATTGTGCTCGCCCTCATCGCGTTTATCGTCTTTATGGTCTACACGATCACCGGCAGCATGGGCCTGCACTAACCTGTTCGCGCCGGGCTCCATGCCCGCACGTCCGCCTCGTCAACCCTCAAATTCTGTACCACGCATCCGAAAGGTCGCCCCATGGCTTTGACCGACATCTCGCATCCCACCGACATTGCAATGCTCACCGATCTGTACGAGCTCACTATGGCCCAGGGCCTGTGGGAGAGCGGCAAGGCCAACGAGCAGGGTTGTTTTACCGCGTTTTACCGCGACCATCCCTTTGGTAGCGCCTACGCCGTCATGTGCGGTACCGCCGAGCTGCCCGAGCTGGTCGAGAACCTGCGCTTTACGCCCGAGGACATCGACTACCTCGCCTCGCTCCAGGCCCCGGCCGGCGGCGCGATGTTCAAGCCTGGATTCCTCGACTACCTGCGCGATTTTCGTGCGCATGTAAACATCGACGCCGTCCCCGAGGGCGAGCTCGTCTTTCCGCGCGAGCCCATGGTGCGCGTCACCGGCCCCGCGTTGGAGTGCCAGCTGCTCGAGACGGCGCTGCTCAACATCGTCGGCTTCCAGACACTTGTCGCCACCAAGACGGCGCGCGTGGTGTTGGCGGCGGACGGCCGTCCCGTGGCCGAGTTTGGCCTGCGCCGCGCCCAGGGTCCCGATGGCGGCCTGGCCGTCGCGCGCGCGAGCTACGTTGCCGGCTGCTCCTCTACGTCCAATGTGCTCGCCGGGCGCCGCTACGGTATTCCCGTCTTTGGCACGCATGCGCACAGCTGGGTGATGAGCTTCGATTCCGAGCTCGAGGCCTTCCGCGCCTTTGCCAAGTCGAGCCCCAAGAACTGTACGCTGCTCATCGACACCTACGATGTGCGTGAGGGCTGCGAGCATGCCATTACGGTTGCCAAGGAGATGGAGGCGGTGGGCGAGCGCCTGTCGGCTATTCGCATTGACTCGGGCGACCTCGCCAAGCTCTCCAAGTATGTGCGCGGCCGTTTTGATGCCGAGGGCCTGCCCTATGTGGGGATCTCGGTTTCCAACGATCTTGACGAGTACACGATTCAGTCACTGCTCGACCAGGGTGCGCCCATCGATAGCTTTGGCGTGGGCACCAAGCTCGCGACCTGCTATGACCAGCCGGCGCTGGGCGGCGTGTACAAGCTTTCCGCCCGCCGTGCGAGCGAGACGGACCCGTGGACGCCGGTGGTTAAGCTCTCCGAGCAGCCCTACAAGCGCACGATCCCGGGCGTGCAGCGCGTGCGCCGCTATTACGATGGCTTTGGCGGCCCGATCTGCGACATGATCTATGACGAGGACCATCTGGCGGGGGAGGGCGCCGCGCGTGGCAATACCCTCGTGGCCGTGAACGATGCCGCCCTGGTAACCGATGTGTCGGAGCTTGAGTATCGCGAGCTGCTGGTGCCGATCGTGCGCGATGGCAGTGCCGTTGCCCCGCGCGAGAGCATTGAGGACGCACGCGAGCGTTGCACCTGGGCACTGGACCATCTGGATCCGGTCTACAAGCGCTTCCTGTACCCGCAGACTTATGTGGTGGGCATGGAGCAGGGCCTGGCACAGGTGCGCGACGAGCTCGTGCTCAAGAACATGGCCGCGGCTTCGGCCTTCCCCTGGGCAAAATGATCCGAAGGGGACGGAGGAAAACGGATCA
>CAJMLB010000072.1:0-6306 GCA_905214145.1 uncultured bacterium | reverse complement strand
GAGCGTCCGGCTGATAACCGGGAGGTCACAAGTTCGAATCTTGTCAGGTCCACCACTTTCTTTCGCAATAAACACCCCAGCGAGAGCCGAGTCGCCGCTGGGGTGTTTATTACTGTCTCCGTGGGGGTTTAGCTCAGCTGGGAGAGCGCGGGCTTTGCAAGCCTGAGGTCAGGGGTTCGATCCCCCTAACCTCCACCATGATGGACCTGTAGCTCAGTTGGTTAGAGCGTCCGGCTGATAACCGGGAGGTCACAAGTTCGAATCTTGTCAGGTCCACCATCAAAACTGTGAAGAGCCCTGGGGCGTTGCCTCGGGGCTTTTTTCTTGTCTGTGATAAATCTCATTTTGGTTTTGTGTTCTGTGCGAAAGATTGGGTAGTATAGCTATTCGATGCGGCGCGCTGCCGCGTGTTAACCGCTACGTACCGGAGGTGTCCCATGGTTCGTGTCGACATAGAGACCATCGTCATGGCCGCCGGTCCCGTGCCATCGCTTATCGTGCTTCGTGAGCGCAGCAGCAAATCGGACTCGCCCGCGCCGCTGCGTTCCCTTTCCATTCAGACTGGTTCGTTTGAGGCTGCGGCAATCAGCCGTGGCATCGATAGCGGCCGAGCCGAGCGCCCGATTACCCATGACCTGCTGCTCGATGCCGTTGACGCCCTGGGCGCCAAGCTCGAGCGTATAGAGATCGTTCGCGCCGAGCCGCCGGTGTTCTACGCGACGATCGTCGTGCTGGCCGATGGCGAGGAGCGCAAGATCGATGCCCGCCCCAGCGATGCCATCGCCCTTGCCGTACGCAGCAATGCTCCCATGTTTGTGGAGGATGACATCATGAATCGCCTGGGCACTGTTTCTACCCACGCCGAGGAAGTCGACGACGAGCAGGAGTTCGAGAAGTTCGACGAGTTCGTCCATACGCTCTCCCCCGATGATTTCTAAATGTCTGGCACGCGAGCGGAGAGGTCGCTGATGGGCACCCGCGTATCGGCTGAAGCGGTCGCCATCGCGCGTGAAGCCCAGATGCGCTCCGAGGCGTCCGAGGCGGCTCGCATTGCCTATGTGACGCAGGCCCGCACGCTTCGCGAACGCCGCGGCTCGTTTATCAAGATGGTTGTCATCTCCGCCCTTGTCGCGGCAATCTGCTCGCGCCTTCGTGGTACAGTTGGTGCGCTTGGGTTTTCGATCTCTACGGGCCTCGTGATCTGGGGCGTGGTCGATGCGGTAATGCTGACCAGTCAGATCAAGGTGCTCGACAAGCGCGCGATGGATATGATGCGCGCCCGCGACGCTGCCGCCAAGATCGCTGCCGAGGCACAAGAACTGTAACGACGCCGGACTCGATGGGAAGGTCTAAAGATGGCACAGGATATGCAGGACGCCGGTAACGTCTCCGCCGAGCTCGACGCCATGGTGTGTGACCTGATTGGTGCGTTCTTGGACGACCTTGCCGCCGGCGAGAATCCGGGTGTAGTTGTGGCGATCGAGGACGCTGCTTCCAACCGTTATCTGGCGGCGCTCGATGAGGATGGCGAGGAGGCGTGCCTCGAGGCGGCCACCAACTTTATCTCCGAGCACAAGATGGGTCTTAAGGACGAGGGCCTGGGCCGCATCGCCCGCTATGCCATCGGCTACACCGGTTGTGTCGAAATTGACGGCGGCTATCACGATGCTCTGCTCGTGAGCTTCTTTGAGACTACGCTCGAGAGCGGTTTTTCGGCATATGTGCTGTATGAGGGCATGGGCGCCGGCGATGGTTTTATGTGGAGCGACCCTGAACCTGCAGGTGAGGAAACCCCTCTCATCTAAAATCGCTAAAATAAACGAGTTTTCGGTAAAAGGCTCAATATTCCCGCTGAGCGTTGTATTGCTGGGCGGGTCGCATACGCGTGCCGTTTGTATATGGATAGAAGATAGGGGAACTACATGCGCGTAGACAATCTGAGGAACATCGCCATCATCGCCCACGTCGACCACGGCAAGACGACGATGGTCGACAAGCTCCTGCGTGCCACGGACGCCTTCCGTGCCAACCAGCAGGTCGAGGACCGCGTCCTGGACTCTAACGACCAGGAGCGCGAGCGCGGCATCACGATTCTCGCCAAGAACATCTCTATCGAGTACAAGGACGTCAAGATCAACGTCATCGACACCCCGGGCCACGCTGACTTTGGCGGCGAGGTCGAGCGCGTGCTGCGTATGGCCGACGGCGCCCTGCTGCTGGTCGACGCCTTTGAGGGTCCCATGCCCCAGACCCGCTTCGTGCTGCGTCACGCTATCGACACCGGCCTCAAGATCATGATCGTCATCAACAAGATCGACCGTCCGGGTGCTAACCCCGAGAAGGCCTACAACGACTGCCTCGACCTTATGGCCGACCTGGGCGCTACCGACGACCAGCTTGAGTTTGCCATGGAGCATGTCATCTACGCCAGCGGCGTCAACGGCTTTGCCCGTCATGATCCCGAGGACGGCAACATGGACATGTACCCGCTGCTCGACATGATCATCGACGACATGCCCGCACCCGAGGTTGACGAGACCGCTCCGCTGGCCATGCAGTGCGTGACCATCGATCACTCCAACTTCGTCGGCCGTATCGGCATCGGCCGCGTGTACTCCGGCACCATCCACCAGGGCGACCAGATCTTGGTCGTCAAGAACGACGGCTCCAGCGCCACCGCTACCGTCAAGCAACTCTTTACCTTCGACTACCTGGGCCGTACCGAGTGCCAGGAAGTCGGCGCCGGCGACATTGCCGCCGTTGTGGGCATCGACCGCACCGATATCGGCGATGTCTACACCGACCCCGAGAATCCCGTCGAGCTCGAGCCCATCGAGATCGACCCGCCGACCCTGTCCATCGTCTTTGAGGCTTCGACCTCCCCGCTCGTCGGCCGCGACGGCGATATCGTTGGCGCCCGTCAGCTCAAGGAGCGCCTGTTCAACGAGGCCGAGAACAACGTGACCATGAAGATCGAGGAGCTCGAGGACAAGAGCGGCGTCGAGGTCTCGGGCCGCGGCATTCTGCACCTGTCCGTTCTGATGGAGTCCATGCGTCGCGAGGGCTTTGAGTTCCAGGTTGGCCGTCCCCGCGTTCTGTTTAAGAAGGACGAGAACGGCAACAAGATGGAGCCCGTCGAGCAGGCCGTCGTCGAGTGCCCGGACGAGTACTCGGGCAAGGTCGTTGAGGTCTTCGGCACCTCCGGCGGCATCATGACGAGCATGGATACCTCGGGCATCGTGACGCACCTCGAGTTTAAGATCCCGACCCGCGGCATCATGGGTCTTAAGAACCGCATCATGAACGTCACCCACGGCGAGGGCGTGTTCTACCACACCTTCCTGGAGTACGGCCCCTATGCCGGCGAGATCGGCAACCGCCAGAACGGCGCCATGATCTCCATGACCACCGAGAAGGCCGTTGCCTACGCCCTGGGTACGCTGCAGGAGCGCGGTCAGCTGTTTGTTGAGCCGGGTACCGAGTGCTACGAGGGCATGATCGTGGGCGAGCGCAGCAAGGCCGGCGACATGGTCGTCAACATCGCCCGCACCAAGAACCTGGGCAACCAGCGTTCCTCGACCTCCGACATCTCCGTGCAGCTGGTGCCGCCTCGCACCTTCTCTCTGGAGGAGGCGCTGGAGTACATCGCCGACGACGAGCTGGTGGAGATTACTCCCAAGAACATCCGCCTGCGCAAGCGTCTGCTCAACGCCACCGACCGCAAGAAGGCTGCTGTCCGCGCCGGTCAGGTCAACAAATAAGCGCTGGGCTTTATAGCGTCTAACAAGAAAGGGCGTCGACCGCAATGGTCGGCGCCCTTTTTGGTGCACGGGGATTGAGAAGGCCTTCACAACCACAAAGGTGCCTGTCCCCTTTGCGGTGATTGGTGGTTAGGCGGTGGGGAGTCCTGGCGTGTTAGCCGGCTGCTGCGGCTTGAGGTGGGCGTTGCGCCAGATGATCTGGATGACGTAGCCGAGCGTGAAGACAAAGGCCACGCCGCTGATGAAATCGCCTACGAGGGGGATTGCCGTAAGCGCGCCCGCGGCCACGCCGCCCGCGGCTGCCATGGCGTAGCGGTTCTGGTTGTGTCCGACCATGCGGGCGATCGCGGTACCCGTAAATGCCGCCGAGACCAAAGCGATGCCGATGATGCTGCACATGAGGGCTCCGGCGAGCGACAGGCCTGCAATCGAGATGATAAGCAGCAGGACGGCGGGAGCGATGGCGACCGTGCCCAGAAGGCCACTTACCCACAGTGGCATGGGATGCTGATGGAGCATGCCAGCGGCGCTGGCGGTTGCGCGCGGAAAGACAAGCTCAAGCAGGATAGCGACAAAGCAGGTGGAAAGCGCTGCGGCAACGATGCCGCCGATCATGTCGTTGACCGTAGAGGTGTTCTCGTTCTCGGTCCGGTCGATCTTGAGGGCTCCAACCTGAGCGCCCTCGGCCCGCTCGGGGTCCTGTGAGACGTGGGCGTTCACCGTGCCGGTGATGCGGGCGTTTTTACCCAGGATGAGCTTGTCGGCCCAGACTTCAACATTGCCATCGACGGTGCCGTCGATGGTAACGGTGTCGCCGGCAAGCGCCGCCGATTTGGCGGAGCCGCGCAGGGCGACCGTTTCGCCCGCCGCGTAAAAACAGTTGGCGGTGCTGCCGGTGTTGAGCACGACGTGCTGGCCGGCCACCGTGACGCTGCCATCGATTGCGGTTTTGGCGATATCGATGGTGCGTGCTGCCAGACGAACGGCGCCGCCTACGGTGCAATCGCGAATCGACAGGTTCTCACCCGCCGCGATAATATCGCGGCCGATGGAGGCGTCGTCTAGGTTGAGACTTTGGCCGGCCCAGTACAGGTCGCCTTCGATACCGGACGGAGTTGAGTCAACTTCGGTTGCGAGCACGTTTCCCGCGGTGTCGGTGCCGGCGAACGACACCGTGGGAAGTGCGGTGAGCGCGAGTGCAATCAGCGCGAATAGGATGGTGATGCGGGCCTGCGCTTTGTGGCGCCGGATCGACGGTACTTGGTTGCAAGGCATAGTGAATCCTTCGTTAGATACTCGACAGGTATCTAACAGGGTACCCAACGCGTGGGCGCTCTAAAAGAACCTCTCGGTTGCATTTCGAAGGGTCGTGCCGTGCTGTTTACTTTTTACGGTGCAAGAAGCGCGCGATATCTTCTTCGGTGGGGCTTTTGATGTCAAAGCGCAGCGAGAGCCAGCGCAGACCCATGGTCACGACAACGCATACGACCAGCGCGGCGACATTGCTCATAATGCCGCTCATAACGAGACACACATAGCTTGTCGATCCGGCGATGGCGGCGATGGCATAAAAGTTAGTACGTTGGAAAATGCCCGGAACCACGCCCATAAAGCCATCGCGCAACATGCCGCCGCCCACCGCGGTGAAAAAGCCCATCATGATGCACACCGCCGGTGCAAAGCCGTAGACCAGCGCCTTGTCTGCTCCAGTGGCGGCGTAGATGCCGACTGAGATGATGTCGAGCAGGGGAATGAGTTTTTCGGGCTTGTCGACGATTGCCGGGAAAATATAGATGATGGCTGCCGTGGCAATGGAAAGCGGCAGCGCCATTGGCTGGTTGAGGATGTAGACGTTGCCGACCTGGAGCGTCATATCGCGCAAAAGACCGCCGCCCAGACCGCAGACCACCGCGAGCACGACCGCGCCCACCAGGTCGAGCTTGTGCTCGCGAGCGACCAGCACGCCCGAGATCGATGCCGCGACAACGGCGAACATCTCAAGCCAAAATGGGATAGCGACCATGGCATCCGAGGCATGTGAGGTAACGGTTATGGCGGCGACGACGGGCAAGATGGGGTCCTTTGGGTTACGGGTTTGGACAATGCCCGTACATAGTACATGTTCGGCGCCGATTGCGACCCTATTGCTCGGCAAACGGTCGGGACTGGGTGCGGTCATAGGTTTCAAGTATGTACATCAGCCTCCAAAGATGTCGAAAAATATCGTTTTTGGAGGGTGATGTACATGTTTGGGGATCTGGGTTGATGCTGAACGCGATGGGGACGTGGCTGAATAGGAGGGATGTCTAAATTTTGAGCGGCGCTCAAAATTTATCCGGTCGGCTTACGCCGACCGCGCTGCGCTAAAAACGCGCCACTGGTGCGTTTTCTTTACGCTTTGCGCCCTGGCGGGTTCGAACCCCTCCTTCTTCGCCGTATTTGCTTGTTAGGGACTCAAAACAAAAAAGCTCCCATTCCTGGGAGCTTTCACAACCAAAATGGCGGAGGAGGAGGGATTCGAACCCTCGTGACCTTATACAGGCCA
>CAJMLB010000071.1:0-6771 GCA_905214145.1 uncultured bacterium | reverse complement strand
GGGTGCCCGCGAGTCGCATGTATGAAAGGAAGATCATGCTCGATCAGGCTTATTCTCGTCGTCAGTTCCTCGGCCTCGCTGGTGGTCTTGCCAGCATCGTGGGCCTCGGTCTCGTTGGTTGCGGCGGCGCAGGCGCTTCCAACGCCGCTGACAAGGGCAGCGCCGCTGCCGCTGCCGAGTCCGTCTCCGGCGAGGTGACCTACGACGGCGCCTCCTCGTTCCAGGCTCTCGTCGAGGCCGCTGCCGAGAAGTTCATGGATGCCAACCCGGACGTCTCCGTTTCCGGCTCGGGTAATGGTTCGGGCAAGGGACTGACCGCTGTCGCCGCCGGCACCGTCACCATCGGTAACTCCGACGTCTTCGCCGAGACCAAGCTCGAGGCCGACCAGGTCAAGAAACTCGTCGACCACGAGGTCGCCGTCGTGGGCATGGGCCCCGTCGTCTCCAAGAACGTGACGGTCGACGACCTGTCCCTCGAGCAACTCAAGGGTATCTTCTCCGGCCAGATCACCAACTGGAAGGAGGTCGGCGGCGACGACGCCGCCATCGTCGTTCTCAATCGCAAGGCCGGCTCCGGCACCCGCGCCACCTTCGAGGCCGCCGTCTTTGGCGACGAGGCCGTCGACTTTAAGGGCGACGCCGAGCTCGACAAGTCCGGCGATGTCCAGACTCAGATGGGCAGCACCGACAACGCCATCTCCTACCTGGACTTCTCGCACTTCGATGACTCTAAGTTCAACGCCATCAAGGTCGAGGGCGTGGAACCCAAGAGCGCAAACGTCACCGACGACTCCTTTAAAATCTGGGCGACCGAGCACATGTACTGTGCAAAGGACGCCGACGACGCCACCAAGGCCTTCCTGGAGTTCATGCTTTCCGACGACGTCCAGGGCAAGCTCGTCGAGGAGCAGGGCTTTATCCCCGTCTCTGCCATGAAGGTCGTCAAGGACGCCAGCGGCAAGGTCTCCGCTAAATAAGTAATCGCCCCGGAAAGGTTTGCAATGGCAAAACAGCTGCCAAAGCGCGATCTTGAGAACGTGGGCCTGGGCGTCACAGGCGCGTGCGTAGCGCTCGTGACGCTTGTCGTTGCCGCGCTCATCTTAATGGTCGCCCAAAAGGGCCTCTCGGCTTTTCTCAAGGACGGCGTTTCGGTCGTCGAGTTCTTCACCGGCACCAAGTGGGACCTGGCCAACACAGCCGAAAGCGGCCTGCCCTACACCGGCGCCCTGCCCCTGATTGTCACCTCGTTTGCGGTCATGGTGCTCTCCACGCTCATCGCGCTGCCCGTCGCCATTGGCTCCGCCATCTTTGCAGTCGAGATCCAGCCTAAGTTTGGCTCCAAGATCTTTCAGCCGCTTATTGAGCTTTTGACCGGCATTCCCTCGGTCGTCTTTGGCCTCATCGGTTTTCACGTGGTCGTCGGCCTCATGAAGAGCGTTTTCCACGTGAGCACGGGCCTGGGTATCCTGCCCGGCGCCATCGTGCTGGCCGTTATGATCCTGCCTACGATGACCACGCTTTCGGTCGATGGCCTGCGCGCCGTGCCCGACAGCTACCGCCAGGGCTCGCTCGCGCTGGGCTATACCCGCTGGCAGACCATCTGGCACGTGGTGCTCAAGAGCGCCATGCCCTCGCTCATGACCGCGGTCATCCTTGGCATGACCCGCGCCTTTGGCGAGACGCTCGCCGTGCGCATGGTTATCGGCGGCATCGAGGCCATGCCGACGTCGCTGCTGTCGCCGGCGTCCACCATCACCACCACGCTCACCACGTCTATGGCGGTCTATGCCGAGGGCTCAGCCCAGGACGACGTTCTGTGGGCGCTCGGTCTGTTGCTGATGGGCATGAGCCTCATCTTCATCCTGATTATCCATCTCATTGGCCGCAAGGGGGCGAAGGCTCGTGGCTAGCACGCGCATCCATATCGACGAGGCGAGACTCGGGCGTGTCCAAAAACAGGACCGCATCGCCACGGGCGTGTTGACGGCGATCGTCGCCATCGTCATGATCATCGTCATCTCCATGGTGGCCTATATCCTGTTCGAGGGCGTCTCGACGCTGTTCCAGCCGGGCTTTCTCACGCAGCCGTCGCGCGCCAACGGTACCCAGGGTGGCGTGCTCTACCAGCTGTTCGACTCGTTCTACCTGCTGCTGATCACTCTGGTCATCTCGGTGCCCATCAGTCTGGGCGGGGCGGTCTTCCTGGTTGAGTACGCGCCGAACGGCCCTATCCGCGACATCGCCTCTACCGCCATCGAGACGCTGTCCTCGCTGCCTTCCATCGTCGTCGGCATGTTCGGCTTTCTGGTGTTCTCGGTGCAGCTGGGCTGGAAGTACTCCATCATCTCCGGCGCTGTCGCGCTCACCATGTTCAATATTCCCATCCTGGTGCGCGTGATCCAGCAGGCGCTCGAGGACGTGCCGCAGGCCCAGCGCGATGCGTGCCTGGCCATGGGCCTCACTCGCTGGGAGGCTACGCTGCACATTCTGATCCCCGAGGCCATGCCTGCCATCGTGACGGGCATCGTGCTTTCGGCCGGCCGCGTGTTTGGCGAGGCGGCGGCGCTGCTCTTTACCTCGGGCATGAGCTCGCCGGTTCGCCTGAATTTCTTGAGCTTTAACCTGTCGAGCCCCACCTGCGCCTGGAACGTGTTCCGTCCCGGCGAGTCGCTCGCCGTGCATATTTACAAGATCTATGGCGAGGGCAGCCCCGAGGCCCAGCAGATCGTCTGGGGCACCGCGGCGCTGCTGATGATTTGCGTGCTGCTGTTTAACGTAGTCGCCCGTATCGTGGGCAAGCAACTGGCAAGGAAGATGACGGCCGAATGAGCGAGATGAAAGCAACGACCGCAACCGAAGCGGCATCGTCCGAGACCCAGAACTTCCTGTCGAGCGTGGGGGAGAGCGAGAAGCGCGTTCGCGTGAGCGGCAAGGCCGTGAGCGACGAGGTCGTGCTCTCTACCAAGGACGTCAACGTGTACTATGGCGACCACCATGCGCTGCACGATACGTCGCTCGACTTTCACAAGGGCGAGATCACGGCGCTCATCGGGCCTTCGGGCTGCGGTAAGTCGACCTTCTTACGTAGCCTCAACCTCATGAATCGCGAGATTCGTGGCTGCCGCGTGGAGGGCGAGATCAACTACCGCGGACGCAACGTGAACACCAAGACCGAAAACACCTACGAGCTGCGTCGTTCCATTGGCATGGTGTTCCAACAGCCCAATCCTTTCCGCAAGTCCATTCGCGACAACATCACGTTTGCACCCAAACGCCACGGCATTACCGATCGTGACGAGCTCGACCGCATGGTCGAGGAGAGCCTGCGTGGTGCGGCACTGTGGGATGAGGTCAAGGACAAGCTCGACAAAAGCGCCTATGCGCTTTCGGGCGGCCAGCAGCAGCGTCTGTGCATCGCGCGCACGCTGGCACTCAATCCCGACGTGATCCTGTTTGACGAGCCCTGCTCGGCGCTCGACCCCATCTCGACGCTGGCGATCGAGGACCTGATGTCATCGATCGTTGCCGACCGTGCCATCGTTATCGTGACGCACAACATGGAGCAGGCGTCGCGCGTGTCCAACCGCACGGCGTTCTTCTACATGGGCGATATGGTCGAGTACGACGAGACCGACGAGATTTTCCAACGGCCCAAGGATAAGCGGCTGAATGATTACCTCACCGGCATGTTCTCCTAGTCCGGGACATGCTTGAGGCCCGCGGCGGCCACGGTTGCCGCGGGACTGATTGGAGAGGCGGGTCATCTCTTGCGGGAGATGGCCCGCCTTTTTGCTCTGCGACCGAAACGACCACCACAAAGGGGACAGGCACCTTCGTGGTGGTTTGGGATGGGGCTCGCTGCTATCATGGACAACGTTGAATTTCTACGAAGGAGCAGGGCATATGGCGATTCTTTTGGGATGCGATTCCGTCAGCCTAGAGTTTCCCACCAAGCATATTTTCGATAGCGCGACGCTCGGCGTGGGCGAGGGCGACCGTATTGGTATCGTCGGCAAAAACGGCGACGGCAAGTCGACGCTGCTGAGCGTACTCGCCGGCACGTTGGAGCCCGACGACGGCCGCGTGACGCATCGCCGCGACACGACGATCGGATTGCTCGGCCAAAAGGACAACCTGGTCGATACCGACACCGTGCATCATGCCGTCGTCGGCGACACGCCCGAGTATGAGTGGGCGTCGAGTCCGCGTACGCGCCAGATTCTGGCCGGTCTTATTAGCGATGTGTCCTGGGAGGGCACGGTGGGCGAGCTTTCGGGCGGCCAGCGCCGTCGCGTGGACCTCGCACGCCTGCTGATCGGCGACTACGACGTGCTTATGCTCGACGAGCCCACCAACCACCTGGATATGCGCACCATCAACTGGCTCGCGCGTCACTTAAAGGCCCGCTGGCAGCGCGGCCAGGGCGCGATGCTCGTGGTCACGCACGACCGCTGGTTCCTGGACGAGGTCTGCACCAGCATGTGGGAGGTCCACGACGGCCAGGTCGATCCCTTCGAGGGCGGTTACTCGGCCTACATCCTGCAGCGTGTGGAGCGCGACCGCATGGCCGCGGTTACCGAGGAGCGCCGTCGCAACATGGCGCGCAAGGAGCTCGCGTGGCTGAGCCGCGGTGCCCAGGCGCGCTCCACCAAGCCCAAGTTTCGCGTGGACGCCGCTCGCGAGCTGATAGCCGACGTACCGCCCGTACGTGACGAGCTGGAGCTCAAGCGCCTGGCGGTGAGTCGCCTGGGCAAGCAGGTTATCGACGTGGTCGACGTGGACGCCGGCTATGCGGATACCGATGGCGCGCCCAAGCAGGTGCTCAACGATGTGACCTGGCTCATCGGTGCGGGCGACCGCTATGGCCTTTTGGGCGAGAACGGCGCCGGCAAGTCGACCTTGCTCGACGTGATCCAGGGCAAGATTGAGCCCACGCGCGGCCGCGTGAAGATTGGCCAGACAGTGCGCTTTGGCGTGCTGTCGCAGCAGCTCGAGGAGCTCGAACCCTACATGGGCGACACGATCCGCGAGGTGCTCAGCAACTATAAGAAGTACTACGTCATCGACGGCAAGGAGACTTCGCCCGAGAAGCTCTGCGAGCGTCTGGGCTTTACGACCCAGCAGCTCTGGAGCCGCATCGGCGATCTTTCGGGCGGCCAGCGCCGTCGCCTGTCGCTGTTGCTGACGATCCTGGACGAGCCCAACGTGCTTATCCTGGACGAGCCCGGCAACGACCTGGATACCGACATGCTCGCGATTGTCGAGGACCTGCTCGACGGCTGGCCCGGCACGCTGATCCTGGTGACGCACGACCGCTTCTTGATGGAGCGCGTGACCGACCAGCAGTGGGCGCTGCTCGACGGCCACCTGACGCATATGCCCGGCGGCGTCGACCAGTACCTGCGCCTGTGCAACGCTACCGCCGAGGGCGAGCCCGTGGGTGCGCCGAGCGCCAAGACCGGCACGTTTGACACTGGTGCTGCGGCGGCTGCGGCCGAAAAGCCCAAGTCGAGCGGCCAGCCCAATGGCCTTTCCAACGCCGAGCGCCAGAAGCTCCGCCGCGAGGTGAGCTCGCTCGAGCGCAAAATGGAGACGCAGCGCGCCCGCGTGGAGGAGGCCGAGGCCGCGATGGCACAGGTTGACCCCACCAACTACACGGCGCTCGGCGAGCAGCAGGCAAAGATCGACGAGGCCCACGCCGCCATGGACGAGCTGGAGATGGCGTGGCTCGAGGCGAGCGAGAAGCTCGAGGGCGAGGAGTAGGCAAGGATGATCAAGGCCGCGTTTTTCGATATCGACGGCACGTTGCTGAGCTTTAAGACCCATCGGATTCCGGCGTCGGCGCAGCAGGCGCTCGACAGCTTTCGCGAGCAGGGGATTGCGTGCATAATCGCCACGGGTCGCCCGACCTACCAGATGCCGGATTGGCTGTTCGACTTGGGTTGGGATGCGTACATTACGCTTTCGGGTCAGCACTGTTTTGATGCCAAGGGCGTTTATCGCAGCTGCCCGATCGATCCGGACGACGTTGCGGTGATTGTGGACCAGGTGGCGCAGGGACGCTACGACTCACTGTGCATGCAGGGCGAGAATTCGTTTGTGAACCGTCTGTCCAAGCGCGTGGTGGCGGCCGGCAACAACGCGGGGATCGTCTACCACGAGGAACCGTTTGAGCACGCCTTTGGCGCGCCGGTCTACCAGTTTTGCGCCTTTGTGGATCCGGCCGACGAGCATATCGTGACCGATGCGGTGTCGCATTCGCTCACTACGCGCTGGTGCGATTTGTTCTGCGACATTATCCCTGCCGACGGCGGCAAGGACCTGGGCGTGGCAGCGACGCTGGAGCGCCTGGGTGTCGACGCGAGCGAGGCGATTGCCTTTGGCGACGGCGAGAACGACCTGTCGATGTTTTCCGCCGTGGGCACGAGCGTGGCCATGGGCAACGCGCAGGACACGGTGAAAGCTGCAGCGACCTACGTGACGACCGCCGTGGACGACGGCGGAATCTACAACGCCGCAAAGCACTTTGGCCTGCTGTAGCTGCGGATTTGGCGCTTGGGGACGTTCCTTTTCTGCCGGCAGCTGGGGACACTCCTTGTGCGATGCGTGCCGTGTCGCCTTGCTGACCCCGCGTATTTTGTGAAACACGGTTAACTTTTTAAATAACGCAGTAAGGCATGGGCAACTTTTGCGGTAAAGTAATTCAAGCAAAAGTATCCAAAGGCTAACTAGAAGCCATCGCGAAAGGCGGCCCATGGCCCTGCGTGAATC
>CAJMLB010000070.1:0-6839 GCA_905214145.1 uncultured bacterium | reverse complement strand
ACGCCGGCCGTGATCTCCTTCACGTCGCCGCCGTCCCAATTAAGGGCGAGCTGAGCGCAGGTCTCGGGGGCCAGCGCGACATTCATGTCGTCGGTCTTGACGGTAAAGCCGTCGCCCGAGCGCACCAGCTGGGCATCGAAGAAGTTCATCTGCGGCACGCCGATGAAGCCGGCGACGAAGATGTTCGCGGGATGGTTGAAGACCTCCTGCGGAGTGGCGATCTGCTGGACAACGCCGTCCTTCATGACCACGATACGGTCGCCGAGAGTCATGGCCTCGGTCTGGTCGTGAGTAACATAGATGAACGTGCCCTTGATCTCGTGGCGCAGCTTGATGAGCTCGGCACGCATCTGGTTACGCAGCTTGGCGTCCAGGTTGGACAGCGGCTCGTCCATCAGGAAGACCTTAGGATCACGCACGATGGCGCGGCCGATAGCGACACGCTGGCGCTGGCCGCCCGAAAGCGCCTTGGGCTTGCGGTCGAGGTACTCGGTGATACCCAAGATCTCGGCAGCGGAGCGAACCTTGCGGTCGATCTCGTCTTTGGGGACCTTCTTGAGCTCAAGCGTAAACGCCATGTTCTCGTACACCGTCATGTTGGGGTACAGAGCGTAGCTCTGGAACACCATGGCGATGTCGCGGTCCTTGGGCGCCACGTCGTTGACGCGCTTGCCGTCGATGAGCACGTCGCCCGAGGTAATGTCCTCCAGGCCGGCAACCATGCGCATCGTCGTGGACTTACCGCAGCCAGACGGGCCAACGAGGACGACGAACTCCTGGTCGTGAACGGTGAGGTTGAAGTCCTCTACAGCGAGCACGCCATCCTCGGTAACCTTAAGGTTATGCTTCTTCTCCTCGGTCTTCTTCTTTTTGCCAAAGAAGCCCTTCTTTTTGGACTCGGTGTTGGGATACACCTTCTGAACATGTTTGAGAACGATCTCGGCCATGTCTTTACCTTTCGATGTGCGGCGCCGCGCTGAGGGGCGCCGCAGAAACTTGCAAAACAGTTACGGCATCAGCCCTTGACGGCACCTGCCACCACGCCGTCGATGATGTACTTCTGGCAGAGGATGTACATGATGACGATGGGGATAACAACCATCATGATGCAGGCCATCATGGGTCCGAGCTCGACGTGGCCGTAGCCACCGCGGAAGTACTGGATCAAGATAGGAATGGTCTTGTACTTGGTGGAGTCGAGCGTAAGGTAGGGCAGCAGGTAGTCGTTCCAGACCCACATGGTCTCGAGAATGCCGACCGAAAGATAGGTGGGCTTCATGATGGGAAGGACGATCTTAAAGAACACCTGGACCGGGTTGCAGCCGTCGATCATGGCCGCCTCCTCGATCTCGAGCGGGATGTTCTTTACAAAGCCGGCGAACATAAAGACCGCCAGGCCCGCGCCAAAGCCCAGATAGATAAAGCAGATGTTGAACGGCGTGTTAAAGCCAATGCGGTCCGCCAAATTGGACAGCGTGAACATGAGCATCTGGAACGGTACGACCATCGAGAACACGAACAGGTAATAGAAGAAGTTCGAGATCTTGCTGTTGACGCGAACCACGTACCAAGCGCACATGGAGCAGCACACCAAGATCAGCACGACCGACGTGACCGTGATGATGAGCGAGTACATAAATGCCGAGGCAAAGCCCTGCTCGTTAAGGGCGTGCACGTAGTTTGCAAGGCCGTTGAACGTCTCGGGCGTGAGCAGATCGAATGCCGTGGTGGTGCTGATTGCGGTCGCTTTCTTAAAGGAATTGAGCGCAATCATAAACACGGGGTAGATCCACGCGAGCGACAGGATCGTAAAGAAAATCGAGAGCGCGCGGTTGATAACCTTATCGCGTTTCATTACTGCTGCACCTCCTTGGACCTCGTGGCCTTAAGCTGAATCATGGAGATGGCTACGACCAGGATGCAGAAGATAACCGCCTTGGCCTGACCGATACCCTGCCATGCGATACCGGCACGCGAATAGAACGTGTTGTAGATGTTCAGGGCGAGCATCTCGGTGGAGTGCGCGGGGGCGCCGCCGGTAAGGGCGAGGTTCTGGTCGAACAGCTTAAAGCCGTTGGTGATGGACAGGAACAGGCAAATGGTGATGGTCGGCATCAGGTTAGGGATCTTAACCTTCCAAAACGTCTGCCATGCCGTGGCACCGTCGACCTTGGCGGCCTCGATGTAGTCGGACGGAATGGACTGCAGACCAGCGATGTAGATGATCATCATGTAGCCGACCTGCTGCCACAGGGTCAGGATGATAAGGCCCCAGAAGCCGGCGGCGGAGTTGAGGGCGATAAGCTGGGCACCCACGTTGGAGAGCAGGCAGTTGATCAGAATCTGCCAGATGTAACCCAGTACAATGCCGCCAATCAGGTTAGGCATAAAGAAAATCGTACGGAAGATGTTGGTGCCTTTGAGCGCCTTGCGAGTGAGCGCCTGCGCAATGGCCAGCGCGATCACGTTGATGAGCACCGTCGACAGGAAGGCAAACGCCACGGTAAAGAAGAACGACGTGGAGAACTGCGGGTCCGTCAATGCGCGCATATAATTCTCGATACCGACGAAGTGCGCGTTATTGATGGTAATAAACTGGCAGAACGAGAGATAGAAACCCTGGATAAAGGGGATCACGAACCCGATCATAAACGCCAGGCACGTGGGCAGCATAAAGAGCGGCCACCAGCGCTTGAGTGCTTTGCCCATAGAAGGGTCCTTTCAATATGCAGGGGGCGGGCAAACCAACGTCTGCCCGCCCCCCTGTCGCTAATCAGATAGCTTGGGCAGCAACTACTTACTCGGAAGCAGCTTTCTCGGTCTTCCAGCCATCGACGAAGGCGTTCTTGACGCCGTCCCACTTGGTGTTGTCGGCAGCATAAGCAATGAGAGCCTGCTTGAGGTTCTTCTTCCACTCCTCGGAGGGGATGTAAACGAAGTCCCAAGCGACGGTCTTCTTGCCGTCCTTGGCCATGGCAACGGCCTGCTGCGAGAAGACGTTGGTGGTCTCCTTGGCGCTCTTGAACGGAGCGGTCAGACCCATCTTGTCGGCGATGATGGTGGTGGCGGTGTCAGAGGTGACGCACCAGTACATGAAGTCCTCGGTGGCCTTCTGGGCATCCTCGGAAGCCTGGGAGCTCACGCACCAGTAGTTCTCGCCGCCGGAGCACAGGCCCTGGTTCTCCTCGCCTTCGACGCCGATGTAGATCGGCAGCATGCCGAGCTGGTCGTCGGTCATACCGGCCTTGGTGAGGTCGGCGTAGGCCCAAGAGCCGTTCTGGTAGAAAACGGCCTTACCGGTTGCGAACTCATTGGTGGCGTCGTCACCGGTCTTGGAGGCAAGCTGCGAAGGATCGCAGGTGGAGTCGGTGATATACAGGTCAAAGATCTGCTTAAAGTTGTCGAGATACTCGCCCTTGATCTCGTCGTCCTCCTGGTTGTGCTCCTTTTCGAACTCGTAGTAGAGCGGGAGGTTGGCGAGGTGGGTGGTGTAGCGCCAGCTGGAGGAGTCATCCATGCCGGCAGAAGTGAAGGCACCGTCAACGCCGAGCTCGGCCTTGCGGGCCTGGATGTCGTCAGCGCAAGCCTTCAGCTTGTCGAAGGAGTTGATGTCCTCGGCCTTGTAGCCGGCCTTCTTGAGAAGCTCCTTGTTGTAGATGATGCCGTAGCTCTCCTGAACCCAGTCGATGCCCAGATCCTTACCGTCGGACTGCAGCGCCAGGGAGTCGTCGATGAGCTCACCGCGGAGCTTGGTGTCGGACAGGTCGGCGCAGTAGTCCTTCCAGTTCTTAAGGCCGGTGGGGCCGTTGACCTGGAACAGCGTCGGAGCGGAGCTCTTGGACATCTCGGACTTGAGCTTCTCCTCGTAGGTGTTGGAGGCGGCGGTCACGATCTTGACCTCGACGCCCTTCTCCTCCTTGTACGCCTTGGCGATCTCCTTCCACTCCTTGTCGACCTCGGGCTTGAACTGGAGGAAGTAGACCTCGGCAGCGTCACCAGAAGCAGAGGAGCCGGAGCCGGCGGAGCCACCGCA
The DNA here is from genome assembly GCA_905214145.1 of uncultured bacterium. Classification (GTDB taxonomy): domain Bacteria; phylum Actinomycetota; class Coriobacteriia; order Coriobacteriales; family Coriobacteriaceae; genus Collinsella. The sequence goes on along the minus strand of CAJMLB010000070.1, from coordinate 2,806 downwards.
GCCCACGAGACCCAGACCAAGAACCGCAGCCGCGGAACCAGCAAAGCCCAGGAACTGCCTTCTGCTCATTTCGTTCTTCATTACAATCCACCCTTTCACACCGTGGCGGCACCCTTTGCCGCCGCCTTCGGAGATTGGCTCGGGGACTTTGCCCCTTTTGCTGATTTGCACAATACGCTATTTGGCTAGTTGTTTGAACAAGTATTACTAGAGCGGTAGAAAAACTTCGGTGAACGGTAATTTCAACTTGATACTTGACAAGTTCTGTATAAACAATTATTTGTTATCGAATGCAGAGAAAACGCCCGGTCAAGCCGATGCATCGTCGGTTTGACCGGGCGTTTTCGCTTTGAGGGCATGAGTCTCGTCAGGCTGCGAGCTAGCCGGCTATCGCTTGGAGTTAACGCGGTAGTGGAAGATCTCGGGATGCGTGCGGGCATGCGTGACCTCGAACAAGATTCCGTCCGAGGTGTACGACTGGCTCTCCATGACGGCAACGCAGTTGTATTTGCCGAGGTCAAGATAGCTGCAGTCCTCATCGTTGGCAAGCTCGACGCTCACTGTACGGCGACTCGCCAACACCTTGACGCCGCGTTTGTGCTCCAGATAGTCATAAATTGACTTTGCGGCGATCTCGGGCGTCAGGCCCTTGGCGATTGACTCCAAAAAGTAACCATGGTCTACTTGGCGCGCATTGCCGTTGAGGCTTCGGACACGCACCACGCGAATCAACTCCTCGCCCACCTTAAAGCCCAGGCGACGAGAGAGTTGCTCGGTGCAAATCAAATGCTCAAAAGACTTAACGTCCGTCGATGCAACGGCATTGTTGCGCTTTGCAAATTCGCCAAACGACTCAACTTCCTCGAGTGCGCCCAGCATGTCGGTTTCACCCTTGAGCCAAATAACGCGCACGCCCTTGCCGTGTATAGGCTGCACAAACATCTGGTCGGCCAGCATGCTCAAGGCGCGTCGAACGGTATTGCGCGTGCAGCCAAATTCCGCGGTCAGCTCGGCTTCGGTTGGCAGCATCTCCTGAAACGCATAAGTCCCGTTAATGATGCGCGAACGGATCTCGCGGTAGATTCCTTCGTAAATCGCTTTTGGCATGACTTCACCTCTAATGAATATGTATGGCTAGGCACGATAGCATTTCTTGAAGTTGTTTAAACCGATTATCGGCAAAGCGACAGGATTTAACCGTTGACGGTTTCTGTCACGCTCAAACCGGTTTCGCTCAAAACTGCCGGTATGACAATCGTCTGGTCCTCTACAATGAATCCATTGTTTAAACGTTTCACCACGCGCAACGCGCCTCGATATTCGGGAGGCAGAACATGCTGCAAAAAATCCAACGCTTTGGCGGGGCAATGTTCGCGCCCGCCATGTTGTTTTCCATATCGGGCCTTATGGTCGGCGTCTCCGCCCTCGCAACGTCTGCGGATATCGTCGGCGACCTCGCCGTATACGGAACCCCTTGGTACGTTTTTTGGACTATCATTCAGCGCGGCTCGTGGACGGTCTTTAAACGACTTCCGCTCCTTTTTGCCGTAGCGCTGCCCATCGGCCTTGCCCAAAAGCAACCGGCACGTTGTTGCCTCGAGGCGCTCGTGGCCTATTTTGCCTATTGCTTCTTTTTGAGCGAGATCATCAAGCTGAGCGGAGACAACCTTGGACTTAAGTACCCGTCGTCTTTGACCTCCGCTAGCGGCATCACCATCATCGACGGCATCAAGACGCTCGACACCGGCATTATCGGCCCGCTGGCGGTGTCGGCAACCGTCGTCGCCATCCATGACCGCTTCTACGATGTCAAGGTTCCCGATTGGCTCGGCACCTTCTCGGGCTCCTCGCTGGTCTACCTCATCAGCTTTTTTGCCGTGTTTGCCCTTGCCGCTATCTCGGCCGCCATCGTGCCCTCCGTATACGCTGTGACCGAAACACTGCGCCACGCACTTGCGGGCGTCGGCCCCTTTGGCGTGGGCATCTTTGTGCTTTTGGAGCGAGCGCTCGAGCCCATGGGGCTGCACCACCTGCTCTACATGCCGATCTACTACGACAACCTGGTCATTAACGACGGCATCTACGCCACGTGGAGCAGCTTGCTCCCCATCCTCTCCCATAGCACGCGCCCCCTTAATGAACTTGCGCCGTGGGCCGGTTTTACCGCCACCGGCTGGGTCAAGCTCTTTGGCCTTCCCGCCATCGCAGCCGCGTTCTACTCCACCGCAAAACCAGAGCGCCGCGCCGGCCTCAGGGCCATCCTTGTTCCCGCCATCATCGCCTCGGTGGTTTGCGGCGTTACCGAGCCACTCGAGTTTCTCTTTATGTTCACCCACCCCGGGCTCTTTTTTCTCTACGCCGTCTTATCGTCTTGCCTTGCCACAACCATGAATCTCTTTGGCATCGTCGGCATCTTCTCGGGCGGCCTCATGGAGATGGCAGCCTTCAACTTTATTCCGCTCATGCGGACGCATGCCGGCTCCTACCTTTTGGCGCTCGGTATCGGCCTTGCCTTTAGCCTCATCTTTTTTGTTAGTTTTCGAGCACTCATCTTGATCTATGACCTTAAGACGCCGGGCCGCGAGGATCATGTCGCCAATCGCGCGGCAATCGATCATTTAACGGGAAGCGGCTTTGCCAAAGAGCAATCTCCCAATGACGAGGTCAATAGTCGATCCGATCAAGATCACGTCCTCGCTGAGCGGGTAATTCAGCTTTTAGGTGGCGTTGGCAATATTGTGGGCGCAACCAACTGCGCCACGCGCCTGCGCGTCGAGGTCGCAGACCCTTCCATCGTTGCAGATAA
>CAJMLB010000069.1:0-6902 GCA_905214145.1 uncultured bacterium | reverse complement strand
CGTCGCCCACCTGATCGACGTCGTTGACCACGCGGCTCATAAGGTCGCCGTGGGCGTGGCTGTCGATAAAGCTGAGCGGCATGCGGCTGAGCTTGTCGCTCGCCTCCACCCGCATGTCGCGCACCGTCTCGTAGGACAGGCGGTTGACGCAATAGCCCTGCAACCACTGGAAGGCCGCGGCTCCCACCACAACGAACGCGAGTTTGGTGACGAGCGGCAGCAGTGCATCGAAATCCACCTGGCTCGCGGCAACAATCAGGTCGATGCCCTCGCCAATGAGAATAGGTGTGTAGAGCTGCAAGATAACGGAGATGGCGGCACTCGCAAACGACGCCGCAAACGAGACGCGGTGCGGGCGAACATAACCCATCAGGCGGCGGGTCACCGCGCCCACGGGATAGCGCTCAGGGTCGCCGGGCTGGCGTGGGCCGTCACCCAGGTCGTTGAGCTTGTCGTTGCCGGACACATTGGCCGTCATCGTGGCGACCGAACCGGAAGAAGTGTACGGATTCATTTAGCAGCCCTCCTTTGCGCGGGCGGATGCGGAGGCGATTGAGGCGGACGCGGGCGTCGTACTCCCCTGCCGGCCCTCGAGCTCCTCGCGGCGCAGCTGCGACTGGCAGATCTCGCGATAGAGCTGACAAGTCGCGTACAGCCCATCGTGTGTGCCCAGGCCCGCGACCGATCCGTGGTCGAGTACGCAGATTATGTCGGCATCGCGAACGGTCGAGACGCGTTGGCTCACGATGACCGTGGTCAGCGGCAGCCCGCCCTCGGCGGCACCGCGCACGCTTCGTTCGCGAATGGCATGGCGAAGCGCCGCGTCGGTCTTAAAGTCGAGCGCCGAGGCAGAATCGTCCATAATCAGAACCTGCGGCGAACCCACCAAGGCACGCGCGATAGTCAACCGCTGGCGCTGGCCACCGCTAAAGTTCTTTCCGCCCGCCTCGACCGGGGCATCTAAGCCCTGGGGCTTGTTGTGTACGAACTCGCTTGCCTGCGCCATATCGAGCGCCGCCCAGAGCTCGTCGTCGGTCGCGGCTTCATCGCGCCAGTTCAGGTTGCTGCGAATAGTGCCGCTCACCAGCGACGCACGCTGCGGAACGGTCGCGACCGCATGGCGCAGTTGGTCGAGTGGCCAAGCGCGCACGTCGGCGCCCATCACGCACACGCTGCCGGTGCTCGCGTCGTACAGGCGCGGGATAAGCGAGACGAGTGTGGACTTACCACTGCCCGTACCGCCAATAATGCCGAGCGTCTTGCCCAGCGGGAGCTCCAGGGTCACATCGTTGACGGCATTTGCCGCGCCCGCGCCAAACGAAAAACTCGCATGGCCAAAGCTCACCGCGGAGACTGGAGCAGCACCACCCGCCAGTTCGCCCGGCTCGGGCAGCGCGACCAGCTCGTTGCCCCCGTCCGTGATGCTCGGTTCACAATTGAGCACCTCGTTGATACGCGACGCGCTGGCGCTCGCCTTGGTAAAGACCACGACCAGGTTGGCAACGTACACGATAGAGGTGAGCGTCTGCGTCATGTAGTTCACAAACGCCATGACCTGGCCCTGCGTGAGCTCGCCCACGTTGACCTGGATGCCGCCCACCCACAGGATGGCGCACACGCCTAGGTTCATCACCAAAAACGTGACGGGGTTGAGAATCGACGAGAGCTTGCCCACCGCGATGGCAGTATTGGCCTGGTCGTCGGCGGCCTGGGCAAAGCGCTCGCGCTCGTGATCTTCGCGCACAAACGCGCGGACCACGCGGGCGCCCGAAAGCCCCTCGCGGCAAATGAGCGCAATGCGGTCGAGCTTTGCCTGCAGCTGCTTGTAGTACGGGATACAGCGCGCCATGACAAACCAAAACACCAAGCCAATGGCGGGCGTGCAAATCAAAAAGATCATGCCGAGCTTAAGGTCGATGGCAAGGGCCGCGCACATAGAGCCCACCGCCAAGAAGGGCCAGCGGATGAGCATGCGCACGCCCAGCGCCACGGCAAGCTGCACCTGGTTGACGTCGTTGGTGATGCGGGTGATAAGCGAGGGCGTGCCAAAGCGGTCGAGCTCGGCATAGCTCAGCTTATTGATGTGCTCGTAGAGCGCGCCGCGAATGTCGGTGCCCATGCCCTGCGAGGTGAGCGCCGCCATCTTTTGGCAGACGAGCGTAAACGAAATGCCGATCACAGCCATGGCGCCAAGCAGCATACCGTAGTGGACGACGGCGTTGACATCGTGTACGCCAATACCCTTATCGATCATCTGGGCAATCACGAGCGGCGTAAGCAGGTCAAAGATCACTTCGATCAGCTTGCACGCAGGGCCAATCACCATATAGCGGCGAAACTTGCCACCAAAACGCCTGAGCAGCTCAATCATGTATAGGCGCTCCCTATCATCATCTCTCTTCAATCTGATTCATGATAGTACGGAGAGCCCTGGAGATGCGTAAGCAACTCGTTACAGATGTAAGGGCGACGTTCGCTAGCGCCCAAGGCATGTAGCAGCCGATGTTTTGGCAACGCCAGCGAGCGGCATAACGCCAGGGATTCAATTATCAGATAAATGTGACCCTTCAGGCGGTTTTGGTCGGCTACCCGCGAGTGCCGGCAGGGCGCTTGGTAGTCGCGCGATCCCGCAGGCGAAGCCGAGGACCAGCGAGACACCAAGCGCCCTGCCGGCACTCGCGGGTAGCCGCGGCACCAAAAAGCGCCTGCGCACTCGATGGATTCGGATGCCCGACAGAGGCTCCTTATGGCTGCTTCCTTCCGGACCTGACCAGATTCGGAACATGTCGTCATCCGAACCCATCGAACGCGCTAGGCGCTCGGTATATCTTACCCGCTCTCGCTCGCCACGGCAAGATAGCTAGTTTGGGACAGGGCTTTTTTGACTACTTTTTGGCTATCCAAGCTAAACCGAACGATCATTTTACTAGAGTCGGCCGAGGTCGTAGGATCGGGCGGCGGATTCACCGGCGCAGATGAGGTTGGTTATGGCTTCCTGGGAATCGAGCGCCAGCTCAAGGCCCATGGGTCTGCGACAGACTGGCAAAACCAGGTCGATGCCCTGCCCATACACCGCATCCAGGTTGTCAGCACGACCGCCCACGACAGCGGCTACCGACTTGCCATATCGCTTGGCGCGACGCGCCACGCCCACCGGTGCCTTACCGGCGGCGGATTGCTCGTCCATATTGCCCTCGCCTGTAATGACCAGGTCGACATCACGCACGCGCTCATCAAACCCCACGAGATCGAGCACCGTCTCAACGCCCGAACGCAACTCCGCCCCGAGCGCCAGCAGCGCGGCACCCAGGCCGCCAGCAGCACCGGCACCGGGCACGCCGAGCACCGAGCCAAATGTCCGTGCACCCTCGGGCACGCGCAACAACCCCTGAGCCCGCGCCCCGGTAATCGCTGCATCGAGCAGGCGGCCGTAGCCGACCATCCAGCTGTCGTACCTGCTCAGCACCTCGGCATCACCCGTCGGCAGACCCTTCTGCCCGCCAAACACCGCCAGTGCGCCTCGACGCCCCACGAGCGGATTCTCGACATCGGAAAGCACGATGATACGCGCGCCATTCAGCGCCCGAAGCGCCGGTGCCAAATCGATACTCGTCACGTGTTCAAGGCCCGCGAGACCGGGGGCGATATTGCAGCCACACTCATCGACAAGGTGGGCGCCCAGCGCCTGCAGCATGCCGGCGCCACCGTCGTTGGTGGCACTGCCGCCCAGACCAATATAGATAGTCTTTGCACCCGCGCGAAGCGCACGAAGCATCAGTTCGCCCACGCCATAGGTTGTGGCCGCCAACGCCGCCGACTCCGTGCAAGGTGAATACCCAATACCCGCCGCCTCGGCCATCTCGATGACCGCGGACTCGTGCTCGCCGTCCACCAGCATCCGGGCAGACACGCGGTCGCCCAAGGGACCTGCAACCTCGCAGGTTGAAAGCTCGCCACCGCGTGCGGCGATGGCGTCGAGCGTTCCCTCGCCACCATCTGCCAGCGGCAAAGCGCCCAGCTCGGCATCGGGCCACACACGGCGCACGCCTTCGGCAACGGCCTCCTCCGCCTGCGCACTCGACACGCTGCCCTTGAAGGAGTCGATCGCCAGCAGCACACGGCGGGGCCGCCGCTGCACGGGGCCAAAGTCGACCGTCTCGTCGGTGAGATCTCCAACACCCGCGAGCGCCTCGGCGTGAGACGCATGCGCCTCAAGGTTCAAACCGCAACCGACGCCGTCGACACCGCGCAGGCCAGCAAAATAGCTGCTCAGCACTTCACGACACTCATCCGCCAGCACGCCGGCGGTCACATTAAACCGATGGTTCAGGCGCGAATCGGCATTGAGGTCGTATAGCGACCCCAGAGCACCCGCTTTAGCATCGGCCGCGCCGTACACGCAGCGCCCCACGCGCGCGTTAACCATAAGCCCCGCGCACATGCAGCAGGGCTCGAGCGTCACGTAGACCGTACAATCGGAAAGGCGCCAGCGACCGAGCGACTGAGCGGCGGCGCATAGGGCCGCAAACTCGGCATGCGCCGAAGGATCCTGGTCGAGCTCGCGGCGATTATGCGCCCTCGCGACGATCTCACCCGCGCGCACCGCTACGGCACCGATCGGCACCTCGCCCACCGCCGCGGCGGCGCGCGCCTCGGCCAGCGCCTCGCGCATGAACTTCTCGTCGATTTCGGTGATCGTCATCGTTCGCCTTCCCTGTTGCAAATTCAAAACGATGCTATCATTACGTCTCACGGAGAGATGGCAGAGCGGTTGAATGCGGCGGTCTTGAAAACCGTTGAGCGCGAGAGCGTTCCGGGGGTTCGAATCCCCCTCTCTCCGCCACTCTTAGTGACTCACCGGCGTCATGGTCCGCTCGAACAGCGCATCGACCACGTCGGCGATTTCTGATCGGCGCTCTAGTACGTGGCCCGATTCCCACCACATGGTAAAAAGCCGAATAATGCCACCGGCGACAAACTCAGACGTTGTCTCGAGCGATACGGGCGCGAGCGCGTCCTCGTCAAGCGCGCTCATCACGCACCCGCGTATGGAGCGCGCGATGCGGTCGCAAATCATGCTGGTCAGCATACCCGACATGCTGCTCGCCAAAATGTTATCCATGAGCTGCTCATGCGCCAGAATCAGATCCATGGCATCGGCGAACACTTCGTGGCGAAGCGCGCGCACGTCCTCGGCGCCCTCCGCGCCATCCGCATCGGCCCGCTTTTGCGGCAGGCCCGACATGAGTTCATCGATATAGAAGGCAAAGTAATCGTTCTTGTCGCGGAAGTGCTTGTAGAACGTCGTCCGACGAATCATAGCGCGGTCGCACAGCATGGCAACCGTCACGTCCTCAAACCGATGCTCTTCGAGCAGCTCAGTAAAGGCCTCGAACAGGGCCCGATAGGTTTTCTTGATGCGAAGGTCCATGTGCATCGCCCTCCTCAAGGAAAAGACAGCGCTCACTAATCTGTCGCATATCTTACACCTGTATCGTCCGCCCCCCTGGCGAATGGCCTCACCTTGGTGGAAACATAACGCTTACCGGAAAGTTCGGTATCGCCAAAGGTTGCGGGTATACTAGTAGCGTTACACCAACGGCAGCCGGCGGAAGACGCCGCGGCCATTCGAAACGGAGACACCATGATTCCCGTCATCATCGGTATCGTTGTTGTCGTTGTGATTGTCTGCGCCATCGCCGGCATCTACAACAACATGGTCACCAAGCGCAATCGCATCGATAACGCCTGGCAGAACATCGACACGCAGCTGCAGCGCCGCAACGACCTGATCCCTAACCTGGTCGAGACCGTCAAGGGCTACGCCAAACACGAGCAAGACACACTTGCCGCCGTGGTCAACGCGCGCAACGCCGCCGTGAGCGCTACCACGCCCGAAGCCAAGATGGAAGCCGACAACGTGCTGACCGGCGCCCTGCGCCAGCTCTTCGCCGTGGCCGAGGCTTACCCCGATCTTAAGGCGAACACCAACTTTATGCAGCTCCAGGCCACGCTCGAAGACACCGAGAATAAGGTGAGCTACGCGCGCCAGAGCTACAACGACTGCGTGCTTAGCTACAACAACGCCATCCAGACCTTCCCGGCCGTCATCTTTGCCGGCATCTTCCAGTTTAAGGAGCGTCAGGGCTTCGAGGCCGCCGAAGCTGCCCGCCAGGCACCGACCGTCAAGTTCTAACAGATCCGCAGCGTATCCTCAATCGGGTATATGCATAAACCGCCCCGTCGAATGCATACTTCGACGGGGCGGTTTCCTTTGTCGCAAAGGTCCCCCTCAAGGCGCCGTGCATTTTTGGGAGTATTCAGCATAACCAAGAGCTTCGGGCGCCACGATAAATGCCAAAGACCGCGAATATCCCTGCAAATCAAACGCTGTCAGCCCATAACCCCGCCCATCATTCGTAGAAAACATCGAGAAATCCCGAATTTGCGCCCGAGGTCGGTATGCAGGGGCCTTCGATTGCAGAATACTCGCAAAAATGCACGTCGCCACCACCCCCACATGGCGCGAACCAAAACAAAAGCGCGGCCAAAAGGCCGCGTACCATCTTTAATTCAGATCTATATTGCCCGTAACGGCAGTACCGAGGTAACGCAGTCCCGAGGGCAACCTACCTTTCCGGCGCACTCCGCAGGACGAAAGAACCTCCGCCGCACGAAGTGCGCAGCGGAGGTTCTTTCATGTCCGAGGACGCGCCGGAAAGGTAGGTTGCCCTCGGGCCGGACATACAAGGCAGCTTATGCGACGGTGTAAACCCAGTTGTGCTTATCCTCGACAGCACCGGACTGAATACCAGTCAGGGTCTCGCGAAGCTTCTTCATCACGGGGCCGATCTCGGTGTAGCCAGCCGGGAAGGTCACAGTCTCGTCGGCACCGTAGACCT
>CAJMLB010000068.1:0-7080 GCA_905214145.1 uncultured bacterium | reverse complement strand
ATCACGTCATCGGGCGCACCGACTGCGACGATACGGTCACCTGCGATGGCAATCGCCAGCTCGCGGGCGGTATCGATGCCGTCTTGCGCGGTAAAGACGTTCTTGGAGCGGATAATCCGATCGATATGTTGCATGGACATCCCCATCTCTGGCAGAAAATTCAACACCCCCGAGTGTACTCCCCCGCCTCGGTTACAAAATGCCAAGCGGCAAACGGCAGCTTTGCCAGGCCAAGTGGCAGGTGGCATACTGGAAAGAGCCTGTACGATTTTGCGATAAACCAGTAAGGAGCAAATCGACCATGACGAAGACCAAGGCACAGCAGATTATGGCGGCGACCGAGGCTCGCGCGGCTGACGACGTCACCGCAGCCATCCAAGATATCGCCGCCGAGTTTGAACCCTACATCATTAAGCAGCGTCGGCACTTCCATAAGCACCCGGAGCTGAGCCTCGCCGAAGAGCGCACGACTTCTGACATCGCCAACCAGCTCGACGCCATGAATATCCCCTACGAGCGTCCCCTTAAGACGGGCCTGGTGGCGACCCTTCGCGGCACCGCGCCCGACGCCTATCGCGAGGACGGCACGCCGCGCCGCCGCATCCTGCTGCGTGCGGATATCGACGCCCTGCCCGTCACCGAGCAGACCGGCGAGGATTTCTCCAGCGTCAACGAGGGCTGCATGCACGCCTGCGGCCACGACTGCCACATCGCCATGATGCTCGGCACGCTGCAGATTCTGCGCCATATGACAGACGACATCCACGGCGAGGTCCGCATCGTCTTCCAGCCCAGTGAGGAAAACGGCCAAGGCGCCAAACTCATGATCGGCACGGGCGTGCTCGACGGCGTCGATGGTGCCTACGCCGCGCACATCTGGAGCGAGGTCGACGCCGGCACCGTAAGCTGCGAGCCCGGCCCGCGCATGGCCAATACCGACTGGTTCCGCATCGATGTCCGCGGTACCTCGTGCCACGGCGCCATGCCCCAGCGCGGCCACGACGCCGTTATGGTTGCCGCCGAGATTGTCAACGCCCTGCAGACCATCGTCTCGCGCGAGATAAGCCCCTACGAGCCGGCCGTCATCACCGTCGGCGAGCTGCATGGCGGCACCGCGCGCAACGTTATCGCCGGCACGGCCTACCTCGCCGGCACGGTGCGCACCTACGGAGATTCAACCCACGAGGAAATGCCGGAGCTCATGCGCCGCATCGTGGAGCATACCGCGGCCGCCTTGGGCGCCGAGGCAGAGCTCACCGACTACACCATCGCCAACTACAAGGTCGAAAACGACGCGGGCTCGAGCGAGCGCTGCCGTCAGGCTGTAATTAAGTGTCTGGGTCCCGCCGGTCAAGGCCATTATCGCGGCACGCTTTCGGGCGAGGATTTTTCGGAGTACCTGCGCCGCGTACCGGGCGTGCTCGCCTTTGTAGGTACGCGCAACCCCAAGATTGGCGCCACGTACGCCCAACATTCCTGCTTTTACAAGATCGACGAGAGCGTGCTGGCCAAGGGCTCCATGGTGGCAGCCCAGTATGCTATCGACTTTTTGGCCGAGCCCACGCAAGAGGAGCTCGACGGTCCCGCGATCACCGCGGTCGCCGAAACCAACCCCGATCTGGCCGCCAAGTTACGCTCTGCCAAGGCGACGACCGCCGAGGCTCGCGACGCCATCCATGATGCCCGCACGGCTCGCCATGCCGCAATCAAGGGCATCCACGAAGCCCGCGCCGCCGCTCGTCACGAGGATAAGCACGACGAGTAGTCGTCACACCCATCCATAACAACCTGGCTAAAGCAAAGCGGGGGCGGACGTGTCGAAACGTCCGCCCCCGCTCATTTGTCAAGCGCTATTTCTACCCCGTCCCCAAATGGCAGGCGGCATGGCTACTCGTCCTGAGGGTCCTCGTCGGAACTTGGCTCAGGCTCAGGCTCAGGCTCAGGCACGGGCGCCGGCTCGGGCGCGGGCTTGGGCTCAGGCGCGACATCCGGAGCACTGTAACCCGAGGGAGCGGACTTCTTCTCGAAGGGCAATACAAAGGTCAGGACGTCGTCCTTGTCCTCGTCGGCCCACTCGCTTGCATAACGTGCAACCCAATAGCCAACGGCACGGTGCTTGAGCATCTTGCCAAAGACCGTAAGAAATACGGTGACAAAAGCGACCAGAACCAGGAACAGCACGAGTGTGATGCCACCGCCGGTAACAATCGCCTCAATACCCGTAGGACGATAGTAGTAGCTATACATACCGACAGAGGCAACGGCGCCAAAGACGACCGTCAAGATCCATGTGACAACGTTGGCGACCAGACCCGTCAAAAACTCGGGAAGGAACGAAGCGCAGAACAGCTTGGTCTTATTGTTCTTAAAGGCCGCCCAAACCTTATCGAGCGAAAACGCGCTCTCGACGCGACCGGTCACCGCAAAGTGCATCACGGCAATGTCGGCGAACATCTTAAAGAAGACCCCCAGGACCGCCGTGGCAATCATAGCCAGAACGAGCAAGCCAAGCGAGCCAAACAGCGCAGCCTCGAGCGCATAAGAGCCGTAATAAGAATACGAGCCCGCGGCGCCAATTACCACGCCCTCCACCAGCGAAAGCACTACACCGATAATGGGAATGGCAGCGATAACCTCGAGCACGACCGAAATAACGCTCGAAAAGATTCCGAGACCAAACGACGTAGAACGCATCAACGGACGACCCATGCCGTCATCGATCTTAAGCGACAGGTCGCGACCCCACTCGATGCCAAAGCCCGAACCGCACACGCTCGCCACGTAGGCAGCCAAAAAGCCGATGGCAGCCGCAATACCGCCGATAACGGGGATGAACAGCACGAGTACCGACACGACACAGATAAGCGCCGGCAAAAAGGCAATCTGGCACACGCGCTGCAGCACGCCCGGAGTCTTGGTCATATCCTCAAACGCCTGAGCCGTGCAGCCCTTGGACGCGTTCGCGACAGGTTGAGGAACAAACTGCTGAGGCTGAGGCTGACCCTGAGGGGCGGAAGCTGCAGCACCGGCATTGGGGGCACCACACACGCCGCAGAACTTGTCGTTATCGCCCATGGGGGCGCCACACTGCGAACAGAACATCGAAATCATCCCTTCGTATCTAGAGCGAATCACCTGGATCGCAAACGATGTCATTGGCATCATTATCGCCCAATGTGGGGACAAATACTCTTAGATGACGTATTTGCAACGCGCGAGGCGCTTTTCGATTGTTTGATGAGTGCGTCCGCGTTAGTTCGTTCCGCGGAAACCCTTGCCGACGATCTCGGAGCTGTCGACGATCGTGATAAAGGCACCCGGATCGACCTCGCGCGCATAACGGCGCAGCTGCACGGCCTCGCGACGGCTCAGCACGCTCATGATCACCGTCACGCACTTGCCCGAGAAGGCACCGTAGCCGCGACTGATGGTCGCCGTACGGTTGAGATGCTTGACGATAAACTCCTCGACCTTAAGGGGCTCGGAACAAATGATCGTGCAGACTTTGCGCAGGTGAATGCTCTCAATGGCCTTGTCGACCACAAGCGTCTTGGCAAACAGGCCGAGCACGCAATACAGACCGATACGCGGACCATACAAAAAGGCCGCGATGGTCACGATGCCGATATCGACCAGCAACAGCGCGCGACCAATCTCGAGTGTGGTACGGCGTTTGAGGATCATAGCGAGGATGTCCGTGCCGCCCGTCGAGGCGCCGATATCAAAGACGATGGCGCTGCCGAGCGCCGGCAGAATCACGGCAAAGCACAGGTCGAGCCACATATCGCCCGTCATCGAGACACTGGTCGGGATAAAGAGCTCGAAAAGCGAAACATAGGCGGACAGCGCAAACGAGGCGAAGACGCTCCACAGGATTGCCTTGCGTTCTAAAAAGATAAAGCCCAAGACGACGAGAACCGCGTTGATAATCCACATAAAGACACCGACGGGCAGGGTCGGGAACAGCGTGGACAGAATGACCGACACGCCCGAGGTGCCGCCAAAAGCAAAGTGATTAGGGGTTTTAAACGCAACGATGGCAAAGGCCGTAAGAATCAGACCCAGATTGAGCTCGGCGAAAAAGCGCGGGAAGCCTGGCTCCTGGCTGCGCTTTTGGCCGGCACGCTCGCCGCGCTCGATATCGGTGCGATCGACCACGCGCTCCATCGGCACCACGGGAGGACGATGTAGCTCCTCGGCAGCTCGCGATGCCGCCTCTGCCGCGGCGGCCTCAATCGCCCATGCCTTGCTTTCTGTTTCGCGCTCGTCAGCCATTACGGCAACCCCTCGTTAACAATTTGGAAACAATGCGCCCATTAGGGTAACGCGGAACGCGAAGATTGCAACCCTTAGTTAGACGAGCGGTATGCCCGCATCGGGGGCATACAAAGAACGGCCGGCCGCGCATGTGCATGCGCGACCGGCCGTTTGACGTTTACGCAGATAAAACCTGCCAAAACAAACCTGTCCCTTTTTGGAAGGTTATTCGTGCTGGCTGGTGCGGTGCTCGTACTCCTCGGGGGTGATGACATCCTCGATGCGCAGGTTGACGCCTGCCACCTCAAGGCCGGTCATCGCAGCCAGACGCTCGGTCACGCGCGCCTTAACGTCGTCGAAAATCGCGGGCGCATAGGCGCCGTACTCGATAATGACGGAAATGTTAACGACCACGCGGTTGTCATCGGTGACCTCGACTGTCACGCCCTTGGTCAGATTCTCGGCACCAAACTGCTCCTGCACAAAGTGCATGAGGTTGCCCTTCATGCCCAGGACGTGCGGTACCTCGCGGGTGGCCATGGCGACGATCTTCTCGATCACACCGTTGGAATAGGTCAGCGAGTCCTCGGACTCGTCCGCTTCCCCATCATCCTCGTCCGCATCGTCGGCGGGTTCGGCCTCGACGAGCGCCTCGTCCTCGAGCGTTACGTCCTCGGCCTCGGCGGTGACGGTCTCGTCTACCTCGAGCTCGGTATCGGCCACATCGACCTTCGTGTTAAAAGCCATGGTTCCTCCTTATGCCCACCGCACACGCGGCGGTCGAATACATGCTAGCGGCCGCTAAACAGACGGCCGAAGAAGTTGACGATCCCGTTCTCGCCGTCGCGGATCTGGCCAATCACGGCGCCGATCAGCACAAAGAAAGCGATGACGAGCGTATCCCACAGGCCGAGCGTGAGCACCAGCACGGCGAGCACAAAACCAGCGACGGCTCCAAGCGTGGTGTTGGGATGACGGACGGCATAGCTCCAGATGGCAGCCCCCGTACCCTTGATGAGACCCATGGCCTCATCAAAATCATCGGCGACCGCGTCATGTGACTCGGTACCCTCTACCTTGGGATCGACGACCTCGCCTGCCGGCGCGGCGCTCTGATCGATAGTCAGGCGCGGCGTGCGGGCGGTCTTGTCTTGATTGGTATCACTCACCGGAAACCTCCACGGTCTGGACGGTAGTCTTGGACGGCAAAAAACGAACGCGCGCAGTCGTGCCCGGCGTGCCGAGCATAGTGTCGCAGGCCTCCTCGATACGTTGCTGCATCGCGGCTGCAAGGGAGGCCACGTCCCGGTCGTCGAGCGCGATGGCGTCAACCTTAAAACGGACGTGCGATTCGTCGGAGCCCTGCACGCGCGCCTCGACATGCTCGATCATCACTCGGTCGTCGCGCTCTGCCGCGGTGCGGGCACACGAGGAGAGGGCAGCGAGCGTGACCTCGATATTGCGCTCCCCCGCCGGATGCACGCAGGACGGCTCGCGACGAGCAAACATCAGGCGGAAGAAACCCACGAGCACGCCGAGCGCCACGACACCGCCGCACGCCGTAACAACGATGCGAGGCAGCGGATCGCGCATCAGCAGCATAAAGCGATAGGTATATGGCCCCCAAAACTGGCAGACTAACGTACCCAGCGCCACGACGGCGGAGGCAAGATACACGATCGCCAGGGCTCGTTTGAGCACGCGCATGCAGCGCTCCCTTCAAATCTCGATCCACAGAATGCAAAACGATTCGCATCATTATAAAAGAGCCGGGTCCGGTGCCTCATGCACGCGGATCCGGCTCATCTATTCCACGAGGCTTGCATGCTCGCTTCATTATGCCCAGATATGCACGGCTCAATCCGTGCGGGCGCTACTCCTCCTCGAGGGCAGCGATGACCTCGTCGGTCATGTCCATGGTGCTGTAGACGTCCTGGACGTCGTCGAGCTCCTCAAGACGGTCGATGAGGCGCTGAACCTTCTTGGCGTCGGCACCGGAGACCTCGGTCGGAGTGGTCGGGACCATGGTGGTCTCGGAGCCCTTGACCTGGACGCCCTGCTCCTCGAGTGCCTTGGAGACAGCCATGACGTCGTTGGCAGCGGTCCAGACGATCCACTCCTCGCCGGCGTCCTCGTAGTCCTCACCACCGGCCTCGGCGATCGCCATCATGAACTCATCCTCGTCACCGGCAGCACCGTTGGCGATCATGGTCTCCTTCTTGGCGTTCTCGTCCAGGATCTCCTTGGCAACGACGATCTGGCCCTTGCGCTCAAACTGGAAGGCGACGGAACCGGAGGTGCCCAGGTTGCCACCAGCGTGGGAGAAGGCGGAACGGACGTCGGCAGCGGTGCGGTTGCGGTTGTCGGTCAGGCAGTCGACGTAGACGGCGACACCGGCGGGACCGTAACCCTCGTACACGATGTTCTCATAGACGGCGGCGTCGGCACCCGAACCAAAGGCCTTATCGATAGCAGACTTGATCTTGTCCTTAGGCATGGACTGAGCCTTAGCCTTGGCAACGGCAGCGGCGAGGCTGGCGTTGTTCTCGGGCAGCGGGTCGCCGCCGAGACGGGCAGCAACGGTGATGTTGCGGCTGAGCTTGGAGAAGAGGGCGGAACGCTTGGCGTCCTGCGCGCCCTTACGATGCTTGGTTGTGGCCCACTTAGAGTGTCCGGACATACGTGTCTCCTATCGGTTTCGACCTAAAGCCCAGCGCGAATGCTCGGGCAATATAAACAAACGTCGTTATGATATACCTACCGGCCTGCAAGATAAACCCCAAAATGAAGGCGTCGTGATGATGCAGCCCCTTGGCACAAAGC
>CAJMLB010000067.1:0-7086 GCA_905214145.1 uncultured bacterium | reverse complement strand
GCAAAAAGCAAATCGACTAAGAGCAGGGCTAAGGCCAAGCGTTCTGACTCTCGCCGAGGCGGGGACAAAGCGCCTCGGACTCGTTCCAAGCGCCCGCATAATGATTCGGTTTCGTCTGCGCGTAAGGCTGTGGACCCCAAGTCTCCTTGTTCCATCATGAAAGCTTGCGGTGGGTGTACGGCGCTCAATCGTCCTTATAAGAAGCAGCTCGCCGCCAAGCAGGCTGCTATGGAGGAGCTTTTTGCTTCGCTTTGTGAGCGTGAAGGCATTGCTGTAGATCCTATTCGTGGTATGGGTGTCACCCTGGGCGACCCGGGTAAATATCCTGCGCCGCGTGGCTTTCGTCATAAGGCTGCCACTCCCTTTGCTCCCGGTAAGGAGGGCGCCGTCCGTTGCGGTTTCTTTGAGCGCGGCACGCACAAGATCGTTGCCGTACCCGAATGCCCCGTCGAGGCACCGGGCGCCCGTCAGATTCTCAACGGCATCGCACGCGAAGCTGAGCGGTTGCATATTCCCGCCTTTAATGAGGACAAGCATCTTGGTTTGCTTCGCTATGCCGTCGTCCGCTGCGGTTGGCGTACCGACCAGGTCATGGTCACGCTCGTGACCGCTCAGCGCGACTTGTCGCATGCGCAGGAGTTCTTTGAGGCTGTCGCCGCACTCAATCCGCACATCGTCACCGTCGCCCAAAACATCAACGGACGCCCCGGCAACGCCATCCTCGGCGAGGAAACCCGCATTGTATATGGCGCCGAGTGCATGCGCGACCAGCTGCTCGGCTGCGAGTTCGATATCTCCCCCACCGCGTTTTATCAGACCAACCCGCAACAGACCGAGCTGCTCTATCAGCTCGCTATCGACGGCATGGATTTGCACCAGGGCGATGTGCTCATGGATGCCTACTGTGGCAGCGGTACCATCGGTCTTTGCGCAGCTAAAGATGCCCAGAACAAGGGTATCGGCATTATGCTGCTCGGCGTGGAGCGCAACCCGGCGGGCATTGCCGACGCACGTCGCAATGCCGAGCTCAACGGCCTCACCCGCAGCGCTTGGTTTATGGCCGACGACGCCACCGATTACATCCTGGACGCCGCCGACAACAACGAGCGGATCGATGTCCTTTCCATCGACCCGCCGCGCGCCGGCTCCACCCCCGAGTTCCTCGAAGCCGCCTGCGCACTCAAGCCGCGCCGCATCACCTATATCAGCTGCAACCCTGTGACCCAAGAGCGCGACCTGCACCAGCTCCTCGACGGAGGCTATCGCCTGCTCAAGATCACGTCCGTCGACATGTTCCCCCATACCGACCACACCGAAACCGTAGCGGTCCTCGAGCGCCGCTAATCCACCCCGGTAGATTTTCGAGACAAGAAAGGGGGCGGCCCGTCTGGACCGCCCCCTTCGCTTGGTTTATGAACTCCGCTACATCCCCTTGCGCAGGTCACACACGCCGGCTGCCGCCATCTCGCGCAGCAGCGTCTCGCGGTCGCGCGTCACGATCAAATCCAGCGGGAAGTGAATCTCGTCGAGCATCTTGCGCGCGTGATCGAGCTTGCCAATGGCCATGCCAATGTGGGCATCGGTCGACACGCCAATACCCACGCCCAGCTCGGCGCAACGCTCGGCGATCTTGCGGCATACGGCCCAATGCTCAGTGTCAACACCGTGTTCAAGACTATGGTTGTTGATCTCGATAATCTTGTGCTTGGCCTTAGCCGCCAACAGCACCTCGTCGATATCGAACGGCACGCCCGAACGCCCCGTGTGACCCAGCATGAACACCTTGGGGTGCTCCAGGGCATTGATATACATCTCGGTCGCCTGGGCCAGCGTCGCGCCCTCAGCAATCTGTGGATTATGCACGCTTGCAACCAAATAATCCAAATTACGCGTAACCAAATCGAACAGCGAATGCTGACGACTGTACGAATCGCCAGCGATATCGAGCGTGACAGGAGTGTCCTCGCCAAACAGGCTTCCGTCCAGCGAAACGATATCGGCCTCGGCACCACGCAGCACCAGCACGCCGCTCCAAATGCGCGGCCAGATATCCTGGTTGATAAAGAATTGGTAACTGCGCAGGTCATTGGGACAAGCCGTAACCATAGAGCTCAGATGGTCGGCAGACCCGAGCACCTGCAGGCCACGCTCTGCCGCCCAGTACACATTCTCCTCAATGGTCGAATATGCATGCGCAGAGAACATCGTATGGGTATGAATGTCACAAGAAAGCAGGTAGGGCATCAGGTCTCCTTATCTGGCACGGCCGTCGCTTATATTCATTGTACGCATTGCCTTCGATAGTCGTAAAACCACTCCATCCCAAAGACACAACGTCCATGACAACGGGGTCCGGCTTAACACCAAACCCCGTTTCACGTAAAACATTGTAGGCAGAGCGCTTTACTTTTAACGATACTCGTCCGCCAACTGTTTCCAAGCGGGTAGCGAATTGACAATCGTTTCGTAACTCACGCAATAGCCCAGGCGGAACCAACCCGGCATACCAAAGCTGTCCGAGGGAACCGCAAGCAACTCATACTTCTTTGCGCGCTCGCAAAACGCATTCGCATCGGGCTCCAATGCTTTCACCCATAGGTAGAACGCGCCATCCGGCTCAACATAGGTGTAGCCATACTCCGCTAGTGCGTCGGTAAGCGCGGTGCGGTTGCGTGCATAGGCCTCAACGTCACTCGGCTCATCGATGCAGTCGATAATTACGCGCTGAAAGAGCGCCGGCGCGCACACGAAGCCCAGCGTACGGGCGGCACCGGCAACGGCCGGCATCAGACGGGCAGCCTGCGGATTGGTGTTGGGAACCAAGATCCACCCCACGCGCTCACCCGGCAGCGACAGCGACTTGGAATACGAGTAGCACACGATGGTGTGCTCGTAGATCGAGGGCACCCAAGGCACCTCGGCACCGTACACGATCTCGCGGTACGGCTCATCCGAGATGAGCATAATCGGATTCTCGGGATCGCGCTGAGCGTTGGCCTCGCGCAGAACATTGGCCAGTCGCGTCAGCGTGTCGCGCGTATATACGGCACCGGTCGGGTTGTTGGGCGAGTCGATAATGACGGCTGCCGTCTTGTCGGTGATCGCCTTGAATACGTTATCCACGCTCAGCTGGAATGTGTCCATGTTGGCAAGCGCCTCGACACACGTGCAGCCGGCCTTCTCAATCCAAACGCGATACTCCGGAAAGTACGGGGCGATAACAATAACCTCGTCGCCCGGATTCGTAACGGCGTTGAGCGCGCAGGTGAGCGAAGCCGCGGCACCCACCGTCATAAAGACGTCTTTGCCCTCATAGCTCGTGCCAAAGCGGCGGTTGAGCGATTCGGCCACAGCGGCACGACATTGCGGCAGGCCCGGTGCGGGCGTGTAGCCGTGCAGCTGGTCGCTCGGCAGCTCCAGGGCCTTCTTAATGGACTCCGCCACAGCAGCGGGTGCCGGAACGCTCGGATTGCCCAGCGAAAAATCGAATACGTTTTCCGCACCGATCTGCGCCTTGCGCTCAAGGCCATAGCTAAAAATCTCACGGATGATGGAGCTTTCCGCACCGCGAGCATACATGGTTTCGTTGATCATCTGTTCCCCTTTCGCATAGGCGGTATTGTACGCTTTAGTTGAGCAAAGTGCCGCAGCAATGTTAATTGGGGACAGACTTAAATGCGTGAAAACGCTCATTTAAGTCTGTCCCCAATCAACAGATGGCCCCATATCGCTAAAAAAAGCCTCCGCAGGTTTCCCCGCGGAGGCTTTCGCCACAAAGACTATTTGTCGTCGTCGGCGTCGGCATCGGCGTTGACGGCATGGTCATCGCCAGCGCCATCGGATGCCACTTCGGCATCCTCCTGCATGGCCGCCTGCGCAAAAGCCGCGGCATCAGCCGCCAGCTCCTCCTCGCTCATACGAGGCGCGCGCTTTTTGGTCGGCATACCGGCCGCCTTGGCATTGCGCTCCTCCTTGGCCGCCAGGATATCGCCCTCGCGCTCAAGGTAGGCATCCCACTCGTTGTCGAGCAGGGCATTCACGGCGTCGCCTTCGACGGTCTCGCGCTCAAGCAGCACCTTCGCCATCAGATCAAGCTGATCGCGACGGGCATCCAGAATCTCGACCGCGCGGCGATGGGCCTCGCGCATAATGCGCTGGACCTCGATATCGATGCGACGCGCCGTCTCCTCGGAGTAATCCTGGTGATCGGCGTAATCGCGGCCAAGGAACACCTGATGCTGCGCCTCGCCAAACACTTGCGTGCCGAGTTCCTCGCTCATGCCCAGGCGCGTGACCATCTCGCGTGCCATCTTGGTCGCGCGCTCCAGGTCGTTGCTCGCGCCCGACGTGATGTCATCGCACATGAGCTCCTCGGCAACGCGGCCGCCCAAGAACACGGCAAGCTCGTCGAGCATCTCGTTCTTGGTCTTGAGGAAGTGATCCTCCTGCGGAAGCTGCAACGTGTAGCCCAGAGCCTGGCCGCGGCTGACGATCGAAATCTTATGAACCGGATCGGAGTGCTCCAAGATGTGACCCACCAAAGCGTGACCGCTCTCATGATAGGCAATCGTGGTGCGCTCGGCCTCGGTCATCACGCGACCCTTGCGTTGCGGTCCGGCAATCACGCGCTCCATCGACTCCTCGACCTCGTCCATCGAGATCACGGAACGATGGCGGCGAGCGGCCAGCAGCGCAGATTCGTTGAGCAGGTTTGCCAGATCGGCACCGGTAAAGCCAACGGTCATCTGGGCGAGCTTCTCAAACTTAACGTCCTCGTCCATCGGCT
The DNA here is from genome assembly GCA_905214145.1 of uncultured bacterium. GTDB lineage: Bacteria > Actinomycetota > Coriobacteriia > Coriobacteriales > Coriobacteriaceae > Collinsella. The sequence goes on along the minus strand of CAJMLB010000067.1, from coordinate 2,300 downwards.
TATTCTCGGCATGTACGCGCAAGATCTGCTCGCGACCCTTTACGTCCGGACGGTCGACCGTGACCTGACGATCAAAACGACCGGGGCGCAGCAATGCCGGATCCAGAATATCGGGGCGATTGGTTGCGGCGATCAGGATGACCGACTCGCTTTCCTCAAAACCGTCCATCTCGACCAGCAGCTGGTTGAGCGTCTGCTCGCGCTCGTCGTGACCGCCGCCCAGACCGGCTCCGCGCTGACGTCCCACGGCATCGATCTCGTCAATAAAGATGATCGACGGAGCCTGAGACTTGGCCTCCTTAAAGAGGTCGCGCACGCGGCTGGCACCGACACCCACGAACGTCTCGACAAAGTCAGAACCAGAGATGCTAAAGAACGGCACGCCCGCCTCGCCGGCAACGGCCTTGGCCAGCAGCGTCTTACCGGTACCCGGAGGGCCCACCAGCAAAACGCCGCGCGGGATCTTGGCACCCAGTTTGCGATAGCGGTCCGGATCGCTTAGGAAGTCGCGGATCTCCTCGAGCTCCTCGACGGCCTCGTCCACGCCGGCCACGTCCTCGAACTTGACCTTGGGACGCGTAGCCTCGTTGGTCTTGGCATTGGTCTTGCCAAACTGCATGTTCCTGTTATTGGCGCCCATCATCTGGCGCATAAAGTAGAACATGATGGCGATCAGGGCGATCGTCGGCAGCACGCTCATCGCCAGGTCGCCCCAAAAATCGGGGTCGTTGGTGTTGACGATGTACTTGGTATCGGGGTGCTCCGCCATAAGCTCGGCAAGCGAATCGGAGCCGACATAGGTCGAGGAGAAGCTCTTGAGCTCGCTCGTATCGCCCTTGTCCTTTTTCGTCTTCCAGTAATGCCCCGCCACGCTTCCGTCTTGAACCGTATAGGTCAAATCTTCGACGCGATCCTGCTTAATGGCACTGACCATCTCGCTCGTCGCGAGCTTAACGGTATTGCTGGAGTTGGCAAAGCCGGAACCCATATTAAAGAAGGCATAGCCCAGAAGCGCGCAAGCCAAAAGAAAATACAGCCAGCCCGTACGCGTGGGCTTCTTGCCTCCGGGCATCCCCGGAATCTTTGGGTCCCGGGGAGTCTGGGGATTGTTGTCGTTACGGTCGTCGGGCATCTTACGAATAAACCTCCGGTTTCAAAATGCCCAGATACGGAAGGTTGCGATAGCGCTCGGCATAGTCGAGGCCGTAGCCCACCACAAAGGCATCGGGGCAATGGGTTCCAACATACTTGGGCGTGATGGCCGAGGTACGGTCCTCAACGTCCTTCCACAGGAAGGCAGCGACCTCCAGCGAAGCGGGCTTGCGGCTCTCGAGGTTCTTCATCAGGTACTTGAGGGTCAGGCCCGAGTCCAGAATGTCCTCGACGATCAGCACGTCGCGACCACGGATGTCGATATCCAGGTCCTTAATGATACGCACGATGCCCGAAGACTTCACACCGTCGCCATAGCTCGAAACAGCCATGAAATCGATGTTGGTCGGCAGCTCGATCTTGCGCATCAGGTCGCCCATAAAGACAACGGCGCCGCGCAGAACCGCGATCAACACCAGATCCTTACCAGCGTAGTCGCGCGTAATCTCCTCGCCCAGGCGAGAAACGATACCTTCGATATCCTCCTGCGTAAACAGAACCTTCTCGATATCCGGATGTTGAGAAGCCATGACAACCCTTTCTTGTGCTTAATCGCCCACACACCGCCGTATGGACGCGAACTACACATTCTAGCAGCGCACGGGGTATATTTTCCAGCCCGCGCATCATCAGCGCTGGAATACCGTCAACGCCGCACAGAAAAGCTGGTACGAGGGGCTAATCCGCGTCAATCACGCGAAGCAGATAGGCCACACGCGTCGCCGCCGTGCACTTAAAGCGTTCGTCCGCGCGAACTCCGGCGACCCACACCACGGCACCTCCCGGCGCCGTCCTCACCATGGGCACGCCGGCGCGCTCGGAAACGGGAATGCGAGCCTCTCCTAGCAAGTCGGATACCTTCTTGCTTCGGCCACTCATTCCTAACGGGCACATCACGTCTCCCGGTGCGGGACCGTCCACCCATAGGCGCGCCAATCGCGCCTCGGCAGGGATCTCGCCACGCGAGCCCGCCAGGATCCGCTCGCTATCGCTGTCGGCAAAACCCAGGGCAGCCGCGTCTACCAAAGCTGCCACTTCCCCGGCAGCCGCAAGCTCACGGGCGCGGCGCACGATATCGCATCCCGGTTCAACGGCCATCGGCTCTGCGACCAGCATACGTCCCCCGCCCAACGGCAAACGACCGGGTA
>CAJMLB010000066.1:0-7252 GCA_905214145.1 uncultured bacterium | reverse complement strand
GCATGCTCGGAGCGCGGCAGCAGCTCCTCGAGCTCCTCATACTCACCCGGCTTGGGGTCGACATCGGCGATGCGCTCCAGGGCGAAGCGCGCCTCCTCAACGCGACTCCCCTGCGCACGCGAGGCCTCTTCGACGCGACGGACCTCCTTGGCAGCCGCACGCGATGCCTTAAAGCAAGCACGGTAGTGCTCGAGCGCCTCGAGTGCCGGGCGCCCTGCCCAGGCATCGACCATGGCAACATGATGCGCCGGGTCGAGCAGGCGCTGGTGCTCGTGCTGACCGCAAAGATCCATCATCACACCGACGCGCTCCGAAAGTTCGCGCACGCTGGCGATGCGGCCGTCAATTTTTACGCGGCTGCGGCCCTCGGCAGAAAGGCTGCGCCGCACGGTGACGCCCTCCGTGTCATGCGGGCCATCAAACAGGCGCGCCTCGACGCTGGCAAGTGCCTCGCCCTCGCGCACCGTCGACGAATCCGCGCGCTCGCCCAAAATGAGCTTGAGTGCCGAGAGCAGCGCGGTCTTACCGGCGCCGGTTTCTCCAGTCAGAACCGTTAGACCCGTGCTCGGAACCAACGTCGCCTCGCGAATGAGTGCAATGTTGGAAACCAGCAGCTCATCGATCATGACGCACTCCGTAGAACACGCGGCTCACCGAGTTATAGAAACTCTCGGGACCATAATCAAGCAGCAGCACATCGCCGGGACCACGGCGCACAGCCACGCTCTCGACCGTGCCATCGCAGGTAATAAACTGTCCATCGATGGCGATCGCCGGAACGCTCGGGCGGTCATCGGACATAAAGATCTCCACGACATCGCTCGGCGAGGTCAAAAAAGCGCGAGCCTGAATGGTATGCGGAGCGATGGGCACACAGACCATGCCCGTGTAATCGGGGCTGACAATGGGGCCGCCGGCGGAAAGCGCGTAGCCGGTAGAGCCGGTCGCCGTCGAAACGACCACGCCGTCACCGCGCAGGCGGTCGATATGATGGCCGGACACCGTGATGTCAAATTCGACCATATCGGACAGGGGCCCGCGCGTAAGCGCCATATCGTTGAGGGCAAACGTGCGCACAACATCCTTCGTGCCGTCTTCGCGAACCGAAACAATATCGGCGGCGATGGTGGCACGGCGGCTCACATGGAGCTCGCCGGACAGGGCATCGCTCACGACCTGCAAAATGTCGCGCTCCTCGGGGCTCGCGGCCGTCAAAAAACCCAAATGACCATAGGAAAGACCCAAAATGGGAATCTCACGGTAGTTGAGAATGCGGGCGGCACGCAGCAGCGTGCCGTCGCCGCCGAGCGTAATAACCAAGTCGGCATCGTCAACATCGGGCGCGCTCTGGATCTTGGAGCGTTGATCGGCAGCCCATGCGACCTCGTAGCCCTGGCGCGAAAGCCAAAGCTCGAGCATCAGGCCGCTCTCGACCGCCTCTTGCTTGTAGTAATTGGGAACCAGAAAGACCTTCATAGCGTTGCAGCTTTCTCGCTCAAAACCGATACCTGGGATTGCAACTCAGCCTCGGCGCGCTCGCCGGTCGCAAACCTCGTGCCGTACAAGAAAAACTCAACGTTGCCCTTGGCGCCGTGGATGGGCGACACGCACACGTCGAGCGGGAACAGGCCCTTGGCGGCAAAAAGCTCGATCGCCGCCGTGAGCGTATCGCGACGGACGGCGGGGTCGGTCACGATACCGCCCTCGCCCACCAGCGCAGCCGGCGCCTCAAACTGGGGTTTTACGAGCGTGCAAAACGAACCCGAAGGCTTCAGGCACGCCAGCACGGCGTCGATGATATTCGCGATACTCGTAAACGACACGTCGCAGACAGCCAAGTCGATAGAGCCGCCATAGCCGAGCTCGGGCAGCTGCGTCACGTTGGTGCGCTCGTGGAGCGTCACGCGCTCGTCTTGGCGAAGCGACCAATCAAACTGAGCGCGACCCACATCGACCGAAACGACTGTGGCGGCGCCGCGCTTGAGCAGGCAATCGGTAAAGCCGCCCGTGGAGCATCCCACATCGAGGCAGGCAAGGCCCGTGGGATCGATACAAAACGCATCGAGCGCGCCCTCGAGCTTGAGCCCGCCGCGCCCAACGTAGGGAATACGACCCTTCACGTGCAACGGCAGGCCCGGCGTCACCTTAAGGCCCGGTGAGGTCAAACGCTCGCCGCCACTCGAGACCAAGCCGGCCATAAGAGTGCGAAGGGCATCCGCGCGATCGGCGCAGATGCCCTGTGAAATCAGTTCGTCATCGAGACGCACACGTTTCATGAATGCCATCAACCATTCGTATCCGGAGACGCGGCCTGGCTATCCTGGGATTCGTTTGCCGCATCCTCATCGTATTCCTGCTCGAGCTTATCGGCCTCACGAGGCGTCAACTCAAACTTATCGACCATATCGACCGCACGGGAGCCCAGCTCGATCGCCTCGTCAAACAGATCGAGCGAACGCTCCAGGGACGTATCCTTGGAGCGAACGGTCGCGATAATCTGGTCCAAGCGGTTCGAGATCTCGTCGAAGTTGCGGACGGAACCCTCTGGCATGGCTACTCCTTGACGGTACCGGTCTCGGCCTCGGCGACCTCGGCATCCTCGTCGAGAACGCCGGCCGCAGCCTGAGCGGCGGCAACCTTGGCGGCAGCCTCGGCGGCCTGGGCCTCCTCGCGGGCACGGTCCTCGGCCAGTAGCTCCTGATAGAGGTCCTCGCCCGGCAGCCCCTCGCTACGAGCGATCTTGCCCAGCACGCCGTTGACAAACGACGCGGACTGGTCGGTGCCATAGGCCTTGGCAAGCTCGACGGCCTCGTTGATCACGATGGCGTCCGAGACCTCCTCGTCGGTGAGGAAGCGCATCTCATAGACGGCGATGCGCAGCAGATTGCGGTCGGCACCGGGCATGCGCATAAGATCCCAGTTCTTGGCGACGGAGCGTAGGGCGCAGTCGATACGGTCGATGTGCTCGTAGGCACCGCGGCACAGCTCCAGCGCGTAGGGGTCGAGGGGACCCTTCGAGATCAGGAAATCGCCCTCGAGGACGCACTCGAGCGGGCTGTCCGTGGCCTCGGCCTGGAACAGCAGCTGCAGCGCCTGACTGCGGGCAAGCGTACGCCCGCGATAAACCTTAAGGCTCAAAGGTTACTCCTTGGGGAAAACGAGGCCGTCGATGCAAACGTCAACGCGCTCGACCTCGACGCCCACCTGGGCGTCGATGGCGGCAACCACGGCGGCGCGAACGGCCTCGGCAAGTTTCTTGAACGGATAGCCAAAGAACACCACGACGCGCACGGTAAGCGCGAGCTTGTCGCCGATGACCTCGGCCTCGACCGCCGGCTCGGAAGCCGGGGCCTTGGACGAAAGCATCATGGAGACGAGGTTGGTGGCAAGGTCCTTGACGCCCACGGAGGCGATGCCCTCGACATCCGTGACGGCGCGCGAGACGATGGCGGTCAGAACATCGGGCGAAATGCCGATGCCGTCAATCTTGATTTCCTGGGGCATGAGTCCTCCTAGAAGAGTTGGTTGCTAGACGCGGGAGACGAACTTGCCGTCGCGGGTGTCAACCTTAATGACCTCGCCCTCGTTGAGGTACATGGGGACCTGGATGACAGCGCCGGTGTCGATGGTGGCCGGCTTGGTGGAACCCTGGACGGTATCGCCCTTGAAGCCCGGGTCGGTCTGGACGATGGTGGTCTCGATGAACATCGGCGGGGTCACGCCCATGAGCTCGTCGTCGGCGAAGAGCAGCTGGCAGGTGTCATTCTCGCGCAGCCACTTGGCGTTCTCGCCCACCATATCCTCGGGAACGGGAACCTGCTCGTAGGACTCGTTATCCATGAAGATGTAGTCGGCGCCGTCGTTGTAGAGGTACTGGAACTCACGGGTGGTGAGCATGACGCTCTCGAACTTGGTGCCGGCGTTGCAGGTGTTCTCGACGACGCGGCCGCTCTTGATGTCGCGGGTCTTGTAGCGCACGAAAGCGCCGCCCTTGCCCGGCTTGACGTGCTGGAACTCGACGATGGTGTAGACCTTGTCCTTAATGCGGAGACCGAGGCCGTTCTTGAAGTCGGCGGTAGAGATAGTAGGCATAGCGACCTTTCTTGTTATTGGCTAGACGCACAAACGTCCAAATTACATACGACCGAAATTATACACTTGCAGACGGCGGCTGCGGCGAGCGCATAAAAAGAGAACGCGGGACGCCCGAATCGATCCGGACGCCCCGCCCCAAAAATCTATCGAAATGGGCTAGCAATCGATGACGTGCAGGTCGTGCGGGGTCTTGGTGAAGGGCTCGTAGCCGTTCTCGGTGACGACACCGTAGTCCTCCAGGCGCACGCCGCCCACGCCGGGCAGGTAGACGCCGGGCTCCATGGTGATAACCGAGCCGACCTCGATGATGTTCTTGCTACGGTTGAAGTTGGGCAGCTCGTGGATGTCGATACCAACGCCGTGGCCCAGGCCATGGTTGTAGTAATCGCCATAACCGGCATCGCCGATGATCTTCTTGGAGAGCTTGAAGATGTCGTTGCCCTCGACGCCCGGATGGATGGCGGCGACGCATTCCTCGTGCGTGCGGCGCACGAGTGCGTACAGGTCGAGCTGCTCCTGCGTGGGCTCGCCCATCACGACGGTGCGTGTCATGTCGGAGCGGTAATCACAGTAGCCCGCACCGTAATCCATAAGAACGAAATCGCCCTTCTCGATCACGCGGTCGCTCGGCACGGCATGCGGGTTGGCGGTGTTGGGACCGCTCGCCACGATGGAGCCAAAGGCAAGGCTATCGGCGCCGTTGGCGAACATAAAGTTCTCGAGCTCGTTGCGAACCTGCTTCTCGGTCATACCGGGCTTAATAAAGCCGAGCATGTGCTGGAAGGCGGCATCGGTGATCGACTGCGCATGGCGCATGAGCTCGATCTCCTCGGCGTCCTTGATGGCGCGCATCTTACGGATGTCGTCGTGCATCAGCGGCAGCATGCAGGCAACGGAGCGGTCCTCCAGACCACGCTGAATACCCTGGTAGAAATTGATCTGCATGTCGTCCTCGACGGCGCAGACGCGGCACTTGTTGGCCGCAATCTTGCCAGCGACCCAACCGGGGATGGTTCCCTCGTCCATGTCGTAGACCCAGGGGCTGCCGGCGGGCGTGTTCTCCTCAAAGCTGTTGAGATAGCGCGAGTCGGTATGGAACAGGCACTGGTCAGCCGTAATAAACGCCGCGTGCGGGAACTCGAAGGTGTAGTCGAAGACGCCCTTCACGCCCGTGAGCCAACGGAGGTTGGCCTCGTCGCGCACCACGATAGCGTCGTAGCCGCGCTCGGCCATCAGGGCACGGACACGTTCGATACGACCGGCAGGACCGGCAGCAAACTCAGACATGCAGATTCCTTTCTTATTGTCTCTATAAAGACGGGACGGGTCTCAACCGAACGTCAGAATCGCATGCGATCCGCAACCGATTGGAAACCCGTCCCTCAACATGATACGAAAGACGAAGGATGTCAATAAAACTTAGAGAAGTTCTTTGCGAGAAGCCAAGTAGGCATGAGCATGGCGCTCAAGAACCTCGTCCTCAACGCTCGTTAGACGAATGGCGCCGAGTGCCGCGGGCAGCGGCAACATACTGCGGTTCGAGCGAACAAACTGCTGCCTGCGGAACTCCTCGATATATGCGGCAGGCTCCAGATCGAAGGCAAACTCCTCGATACCAAAGTCCTCCAGGCAGTCATCGACCTCAAAGACGTAATCGATATCGAAGTCGCAGGCATCATGTGCTAGGCGCGCCTCAAAGCGCATACCTTCGGACAACAGCTGGTAGGCAGGGACCTGCGAAGCGGCATCGCCCAAGCAGGCGCGCAGGGTACGCTCCCCCGTCTTGCCAAAATCGAGCGCATGGCGGGCGCTCGGGTTCGTGGCCATCAGTACGTCCTTGTGGGCAGTCTGAGACCACTGAACGGCATTGACGAGCGCGACTTCCTCGCCAGCGAGAATCTCGGGGACGGTCTCGGTAAACTGATTCCAACGGGACTTGCTGCTCGAAAGCATAGTGCCAACAAGTACCGCATAACCGAGCTTGAGGTCCTCGGGGTCCGCTTCGCGAACAAGTTCGAGGTCACACACGACCAAGCCCGGCTCGGGACGGAACGCGATAGCGGGAAGCGCATTCGCCGACGAGGCGACGAGTGGCTTCATAGTCGTCGCGACCGTGAGCATGGCGTCGAACGTCGTCGGCAGCAAGGCGCACTCGGTGCGACCGCACCACTGATTGGCACACCAGCAAACGACCGAGCAGGTCGCCGTGTCGCCGACAGCGACAACGAGATCGTCGCAGGTAATGCCGTTAGCCGACAGGGCGCCAAAAACGGTATCGGCATCGGCCAGCGTAGCACCGGCAGGCGAAACCTCGAGGACAAGCGGCGACACGGCAAAACCGGCGTCGACCAGCGCATGCTCGACAACCTCGCCAAAACGCTCGGATGTGGCGCTGTTCCAAACCACCATCGCCCGCTTGGGTTTGCCCACAGCCGAGGCAAACATGCGCGACAGCTCCTCGAACGCGCCCAATCCGACGCGGACATCGACACTGCGGTTTTGGAAATTGATAAGTTGACGGCGAATCATAGCAGTCCACGCTCCAAAAGCATCTCGGCACAAAGGTAGGAAACGTCCTCGAAGGACTTGTTGCGAATATCAAGGGTAATATCGGCGGCCTGGCGATACAGCGGACGGCGATGTTCAAACAGGCGCGCAGCATGCTCGGGTGAGCGGAAATCTGGTCGGGTATCGGAGCGGCGAATCTGGCGCAACGAATCCTCAAAGTCGCCTTCGAGGTACACACAGGTACCCATCTTGTGCATCAGCTCAATGTTCACCGGCGTCTCGACGATGCCACCCCCGCACGATACCAGCAGGCTGCGCTCGCTTTGAAGCGAACGGAGTGCCGAGGTCTCGAGTTCGCGAAAACGATCCTCGCCCTCGGTCTCAAATATCTCGGTCACCGACTTGCCGCATCGACGCACAACCAAACGATCGGTATCGATGAATCGACGCTTGAACATCGTGCCCACGTTGCGCGCAAGCGTCGACTTGCCCGCACCCAAAAAGCCGATAAAGAAGATATGGTCGCAGCCGTGTTTGATGTGCTGAGACATGGCGAAACCTATTCCTCGCAGGGAAGGTCGCGCAGGGCCCGGCGCTCAAAGATACGGAAGATCTGCGTGTACCACAGGTCCTGGGTTGCCTGCGGCTT
>CAJMLB010000065.1:0-7595 GCA_905214145.1 uncultured bacterium | reverse complement strand
CGCTGACCGGTGGACGGCACCGAGCCGCCATTGGGAATGTAGAAGGGGGAGGCCTTGCGGCCTCCCCCTTTTTTGCGCTTATAGGGCCATCACTCCACTCTCGCTGTGTTTTTGACCCTCGTTTGTCGCATCTTCTGCGAACGGGCTACAATGTCATAGTCTGTGCAGCATGGAGGTGATTATGGCCGAAGCCGGAATCGGCGTTGATATCGTCGAGATTTCCCGAATGAAATCAATCCTTGAGAAGACACCCGCGTTTGCCCGGCGCGTGTTTACCGATGAAGAGCGCGCGTATTGCGATGCCTCGTCTCGTCCTGCCGCGCATTATGCCAGCCGTTTTGCTTCTCGCGAGGCGGTACTTAAGGCGCTTGGTACGGGTTTTAGCCAGGGCGTTGGCCGTAAAGACGTTTCCGTAACGCGCGATAAGCTCGGCAAGCCAAAAGCGCTGCTTTCGGGCCGTGCTCTCGAAATCGCCCAGGAATTGGGCGTTGTCGAGGTCGCTCTTTCTATTACTCTGACGGGTGACTTGGCTGTTGCTAATGCCATTGCGATCACCGAGGATGCTCGACCTAAACCCAAGGAAGAAAAGGTGAGCACGAAGGAGCGCGTTGCTCAGACATTTAAAGAGGCTCGTTCTGTCTTAGACGAGCTCGAACAGCTGCAACAATCTGCTTTGTCGGAACATCTGGATGATGATCCGCAAGATGCGCTAGGAGCATAGATGAAACCGGTTTTGAGTACCGAGGAAGTCGTTCGCCTCGAAGATATTATCGAGCGTGAGGGTACCTCGAAGGCCGAACTCATGGAGTTGGCGGGCGAATTTGCTGCCAACGAGATTTTAAAGCTCAACCCCGATCGCGTTCTTGTATTGGTCGGTTTTGGCAACAATGGCGGAGATGGCTGGGTTGCCGCTGACATTCTGACGCATAAGGGCGTTGATGTAGATATCGTCTCTCCGGTTGAGCCGGATGAGATCCCTGCCGCTCTCGCTCGTCATGTCGCCCGTCGTACTGCTGGTCGCGACGTGCATGTGTGTGTCGGCCCCTCTCGTGATGAGCTGGAGGTGCTGATTGATAAGGCTGATGTTGTAGTCGATGCCATTTTTGGTACCGGTTTTCATGGTGATCTTCGTGCGCCGTTTTCAATCTGGATCCCCACGGTCAATGAAAATGCCGATCGCGTTGTCTCCATCGATGTTCCTTCGGGCCTGAATGCCGAGACGGGTGTGGTGGATGACGACTGCATTCGTGCCGAGCGTACGGTGACGATGATTGCTCCCAAGATCGGCTTATACAGCGCTGACGGTCCCGAATATGCAGGCGATCTGGTCTGCGGCGGTCTGTATGACCGCCTTGATGAGGTTATTGACGATGTCGACCATGCTGCCGAGATCGTGGAACCCGGTGACCTTGTGGACTATTTTGCTCCGCTGCCTACGAATATCGATAAGTACTCGCGCGGCTCGGTGCTCATTGTTGCCGGATCGGCGCAGTATCCTGGTGCGGCCATTATGGCTGCCAAGTCCGCTGCCCGCGCAGGCGCCGGCTATGTGGCAGTCGCGACTCCGGATGCGTGTGCCAACCTTATCCGCATGGCGCTCCCCTCGATTCCGGTCTTTGCTATTCCATCTGATTCCCGCGGTTCTTTTGGTGCCGCTGCGCGCATGACGGTATGTGAGATTGCCAAGAAATATAGCTGCGTGCTGTGTGGTCCCGGCATGACGACATCTGCCGGTGCCATGCAGGTGGTTTCGGGTCTGCTTGAGCTCGACGTACCGCTTATCTTGGATGCCGATGCTCTCAACTGCCTTGCCAAGATTGCAATCGATGGCATCGACAGTAATCCCGAGATGTATCGTCGTGAGCAGCCGCTCGTTATGACGCCGCATTATCGTGAGCTTTCGCGTCTCGTCGCCGGTGATGAGGTCAATGACCTTGGAACCGCGATTGCCGCCGCGCAAAAGGTTGTCTGGGCCGCCGGTTCCGATAACCTCGTTGTTATCGCTAAGGGCCCGACGACGGCCATTTGCGGTGTTGAGCGCGTGCTGCTGCCGCTCTCTGGCCCGGCGTCGTTGGCGACCGCTGGCTCGGGTGACGTCCTTGCGGGTATTCTGGCCGGCACGCTAGCCACCATGCGCGATGAGATGGACCGCTGGGAGCTGCTGTACTCGTATGCCGTCGCGCTTCATAGCTATGCCGGTTTTGCCGCGGCGACGGAGTTTGGCGAGAAGAGCGTTATCGCGACCGATCTTATCGACTTGATCGGTCCCGCCATGGAGTTGGCGGCAAAGGATGCGCTCGATGATCTGGGAATCACGGACGAAGGGTCGGATGACTAATTATGAATAAAGCCGATTTGACGCGTTGGTCCTGGGTCGAGATCGACCGCGGGGCCCTTCGCCGCAACACGAGGGCCTATAAGAATTTGCTGAATCCGCGTCAGCGCCTGTGCTGCGTGGTTAAAGCCGACGCTTATGGTCATGGAGCTGTTGAGTGCGCCAAGATTATGTATTCGGCCGGCGCCGACATGTTTGCCGTGGCGACGGTTAACGAGGGCGTTGAGCTCCGACAGGGCGGGATTACGAAACCCGTCCTTATCCTAAGCGAGCCGCCTATCGAGGCCATTCCGACGTTGCTCGAGTTCGATATCATGCCCTCGGTCTATACGTCCGACTTTGCTCTTGCGTATGGCGAATGTGCCGTCGCGGCGGGCAAGGTGGGCAAGTATCATCTCGCCATCGAGACGGGCATGAACCGCATCGGCGTACATTACACGCAGGTGCTCGACTTTGTCCGCGGTATTGATTTCCATCGCGGTATTCAGTGCGACGGCGTATTTACGCACTTCGCCACGGCCGATGAACCTTCGGGCTGGGACTACAAGCTGCAGTGCCAGCGCTTTACCGAGGCCGTTCAGGCCATTAAGGATGCGGGTTTTGAGTGCGGTATCGTGCATTGCGCCAACACGCCGTCCTCGATGCTCGACCCCTCGATGCATTTTGATATGATTCGCGCCGGCGTTGGCTTGTATGGCATGCAGCCGTGCGAGTTGAGTAGCCGTGTGATGCAGCTCGATCCCGTTATGAGCGTTCATGCGCGCGTGACGCGCGTGGCGCACCCTGCGATGGGCGAGGGCGTGGGCTACGGTTTTACCTACCGCGTACCGCGTACGCGCGTTCAGATCTGCACGCTGCCGATCGGTTATGCCGACGGCCTATCGCGTACGCTTTCCAATCGTATGGATGTGCTGTATCGCGGCGAGCGCGTGCGTCAGGTTGGCAATATCTGCATGGATCAGTTTATGGTCGCCATTCAGTCCAACCCGGCACACGAGATTCCCGAGGCCGAGTATGGTGACGAGATGATTATTGTCGGCCGCGATGGCGATGCCGAGATCACTATGGACGAGATGGCCCGACTGCGCGGAACGATTAACTACGAGGTCGCCTGCGGCTTTGGCATGCGTCTCGACAAGGTCTACGTGTAGGAGCCGCTATGGGCGTCATGCACATTCCCGGCCATACCCATCAGGCGCCACGTGAGGTCGCACTCGAGGAGATTGAGGCTGTTTTAGGCGACTGCCATCTCTGCCAGCTCTATCAGTCGCGCCATAACATCGTGTTTGGCGTGGGAAACCCCCACGCTCGCGTCATGTTTATTGGTGAAGCACCGGGTCGCAACGAGGATTTGCAGGGCGAACCTTTTGTGGGGGCGGCGGGTGAAGACCTCAACGGCATTTTGTCCCTGGCAGGTCTTAAGCGCGAGGACGTCTATATCGCCAACGTGCTTAAGTGCCGCCCGCCGGGAAACCGCAATCCGCGTCCCGAGGAAGTGCTGGCTTGCTCACCGTTTTTGCGCGAGCAGATTCGAAGCATCTGGCCCGATATCATCGTGACGCTCGGTAACCCCGCAACGCACTTTGTGCTCAAGACCGAGATCGGCATTACCAAGCTGCGCGGCAGGTTCCATCAGATGGGCCACTTTGTGGTGATGCCGACGTTTCATCCTGCGGCGGCGCTGCGCAATCCGGCGTGGCAGGAGTTGCTGGAGGAAGACTTTAAGATGCTGGGCGACTATCTGGAGCGGCACCCCGCGCCGGAGACCGCCTCGGAATAATAATAAGGAGCGTATATGTCCCTGGAGCGCCTGGGGGTAGGTACCTATAGAACGGCCCGTACTGCCGATACGGAGCATTTTGGCGAGCTGGTCGCACCGTGTCTAGAAGATGGCGATGTGCTGATCTTGACCGGCGGCCTCGGGGTGGGCAAAACCCACTTTACCAAGGGCGTTTCGCGCGCTCTGGGCGATGAGCATATGGTCACAAGCCCTACGTTCGCACTCATGGCCGTTCATGACCAAGGGCGTATTCCGCTGTTCCATTTTGATCTGTACCGCCTGGAGCATGCCTACGAGCTTGAGGATACGGGCATTTTTGACGTGCTGGGCTATGAGGGTGTTTGCCTGCTGGAATGGGGCGAGCAGTTTCAGGATGAACTGACGGATGAGTATCTTTCGGTGACGCTTAAGCGCGATGAGGACGACAGCGACGTGCGAACGATAACGCTCGAGGCACACGGCGAGCGCGCGAATGAGCTTTCCCATTTGATAGATAAGGCTGTACAAGATGAGCTTGCATAACGACAACGCGCTGGTGGTGGCGCTTGACACATCGACCGACATGCTTGCCTGCGCGGCAAGCTGGATTGATGCGCAGACAGGCGAGGCAAAGCTGGTAAGTGGGGACCATCTGTGTCGCCGCCATGCCAACGTGGAGCTCGTGAATACTGTTGATGGCCTACTGAAGCAGACCGGCCTGGATCGTAGCGATGTCGGCTGTTATGTGGTCGGCCGCGGCCCGGGTTCGTTTACGGGCGTGCGTATCGGCATCTCCACCGCAAAGGGTCTGGCACGCGGTGCCAACGTGCCGTTGCTGGGCGTGTCGACACTTGACGCTTGCGCCTGGACAGCATGGAAGGCCGGCGTACGCGGCAAGCTTGGTGTTCTTGCCGATGCCATGCGCGGCGAGGTGTACCCGGCGCTGTATGTGCTGGGGGATGAGGGCCCCGAGCGTCTGTTTGAGCGCGAGCGCGTGGTCAAGGCCGCCGTGGCGCTTGATGAGTGGCGCCAGACCGCGGACTGGGATCAGGTTCAGTTAACTGGTGACGGTCTCGTGCGTTATGGCAAACTGCTGGGCGAGGATGAGACGGCGCGCTGCGTGGAGCGAGACCTGTGGTGGCCCTCGGGCGAGGGCCTGCTGATGGCGCACGCCGCAGGCGATGGCGATCCGGCTCGCGTCTTGCCGATCTATACGCGCCTTTCGGACGCCGAGGAAAACGAGCGCAAGCGTCTGGGCCTTGCCGAGAGCGCGCAGAGTGAGGTGACAGGTGTTGCCGACGAGCTTGCCGGACGTCATCTGCAATTCCGCCCCATGGGCGCGGCGGATGCCGAGGGCGCGAGCGCACTGGAGACCGCCTGCTTTGAAGGCGCCGGACACGAGGCGTGGACGCCGGGCATGTTCCTGTCCGAGCTGGGCGAGGACGTTGCCGCGCCGCGTAGCTGGTGGGTGGCGCACGACGACGGCTGTCTGCTGGGTCTTGCCGGCGGTATGGTCGTCGACGGGGACGTGCAGATTATGGACGTTGCCGTCGATCCGGCGCATCGCCGCGAGGGCATCGCCCGCAAGCTTCTGTCGCACGTGAGCTATGACGCGCAGATGCTCGGCTGCACCACGGCTTCGCTTGAGGTTGAGGACGGCAACGAGGCCGCAATTGCACTCTATGCCGCCCTGGGCTTTACCGAGGCGGGTCGTCGCCGTGGCTATTACGGTGCCGGCAAGGATGCCATCGTCATGACGGCGCCGCTGCCCCTGGTGCTTCCTCTCGACAATGCCTCGCCCGAGCCGACGGCTGCCGAACAGCGTGTATGGCCGCTGCCCGCGCCCGAACGCACCGCTGAGGAGCGTGCCGAAATCGAGCGCCGCCGCCTGGTGCTTGCCATCGAGAGCTCCTGTGACGAGACAGCCGTGGCAATTATCGATGCGGATGGCAATATACTGGCCAACCAGGTGTCGACACAGATTGATTTTCATGCCCGCTTTGGCGGCGTGGTACCCGAGATTGCCTCGCGCAAGCACGTTGAGGTCATCGTGAGCGTCGTGGACGCGGCACTCGAGGACGCCGCAGCGTCGCTTGGCCTTGAGGGCGGAGCCATTGCACCAAGTGAGCTTGCCGCCGTGGGCGTGACGCAAGGTCCGGGCCTGGTGGGTGCCTTGGTGGTGGGTGTCGCCTTTGCCAAGGGCTTTGCGTATGCTGCCGGCAAACCGCTGGTGTGCGTCAATCATCTGGAGGGTCACCTGTTTGCCAACCTGTTGGCGCAGCCCGACCTCAAGCCGCCGTTTATCTTTACGCTTGTTTCGGGCGGGCACACCATGCTCGTGCACGTAAGGGCATGGGGCGACTACGAGGTGCTTGGCGAGACGCTTGACGACGCCGTGGGCGAAGCCTTCGACAAGGTGGCAAAGGCACTGGGCCTTGGCTATCCCGGAGGCCCCATCATCTCCAAGCTTGCCGAGACGGGCAACCCTAAGGCGATTGATTTCCCCCGCGCGCTGAACAGCAGGGGCGACTACCGCTTCTCGCTTTCGGGCCTCAAGACGGCGGTGACGCTCTACATCGAGCAGGAGACCAAGGCCGGGCGCACGATTCATCTGCCCGATTTGGCGGCTTCGTTTGAGGCGGCAGTCTTTGACGTGCAGTATAAGAAGGCCAAAAACGCCCTGCATGCTACCGGGTGCAAGGAGTATTGCATCGGCGGCGGCGTCTCGGCCAACCCGCATCTGCGCGAGATGATGATCAAGAAGCTTGGGCGTCAGGGGATCCGCGTAACGGTGCCACCGCTTTCGGCGTGCACCGACAACGCCGCCATGATCGCAGAGGTTGCTCGCCGTAAATTCGACCGAGGAGAAATCTCGCCGTTCGAAGTCGACGCCGATCCAAACATGACGCTGTAGCTGGTACGGCGCGGTCCCCGGACGGAGGGGCCGGATATAAGGTTTCCTGCTCTACAGTCCTGCGCAAGACGAAGGCCACATTAAGTGGCCTTCTTTGCGTGCGGAACTCGCGATAAACCTTATATCCGGCCCCTCCGTCCGGGGACCTTTCTGTATCGATATAGCTTCTGAGCTGGTTTGGCGTCGACAACGTCCGGCAAGGTTAGCCAGCTGCGTCGAATTTCCGGCGTGCTTTAGCTGAAAGAAAAAGATGGTGTGCGGAGCTTTGCTCCGCACATTTGGGATGGGAGTTCCTCGGGGGCGGGGCGGGCGCCTGCCGCCATATATGAACTTTATCGCGAGTTCCGCACGAACAGGAGGCCACTTAATGTGGCCTCCGTCGTGAGCAGGACTGTCCGAGCAGGAAAGTTCATATATGGCGGCAGGCGCCCGCCCCGCTCCCGAGGGGCATCTCTCATGCAAAAACTTTTGTTGGGTAAAGTCCGAGGTCAATGGCGTTTTATACCGAGAAATTCAAAAATAGTTGAAAATTCATTACAAATTTGCGTTGACTTTAGGTAACTAAAGTTTCATACTCCTTTTCAACC
>CAJMLB010000064.1:0-7631 GCA_905214145.1 uncultured bacterium | reverse complement strand
TACGCGTTTTGCCATCTTTACCAAAGAGAATGGCCACTTTACGTTTTCGACGCGCGACGACAAAGAGACGCTTCGTGCGGTCCGCAAGTACGTCGACGAGGATAAGCTCGTGCGTTCGCCCGACTTTATCGACGTGACCGCCAAGGGCGCCAAGAGCATCCCCTCCGTCATCAAAAACCTCTTCCACAAAGGCAACTAGCTCCTCATAAGTTGCGGTGAAATAGTTTCTAAATACGGCTTTAGATGCTTCAGACAGGAACTATTCCACCGCAACTTCGAAGTCTAGTCATGCGACGTATGGCGATGCAGTAAATCTGCTACACTAGTACAAAATGCCTCCGTAGCTCAGGGGATAGAGCACCGCTCTCCTAAAGCGGGTGTCGACGGTTCGAATCCGCCCGGGGGCACCAGAGAATATGACGGCGTCGCGATAGCGGCGCCGTTTCTGGTTTGTGGGGACCGCCGGCGGATTCGGACCGTCGACACCCGCGTCGCCAATTTCCCCGCGGGGGAGTTTTCGAATTCGCCCGGGGGCACCAGAGGAATATCGAGCCCGGTACCACCACGGTGCCGGGCTCTTTTGGTGTTAGAGCTGCGCCTTTCCATGCTAGCGGGTCGCATCAAAAGCAAAGCGCCCGCTTGCCGGGGGAGCAAGCGGGCGCTTCTGAGCGAATATGTTTGCGGCGTTCGCTGCGCAGATAATAAGCAGCCGACTAGTTGCTTGTACCGGCGTCGTCGCCTGAATCAGTACCAGAGCCAGAAACCGAAACCGTCAGCGTGATCGTGCTGTCGGTGGACTGCTTGCCAGTGGGGGAGACGCCCGTCACGGTGGCGTTTTCGTTGCCACTCACGGGATTGCCGTTCTGATCGCAGAATGCGATGTTGTAGAACCCGGCGTTGTTGAGCGCGGTGACGGCGGCGGAGATGCTCTTGCCGTACAGGTTGCCCGGAACGCTGGCCTTGCCAGACTTCTTGGCGATGACGACGGTGATCGTGGCGCCGGGCTTCTGCTTGCCGCTGGGGTTCCAGCTAATGACGGTGCCCTCGGTGACGGAATCGTTCTCCTGGTAGCTCACGTTGACGCCAAAACCGGCCATGTCGAGAGCGTTGCGTGCCTGGGCCTCGGTCATGTCGGTCAGATCGGGGACGGAGGTGGTGTCAGGACCGCTGGAGACCTTATACGAGATGGTCGTGCCCTTCTCGACTTCCTTGCCGGCATCAGTGCCCTGCTCAAAGACCTGGCCTTCGTCGGCCTCGTTGGCCTCCTCGGTGGCGTTGCCCTTCAGGCCCACGCTTGCCAGCGCGGCCTCGGCCTGGTCCTTGGTCAGACCGACGAGCTGCGGAACCTCAACCTTCTCGGAGGGCTTGGGGCCCTTGGAGATCACCAGGTTCACCTTGGTGCCCTTGGGCTTCTTGGTCTTGCCGTTGGGGGTCTGCTCGGCAACCTTGCCCTCGTCGACATCGTCGTTATAGCTCTGGTCGATGGTGCCGACCTCGAGGCCGGCCTCCTTGATCTGCTCGATAGCGGTCTGCTGGTCCTTGTTCAGCACGTCGGGCACCGTGACTTGCTCGCCCCCAAAGAGTCCGGTGGCGAAGGCCACAACAACGCCAACCACGGCGATTGCGGCAACTACGGCGGCGATGATCTTGTTCTTGTTGGATTTGGGCTGTTCGACCTCGTAGGAGCCCGTGGAGCCCGAAACAGCGCTGCGGGCGTTGTTCTGGCCGCTCACGCCCGAGACGGGACGGACCATGGCGCGCGTCTGATCAGACAGCTCGCGGGTCTTGGTGGCGCCCAGGTCACCGGCGGCGCCGATGACGCGCGTGGGCTCCGAGACGTTGACGGCGCGGCCGGAAAGGTAGCTGTTGAGCACCTGGCGCAGCTCGTCGGCGGTCTGGAAGCGGTTGGCCGGATCCTTTTCCATGCATTTGAGGATAATGCGCTCCAGATCGGCATCGACGCCGGAGTTGACTTGGCTCGGCGGAACCGGCAGTTCGTTTACCTGCTTGAGCGCAACCGAGATGGCATCGTCGCCGTCAAAGGGGACGCGACCGGTGGCGCACTCGTACATCACGACGCCCAGGGAGTAGATATCTGAGGTGGGACCGAGGTCCTGGCCGCGCGTTTGCTCGGGGCTTACGTAGTGGGCGGTGCCCAGTACGTTGTTGTCCTGCGTGAGGTGGCTGTTCTTTGCGCGCGCGATGCCAAAGTCCATGACCTTGATGTTGCCGTCGGGCAGCACCATGATGTTTTGCGGCTTAATGTCGCGGTGGATGATCTCGTGCTTGTGGGCAACCGAAAGCGCAGAGCTGATCTGCGAGCCAATCTGCGCGACCTTCTTGGGATCGAGGGCGCCGTGGCTCTTGATGCCGCTCTTAAGGTCGGTGCCGCGCAGGTACTCCATGACGATGTAGTAGGTATCGCCGTCCTTGCCCCAATCGTAGACGCCCACGATATAGGGGGAGGAGAGACCGGCTGCTGCCTGGGCCTCCTGCTTAAAGCGCGCGGCAAAGGTGGCGTCGCCAGCGTATTGCGGCAGCATGATCTTGACGGCAACCGTGCGGTCGAGGACCTGATCTTGCGCACGGAAGACGGTCGCCATGCCGCCCGTTCCCACCTTATCCTTGAGGAGGTATCTTCCCCCGAGGACCCTCTGTTCCATTCCTGCTCCTAACATAACTATTCGCTCAACGATGTGTGTAGTACCGAATGTGTGGCCGCTGGGGCCGTGTGACGCGTTGCCGCTAGCTCATCGGCCGCGGCGCGCCCCAAGTATCCGCTTCGATCACGGGCATCACGCTCCTTGGGCGGCGAGCGCCGCGGTCAGGACGATACCGGCAATCTTGGCCGCCTTGACGTCGTGTTTGTCGTAATCCTCCAAGGCCACCGAAATGGCAACCGTGGGTGAATCGTAAGGTGCAAAGCCGACGAACATCGAGTTGACGTTGGTGCCGCCGGTCTCGGCCGATCCGGTCTTGCCGGCGACCTTGACGCCCGGAATCTGGGCATCGGTGCCGGTGCCGGACTGGACAACCGCGAGCATGGCCTGCTTGACCTGCTCGGCCGTGGTGGCGCTGACGGCCTGGCCGAGCGAGCGGGACTGTGTGGTCTTGACCACGGTTCCGTCGGGGGCGAGCACCTGGGCCACGAAGAACGGGTCCATGACCACGCCACTGTTGGCGATGGCCGCCGCTATCACGCAGTTTTGCATGACGGTGGTCTGCGGGCCTGGCGTGTGGTCCATGCCGACAGGCTGGCCGGCGCCTGCCCAGGCGGTCTCCCACTCGGTCATGAGCGAGGGATCGGCCATGATGGAAGCCGCGGTGGTCAGGTCCTGACCGAGCTTTTGGCCGTAACCAAAGGCGTTGGCAAACTGGACGAGCGAGCTGGCGCCAATCTCGTTGGCCACCTGGCCAAAGACGACGTTGGACGACACGGCAAAGGCCTGTTGCAGGCTGATGGTGCCGTAGCTCTCGTTGGCATAGTTGGTGACCGGCGCGTTGCCAATATCCATGGAGCCGGGTGCCTGGTACGTACTGGTAAGGCTGGCGGTGCCGGTTTCGAGCGCCGCGGAGAGTGTGACGACCTTAAAGGTCGAGCCCGGGGTGTACAGCGCGTCCATGGCACGGTCGTACATGGAGCCGTCCTCGCCACCGCCCGACTGCATCAGGGCATCGATGTTGGTGTTGTCATAGGTGGGCGAGCTTGCGCACGCGAGCACCGCGCCGGTGCGCGGATCCATAACCACCACGGCGCCCTTAAAGCCCTTGAGTGCCTGCTCGGCAGCCGTTTGGATGCGCGAGTCGATGGTGAGCTTGGCGGTGTTGCCCGGCTGGTTTTGGCCCGCGAGCGACGCGAGGGCGTTGTTCCAGCTGGAGTAATCTTTGGAGCCGGTGAGCGTTTCGTTCATGACGCTCTCGACACCAGCGGTGCCGTACTGCTGGCTTACATAGCCCACTACGTGAGCGGCCATGTTTCCGTTGGGGTAGGAGCGGGCGTAGGTGCCGTCTTCCTGTTGCAGTGACTCGGCCAACGTCACGCCGTCGGACGTGATGATGGAGCCGCGCTGGATGTACTTGGAGCGGGCGATGGTGTGGTTGTTGGTCGGCATATCCTGATAGTCCTTGGCCTTGATGACCTGGACATAGGTGAGGTTGCCGATAAGGATGGCGAACAGTGCCGTAAAGGCGAGCACGGCGCGGGTCAGTCGATTGGCGAGCGCCACGCGGCCGAGCACGCCGGATTCGGGCGTGTCGAGCAGGCGACGGCGCATGCGCGAGCCGACGGAGTGGCTGCTGCGGGCATACGAAGACGAAGTGGCGAAGCGCGTGCCGGCCGGGGAGGCCGCCGAGGCGACCTGGTCGTCGGTGATGGCGGCCATGGTGCCGGTGCCGGTGAGCTCGGCCTCGCGACCGGTTGCCTCGTCACCGGCGCGCAGCAAAAGCGCGACGATGATAAAGCTTGCCAGCAGCGAGGAGCCACCCTGGCTCATAAAGGGCAGCGTGACGCCGGTCAGCGGGATCAGGCGAGTAACGCCGCCGACGATCAAGAAGGCCTGGAAGCTGATAGCGGCTGTCAGACCGGTAGCGCTAAAGGCGGCAAGGTCGGACTTGGCACGGGCTGCCGTGGTCAGGCCACGTACGGCAAAGAGCATAAACAGGATAAGAACGGCGCCGCCGCCCAAAAGACCCATCTCCTCGCCGATAGCCGAGAAGATAAAGTCGGACTCGACGACGGGGATGTTGTTGGCCATACCGTTGCCAATGCCGACGCCAACGAGGCCGCCGTCGGCCAGCGAGAAGAGGGACTGAACAATCTGGTAGCCCTGGCCCTGCGCGTCCTTAAAGGGATCGGCCCAGATCTGGAAACGCACCTGGACGTGCGACAGGAACTTGTAGGCGCCAACGGCTCCCACGGCCAAGAGCGCAAGGCCGATGATGACATACGAGAAACGACCCGTGGCAACGTAGAGCATCAGCAAGAAGATGGTGTAGAACAGCAAGGCCGAGCCCAGGTCACGTTCGAAGACAACGACGAGCAGGCAAACGCCCCAGACTGCGAACAGCGGCAGCAGCAGGCGCAGGCGCGGAATCTTAAGACCCAAGATCTTGCGGTTGGAGATAGAGAGCAGCTCGCGGTTCTCGGCCAGGTAACCGGCTAGGAACAGCACGATAAAGACCTTGGCGAACTCGCCGGGCTGAATGGTAAAGCCGGCGATGCGAATCCACAGTTTGGAGCCCGAGATCGTGGTGCCGATAAAGATGGGCAGCATCAGCAAGATGATGCCGATGATGCCAAAGGTGTACTTGTAGCGCATGACCACGTCGAGGTTTTTGACCAGCGCAAGCGTACCTACCATCAACGCCACCGAGATAAACAGGATGACGAGCTGCGAGATGGCGAGCGTGGGCGCCAAGCGCGTCACAAACGTGATGCCAATGCCCGAAAGAACAAAGACGATGGGCAGGATGGCCGGGTCGGCGCCGGGTGCCAGAATGCGCACGGCGATATGCGCCGCGGCGAAGGCGGCAAAGAGACCGATCGGAACGGCAAGTGTCTCAAACGAGATGGCGGCGCCTGCGGTGAGCACGTACATCGCATACAGCAGGATGACGGGGAACGCCGAGGCGATGAGTAAGAGCAGTTCGGTATTACGACGACTCATAAGCGGCACTCCCTTTCTAATTCTTATCGGAGGCTTCGGCCTCGGCGGACTGTTCGGCGGTTTTCTCGGAATTCGATTCGGAGGTCGAACCCTGGTCGGTGTTATTGCGAATCGTTTGCGCGTCGATCACCTGGCGGGTCTGCTCCTCGTCGATCTGATGGCGGTACTTGGAGATGGTGTCCTGCGCATCGTCGATGCTCGTCTGCTGGATACCCGCCTCCAGGCGATTTTGTGTGTCTTCGGGCAGGTCGGACAGCTTGATGGTGGTCGTGCTGTCGAGCCAGTGCAGCTTAAGGCCGAGCGGCTTGCCGGGAATGCCCCGGTAGACCGCGACGGTATCCTTGTAGGTGCCCAGGTAGTACGAGCCGGTGATGCCCACATAGGCCCAGATGGCTGCCGCCAGCACAAAAGCGATGCCCAGTACGGTGGCAATGGTGATGTTGCGGCGGCGGACGCGCTTTGCCTTGCGCATGACGCCATCGTCGACCAGGTCAACGACAACCACGGTGACGTTGTCGTGCCCGCCGGCGACTAGTGCCGCGTCAACAAGGTTGTCGACGCAAATCTGCGCGGTCGAGGACTGTGTGGCGATGTTTTCGATATCGCTATCGGGAATCATGCTCGACAGGCCGTCCGAGCACAGGATCAGGCGGTCGCCTTCCTCGATATGCAGGGTGAAGTGGTCGGCATACATGGCGGGATCCGAGCCCAGGGCGCGGGTGATGACCGAGCGGTTGGGGTGGACGCGAGCCTCGTCTGCCGTAATCTCGCCGGCGTCCACGAGCTCTTCCACATAGGAGTGGTCGCGGGTCACGCGGATGAGCGTGCCCTCGTGGAGCAGATAGGCGCGCGAGTCGCCCACGTGGGCGATAGCGAGCATGTCGTTTTCGATGTAGGCGCAGGTTGCCGTGCAGCCCATGCCGGGCTTGCCCAAACCGTTGAGCGCAGCCTCGATGACCGCGGCGTTTGCAGCTTCGACGGCGGCCGCCAGTCGTGCGGCGTCGGCTGCCTGCGGCGCTGTCTTGGCAATGGTCTCGACGGCGATGGAGGAGGCTACCTCACCGGCGGCGTGGCCGCCCATGCCGTCGCATACGCAAAAGAGCGGCGATTGCACCAGATAGGAGTCTTCGTTATGCGGGCGCACACAGCCAACATCGGAGCGGGCGCCCCACATGAGCTGCGTGGTCGTGCCGGCGTCGTAGGTCGAGTCAGTCTCGACGCGCTCGTCGGTCAGCGGCTCAAAACTCATGGTCGAGCCGGGGTCCTTAAGCTTGGCCTCCACGGCGGCAACGTCAATCTCGGCCGTATCGCCGGGCGAGACGGTGTCGGCATCGTTGCTCGGGTCGTTGACGTTGGGCGTGGCGGGCTCTTCGGTTGTACGGTCGACAGGCTCGTCGTCTTGCGGGGCGACGGCTGCAGACTCGGGCGTCGCGAAGTGCGCGGGCGCGGGCGTGCCGTGGGATTGGGAGACATCCTCCGTCGTTGCTGCGGGTACGTCTTCGGTTACAGACTGCATGGCTTCGGGCGCCGCCGCGGGTTCCGGTGCAGATGCGGACTCGGGTGCTGCGGCGGGTGCCGGCGCTACGGGAAACACCGGTGCCGCGGGCTCGGGAGCCGCAAATACCGCGGAGCTCTCGGTAATCGCCGTGGCGACGGGTTCGGCAAAGTGAGCCGGCGCGGGCATGTCTTGCGGGACCGCGGGCTGCTCGGTAGCGGCGTGCACGCCGATGGGGGTGTTACCGCCGTCAGCGTTGTCCTCGGTATCCTCGTCGTCGGTCAGCGTCGGATATTCTTGCGTTACATGCGAAAGAGGCAGGGAGAACACAGTGTCCTCGGGCTCCACGGGCGCATGGCCCGCCGGGGCGGCATGAGCCGGCGCGGTCGCGGGGGCGGCCGACGTCTCTGGCATGGTTGCGGACTTGTTCTCCTCGTCGATCATCGACGGTTCACCTTCATGACCACGTC
>CAJMLB010000063.1:0-7692 GCA_905214145.1 uncultured bacterium | reverse complement strand
CCCGCCCGCTGTATACAGGCATACCGTACTGATCTGGCCTTTTACACCAACGGGCAGAGCGTATGCCTTACAGAACTGAAAGGGTATCAGGCCGCTGTCGGCAAGCCAGTCATCCAGCCCCGCCGTCCAAACAGCCGCCTGGACAAGGTGCGCTATATGTTTCAGAAGATAATGTAACGTCTTGCGCAATGCAAGCGTTCATTGCTGGCTATTGCGAAATATCATTGATAAAATCAGTATCAGAGAGGAGAAACTATTTTGAACCAGGAACAGACGAATAGAACCGCAAGCAGGACTGTTATATCTGCGGCAGCTACAAGAAGCGTACCCGTGACTGTACGGCACACTTTATCCGCACCGACCTTTTGACGGCGGGCGTGCTTTCCAATCTCCGGCAAGTGACGGAATACGCCGCCAGGCATGAGAGCCGCTTTGTAAAGCTGCTCATCCAGCAGAACGAAATCGGCGGCAAGAGAAAGACCGCCGCAGCCACGAAGCAGCTTGAACAGGCCCAGACACGCATTGCCGAAGTGAACCGCATTATCAAGCGGCTGTATGAGGACAATGTAAGCGGCAAAATCAGCGACGAGCGTTTCATGGAGCTGTCGGCGGACTATGAGCAGGAGCAGCGGGAACTGAAAGACCGGGCTGCCGCTTTGCAGGAGGAACTTTCCAAGTCGCAGGCCGCCACCGTCAACGCCGAGAAATTCATGGGGATTGTGAGAAAGCACCTTGCTTTTGAAGAATTGACCCCCACCCTCTTGCGGGAAATGATTGAGAAAATCGTCGTGCATGAGTGCAGCTATGACGAGAACGGCACCCGCAGGCAGGACATTGAGATTTATTACAGCTTTGTCGGCAAGATAGACTTGCCGGAAGCCTAACGCCTGACCTATCCGACACAGCCCTAAGTGCCGGATAGGAACGGCAAAATTTTTTACACTTCTATTACTTCTTTATCGCACATTAGCAGATTCGCAAGGGTTATCAGGCGCTGAAGTAGTTTCGTCGGTTTCGGTCCATCGAAATAGCCCTTTCCGTCAAATAGAGATACGAGCTCCTTGGCGCCTTCCTGGCTGTGACCCACTTCTTTGTAAAACATGATTGAAGTTGGAGCCATTCCATCATATTTGAGCTCTGTTAGGAAACGCTTGATGCAAGGGACGCTGTCGCCGTTTGGGCCAAACCAAATGCGGTTATCCTGGAGTCTCTCGCGAAACGCGTTTCGCGAGAGACTCCAGCAGCGTCCTGCTGGAGGCTCTACAACACGCCCCGAGGGCGTTGTGATTGGATAGTCGGAATCTGGGCTGTAAGTCTTTACACTGAGGTCGCTTGGCTTCCAAACGCCTCGAGGGTCGTTGTCTGGATTCTTGTAGCGGGCGTTTGCCTCGTCTGTTCTCGGCAGGCGTCCAATCACAAAGCGCTCAATGGATTTGGCGTATACGAGAACATAATCATGGCTATTTGAAACGTATTTGGCGTCATTCTTGGGCGAGTAAGCTCGTTCCCAGATTAGCTGAGAAACGAAATTTGCCTCTCCGAACACCTCGTCACAGAGGATGCGCAAATTGCGGTCTTCGTTATCGTCAATCGAAATGAAAATGACGCCATCGTCGGTTAGGAGCTCTCGAGCCAGTCTCAACCTAGGGTACATCATCGAGCACCAGTCGCTATGGTAGCGGCCACTTGTGTCGGCGTTGGACTGGCCGGCGAGTCCCGCCTGCTCCTTATAGTTATCGACAGAGTTGCCGAAATTGTCCTTGTAGACAAAGTCGTGACCCGTGTTGTAGGGTGGGTCGATGTAGATCATCTTGACCTTGCCGTGGTAGCCGCGCTGTAGGAGCTTCAGCACCTCGAGATTGTCGCCTTCGATATAAATGTTGTCCGAGTCGAAGGACCCATCCTCTCCATCGCGGCTGCGGCTTTTCTCGATACGGGGACGCAAAGTAGCAGTGCTGGACATCTGCGACTGGCGGATGGCATCGGCCTTGCCGGGCCACGTGAACGCATAGCGCTCCAGGCCCTCGTCTACCTCGTCGCCAAGCTCCAGCCGCAGTTTGTCGAAGTCGATTCCGCTCTCGGAGAACACTTCGGGCATCAGCTCCTTGAGCTTATTCAGGCGGTCGTCAATAAGACTCTCCGATTCAAGAGTCATCTTTTCTATCTCGCCCATGAGGTCTCCTCCTAGGAAAGTTGAGATTTGATTAGTTGAACTATGTAGGGCATGGCGGCAATAAAAACGTCGGTGCCCTTGCCGGCAAGCCAGCTCAGGAGTTTGTCAAGCTTGCTGCCCCGTTTGCTTTTATCTTTTGTGTTGAGATCGCCCATCATCCCTTTGAGCAGCGTCTTCTCGTCATCGGAAAGCGTTGTCTCTGGCAATTTGTCAATCTGTTCAAAGGTTGCCTCTAACGTGACCTGTACGTTGCTCGTGGCGGATGCCGTGAGGCTGACGCTAGCGCCCTGCGCTTCGGCGATTTTCAGCTTACGGAGCTCCTCATCACGGAAATGCTTCAGTTTGTCGATACGTAGTTGCGTCTGTTCATCGTTGAAATCATTGCGATTGGAAGACCCATAGGAATAGGAGGCTAGTCCGTCCGTGTAGGAGTCGTAGCCCCTCGCGTTTGCGTAGACGTAGTCGATTGAGTCGTATACGGCTTTGAGCTCGTCGTCTTTCACGCCCTCTTCAAGAGCTTGCTCCAGTCTCCTGATATGCTGCGTTATAGTTGCGCAGAATGCGGCACCGAACGCTTTGTCGTCTGAGTCTTCCCGCTTTAGGCGCAGCTTCTGGAGAATCATCCCTAGGTCGCTTTTCGAGTAGCGAAATGAGCTTGAGGAATTGATATATTTTAAAGCCTCGGGGTTAGTGTAGTCGAGGTCGAAGACCTGCATGATTTCACGGCAGAGCGCATCAACATCCTCATCTGCAGCATCACTCAAAAGGCGCGCCGCTCGCAAAATATACTCATCTAGAACGGCCATTGCAGATCTCCTTTATCTCATCGGCGACCGCCCTCAGGCGTCGCTCCTCTTCCTTCATTTCCATCCTCAGCTTCGCGGACTCGTTGAGCGTTATGTCCTTCGACCGCCGCTGCTCCTTCAGCCGCTTGACGGAGGCTCCCATCTCATCGTAGCGCGACGTGAGGGCGATCAGCTTTTCCCGGTCTCGAGCGGGGCATACGGGGTAGAACCCCAGGCCGCCAATCGCGCGGGACAGCGCTACGGTGCGCGACAGGTCGACCAGGTACTCCCAGAGGTCGCCCTGCGAGAGCCGCCCGAATGCCAGCGCGCCTAGGAAGTCCGCGTATTCTGAACGGCCAGGATCGAACGCGCCCGTCGACTCGACTCGGTCGACGACCGTCGCGCCCTGCTCGGCCTGGCTCCTCCGCGTGAGGGCGACCGATATGCACGCGCAGCCGCCCGCCTCGACCAGGAGCACCGTCGGGTTCGGGAAGCACTTGTGCACGAGCTCCGCCACCTCGGCCACCGCCATGGTCCCGGCTGTCATCTCGCAACGGAGGAAGACGACGCTCTGCACGTTGCGCTCGTCGTCCTCGTACGGCGGGATGCGCGTCGTGGACTTCTGGACCGTGGCGAAGTGCTCGAGGCGCGCGACCTTGTCGAGCCTCTTCTGCTCGGTCTTGGTGAGCATGGCCTGCTTGACGAGCACCGTCTTGGGAATGCGGCGGCATCCCGCGAGCGCCGCTTCGGGCAGGCGCAGGATTCCGTTCCAGTCGATGCCGCTCATCGCAGCACCGCGAAACATACCAACGAGTAGTCGTTGAAGCCCATGACGGTGCCGCTGCCGACCTCTCCCAGGCTGAACAGGCTCTCGATGCCTTTGTCCTGCTGCGTTCCGGTGATGGCCGCAACGACATCGTCAAGCAGGTCGGTGTAGGCGTCCATCCTCGTCCCGTCGCGGGTCTCGCGGTTGAACTCGCGGCACAGCTTAGCGATGGGCTCGGGATGCCCAGAGCAGACGGCGCGCATGATGTCGAGCGCCGGCTTGGGCTGGGTGTGCTTCGTCATGACCTCGCCGTCGGCCGACACGTACACCACGTAGTACGGGAAGACAGGGTTCGTGTCCCTGGGATCGTTGCCCTCGTCGTTCTGCTTGAGGCAGAAGACCACGCCTGGCTTCACGTCGCTGCGAAGCTCGTCGGGGATGGGGGCCACGGCGTGCAGTCCCGCCGGCGAGTTCTCCAACGCGCCGGGATGCTCCTTGGCGTAGCGCTGGAGCTCCACGCGGAAGTCGTCGAAGGCGAAATCCGTGATCGAGATGCCGCCCGAGATGTCCTCGAGGTCGAGCACCTCGCTCTTGAGCTGCTGGAGCTGCCGGCGACGGTACTTGAGGTCGTTCATCTCTCCATTGCCCTTGGCCTCCAGCACGTTCTCCTCGCCGGTTGCCGACGCGTCGAGCAGCGCCATGCGCCCCTTCACGCGGCCCTCGAGCTGGATGTACTCGTCGAGCGCGATGTCCGGCCAGAAGTTGACCAGCTGGATCTGGGAGTTCTTCGATCCCAGGCGGTCGATGCGGCCGAAGCGCTGGATGATACGCACGGGGTTCCAGTGGATGTCG
Organism: uncultured bacterium; assembly: GCA_905214145.1. Classification (GTDB taxonomy): domain Bacteria; phylum Actinomycetota; class Coriobacteriia; order Coriobacteriales; family Coriobacteriaceae; genus Collinsella. Next base: position 3,116 of record CAJMLB010000063.1, on the reverse strand, counting down.
TAGTTCACCAGGCAGTCGCAGTCCTGCAGGTTCTGGCCCTCGGAGATGCAGTCCGTCGCGAAGACGACGTCGATCTCGCCGAGCTCCCGCTGGCTCTCCGGCAGCTCCTTTGAGACGGGAGAGAACCTCGCGAGGATGTTCTCGAAGGTGGTCCTGGGAAGCTTCAGCGAGTAGGTCCGGTTGGAGCTGCCCGCCACCTCGGCGCACTCGATTCCGAGCTCGCGCTTCAGCCAGGGCGCCAGCTGCTCGAAAAGGTACGCCGTCGTGTCGGCGAACGCGCTGAACACCAGCACCTTGCGGTTGCCGGGGTTGTACGGCTCGCTGACCTTGCCCGCGATGAAGTCGCGCAGCTTCACGAGCTTGGCGTCGCGCTCGGGCGTCACCGCGTCGGCATAGGTTAGCAGGGCCCGGAGCACCTGGATGTCGAAGTCGAGGTCCTGGCCCAGGCGCAGGGCGTCGACGTCTCGCAGGTCGACTCGCACCTTGCCGCCGGCCTCGAACTCCTCGGCATCGTCGTCGTCGAACCCGTCCTCGAGGCCCTCGGTGCCGTAGGCGACCCCCGACGCGTCGGCGTCGAGCCTCGCGCGCAGGTCGACGCAGCCGTCGAGGATTCGTCGCAGCGTGATGCGGAAGCTGTTCACGGAGGACTCCATGCGCTTGAGGACGTTGACGCGCATGAGGTTGGCCACCGCCGTCGTGCGGTGGACCTGGCTCTCGAAGTCCTTGCCCCACGTGTCCCCGTAGCGGTCCTCGTACTTGCGGCGCTGGTCGGCGCGCACGTAGGAGAGCACCTGGTACTGGGCGAACGTGAGCTGGGCGATCATGTCGTTGAGCACGGCAATCGGCGGCAGCTCGCCTTCTAGGTCAATGGGCGTCTGAAACGACAGGGGCGGCCGGCGCGCCGGGAAGGTACCGCTCGCGGCGCCGTAGTACTTCGTGATGTGCTTGCGGCTGCGCGCGATGGTCAGCACGTCGAGCAGCTTGAAGTAGTCGGCGTTCACCGCGTTCACGAAGCTCTCGGTCGTGCGCTCGGAGTCGGAGAGCTTGCTCCACTCGTTGAACCTCTGCTGGGCGACGCGCGTCACGTGGGTGATCGACGGGATGCCATCGGTATCGGCGAGGTACGCGTCGTCTCCCTCGGTGATGAGCTCGATCTGGTTTCGCAGGTCGAGCAGGCGGTTGTTCACCGGGGTGGCAGAGAGCATGAGCACCTTCGTGCGCTGGCCCGACTTGATGACGTCCTCGATGAGGCGCGTGTAGCGGTCGGTCTTGTCCGCGTCGGTGCTCTTGTTCCTGAAGTTGTGGCTCTCGTCGATGACGAGGAGGTCGAAGTGGCCCCAGCGCAGGTGCTCGAGGTCCACCTCGCCGCTCATGCCGTGGTAGCGCGACAGGTCGGTGTGGTTGAGCACCGTGTAGCTGAAGCGGTCGTCGGCCAGCGGGTTGCGGTCGTCGTTGTCCTGCGTCCACAGGGTCCAGTTGTCCCGCAGGCGCTTCGGGCACAGCACGAGGATGCGGTCGTTGCGCTCCTGGTAGTACTTCATGACGGCGAGCGCCTCGTAGGTCTTGCCCAGGCCCACCGAGTCGGCGATGATGCAGCCCTTGTACTTCTCCAGCTTGCGGATGGCGCCCACGACGGCGTCCTTCTGGAAGTCGTAGAGCTTGCTCCAGACCACGGACTCCTCGAACTTGAGGCCGGGGCGGATGCCGTTGTCCTCGTCGTCCTCCATGAAGTCGCGGAACAGGTGGTACAGGGTCAGGAAATAGATGAACTCGGGCGGGTTCTCGCGGTAGAGCGTCTCGACCTGGGCGGCCACCTGCGCGGTGACCTCCTCGACCATGGCAGGGTTGTCCCAGACCGACTCGAACATCATCTTGAGGCCGACGGCCTCGGTCGCGTTCTCGAAATGGCTCACGCAGGTCACGGTTCCCGGACGGCGCTCGTAGCCGAGGCCCTCCTGCGTGAAGTTCGCGGCGGCGCCCATGAAGGCGTGGTCGTCGCCGGATGGGTTCTCCACCACGTAGGTGCCGCCCGGCTGAATGGCGCCGGACGTCTTGGCGGACTTGAAGACGCCCTTCTCGCGGATCCACTCGGCGCATTCGCGGGCGAGCGCGCGTTGGTTTAGGTTGTTGCGCAGCGTGAGCTCGAGCCCCGAGCCGCCGACGCCGACCTCGCGCGCGCGGCGGGCTACCTCGAACTCGCGCGGCTCCTTCGAGTCGGCCATGCGCTTGATGAAGGTGGGCTCGCTGAACAGGAAGCGCACCTCGTCGACCTTGGAGAGCTCCTCTTTGAGCTCCCCGTAGGCGAACACGGTGAAATACGAGCTGATTATCGACAACTTCGCGCCGTCGTCGATGGATTCGCCGAGGGCGTCTCCCAGGCGCTCCGCGCCGACGTTGCTTAGCGACTTCACGCCTCTATGCCCCCTTTTTCGCGAGCTCTTCGATCATGCAGGTGCGCACGAAGGCGGAGAAGCTCATGCCCCGCAGGGCCGCCTCCTCCTTCGCCGCGTCGCGCAGGGTGTCGGGGATGCGCAGGGTCACGGAGACCTGGTCGCCGTCCACCAGGAAGCTTCTGATCTCGGTCTCGTCGGGATTGCTCTTGATGAGCTCCTTGTAGCTGTCGGGCATCTGCGCTCCCATCGCTCGAAATGCAATACAAATGCGTTTGCAGCATTATAACGCGACGGCACGCGGCGGCACTGGGAATGCGAGGACAGCCGATGTCCAGGCTTTATATGAGCGCGGACGGCGATGGACGCCCTGATCGGGCTTGGATGGCCGCTTTCGTTCGGGTCCTCATCTCTCGTTTTCGCGAGGTTTGGCGTTTGCCCATTCCTCGGCGTAGAGAACCTCGTTCTGAGCCTCCAAGATTCGCGCGGCGTCGCCGATGCGCTCGGCGCACCTCTCACTTATCGACTTCAGGGCCAGAATCCCCTCGACGTCGAGCGGGTCCAGCTGGTCGGCATGCGCCAGGGACTCGAGCAGCTGGTCCAGGCCCCTCGCCAGCCTCCCGGCATCGCACACGGCATCGATGAGCTCGATGCGCTCCAACTTCTCTTCGTGTGTGTTTTAGCAAGTTGGCGTCCGCTTTGTGAGCGGTGTTTTTCCGCAGTGTA
>CAJMLB010000062.1:0-7734 GCA_905214145.1 uncultured bacterium | reverse complement strand
GGAGCTTGCCCTCGACAACCTCGCCAACGTTGACCCATCCGCTAGGCCACTCATCGCGCTCAAGGGCGCTTTCCCAATCGGCAATCATCTCATCGGTCACGACCTTGCCGTTCTCGGCAACGATTCCGTTCATGTCTACCTCCATCCCAGCTCACGCTTGAACTTCTTCGTCGGCGGCACCATCGCGTGGAACACGCACCAAACGCCGTCGATATCCATGAATCCAATCAGCTCGGCAAACCTCCCATCGGGAAGCGAGCCGACCGAAATCCAGAGCGGCGGGTCATCCGTGCCGTTTCGCTGGCGGCACCGAATCGGGTTCTCCCACGCATACGCGACCTCATCGCTGGTAAGCCCGTGCTTGAGGGCGTTCCCGTGTACTCTGACCAATGCCGTTCTCCTTTCTTCCCCAATAAGTATACCAGTTTAGTATACCTAATCAAAGCACCTGATTATCGAGCGGTCGCGCTGGGGCTTCGTGGCCGTCAAGCTCCCTGCGGGCACCCCTCCGGTTCAAAAAAGTCCACGTTTTCGAACACGCCGCTGAACTCGTCGCTGACGTTGTCCGAGGTTTCATCCTCGTCCTCGTCCGGCTCTTCGAACTTGTAGAGCGTTTCACCGTCGACGTCGAGCCTGAGCAGCCCGTGCTCATCGTGAGCAACAGCGAGCCAGGCATTGAGGACCTGTGGGGCGTTTTCCGCTGAAATGCTCAGGATGCTTTCGGCCTGCCCCTCTTCGGTTCGGCTGCTCTTTGCCTGCCCACTTTTCTCCGGGTCGTACCCCTCCTCGAATCTGAGGGCGCTCCAAAGTTCGAGATGCCGTCCGTTGACGCGCAGCACGGCATGTGAGGTCGATGCGGACCCGTCCGCTCGGGTGTCCCATGCGTCAATGCGGTCCTCGTAGACAATTTTGATATTCACTGTTTGCCGCCCTTTCCGTCGCGCCATGCGATGTATCGAGAGATCTCACCCTCAGGTTTGCTGGCAATTTCGTTGGCGAGAACCCGCCCGAGCCATGTGGCAATGCGCTCGTCGAGCTCAACGTGACCGGCCTCGGCCTCGATGGTCGCGGCGCTCGCGATGAGCCGGTGGTTGCGTTTGGTCCGTTCCTCGTTCCGCTGCTTCGCCTTGAGTTTCTTCAGGCGCTCTTCGGCCTCGGCGACCTGCTGGTCAATGGTCTTCTTGACGCGCTTGCGTTTCGGCTTCGCGGGCTGCGTTCCGGCGTCTGCCGCGAAAGTGTTATCTGACCGCTGAGCCCCGTCGATGCTCGTGAATTCGTTCAGGTCCATTTTGTGCCTTTCAACTGCGTTTTTAATTGACTTGATTGTACCCGTAACGAGTGGGTATCATTCCCTTAACTTAAGTTAAGGGCGCACTTAGTCTCACTTACTCGCGCCTACGGCGCTGCGTGAGAGAGACATTGCGTGCGCGCCTAGGCGGCGAGCCCTTACGCTCCCTGCGGTCGCTGCGCGTCGCTCGCGCTCCTTGCCTCTCCGGCACACCACCAACCGTTCGCCTTGGGCGGCTTACGATTGGCTGCGCCTGCGCGGTCGCCAAGGCTCCCTTGCGCTCCGCGATACCGTGCCCGTTCGCCTCAATGGCTCACGGTGCGCACGGCACCGCTGCGCGCTCGTTTCACTCGCTTGCCGGAAGGAGGCAGACGCCACATGGCCATCTACCATCTGAACGCCCGAGGTATCGCCCCGGCGCGCGGATCGTCTGCCGTCGCGTCTGCCGCCTACCAGAGCGGCGAGACATTGCGCGACGAGGCCACGGGCGAGCTCAAGCGCTACGCGCGCGCCGAGCGCATCGCCGATACCGGTATCGTCCTTCCCGAAGGTGCGCCCGCCTGGGACCGTCAGAGTATCTGGAACGAGGCACGGCGCGCATATGACGGCGGCAACGAACTCGTGGCCAAGCGCTATGAGTTCGCCCTTCCCCGCGAGCTCGACTTGGACGAGCAACGCGCCTGCGTTCTCGATTTCTGCAACCTGTTCAAAAACAAGGCCTGCGATTGGGCAATACATGATTCGGGCGACGGTAATCCCCACGCCCACGTGCTCGTGAGCGCCCTCAAACTCGGTGCCGATGGCTTCGAGCGCCCCAGGGCGCAGAAGTCAACCAAGGTCTACCTGTGCCGCCGTCCAGACGGCAGCGACGTCATGGTCGCCGCCAAGGACTGGAAAGCGGCCAAGGCCGAGGGCATCGAGAAGGTCTACAACTTCCGGGACGGTGAGCGCCGGACCATGTCCCAGGCGGCGGCGCAAGGCCTCACCAAGGACGACCGCAAGACGAAGACGCCAGTGGCCGTCACCGCCAAGATGGACGGCGCTAAGGCGTTCGATGCCGAGAAAGCCGAACTCAGGCGCGTCCGCGCGTCCTGGGCAGGCATCGCCAACAAACGCCTCGCCGAACATGCCGCCAAGCACAACGAGGTTGCCGTGACAATCGACCACCGGTCCTTCGAGGACCGCAAAATTGAGTACGTCCCGACCGTCCACGAGGGCCAGCGACCCACGCCTGAGCGCGTGGCCATGAATGTCGAGGTGCGCCAGACGAACAGCGCCATCGACCGCGTGATCGGAGAGCTGCGCCGACTCAAGGAGCGCGCGAGCGCATGGTGGGCGCAGAAGACCGACGCCGTCACCCAGCGCCGGCGCGCTTTCATCGCCCGCCACACGGGCCTCATGCGCGCCACGGCGGCGCGAAAGCGCGGTATGGCCATGGGCGGCGCCAAGTTGGATATCTCCATCGCCAAGACCGTCGAGGCCGAGATCCAGCAGGTGTTCGCGCGCCGGAGCAACAACCACTTCAACGACCTCGCCGACGCCCTAGCGCAGCGCGGCGTGGCCATGGATTACGTCGAGGGCCACGGCGACCTCAAGTTCACCCAAGACGGTCGCACCGTCACGGGCGCGCAGATGGGACGCCCGCTGCGCCAGCTCGTGACCATGAGCAAGGAGGTCGGGCGACCGATTACCGCCGCCCAGCTCAAGGCCATGACCGCCCAGCAGCGCGACAAGCTCGTCCGCGAGCAGGCCAAGAAGACTGCAAAGGTCGCCAAGCCGCTCTCGGTCGAGATCGAGCTTGAAAACGAAAACGGTATCCACCACTAGACTAGAAACGGAGTTCAAATCATGGGTACTTTCGACAACCTCAGCCAGGACAACCTAGCGGCTATGGGCGATGCCCTTGAGGCATCGGCAGATCTCAAGGAACAGGCGGCGCGCGACCAGCTCCGCGTCGCCAAGGACATGCACAGCATCGCCGGCATCGCGAAGGAGATGCACGGTGCGTTGGTCGAGAACACCGACACCATGCGCGATATGAGCGAGGCGGTCATCGGTGCCGCCGAGCGAGCGGAGGATGCCTCAAACGTCGTTTACAGGGCTGTGGAGGCCCGCACGGTTGAGTGCCTGCGGGACGTGGAGAGGGCGGCTAAAAAGGCCGTTGAGAGCAGCCAGGCGAACGCCAAGCAGGCCGTCGATGAACTCGAGAGCGCGAGGCGGTCGATGATTGTTGCGACCGTTGCGTGTGGCGTCGTGACCTGCGTGGCCTGCCTCATCGTCTTCTTGGTCGCCGTGGGCTTCATGTGGGTCCAGCTGAAGGCCGGGGCCGAGTGGCTGGGTGCATGGGGATGGGCCGCGCTGCTTCTCTCCATGGCCGTCTGTGGCGGTATTGGCTACTTCATCGCAGTCAAGGTTCGTGGGTAGCCATGGATGATGTCGAGCTGCTCGATTGGCAGTTCAGGATTGCGAAGATGGACCGTTCCGAGCTTGAAGTGACCCTCCGGGCCATGGCCGATCCCGATGCAAAACCGTTCTCGCTCCATGACCCGGAGGCTGTGGCGCGGCTCGCGCGCCAGTCGTTGATTGGAAGTACGGAGGCTATGCTGAACCGTGTGCCTTCCAATGTTGGATCCGGGCCGGGCGGCGGCAAGAGAACCGTGACTGTCGACCTGCACGGCTACTACGAGGCAAAGACTGCCGAGGACGCCGAGGCCCAGGACCGGGCCGATCGGGCCGAGATACGGGCCATGTGCGAGCGCAGACTCGCGCACATGCGGCATCGCGAAGAGCTCCGGCACGTTCCCGAGACGTCGCCACTAAAGGCGTTTATCACCGCGTACGAGGCATCGGAGTGATCCTTTTTGTGTATATAGAATCTATATACAGTGTATATAGATTCTATATACACATTTTTAGGCGAAAAAGTGTAAAATATCATTTAACCTTAATATACGTCCTGCTTAGCCCGCAGGGCACCCCCTCGGGGTCGCTCCTGAGGTTGTTTCCAGGGGAGTGTTGTTTTCATCTTAAAGGGGGCTTTGTATGCCTGTTTCGAGAAAGCGTCGTAAGAGTTCCAGCGAGCATGATGGACGCTGGTATGAGAATGAGCGCCATGCAAATCAGGTGAGAAACGAGAAGTTGTTTGACGCCTATCGTTTGGGTTGGAGCTACTGCGATCCCGACACCTTTTATCACGCTATGTTTCCTGATGGGACTCTCCAGAAGAAGGGTAACGATTCCGATGGCAAGCCCAACGTCATTGTTCTTGAGGACACCGGTAAGGAGATAGAACGAGGAGTCGACCCAAAGGGCAACAAACTTGTAAAACGCATTATGCATCGATATACGCTTCATGACGGTCTTGAAGAACTTGAAGAGCTTCGAAAGCTGTCGATTGAGCAGAACACGTTTATGTTTCTGGCTCCGGTCAGCTATTACGGCAAGAGCCGCAGCAGCCGTAATGCCCGATACTTGCATGCCATCATGATCGATCTCGATTACGTTGGCGAACGCGAGCTTGATAACTTGCTCCACCAGATGGAGCGTGGCGCAATTCCCTATGCCAACTATCTCGTCAGCTCAGGGACAGGCCTTCACGTCGTTTACCTTCTCGAACATCCAGTGCCGCTTATGACCCGCTACGTCACTGGTCTACAGGTCCTCAAGCGCGAGCTGACCGACCGAGTTTGGAACGCCAACACAAGCGCCAGCGACCCAGACAAGAAGCAGACTCAGGGCATCTTCCAAGGTTTCCGGATGGTCGGAAGCGCCACGAAGCTCAATGGAGACATCGGCAATCCAAAGATTAAGCAGCCGTATGTTGCCGAGTGTTTTTCTCACGATGCGACCCCGCCTGCTACAATCCACTATCTGCTGTCTTTTGTTCCAAAGCTGCTGGGCAAGAAGGATATGGATGGTCTTGCAGCTCTTCGAGAACTTACGCAGGAGGCCCGCAAGAAGACTCCGATCGCCCAGGCAAAAGAATTGTGGCCCGAATGGTATGAAAGGTGCGTTGTTAACGACGAGCCGCGCGGAGGGTGGACGTATGGCCGTGCCGGCTACGATCGGGTTTTGAGCGTCATCAGGGATCAGGCATCAGTTGATCACCGTTATTGGTGCATCTTCTATCTTGCTGTCATGGCTAACAAGTGTGGCGTTTCTTACGACGAGCTTGAGGACGATGCATACGGCCTTCTTGATCGATTTGACGCCCTTTCGGTAGAGCCAAGCAACAGGTTTACCGCTAACGACGTGGCGGCGGCTCTGGAGGCGTTTGAGGGCGGCTCAGCGGCTGGGCGGGCGCGTCGTTACACTCAGGGATTCTGCGAGCGAAAGGCCGCTGTCTCATATGGTGAGAAGATGGGACATGGTAGTAATCCGCCAGACAAGAGACTCCCGAAGGATTTGTCTCTTGAAAAGGCCCGCATGACAAGGGACCTGAATCAGAAGGCCCATGGCACGAATTGGTGGGATAACGGCAACCGAGATGGAGCGCCGACGAAGGCCGTGCAGGTTTGGAAAACTGCGGCTGAGAACCCTGGTTTAAGTATGTCGGCGCTAGCTCGCGTCGCTGGGGTGTCCCGTCCGACTGTCTATAAGTGGCTCAAGCCTGGATGGCAGAATGAATACAAGAAGGCTATGAGCCAAGACAGGCGTCCAACGTACCGGCCTCATAGGGTTATCGAGGAACAGGCCGAGCAATTCAAGCGGAAGTATGCAAATGATCGGCCAGGTCTTGTTCGCGCGGTACTGCGCCATGTCGCGGCGCATCCGTGGGAGCCATATGAGCAGACGGCGGTCTTTTTCGGCTTTAAGCGCGCTGCCGAGGTCGAGAGAATTGTCCGCGAGAACGAAGATCTTCTCAATCAGATCAAGATCGGCATCGATGATGAGCACCAGGCATGGAACACTGAGACCGACGATTACTTCGACGCCATGACGACAGCCGACCTTATGGGAAAGCGTTCCGACCTGATGAAAGCTCGCGCCCTCGGCGTTCGAGCTGCAATTGAATGGGCGAGACACGAGGCGCCAGACCTGTTCGAGGGGCTGCGTGCGGCGAGGAGCGCGGGGCGGACGCTTACAGGCGATGAGCTCGCCGAGTTGAAAGAAAAGTATATACAGTCTATATAGACTGTATATACTTTCTATATAGACTCACTGTTAGATACAACAGCACTTGAGAGGAACGCCCGTGATTATTTCGGCTATGAACTTAAAAGGTGGTGTCGGCAAGACAACGACGGCAATGGCGTTGGCGACAGCTGCTGAGCGCGAGGGAAAGAGCGTCGAGGTTTACGACTGCGACCCGCAGTCTAGCGCAAGCTTCTGGGCGCTCCTCGCCGATCAGAACAATGATTCCCTTCCATTTTCCGTAACGTCGGCGAACCTGGCGACGGTGCGGCGCGCCGGCATCCAATACCGCAGGAATCCTGACAAATGGATCTTTATCGACTGCCCACCGAATGGCAACATCATGGACGAGGCTGCTGAGGCATCGGACTTCGTCGTGATTCCGACGGGTCCGGGCGCGGCCGACGTTGTGAAGACCATCGAGACCGCACGCACGCTTACGAAGCGCGAGGTCTTTTACGGCGTGCTGCTTACTCAGGTTGCGGCCAACACCCTTTCGTTTGCAAAGGCACAGAGCGAGATTGAAGATGCCGACCTCAGTTATTTCGACCATCAAGTCCGCCGCCGCGAAGGGCTGCGAAACTTTTTCGGCAATTCGTTTGGCGATGATCTCTTCGGCTATGAGGAGATTTGGGATGAACTGAAAGAAATCTTGCGTAACGATGAGGAGATTCACTATGCCGGCTAAGAGGCCAGTCCGTCGAATGACGGTGCCTGAGGAGGTTGCGCCGACCCTCATGGCAAACCAGGATACGCGCCACAAAGGTGACTCGACCAGCACTCGTAAAAAGGGAAAGTGCATCACTTTCTGGGTGACTGATGAACAAAAAGCCGAGATTTCGACTTATGCCGCTGAACACAATACAACGGTCTCACGCCTCATCGTCGAGGGTCTTGAACTGCGCATGAATCGAGATAGTATATAGATTGTATATACACTCTATATAGAATTTATATAGAGTGTATATACATAAGAGCTGAGCCGCTGGCAAAGGCTCAGGAGGGCTTGGAGGGGCTAGCCATGAAGCTCTGACCCAAATCACAACAGGGTCGCCGGCAGGAAAGGGGAGCCCTTCAAGGCCCCCCTTTCTGTTAGCTCCCCTGCTGCTTTACGCTATGGCCATGAGACCATCGGCGAGGATTCCGCGGGCATACGCACCCGTCGACTTGCCCTCGGCCTTCGCTTCCTTCTCAAGAGCCCGCTTCATCGCAACTGGAACCTTGAGGGACAGCGTCACCGTCTCGGGTACGGCCTTCGGGAGCTTGCCCTCGACAACCTCGCCAACGTTGACCCATCCGCTAGGCCACTCATC
>CAJMLB010000061.1:0-7867 GCA_905214145.1 uncultured bacterium | reverse complement strand
CCGATGCGGTGGTCGGTCACGCGGTCCTGGGGCTGGTTGTAGGTACGGATCTTCTCGGAACGGTTGCCGTGGCCGATCTGGCTTTGGCGCTCGGCACCAAGCTCTGCCTGCTGCTTCTCGAGCTCCATCTCGTACAGACGGGCGCGCAGCATCTGCATGCAGACCTCGCGGTTCTGGATCTGGGAGCGCTGCTCCTGCGACTGCACCACGGTGTTGGTGGGCAGGTGGGTGATACGCACGGCGGAATAAGTGGTGTTAACGCACTGACCGCCAGGACCGGAGGCGCAGTAAGTATCGATGCGCAGGTCGGACTGGTTGATCTGGACGTCAATCTCCTCGGCCTCGGGAAGCACGGCGACGGTTGCCGTGGAGGTCTGGATGCGGCCCTGGGACTCGGTCTTGGGAACGCGCTGGACACGGTGCACGCCGGACTCGAACTTCATGATGGAGTAGACGCGGTCACCCTCGACCTTGAACTCGATGGACTTAAAGCCGCCGGCCTCGCTGGGACTGGAATCGAGCACGGTGGTCTTCCAGCCGCGAGACTCGCAAAAGCGCTGGTACATCTTGTACAGGTCGCCGGCGAAGATGGCCGCCTCGTCGCCACCGGCGGCAGAGCGGATCTCGACGATGGTATTCTTGTCGTCGTTGGGGTCGCTCGGGATGAGCATGTACTTGATATCTTCCTCGAGCTGGGGAAGCTTAGCCTCGTTTTCGGAGATGTCCATCTGGAGCATCTCCTTCTCATCGGCGTCGGTGGTATCGTGGAGCATTTCCTTGGCAGCCTCGATGTCGTCGAGCGCGCCGATGTACTCGCGCGAGGCAGCAATGAGGTCGGACTGGTGCGCGTACTCCTTGTTGAGACGCGTGAACTCCTTGATGTCGGAGGCGACGGCCGGGTCGGACAGCTTCTTCTCGAGCTCCTCGTAGGCCTTGATGATCTTTTCGAGCTTGTCGCGCATGGCAGGACTCCTTTATATGCGTGAAGATGAAAATCGGCAGAGTTGATGGGGCGCATGGCGCCACTGCGGGGGTAAGCCCAGCTAGAACATGTCGATCTTCAGATACATGCGCATCCCTTCGCGTGTGGGGTACATAGTTGCGGTCTAACCCATACATGATAGCGTGCGCAGACAAACCTGCATATAACCCGCACGGAATGATTGGTGCAAACAAACCTGACCCCATTGCATCAAGGGCTTGCTTTTTGGCTAGAGCGTTTGAAGCAGGGCGATGAGGAAGCGAACACCCTGGAGGTAGGCGCGGCGGGTGATGCGCTCGTTGGTGCCGTGGACGCCGCGATCACACTCGTCGTCATCAACCACAAAGGCCGAGAAGCGAATGCACTCAGGGCAAATGTGCTGGTAGTTGGCAGCGTCGGTCGCACCGATCACGGTCGAGGGCACAATTGCCACTGGCTCGAATGATCCATTTTCCTCCGTCCCCTTTGGATCACGGAAATAGCGGGCGGCGATGGAGCGAACCGCCTCGAGGCCGGGGCCACCGATGCGCGGGGACGGCGAGGGTTCGGAGCTGCCGGGGCCTAGCTCCACTTCGACACGACCGGCAAGGTCCGCCCCGGCAACCGCCTCACGGCAGCGCGCCACAACGTCGGCCACGCTCGTGCCCTCGAGCATGCGGAAGTTGATGTTGGCCCACATATCCTGCGGCATTACGTTGGCGCCGGTGCTGCCACCCTCGATCTGCGTGGGTGCGCAGGTGGTCGTCACCAGCGGATAGAGCTTCTTGCTGGCGAGGCAATCGCGGACAATGGCGCCCCCGTTGGCGGCAATTTCATCCGCCGTGTAGAGCCCCAGCTCGACGAGCTGGGCGGCAAGTAAATCGGTCACGCGCGTCGGCCACTCGATATCGCAGATTGCGGTGATGGCACGGCTGAGCACCTCGAGCGACGTGCCGCCGTAGGGGTTAGAAGAATGACCACCCTCACTCTTCGTCTTGAGCACGATATCGGCATAGCCCTTCTCCGCGAGGTCGGCGTGCATGAGCCAACCCTCGCCCGCGCTGTACTCGGCATCCGAAACGATGCGGTAGTCGCCCTCGTCGATCAGGAACTCGAGCTCAACACCGCGCTCCTCGAGCGCGCGGCCGATGGCGCCTGCACCGTACTGCGTTGTCTCCTCGTCCTGGCCAAAGGCCAGGAACAGCGTGCGCTCGTGCTGCCAACCGTGCGCCAGCGCATACTCGACAGCCTCGAGAATGCCTGCGACCTGGTCCTTCATGTCGATCGCTCCACGGCCCCAGATGTAGGTGTCGTCCACGTGCCCGCTAAAGGGGGCGTGCGTCCAGTCGGCCTCGGTACCCGGCACCACGGGGACCACGTCCATGTGGCCCATGAGCATAACGGGCTTGAGGGCAGGGTCGGAACCGCTAAGTGTCACCAATAGCGAATGGTCGATAAGCTCGACCTCGCCCGCCGCAAATACGTACGGCCAGGCCTGCTGCATATAGGCGCGCAGGTCGTCGAAGGGCTGCCAATCCACCGCCTCGGCATCCATGCTCGAAATGGTCGGAAACGACAGCACGCGGCCCAAGTGCTCGCACGCGCCGGCCTCGTCTATATCGGCAAAATCGTCCTCATGCGCAAAGAAGCGCCAAACCTCGGCCATGACATCCTTTCGATTGTGACGACAAAGGCCGCCCCACGGGAGCGGCCCTGCAACGTAAGCGTTTGCGGTCGGTTATTTGTCCTCGAGATAGCGAGAGAGGAACTCACGAGTGCGCTGGTGTTTGGGGTTGCCGAAGAGCTCGGCCGGCGCGGCATCCTCGAGCACCACGCCCTTGTCCATAAAGACCACGCGGTCGGACACCGTGCGGGCAAAGGCCATCTCGTGCGTGACGACGACCATGGTCATGCCGTCGGCGGCGAGCTTGCGCATGACCTCGAGCACCTCGCCCACGATCTCGGGGTCGAGCGCGGAGGTCGGCTCGTCGAACAGCATGATCTGCGGATTCATACATAGGGCACGAGCGATGGCCACGCGCTGTTTTTGACCACCGGACAGGCGACCAACGGCGGCGTGCGCGAACTTTTCGAGTCCCACGCTCGTCAGATGCTCCATCGCGACCTTCTCGGCCTCGGCCTTGCTCATCTTTTTGAGCGTGACGGGCGCGAGCGTGCAGTTGTCGAGCACGTCCATGTTGTTGAACAGGTTGAAGCCCTGGAACACCATGCCGATGTCCTCGCGCAGTTTATTGATATTGCAGCGCTCGGCAGTAAGGTCCTGACCGTGGAACCAGATATGGCCCGCGTCCGGGGTCTCGAGCAGGTTAAGGCAGCGCAGAAACGTCGACTTGCCCGAGCCCGAGGCGCCGATGATGGTGACGACCTCGCCGGGATTGACGGACAAGTCGATGCCCTTGAGTACCTCGAGTGAGCCAAAGCTCTTGCGCAGGCCCTCGACGCGGATAAGCGGCTCATTGGTCTGTGCGGCGGCCGCGGTGCCGGTAGTGGCGATATCTGCCATGATGATTCTCCTCGTCTTGAGCCTAGTTGGAGCTGGGCAGCGTTGCCGGGGCCTCGGCGCCGAGCTTTTTGCCAAAGGCCTCGAGCAGGCGGCTCGCCACGAGCGTCAGGATCAGGTAGACCACGAGCGCCACGCAGTAGACCTCCATCTGGCGATAGTACACGCCGGCGACGGTGGTGGTGGCGTACATGAGGTCGAACACGCCGATGACCGAAAGCACCGACGAATCCTTGATGTTGATGATGAGCTCGTTGGTGAGTGCGGGGATCGCGTTTTTAATACCCTGGGGGAACACGACCTTGCGCATGGCCTGCCACTGCGACAGACCCAGCGAGCGCGCCGCCTCGGCCTGGCCGGGATCGATGGACTCGATGCCGCCGCGCAGGACCTCCATCATGTAGGCGGTGGAGTTGAGCGAGATGGTGACGAGACCGGCGGTGAAGGTACTCCAAATCTGGTTGGCCTGGGCGGTCTCGAAGCCCATGCCGCGCAAAACGGTGAAGCCCGCGTAATAGATGAGCAGGCCCTGGACCATCATGGGCGTGCCGCGCACGATGGTAGAGTAGACGGTCGCAAAGCCGCGGCCGATGCTCTTAAAGAAGCGCACCAGATCGTTATCCACGCGGTCGAACGTCTGAATACGCAGGAACACAAAGAGCAGCGCCAGGAAAAAGGCGATGACGGTACCGAAGGTCGCAAGTGCGATGGTGATCTCGATGCCGCGGATAAAGAAGTCGCCGCTCTTGTAGGTCATGTAGACCAGGCTCGACAAAAAGTCGCTGGGGTTGGAATCCGAGACAACGCTCACCTGCACCAGGTCGATAAATGACATGACGCAGCGGTCGATAAAGAAGATCGCCGCGATGGCGACCACGACGTAGCTGCCTAAGCGTGCGCCACGACGGAAGCGCTCGGATGCGAACGGCGACGCCTCGCGATAGTCGTTCCAGTGCATGAGCTTGGCGACCAGCGCCGCCGCCGACACGACGAGCCAGGCCCAAAGGATTGCCCAGAGGCAGTCTTGGAACACGCCCGTAGGCGCCAAGAAGCTCAGCGGCGTGGGGTTGCGCTGGCTAAATGCCAAGCCGAGCGCCGCGATAACGCTCGTGCCCAGGTACACATAACGGTGGTCGGCCTTGATAAAGGAGGCCAGACGATTGATGCCTTTCATGCTGCCTCCCTATGCCGGCTGACGGTCGAGGCACGCGTCCCACATTTGGTCGCGCTCCTCTTGGCTGATGCCCTTGAGTGTCTTGTCGATGAGCTTAAGCAGTTTGTCCGAGCCCTTGCGGCAACCGACATTCGCCGTGACCTCCTGCTTAAAGCCCTCGCCCTCGGCAAAGTGGATGGGGACGATACCGGGATTTTGGGCCATATAGCCCTTTTCGTTCTCAGTGTTGTAGGTCACGGCGTCGCACGTGCCCTGCAGCAGATTCGAGAACACCGTGGGGACCGAATCGACCGGGTTCTTGTGCACAACGCCCGGAATCTCGTCGATGACGGTATCGAGCATCGTGTCCTTTTGGCCGAGCACCGTGGCACCGCTGAAGTCGCTGAGCTTGGTGGCGTTTTGGTAGGGCGAGCCCTCTTTTACGAACAGGCCAAAGTAGCCAATGAAGTACGGGTCGGAAAAGCCGACGGACTCCTCGCGCTCGGGCGTGGCGCTCATGCCGGCGATGATGAGGTCAATCTGGCCGTTGTTGAGCGAGTCGATAAGGCCCGAGAAGCTCTGCTTGACGGCAACGGGCTCGCCGCCGAGAGCCTTGCAGACGATCTTGGCGATCTGCACGTCGTAGCCATCGGCATAGGCGCCCTGCACGTTATCGATGGGGATCGTGAACTCGCTGGCCTCGGAAACCTGCCAGTTGTACGGGGCGTAGGCCGCCTCCATGCCAATGCGGATCTTATCCTTGCCGATCACAGAATCGGACAGGTCGTCGCGACCGCCGCCCGTCGTGGACTGAACTACTTCCAGCGTGGAGGGACGCTGGCAGCCGGCAAGTGCGCCGGCGACGACAGAAGCGCTCGCAGCGAGAGCGCTACCCAAAAAGATGCGACGGCTGCATACCGGCTGTGGATGCGCGTCGCGTTGATGGGGAGAATGCATAATCTGCCTTCCCTGTTGAATCGTATGCTGACGACTTAACAGGATATACGCCAGCGACCAGCAGCGCAGCACAAGCTCGAAAAATTAATAGACACACGGTAGTCATTGGGAGCGTCGATGTTTTGGCAATGCCAGCGGGCGCCACCCAGAGCGAACAAGTTAGCATGAAAAAGGCAAGGCATAGACCTTCTGGTCATGCCTTGCCTTTTGAATGACAAATTGTCGCTCTGGGTGGCGCGCAGCGTCGACCGGTCCGTCGTTCGTTAGAACGGCGGAACCTCTAGAGCAGGGTAACGCTAAAGCTGCGAACGTCCGTCTCACCCGGTGCCAAGGTAATGGTGTTGACCTTGTGCTCAAAGACGTCGTCCTCGGTGTCCATGGTGGTATGACCGGTCCAGGGCTCGAGCGCCACAAACGGGGCGTCGTTGGCGGCAGACCACACGCCGATGTACTTAAAGCCCTCAAAGTCGATCTTGACGCCGTGGCCCGACTTGCGGCCGCGCAGCGTGAGCGTGGAACCCGGGACATCGGTGAACATGATGGCATCGTTATCGAAGCTGCGGTGCGTGATGAGCAGCACGTCCGAGTTATCGGGAGCCTTGTAGCTGCCCTCGAACGTCATAAGACCGTCGGGCGTGATGATGGGGGCCTCGTTAGTCCAAGCCTCGGTAAACGCCAGCTCGTAATCCTCGAACGCCTCGTCTTCGGCACCGGGGGCGGGCACGTTGAATGCAGGATGACCGCCCACCGAGAACGGCAGGGCCACGTCGCCGGTGTTGGTGACGGCAAAGGTCTGCGTGAGCGTGGCGTCGCCGGTCAGGGCATAGGTCATGTTGAGCTTAAAGTGGAACGGGAACGCCTTGAGCGACTCGGGCGTGTCAGTGATCTCGTACGTTACCGAGGAGCCGTCCTCCGAAACCTCGACCAACTTGTGCTCGACGATGCGAGCGAGTCCATGGCGCGGCATCTCGCAGGTGCCGGCCGCAGATGTCGCCATGTTGTTGCGCAGCGATCCCACGATGGGGAACAGGATAGGCGCATGCTTGCCCCAAAAGGCCGGGTCGCCCTGCCACAGATACTCGTTGCCGTTGAGGGCAAGGCTCGTGAGCTGGGCGCCCATGGAATCGATGGCCGCGGTGAGGCCGCCGCGCTTGATGGTAGTGACGGTGGACATGCTACTTCCTCCAATAGTAAACAACGGTGTCGAGGGCTATTGTCCCACTCTTGGCGGCGGGGTTGAGCGACAGGTGCAGTTATTGAGCAATAGCGTAAAGGTCAAACCCGCCCTGCGGCGTGCTATCGACCGTATCGGGCGCCTGTGAATTAAAACTCACCGGAACCATGCGCTTTGAGGCACGGTAACGCGTGCCGTCGGTGGCGACGGGCGGCTCATCGACCGTGAGCTCGTAGTCGCCGGGCTTGAGCTCGATGCCGTCACCTTCGGAATTGACGTATTGGTACTCGTCGATCGCTTGCCCCTTGAGCGTGCGACCCACGATATGGACGAGCATCTGGCTGTCGCCGCGCGCGGTGTCCCACGTCGCGCCGTCCTTGACCTCGACCGATACATGCACCGAGCGCGTGCGGCTGAGCGATTGTTCGACGGACATCTCGACCTTGGCGGCGTCTTTTCGTTGTTGTTCAACATGGCTCCAGACGTTTCCAATTACCGAGCATGCGATAACGCCGGCCATGAAGGCGATGAGGATGGGGCCGAGCGGAGAGCGACGGCCCGCGTCCTCCTCGCGAGCCAGGTCGGGGCGACGTGTGGGCGCGGGTGCTTGGGCACCCTGCGAGGGCACGTCGAGAATGCTGAAGGATGCCGTACTGCCGGGGTCGATGTTATGGCGCGGCTGCGGGATCTTGGCCGGCGAGATGGACATGTCCGCCGGCTCACCGAGTGTGGCCGTGGCATCGACCTTAGCTTCATCGGCCTCGGCTTGGGCCCAAGCCTGCTCAAAGGTCAGGGGCTCGGCGGCATCGGAGGCGGCGTCAGGCTCGACAGCAGCATCGTTGCCGGCCTCGTCCTCGTCGCTCGACACGTCACGCGGCGCGGGCTCGTCCCACTCCTCGTCCGGAGCCTCGCCCTCGCTATACCACCATTCAAAGTTATCGATATCCATACGGGGCGCCCCTTAAGCCTCGCAAATAAACACTTGCCAGCCTTATACCCCCAGATGGCACGGGAGCTCGCCGGCACAGACAGGAAAAGCGTCACAACATTCGACGCTTTTCCTCGTTTTCGAGATTTTCATCAAATGTTGTGACGGTTTGG
>CAJMLB010000060.1:0-8029 GCA_905214145.1 uncultured bacterium | reverse complement strand
CCGAGCGAAAGGCCGTGGCCGCCCTGGTCAAAGACGTGCATCTCGCATGCGACGCCCTCCTCGGCCATGCGCTGCGCAAACGGATAGACCTGCGCGATCGGCGCCGTCTTGTCGTCGGACACGCCCCACACAAAGGTCGGCGGCATCTGACGCGAAACATGCGTGGTGGGGCAGATGTCGGCCAGATGCTCGTCAGTTGCCTCGCCACCCGTCACCATCGACAAATAGTCGTTGAGCAAATCGCGCCCCGTCTTGCCGCCCGTCTTTGGCACGCGCAGGTCGATGCGCTGGTCGCGCGTCTGCATGTCGCGCACATAGGCAAAGTCGAGCAGCGGATAGCCCAGCACCACGACATCGGGACGAATGTCGTCCGGACACGCCCCTGCCAGGCCCGCGAAGGGACCAGTCTTCCACTGCGTTGCCAGCGAGGCGCAGATCATGCCGCCCGCCGAGAAGCCCACAACGCACACGCGCTTGGGATCGACATGCCACTCGTCGGCATTCGCACGAACCGTGGCGACCATCTTGGCAAGATCTGCCTGGGGGTGC
The DNA here is from genome assembly GCA_905214145.1 of uncultured bacterium. Taxonomy (GTDB): domain Bacteria; phylum Actinomycetota; class Coriobacteriia; order Coriobacteriales; family Coriobacteriaceae; genus Collinsella. Next base: position 7,480 of record CAJMLB010000060.1, on the reverse strand, counting down.
GGAAAGCTCACGTCACCCGTGCCACTCGTCACATAGTTGAGCACAAAGGCCTGGTAACCGTGATCCAAAAACGCAAACGCCACGGGATCCTGTTCATGCGGGGCGATATGCGTAAACGCACCTCCGCCGCAGATAATCACGGCAGGGCGGCGGCCATTCGGTTTATCGGGCAGCGGCTCGGCACCCAAATACGTAAACGTCGCTGGATATTCCTCGGTCGGCTCCTCGCCCCACAGCGCGTGGTTCTCGACAATCATATGTGCTCCCTTCGCGCAAATTATGCGCCCTTGTTTTTCGTTTTCAAGCGTACCCCACTTGGGCCCGTGGCACAGAAACACTTCAGCAATAAGCTTCCCATCAACTGATATATCACATAATCCCAGCTCAGGACCATCGCTGAGCAGCGTAGAATGAGGGATGTTGACCAAGCCGCGAAACACATATGAAACGTTTCCGGCAAACCAAACGCGCGATATGCGCCTATTTAAGTTGGAGGCAACTATGGGTCTGCTCGATTCGCTTAAGTCCACCTTCACCTCGACGGGCGAGGCGTCCGTTCCGCCCGCAGCAAGCTTCGCCACCCGCGAAGGCGTCATCTATGCCCCCGTCAACGGCGTGCTCGTCAACCTGAACGAGGTCCCCGACGAGACGATCGCCTCGGGCATGCTTGGCCAGGGCTATGGCATCGAGCCCATTACCGGCACCATCTATGCGCCCGCCAACGGCCGCATCGGCGCTACCACCGTCACCAACCACTCCATTGGCATGATCACCGAGGACGGTCTTCGCGTGTTCATCCATGTTGGCCTGGGCACCGTGGAAATGAACGGCAAGGGTTTTGCCCGCTTTGTCGAGATGGGCGATGTGGTCAAGGCAGGCCAGCCGCTCATCAGCTTCGACCGCGAGGCCATTAAGGCCGCTGGTCACGAAGACATCGTGACCGTCATCGTCTCCGAGCTCGATCGTCTTAAGAGCATCGACCATGTCGGCGAGTCTGGAACGCTTATCGGCGGCAACCCGCTCGTCAAGCTGGGCGACCCGCTGCTGGTTGCCAAGACCAAGTAGCCAGGCCCCACGCCACACAGCCAAAAGGCACCTCGTCAAGCGCCCGCGACCATTTGGCCGCGGGCGCTTTTCGTTTGAAAAACCATCCCGCCAATGCCTTATCTGTATAGCCCAAATGAGCCGAGCTGCTAGAATATCGAACTGTATGGATAACTATCATTCAACCGTTATGGGAGGATACGTGAACCGCACCAAAATCGCGCAGCTCTACGCCGACGCCGAGTCGCTCGGCGGCCAGACCGTCACCGTCGCCGGCTGGGTCAAGTCCGTCCGCGACATGAAGAACTTTGGCTTTGTTACGCTCAACGACGGCAGCTGCTTCCGCAACCTGCAGGTCGTCATGAACCGCGAGGCGCTCGACAACTACGACGAGATCGCCCATCAAAACGTCTCGGCTGCCCTCATCTGCACCGGCACCGTCAAGCTGACCCCCGATGCGCCCCAGCCTTTCGAGCTTTCTGCCACTTCCATCGAGGTCGAGGGCGTCAGCGCCCCGGATTACCCGCTGCAGAAGAAGCGCGCAACCGTCGAGTTCCTGCGCACCCAGCAGCACCTGCGCCCGCGCACCAACCTGTTCCGCGCCGTGTTCCGCATCCGCTCTGTCGCGGCTGCCGCCATCCACCGCTTCTTCCAGGAGCAGGGCTTTGTCTACGTCAACACCCCCATCATCACCACGAGTGACTGCGAGGGCGCCGGCGAGATGTTCCGCGTGACCACGCTCGACCCCAAAAATCCGCCCCTCACCGAGTCCGGCGAGGTCGACTGGAGCCAGGACTTCTTTGGCAAGCACGCGAGCCTCACCGTGTCCGGCCAGCTCAACGCCGAGAACTTTGCCATGGCCTTTGGCGACGTGTACACCTTTGGCCCCACCTTCCGCGCCGAAAACTCCAACACCACGCGCCACGCCGCCGAGTTTTGGATGATCGAGCCCGAGATGGCCTTTGCCGATCTGAACGACTACATGGATAACGCCGAAGCCATGCTCAAGTACGTCCTCAAGGACGTTATGGCCACCTGCCCCGACGAGCTCAACATGCTCAATAAGTTTGTGGACAAGGGCCTGATCGAGCGCCTGGACCACGTGGCAAACTCCGACTTTGCCCGCGTTACCTACACCGAGGCCGTCGAGATCCTGGAGCAGGCAGTTGCTGCTGGCCACCAGTTTGATTACCCCGTCAGCTGGGGCATCGACCTGCAGACCGAGCACGAGCGTTTCCTGACCGAGGAGCACTTTAAGCGCCCGACCTTCGTAACCGACTACCCGGCCGAGATCAAGGCGTTCTACATGCGCATGAACGAGGACGGCAAGACCGTCGCCGCCGCCGACTGCCTGGTTCCTGGCATCGGCGAGATTATCGGCGGCTCCCAGCGCGAGGAGCGCCTGGATCTGCTCGAGGCCCGCATCAAGGACCTGGGCATGAATCCCGAGCAGTACAAGTACTACCTTGACCTGCGCCGCTACGGTTCCTGCAAGCACGCCGGCTACGGTCTGGGCTTCGAGCGCTTGGTCATGTATCTGACCGGCGTGGGCAACATCCGCGACGTCCTGCCGCACCCGCGCACCGTGGGCAACGCCGACTTCTAATCGTCTGACGCTAGCTCGCGTCACCACACGCCAACGCTCATCGCACAAGCGTCTCTCGATATCGGTCGAGAGACGCTTTTTTCAACAGCATCCGTCAAGCTTTTGGCAAGTTTTTGGTCAGTTGAGCAGGGCTGTTGAAAACTCGACCCGCCGTTTGCCGACGACTACCGACCGCCCAGAGCGCCCTGCGCCCCTGGGATAACCCCGCGTCCTAGGCTCCATACCGTCGCCACCCAAAACGGAAAGGACGTGGGCACCATGACCGAAGCCGCTGTTGAAACCTACGACACCACAACGAGAGGCGCCGCCTCGATGGCAGCCTATCGCGCCGTTCGCATCCTGCAACTATTAAGCGAGAACACCGGCGAGGACAAGGCCATGCTTTCCGATGAGTTGATCCGGCGCCTCGCCCATCCCGACGACCCCGCCCGCATGCCCATCTCGGCGGCGCGACGCAGCATCTACACCGCCATCTCCGCACTTCGCCATGCCGGATACGAAATTGAGTACAAACGCGGCGTGGGGTATCGGCTCTTGACCCGTCCGCTCACCGACGAAGAGATCATCCGGCTCCACGGTATGGTCATGCGCAACCGCTCTACGCCCATTGCTATTCGAAAAAGCATGGCTCAGCACTTGGTCGCCATGGCGAGTGCCGACGTTCGCGGCTACCTCGATGCACCCGAGCCTGCTCCAAGCGCCGGTGGCAAATCCACCAAGGCCATGCGCACGCCCGTCAAGCGCATCGACACCTGCGAGCTCATCGAGCAGGCCATCGACCACGGAACCACGGTGAGTTTTGATATTTCGAGCGTCACGACACGTGGCGAAACTGAAGTAGCACGGATGACACTCCGCCCCTTTGCCATCAAGCAACGAGACGGCATCTCGTATTTACTGGGAACGGTCTATGACGCCCGAGGCGCCGATGACACGCTGCGTACCGTAGAGATCGGCCGCATGAGAAACGTCACCACGCGTCTCCTCGACGGCAAGAAGCTCTTCGCCGCCCTCGACGAGGAGGACGACGCCTCTGCCGCATAAGAACCTCCGCCGTCCATTCGACTACCCGTACCGCCCATCCGGTTCTGTATTAAAAAACCCGCCAGGTTATTGTAAAAATGGACATCCGCGCTACTATAGTTCCACTTGCACTTTGTTTGAGTGCAGTATTTCCAGCCATTTCTATACTGGGGGTAACGATATGAAGGACATCACCATCAGCCGCAGGAGCCTTCTAGTCTCTGCTGGCCTGCTCGCGCTCGCTCCGCTCGCCGGATGCGGCGGCAACTCTGGTTCCGGCTCTGCTGCCGCCGGTTCCGACTACACCGTCGGCGTTCTGCAGCTCACTGAGCACTCCGCACTCGACGCCGCCAACGACGGCTTTGTCAAGGCCATCAAGAAGAGCGGTCTCAAGGTCAAGATCGATCAGAAGAACGCCCAGAACGACCAGTCTACGTGTAAGTCCATCGCCGACAAGTTCGTGGGCGATGGCGTCGACCTGATCTATGCCATCGCTACGCCCGCCGCGCAGGCCGCCGCCGGTGCCACGGCCGATATCCCCATCGTGGGTTGCGCCATCACCGACTACGCTGCCTCCGGCCTGGTCCAGGACAACGACAAGCCCGGCACCAACGTCACCGGTGCCTCCGACCTCACCCCGGTCGCCGAGCAGCTCGAGATGATGCAGAAGGTCCTGCCCGACGTAAAGAAGATCGGCCTGCTCTACTGCACCGCCGAGTCCAACTCCGACGTCCAGATCAAGGCCGCCAAGAAGGAGCTCGACAAGCTGGACCTGGAGTACACCGACTTTACCGTCTCGAGCTCCAACGAGATCCAGTCCGTCGTCGAATCTGCCGTGGGCAAGGTCGACGCGCTGTACTCCCCCACCGATAACACCATCGCCGCGGGCGCCTCGCAGGTGGGCCAGATCTGCAAGGAGAACAAGCTTCCCTTCGTGACCGGCGAGGAGGGCATGTGCATGGCTGGCGGCCTGTTCACCCTCTCCATCAACTACGAGGATCTGGGCTACGCCGCGGGCGAGATGGCCGTCAAGATCCTGAAGGGTGAGGCTAAGCCCGAGGACATGCCGATCAAACACCTCTCGAGCAAGGACCTGGTCGTCGTCAAGAACGACGAGATGGCCGAGGCCCTGGGCATCGACCTCTCCGCTCTGGACGCGTAGCGTCATGCGCGGCAATGCATCTAGAGCCCGCGCTCGCGCCATAGCCGCGTTATTCAATATCTGAGCCACGTGGGCGGACGTCGTAGACCGGCGTCCGCCCTGCTTGTTACGGATGAGACAAAACATCCGACCGCAGCTCTTTCATACATTGTTACCGCTATCATGGTGACTCACGTGTCCACCCTATCCTAGGAGGTATGAAGCATGCTCATTGCATTGCAGGGCGCCATTTCGCAGGGCGTCCTCTGGGGCATTATGGTGCTTGGCGTGTTTATCACGTTCCGCCTGCTCGACATCCCCGATATGACCTGCGACGGCAGCTTTGCCCTCGGCGGCTGCGTCTGTGCCGTGCTCATCGTCAATAACAACGCCGACCCGTTGCTCGCTGTTTTGGCCGGCATGTGCGCCGGCGCCATCGCGGGCGCCGTCACGGGCATTTTGACCACCGTCTTTGAGATTCCCGCGATCCTCGCCGGAATCCTGACGCAGATCAGCCTGTGGTCCATCAACCTGCGCATCATGGGCAAATCCAATACGCCCATCCTTGCCAAGGGCACCGTGTTCTCGGCCGTCAGCAACATGACGGGTCTGCCGCAGTCCACCGTCGCTATCATCCTGGGCATTGTGCTGGCCGTGGCCATCGTCGCCATCCTGTACTGGTTCTTTGGCACCGAGATCGGCTCCGCACTGCGCGCCACCGGCAACAACGAGTACATGATCCGCGCATTGGGCGTCAACACCAACTCCACCAAGATGATTGCCCTTGTGCTCTCCAACGCCCTCATCGGCCTCTCTGGCGCGCTTATCTGCCAGAGCCAAAAGTATGCCGACATTGGTATGGGCACCGGCGCCATCGTTATCGGTCTTGCCGCCATCGTCATCGGCGAGGTGCTCGGCCGCCTGCTGCCCGGCGGACTCACGCAGTTCTCCGTCCGTCTGGCCTCTGCCGTCTTTGGCTCCGTGGTCTACTTCCTCATCCGTGCCATCGTGCTGCAGCTGGGCATGGACGCCAACGACATGAAGCTGCTCTCCGCCGTGATCGTCGCCGTTGCCCTGTGCGTACCTGTGGTTTGGGAGCGCTATAAGCTCCGCAGCTCCTATACGAAGGGGGATGAGGCAGATGCTTAAGCTCTCGCACGTCAAGAAGACCTTTAACAAGGGCACCGTCACCGAGAAGCGCGCTCTCACCGGCGTCGACCTTACCCTCAACGATGGCGACTTTGTGACCGTGATCGGCGGCAACGGCGCCGGCAAATCCACGCTGCTCAACATGATCGCCGGCGTATATCCGCTCGATTCGGGCGTTATCGAGCTCGACGGCACCGACATCTCGCGTCTGAGCGAGTCGCAGCGCGCCAAGTACCTGGGCCGCGTGTTCCAGGACCCCATGCGCGGCACCGCAGCCGACATGCAGATCGCCGAGAACCTGGCCCTCGCCAAGCGCCGCGGCCAGCGTCGCGGTCTTTCGTGGGGCGTCACCAAGGCCGAGAAGGACGAGTGCGTTGAACTGCTCAAGCGCCTGGACCTCGGTCTGGACACACGCCTCAACGCCAAGGTCGGCCTGCTCTCGGGCGGCCAGCGCCAGGCACTCACCCTGCTCATGGCCACGCTCACCGAGCCGCGCCTGCTGCTGCTCGACGAGCACACCGCGGCCCTCGACCCCAAGACGGCCTCTAAGGTGCTCAATTTGACCGAGGAGATTGTCGACGAGAACCACCTGACCACGCTCATGGTCACGCACAATATGAATGACGCCATCCGTCTGGGCAATCGCCTGATCATGATGCACGAGGGCCACGTAATCTACGACGTGGCGGGCGATGAGAAGAAGTCGCTCACCGTGGCCGACCTACTGCAGAAGTTCGAGGAGGTCTCGGGCGGCGAGCTCGCCAACGACCGCATGCTGCTGAGCTAAAACCTGCCAATAAGGGACAGGTTTATTTTGGCAGGTTTTATCTGCACAAACGTCAAAACCGCCGCAAAGGGACAGATACCTTTGCGGCGGTTTTCGCATATTATGACGATATTCCAGCGTCAGCAGGAACCACTGGTTAAGAACTAAGGAAACTGCCATGAGAAGACCTCTTCCCCGTCTTGCTTGACCGCCGCACTCCTTGCCGACGTGCTCGCCGGCGCCCCAGCTTACGCCACCGCGGCCACCCCGTCTCAAGTTATCGGCCCGTCCGATGTGATCGGACGGGCTTTTTGGTGGGTATCATGGTTGAATGATCATTAGGAGGTTTTCCCTACATGGAATTGTTTGAGCCGATTCTTCATTTCTTTGAGCAACGGTGGGTCCACAACATCATCTGGGCCGTCATCTTGGCGATAGGCACCGCCGTCGCCGCCAAGGTCGCATCCAAGACTCTGCGTCACCTACTCAACCGCGACGATAACCCGCTTCCGGCATCGAGTATCTTCATCAATATCGCGCGCGCCGTCATCTGGGTGATCGGCGGCAGCTTTATCCTCGACAACTGCTTTGGCATTAACGCAAACGCACTCGTCGCCGCTCTTGGCGTCGGCGGCATCGCCATCTCGCTCGGCTTTCAGGACACGCTGTCAAACCTTATCGGCGGCATGCAAGTGACCTTTATGGGCATCATCAAGCCCGGCGACAATATCGAGGTCGGCGGCGTGTCGGG
>CAJMLB010000059.1:0-8311 GCA_905214145.1 uncultured bacterium | reverse complement strand
TCGGCCAATACATCGTTAGCCTCGTTGACAAGATGCCCACCCTTAACGAGGGATGCGCAACCAAAGCGGCGGGTGAGGAGCATGGCAGCATTTTGCTGTGTGCGCTCGGAGTCGACCTCGTAGTCAAGCAGGGCCATGGCCTCGGGAATATTGGGCGTGATGACGGTTGCTAGTGGGAACAGGCGGCGGGTGAGTGCCTCGGAGGCATCCTCGGCAATCAAGCGCGCGCCCGAGGTGGCGACCATGACGGGGTCGACGACCACGTTCGTTGCGTTCCAGGCGCTCAAGCGGTCGGCGATGACTTCGATAATCTCGACAGAAGAAACCATGCCGATCTTGACGGCGCTTGGGCGGATATCGTCAAAGACAGCGTCAATTTGCGCGGCTACGATATCTGGCGAGATATCCTGCACGGCGGTGACGCCCAGTGTGTTTTGCGCTGTAATGGCGGTTATGGCCGTCTCGGCATACAGGCGGTGCGCCGTGATGGTCTTGATGTCGGCCTGAATGCCGGCACCGCCGCTGGAATCGGATCCCGCGATGGATAGAACGGCGGGTACCTTACTGCGATCCATGCTCACTCCCTTGTCCGGTCGGATTCAAATGGGTCTTTAAGTCTGCATTATAAAGATGCCCGGGCCGGCTGTATTCCGAACCCGGGCGGGCGATGCAATCTTTACGCAAATGTAAGCAAATGTTCACATGTCAACAATTGACGAACACCATGTTACCGATTGCGGCTCCGGTGACGCGTTAATCCTCCATGCCGAGGTCGATCGTTGTGCCTTCGAACACCTTGTTAACGGTACGGACGGCGCACATCTTGCCACACATGGTGCAAGTGCCCTCGGTGGCGGCGGGAGACTCCTCGTAGCGCTTCTTGCCCGTAACTGGGTCGAGCGCGCACTTCCACATGGCGTCCCAGTCGAGCTTGCGGCGTGCCTGGCCCATCTTGTCGTCCATGTCGCGGGCGTGCGGCACCTTCTTGGCGATATCGGCGGCGTGTGCGGCGATCTTGGTAGCCATGAGGCCATCGAGCACGTCCTGGGCGTTGGGCAGGCACAAGTGTTCGGCCGGCGTCACGTAGCACAGGAAGTCGGCACCGGAGCTGGCGGAGATAGCGCCGCCGATGGCAGCGGTGATGTGGTCGTAGCCCACGCCGATATCGGTCACCAGCGGCCCCAGCACATAGAACGGGGCGTTGTGGCACAGGCGCTTCTGTAGCTTCATGTTGGCGGCGATCTCGTCGAGCGCCATGTGACCCGGGCCCTCGACCATGACCTGGACGCCGGCAGCCCAAGCGCGCTTGCACAGCTTGCCCAGCTCGATCATCTCGGCAGTCTCTGTGGCGTCGTTGGAGTCGTAGAGGCAGCCCGGGCGGCAGGAGTCGCCGAGCGAAATCGTCACGTCGTACTCGTGGCAGATCTCGAGCAGCTCGTCAAAGTACTCGTAGAAGGGGTTTTCGTTGCCGGTGACCTCCATCCAGCCAAACAGCAGCGAGCCGCCGCGGCTCACGATGTTCATGAGGCGGCCGGTCTCCTTAAAGGTCTTGGTGACCGACTTGTTGATGCCGCAGTGGATGGTCATAAAGTCCACGCCGTCCTCGGCGTGCGCGCGCACGACCTCGAACAGGTCATCCTTGGTAAGCTTGACCAGCGGCTTTTCCATGTAGCCGATGGCGTCGTACATGGGGACGGTGCCCACCATGAGCGGCGTCTCGTCGATGAGCTGCTGGCGGAACTGGCGCGTCTTGCCCGAGTTGGAGAGGTCCATGATGGCGTCGGCGCCAAAGTCCTCGGCGATCTTGACCTTCTTCCATTCCTCGGCGGCATCGGCCTTGTCGCCCGAGATGCCCAAGTTCACGTTGACCTTGGTGGACAGGCCCTCACCGACGCCAAAGGCGCGCATGCCTTTTTTGATGTGCACGATGTTGGCGGGAATGGCGATGCGGCCGTCGGCCACGCGCTCGCGGATGTACTCGGGGTCGCGATGCTCGCGCTCGGCGACTTCCTTCATCTGCGGTGTGATTTGCCCGGCGCGGGCGAAGTCGATTTGCGTGACGAGCTTGGGCTCGGTCTGTGTGCTCATTGGCACGGCTCCCTTCGTTGGCATTACCCATATCAGGTTTGCGGGTCAGGGCGGGCGCGCCCAATCTCAGCCTGCCGTCTTGTCCTGCAAGCTCCCCGTTATGTCATGGGCTCAAGTATAGCCTGAATGGGTACGATTGGGCCAACGAGCGTGCCTGTGGGGAGGCGAACATGGAAGACAAGCATCTATATCGAGAGACGCAATGGGACGTATCGGCCGAGGAAAGCCGTGCGCACCATGGCCTTGTCGCGATTGGTTTTGCGGTGCTTGCCGTGTTGGTGATTGCCTTTTGTATTTGGACGTTCGGCGGTCATGGCGGCGCCACCTGGGGGTTTGAAGCCGACGAGGGCCTGCCGATTATGACGGTGAGGAGTACTGGCGGTAATGCCAATACGCTCGCCGTTCCGGGCGATTATTGGTACCCGCGCGATGAGTTTGTGCAGTTGCAGCTGAGTGGTGGGTCTATTCCAGGTGAAGAAATCGAACGCGTGACGTTTGACGCGGCGCTCAAAACGCTCACGGTGAAGCTCAAAGATCAAGGAGATGTGCCCACGACTATGGATATCGCCCTGACGGAATGGCGTCTGGAGCCTCCGACGGGTGTTGCGGTGTCCGAGGTAGAGCACGTAAAGATTACGTACCAAGATGGCTCGACGAGCGAGATTGCCAAAGCCGATGGCTTGGCGGAGTAACGGAGTGTTTGGAAACGGCGGGCCTATTGTGCCTGCGCGTTCATGAAAACCAGGGTGTTTTTGTCTGAAAGCTCGGGGATGTGACGATAGCCGATGTTGAATGCGGTGAGCCCGCTTACATCCTCGAGCTTGTTTTCTGCCATCCAGCGCACCATGGAGCCGCGCGCCTTTTTGCTGGCGGTCGATCGCTGAACGGGCTTATCGTTGCGGACGTCTTCGCCAAAAAGGCAGGTGATAACCGTTGTATCCTGTGCAGCATGGGGCAGGACGGCTTTGGCGTATTCCACGCTGGCAAGGTTGACGATCGTAGCGTTGGAGCCCGCCGGAGCGATGACCCGTGCGAGTTTGTCGCCCCAAAACGCGTAGAGGTCTCGGGCATCGTCGACGGCAAGCTTCGCCCCCATTTCGAGCCGATAGGGCGACACGCCGTGGAAGGGGCGTGCGCATCCGTAAAGGCCCGAGAGGATCCACAGATGGTCTTGCAGCCATGCGAGCTGCGCGGAATCCATCACCTCGGGCGCCATGCTCTCGTATTGAATGCCGTGATAGGACATGACGGCAGGGGAGAGGTGACGGGCGAGTGCAGGATTGTCGAGATCGCCGTTTCCCAAGATGGGCCCGAACTCATGCAGGGTGTTGAGGCAAGGCCCCAGCAGTTTGTCACTCACGTTCCATAGCGCCTGCAGACCGCCGCTGCCTTCATTCCGCTCGATATCTAGCAGTGCGCGGTGGAGGCGAGCTGTCTCGTGCACAAAAGGTGGAATGCCCAGGACTTCAAAAGCATCCCTGGCCGCGCGCATTTGCTTGGCGGGCGAAATGATGACCTGCAGCATGGACTCTCCTCTGCCAAATAGGAAGTTGCGGTGGAATACGGTCTGTTTTGGCCGGTTATGGGCCAGTTTAGTCCGTATTTCACCGCAACTGATGAAGGGTTGGTTAGGCTCGCTCGATGAAGGCTTTGTAGCCGCGATAGGCCTCGTAGATATCGGCCTTGTTAGCGACCTCCCACAGGGCGTGCATGGACAGGACGGCAACGCCAGAGTCGATGACGTTCATGCCGTACTTAGCCATGATGTATGCGATGGTGCCGCCGCCGCCCGCGTTGACGCGACCGAGCTCGCAGGTCTGGAAGTCCACGCCGGCCTCGTCCATGATGTCGCGGATGAGGGCCACATACTCGGCGTCGGCGTCGTTAGAGCCGCCCTTGCCGCGGCTGCCCGTGTACTTGTTAAGGCACAGGCCGCGACCCATAAAGGCGGCGTTCTTGGTTTCGAACTTGCCGGCGTAGCCCGGGTCGAAGCCGGCAGACACGTCGGAGGAGAGCATGCGGCTGCGGGCGAGCGCGCGGCGCAGGGCCAGCGGGCTATCCTCGCCGGCGAGCGTCATGATCTCGGCGACGGTGTTCTCGAAGAAGCGGCTCGTCATGCCGGTGGCACCTACGGAACCGATCTCCTCCTTGTCGACGATGAGTGTGATGCTCGTGCGCTCCACGTTGGCGACGTTGATCTGGGCGAGCATGGACGGATAGGCGCAGACACGGTCGTCGTGGCCATAGCCCAGAATCATGGAGCGGTCGAGGCCCATGTCACGGGCGGGGCCGGCGGGCACGACCTCGATCTCGGCGGAGAGGAAGTCCTCCTCCTCGACGTCGTACTGCTCCTTGAGGATATCCAGGAACATCTGCTTGACGGGCTCCTTGGGAGCGTCCTTGTCGTCCTCGTCAAACTTGACGGGGCGGCCGCCCACGATCACGTCGAGGATCTCGGCGTCGACGGCGTCCTTGGCGGGCTTGGCCATCTGCTCGCTCGAGAGGTGGATCAGCAGGTCGGAGATGGTAAAGACCGGGTCGTCGGCCTTGTCACCGATGTTGATGTCGACGGTGGTGCCGTCCTTTTTGCAGATGACGCCCACGAGTGCGAGCGGGGAAGCGACCCAGTGGTAGCTCTTGACGCCGCCATAGTAGTGCGTGTCGAGATAAGCCATGTCGCCGGCCTCGAAGACGGGGTTCTGCTTGAGGTCCAGGCGCGGCGAGTCCACGTGGGCGCCCAGGATGTTAAAGCCCTGCTCGAGCGGGGCGGTGCCCAGGTTGACGAGCATGAGGTCCTTGCCGTGGTTGACGGCGTACACCTTGTCGCCGGACTTGAGCGCGCGGCCCTCGGCGATCACGGTCTCCAGATTGACGTAGCCCGCCTCCTCGGCCATCTTGATACCGGCCTTGACGCACAGGCGCTCGGTCTTGTTCTCACTCAAAAACTGCTTATAGCCGCGGCAAAGCTCCTCGAGCTCCTCGATCTGCTGTGGCGTGTACTTTTTCCATGCGCTGGGACGCTCCATGACGCAGGCTCCTTTCGGATCGATCGTGCTGGTTGATGTACCGTGAGCCATCGTATCACGCGCGGGCCCGCGGCGGCAGGGAAGCCTGATGTGCGGTGGCCGCGGGGCGGGGAGCGTGTAAACTGGTGTGAGCAAACCGTGCCCAGCCCAAAGCGAGGTATTCAATATGTCTGAAAAGCGCCGTACCTTTGCCGTCATCGACGGCAACTCGCTCATGCATCGCGCCTTCCACGCCGTGCCGCCGACCATGAACGCGCCGGACGGTCGCCCCACCAACGCGATCTTTGGTTTTCTGAACATGTTCCTCAAGATGATCGATGCCTTTAATCCCGACGGCGTTGTCGTGGCGTTTGACAAGGGCAAGCCGCGCGTGCGTATGGAGATGCTGCCGCAGTACAAGGCGCAGCGCCCGCCCATGGACCCCGACCTGCACGCGCAGTTCCCCATGATCAAGGAGCTGCTCGCCGCGCTCAACGTGCCCATTTTGCAGTCCGAGGGCTGGGAAGGCGACGATATCCTGGGAACCATGGCGCGCCTGGGCGAGGAGGCCGGCTGCGACATGCTGCTGGTGACCGGCGACCGCGACATGTATCAGCTCGTGACCGAGCACGTCAACGTGGTCTCGACTCGCAAGGGCCTGTCCGACGTGGCGATCATGACGCCCGAGAGCGTGGACGACCTGTATCACGGCATCACGCCGGCGCTCGTGCCCGATTTTTACGGTCTGAAGGGCGATACGTCGGACAACATTCCCGGCGTACCGGGCATCGGCCCCAAAAAGGCGAGTGCGCTCATCGCGCAGTACGGCAGCCTTGACGAGGTCATCGCGCATGCTGACGAGGTCAAGGGCAAGATGGGAGAAAACCTGCGCGCACACATCGACGACGCGCTGCTGAGCCGTAAGGTGGCGACCATCCGCACCGATGCGCCCGTTGAGCTCGATTTTGAGGTGACGTCCTTCCCGGCGTTTTCCGCCGATGAGGTTTCCGCGGCGCTGGGCACGCTTGGTATCACCGCCATGCAGAACCGTTTCTTGGCGCTGATCGGCGGCGAGGGCGGGGCAGCTGCCAGCACGTTTGAGATTCCCGCCGTTTTGCGCGCAGCCGCCGGCGATGCTGGCGCGCTTGGTGCCGTTGCGGCTGAGGTCTCCCGCGTGATTGATGCCGGCGAGTGGGTCGCCGCCGTGGTGGACGATGACAAGGAAGAGGGCGCGCTCTTTGGGCTGACGCGCACGCTGTGGTTGGCGACGTCCAAGGGCCTGTTTGCGCTCGAGGAGGGCGACAGCGGTGCGGCGGCTGAGGTTGAGGGCTTCAACTTCGCCCACGGCGTGATTGCCGGCGTGCTCGCGCGTCTGTTTATGGAAGGCCGTGTGGCGAGCCCGGATATGAAGGCGCTTCTGCATGAGCTTTCGCCCATCGATTCTTCTGAGCTCGAGCTCATGGATCCGCTGGCAGTCGATTCCACGCGCATCTTCGATACCGTTGTTGCCGCCTACCTGTTGGATTCCGACCGCTCCGAGTTTGACGAGGTGTATCTGGCCGATACGTATCTGCAGATGGCGCTGCCTGCGGCGCGCGGCGCAGAGGGTGCTGGCGAGGACGCTCCTGCGCCCGCCGCTCGCACGGCGGCCTTGACGCTGGCGCTGGTTGCACCGCTGCGTGACCGCATGGCCCGCGAGAACGCCGCCAACGTGTTCGATGGGATCGAGATGCCGCTCGTGCCGGTGCTTGCCAAGATGGAGCGCGCGGGCATGCTCGTGGACCCCGACCGCCTGCACAGTCTGTCCGAGGGCCTGGCGACCCAGATTGCCGATGTCGAGCGCAGCATTCGCGACCTGGCCGGCGACGAGACCTTTAACATCGGCAGCCCCATGCAACTCTCGCACGTGCTGTTTGATGTTATGGGACTTCCGACCAAGGGCCTCAAAAAGACCAAGCGCGGCTACTATTCGACCAACGCCAAGGTGCTGAGCGACCTTGCCCGCGACCACGAGATCGTGCGCCTGATTTTGGACTGGCGTGAGAAGTCCAAGATTAAGTCGACCTATCTGGACACGCTGGGCCCGCTGCGCCGTGGTGACGGGCGTGTGCACACCACGTACAACCAGACCATCACCGCGACGGGGCGTTTGTCTTCGAGCGACCCCAATCTGCAAAACATTCCGACGCGCTCGGAGCTGGGGCGTACCGTCAAGACGGCGTTCTCGGCGGGCGAGGGCAGCGTCTTTTTGGCGGTGGACTACTCGCAGATCGAGCTGCGCCTGCTCGCGCATCTTTCGGGTGACGAGCACCTGGTGCGCGCCTTCAACGAGGGCGAGGACTTCCATGCCGAGACGGCCGCGCGCGTATTTGGCGTGCCGGTGTCCGAGGTGACACCCGACCTGCGTAGCCGCGCCAAGGCCGTGAACTTTGGCATCGTGTACGGTCAGCAGGCCTATGGTCTGTCGCAGTCGCTGCACATCTCGATGGCCGAGGCGCGCGATATGATCGATCGCTACTACGAGGCCTACCCGGGTGTGCGCACGTTCCTCGACAATGTGGTGGCGCGAGCCAAGCAGACGGGCTATGCCGAGACCATGTATGGCCGCAGACGCCATATTCCCGAGCTCAAGGCCAAAAACCCGCAACTCCGCGGCTTTGGCGAGCGCACGGCCATGAACCACCCCATGCAGGGCACCGCGGCCGACATCATCAAGATCGCCATGGCCCGCGTGAGCCGCCGCCTGGAAGAAGAGGGTTTTGCCGCCCACATGATCTTGCAGGTACACGACGAACTGGACTTTGAGTGCCCCGTCAACGAAGTCGAGCGCCTAACCACCATGGTCCGCGACGTCATGGAACACGTAGTAGACCTCCGCGTACCGTTGATCGCCGAAGCCAGCACCGGCATAACCTGGGCCGACGCGAAATAGGGAAGCACTCCGTAAGGCAAGCTCGCCCAAGACGCAAGCCCCCACATACTTAAGATTTGGGACAAACACTACTGATTAATTTGTCCCACAGTAACCAAAACAGAGGGGAGCCCCTTCCAACAAGGGGCTCCCCTCTGCTCAAATCATTTCAGCTAAGTATCTAGACACTCAAGACGCCATCTTGGCGGCAGGAAAGTAAACCTAGGACCTGGCCGGGCGGCGCGGATTAGTTTTTCGTAGATTCCGCACGAGCCGGAAAGCACTTAATGTGCTTTCCGAGCGAGCC
>CAJMLB010000058.1:0-8349 GCA_905214145.1 uncultured bacterium | reverse complement strand
TTCACGGCCTCGTTGACGGCCATGATGTTCTCGAGCGTCTGGGAGGCAACCTGACCGAGCGATTCGCCGGTCACGATAGCCTTGGCGCCCTCGATACGCGCGATGCGCTCGGCAACCGAATACATGATGCGACGGTACATGATCACGCGCAGGTTGCTGGGGCAGGTAACCGAAATCTCGCGCTGGCAGTCGCCAAACGGGACTACGTACAGGCGACCGATCTGGACACCCGGCTCAAGCGCACGGATGATGTCCTGCACCAAATACTCGCTCGTATCGGGCGTCTGCGGACGGCCGGAAAAATGTACCGGCACGCACACCGCGCCGCGGCGCGCGAGCATCCAGGTCGCCACCGGAGAATCGATGCCCGAGGAAAGCAGCGTCACGACCTTGCCGGCAGAACCCACCGGCAGACCGCCCACGCCGCGCTCGGAGCGCGCATAAACGTAGACGCTACCCTGTACCACCAGCACGTGCACCATCGCGTCGGGATCGTGCATCTGGACCTTTTTATCGGGAAACGCCTCGCACAGTACCTCGCCAACCTGTCGATTGATATCAATCGAGGTGAGCTCATAGTCGGTGTTAGAGCGCTTGGCATGCACCTTAAACGACTCGAAGGGACCAAATTCGCGCAGCGCCTTCACGGCGGCGGCGCAGTACTCCTGCGGGTCGCGGTTGGTGTGGTACGCCAGGGACACGCGGGCAACGCCGGGGACGGTGCGAATGACGCGCGCCGCCTCGTCGGCCTGATGCTCGTTAAAGGTCACGAGGATATAACCGGAAATTCGAGACACGGCATTCACGGAAAAGGCGGCCAAGGCCGCCTTGATGTTATCCATGAGGATATGCTCAAAATGTGCGCGGTTCTTGCCCTTCAGTCCAACCTCGTGATAGTGGACCAGGCAGACGCGGGCTGCCATTTAGGCTTCAGCAACCTTGTGGCCGAGCGCCTTCTCGTAACGGGCCTCATCGTAGGAGATGTCGCCGTCGACAATCTCGTCCATAGCCATCGAGATGGTATCGGCGCCGGAAAGCGCAATGGTGATGTCATCGACATCCTGGACGGCGAGCACGCGGTTGTGCTGGCCACGCAACATGCTGTTAATGTCGCAGGCGCGCTTGGAGGCAAGCGAGGCGAGCAGGAAGCGGTTGTGATCGGTCTTCTCCAGAAGATCGTCAATGCAAGGCTTTACAACGGACACGGACCTCAGATCCTTTCATGCATATCGAGAACGCGAACGAGCTCATCGGTCGCGCGGTCGAGATCGTCATTCACCACGACGTCGTCGTAGCGGTCGGCAAGGGCAAGTTCATCGGCGGCGTTTGCCATACGCAGCTCAATCGTCTCGGGCGTCTCGGTACCGCGACCGACCAGACGCTCGCGGAGCACCTCGAGCGAAGGCGGCTTGATAAAGATCAACACGGCCTCGGGGAAACGCTCCTTGACCTGCAGGGCTCCCTGGACATCGATCTCCAAGATCAGAGACGAGCCAGAGGCGAGCTTGGATGTGACCTCGCTCACCAAGGTGCCGTAGCAGTTACCGTGGACCTCGGCCCACTCAACAAACTCACCGTTTGCCACGCGGCGGTCGAACTCCTCGCGCGTCAGGAAAAAGTAGTTGACGCCGTCGACCTCACCTTTGCGTGGTGCTCGCGTGGTAGCCGAAACCGTCAGGCCCAGGTTCGAGCGACGCTCGCGCACACGAGTGACGAGCGTGCCCTTGCCTGCACCTGACGGTCCAGAAATCACAAAGAGCTTTGAATCCTGAGCGCTCACTTATTTGGTCAGCTGCTCGAGGAGCTGCTCGCGCTGGCGGACGCCGAGGCCCTGGACGCGACGGGTAGCGGAGATGCCGAGCTCCTCCATGATCTTGGCGGCCTTGGCCTTGCCATAACCGGGGAGAGACTCGATGAGGGTGGAAACCTTCATGCGGGAAGCGATGGGGTCATCGGAGTTGAGCACGGACTCGAGGGACTTCTCGCCCTTCTTGATCTGCTCGCGAAGCTCAGCGCGGGCGTGACGTGCGGCGGCAGCCTTCTCAAGAGCCTGCTTGCGCTGCTCGTCGGTAAGCTGAGGGAGTGCCATTCGAACCTCCAAATAGTTGGGTTATATCTGATGCAATAATTGGCATTTTAGCACGTCAAACGCACTAAATGCCCAATCGACGGCACCATAGGTTAGACGATACCTGCGAAAAGTGCAATATACGGAGGTTAAAGTTGAGCCCCTGACCTGCGATTCCACACAAAGGATGGGAAAGTTTTCGCAGGCACAGGGGCTAATTTGTGCTAATGAGACCCAAAAGTGGTGACTTGAGGGAATCTTTTAGGCGACGTTTTCGACCAGCTCGGCAACGATAGCGTCAAAGGCGGCAACCGGGTCGTCGGCACCGGTGATGGGTCGGCCCACCACGATATGGCTCGCGCCGCGCTCGATAGCCTGAGAAGGCGTCGCCACACGGGACTGGTCACCAAGGGCGGCACCCACCGGACGAACGCCCGGAGTCACGATCAACGCGTCGGGGCCGAGCAGCTCGCGCATGTCATGGGCCTCCATCGGCGAGCACACGATGCCGTCGATACCGTTGGCCTGGGCAAGCTTTGCCAGGCGGGCGGCCTCCTCGGCCACGGGTGACTCGACGCCGATCTCAGCCAGCGAATCCTGGTTCATGCTCGTGAGCACGGTGATGGCGACGAGCTTGGCGCGGTCCTCGCGCGCCTCCTCGGCACCCTCACGGCACGCAGCGAGCATAGCACCAGAACCCAGGCCGTGGACCGAGAGCAGGTCGGCACCGGCAAGCGAGGCCGAACGGGCGGCACCGCGCACCTGATGCGGAATGTCATGGAACTTGAGGTCGAGGAAGACCTTAAAGCCCAGGTCCTTGAACGTCTTGACGATCTCGGGGCCCTCAGCGTAATAGAGCGTCATGCCCACCTTGAGCCAAGCGGCATGACCAGAAAGTTCATGGGCGAGCTCAAGCGCACGCTCACGGTCGCAGTCGAGGGCGACGATAACACGGTCGCGGGCATCGGTCTCTAGCATTCGAAAGCACCTACCAGCTCGTTGATGTCCTTCACGCCCTGGGACTCCGCCCAAGCCTCGAGCTCGTGCGCAATCTTAATCGATGCGCACGGATCGACGAAGTTGGCCATGCCGACCGACACGCAGGTGGCACCGGCCAAGATAAACTCGGCCGCATCTTCGCCAGTCATGACGCCGCCGACGCCATTGATGGGGATATCGACGGCCTGGGCAACCTCCCAGACCATACGCACGGCGATGTGGTGGCACAGCGGGCCCGAGAGGCCGCCCTTGGGCTTGGCCACGCGGGACTTGCGGGTATGAACATCGATGGCCATGCCCTGGATGGAATTGATGACCGAAAGGCCGTCGGCTCCCGCGGCCTCAAGAGCCTTGGCAATCTCGGCGACGTTAACCGGAGCCATCTTTACGAACAGCGGCTTATCGGTCACCTTACGGCAGGCAGCCATGACGGCAGAGGCGCCCTCGGGCGAGGAGCCCATGGCGGCACCGCCGGCGGCAATATTGGGGCAGCTGACGTTGATCTCGTAGCCGGCAGCCCAGGGGCACAGCTCGACATACATCTCGAGCGCGCGGACAAACTCCTCAACGGAGTGACCGGCGACCTGGCAGATGACCTGGCAACCGTCCTTGGAGAGCTGCTCGAGCCACGGACCGGACTCACGGGCAAAGGCAGCCACGCCGGGGTTCTGAAGGCCCACGGAGTTGATCATGCCGCCCGGGATCTCGGCCATGCGGGGCGCGGGGTTGCCGGGCCAGGGCTCGGCAGCACAACCCTTGGTGGTGATGGCGCCTAGTTGGGAGACATCAAAGAAGTTCTGGAACTGCCATCCGTAGCCAAAGGTACCGGCTGCGGTGTTGATGGGGTTCTGCATCTTGACGCCGCCGAAATCGACGGCCATGTTCACGGTACCCACTAGAAGATCACCACCTTGGAAGCATCGAACACGGGGCCGCACATGCAGGCGCCCTTCATACCGTCGACCGTCTCGACATTGCAGGTGTTGCAGGCGCCAAAGCCACAGCTCATCATGCGCTCGAGCGACACCTCACAGTACGCACCGGCCTCAGCGGCAGCGGCGGCAACCTTCTTCATCATGACGGCGGGGCCGCAGCTGGCGACGTAGTCGTAGCCGCCCTCACCAAGCAGCTCGGCGGCAGGATCGGTGCAGAAACCGTGCGTACCAAGCGAACCGTCGTCAGTGCACACATTGACCGTGGCTCCCAGAGCGCGGAACTCATCGATGCCCACGGCCTTAGACGCAGTGCAAAAGCCCAGGCACACGTCGACGGCCACGCCCTGCTCGGCAAGCTTGCCGGCAAGACACAGCACGGGCGGAACACCGATGCCGCCCGCAACGAGCAGCGCCTTCCTGGTGCCCTCGGGCACGAGCCAGCCGCGGCCGCCGGGGCCCAGCAGATTAGAGGTGGAACCGGGGGCCATCTGCGACAGACGACGGGTGTCGTCGCCCACGACGGCGTACCACAGCTCGACGGTGCCGGCCCCGGCGTCGGCGCGATAGAAGCTCAGGGGCACGCGAAGCAGCGAGGAGGCATCGCCGGGCACGGCAATGTTCACAAACTGACCGGGCTTGAGCGCACTTGCAAGCTTGGGGGCCGAGATGACGAGCGAGAAGATGCCGTCGGCAATCTCCTGGTTCGAGACGACCTCGAAGTCGTGCATGCGTGCAGTGGAAGGTGTGGGCATAGACGCTCCAATCCCCCATGCGGTTGCATGGTCAAAACGAACAGAAAGCGCGGCACCGCAAGGGCACCGCGCACAAAAGCGATAAGGCTATGCTAGCAGATGCAGCCGTCGGCGAGCGTCTGCTTACCGCCGACAAACACATCGGTGGCACGACCGGTGAGCGTGCGGCCGGCGAAACCGGAGTTCTCGGCTCGCGACTCGTAACCGTCCTCGCCGACCGTCCAGGTGGCGGACGCGTCGAACACAGTCAGGTCGGCAACGGAGCCCGCCTTGACCTGAACCTGGTCGAGGCCCAGGATCTCACGCGGCTTGATAGCCATGAGCTCGACCATGCGGCCCATGCTCATCTTGCCCGTGTTGACCAGCTCGGTGAGCACGAGCGACAGCGAGGTCTCGAGACCGATCATGCCAAAGGGCGCAAGCTCGAACTCGCGGGCCTTCTCCCACGGGGTGTGGGGAGCGTGATCGGTGACGATAACGTCGACGGTGCCGTCGATGACACCCTGACGGATGGCCTCGGCGTCTTCGTCGGTGCGCAGCGGCGGATTGACCTTGAGCGAGGTGTTGTAGGTCTCGTCCAGGTCGTTCTCGGTCAGGAACATGTGGTGCGGGGTTGCCTCGCAGGTAACCTGAACGCCAGCGGCCTTACCGGCACGCACGATTTCCAGGCCATGGGCGGTGGAGATGTGCTGGATGTGCAGCTTGGCACCGGTCAGCTTAGCGATCTCGATGTCGCGAGCGATCTGGAGCTCCTCGCCGGCAGCCGGCCAGCCCTCGAGAGCCAGACGGGTCGAGACCTTGCCCTCGTTGATCTGGCCGTGGCCGACCAGGTCCTCGTCCTGGCAGTGGCTCATAAATACCTTGCCGAACATCTTGCCGTAGTCCATGCAGCGACGGAGCATGCCCGCGCCCTGCACGCCGCGACCGTCGTCGGTGAAGGCGACGGCGCCGTGGGCGACCATATCGCCCATCTCGGACATAGCCTCGCCCTTAAGACCACGGGTCATGGCGCCCGACGGATAAACGCGGCAGTGACCGACCTCGGCAGCGCGGGACTTGACGAACTCCACGACGGTGCCGTTATCGGTGACGGGATCGGTGTTGGGCATGGAGCACACGCCGGTAAAGCCGCCCTTGGCAGCTGCGCGGGTGCCGCTCTCGATGTCCTCTTTGACCTCGTAGCCGGGCTCGCGAAGGTGAACGTGCATATCCACCAGGCCGGGGACGAGGTACTTGCCGGAAAGGTCGCGGACCTCGGCTCCCTCGACGGCGAGATTCTCGCCGACCTCGGCGATCTTGTCGCCGTCAATCAGGACGTCAACGACACCGTCAAGCTCGACGGACGGGTCGACGACGTGGGCATTCTTAAGAAGCAAGGCCATTATCGGCACCTCCAAGCAGCAGATACAGGATAGCCATACGCACGCAGATACCGGCGTAGACCTGCTCCAGGATGACGGAGCGTTGCGGGTGGTCGGCCATATAGGAGTCGAACTCGACGCCGCGGTTGATGGGGCCCGGGTGGCAGATGATCGCATCGGGCTTCATGAGCTTCTCGCGGTCCTTGGTCAGGCCGAAGAGCTTGTGGTACTCACGAATGGTCGGGAACGGGGCGCCCTCGAGGCGCTCCTGCTGCACGCGCAGCATGTAGACGACGTCCAGCTCGGGCAGGACGGAATCGAGGTCGCTCGTCACGTGGTCGCAGCCCAGGACCTCGGGCGCCGGCGGCAGCAGCGTGCCGGGGGCGACGGCGTAGGTCTCGCAGCCCATGATCTTAAGCGCGGGGATCAGCGAACCGCAGACACGGGAGTGTGCGATATCGCCGACGACGGCGACCTTCAGACCGTGGAAATCACCCTTGTGCTCCCAGATGGTGTACAGGTCCAGCAGGGCCTGCGTAGGATGGTTGTGCTTGCCGTCACCGGCGCAGATGACGCTCGCGGGCGAGTTCTGCGTGACGATGTAGGGAGCGCCGGCATGCTTATCGCGCACGACGATGCAGTCGATCTTGTAGGCGTTGAGGGTCTCGACGGTGTCGACGAGGCTCTCGCCCTTGACCGTGGAGGTCGAGGAGCCGCCAAAGTTAAGGCTGTCGGCCGAAAGACGCTTCTCGGCGAGCTCGAAGGAGCTACGGGTGCGCGTCGAGGGCTCGTTGAACATGTTAACGATGGTCTTGCCCTTGAGCGTGGGGACCTTCTTGATCGCACGCTCGTTGACCTCGGAGAACGCCTTGGCGGTCTCGAGGATGAGCTTGATGTCCTCTTCGGAGTACTCGGTAATGTCGATCAGGTGCTTATGGTTGAACGCCACGGTACTACTCACCTCCCAGCGGCGCGGAGCCCACGTGGGAACCCGGCGCGACGTCATTGATCTCGACAGCGGTACGGCCGTCGACTTCCTTCATATATAGGTGCACGTTCTCCTCATGCGACGAGGGAACGTTCTTGCCGACAAAGTCCGGCGAGATGGGGAGCTCGCGGTGGCCGCGGTCAACGAGGACTGCCAGCTCAATGCGGCTCGGACGGCCCAGGTCCATGACGGCGTCGAGAGCGGCGCGAATGGTACGGCCCGTATACAGGATGTCGTCCACCAGCACGACGCGCTTGCCGTCGACGCTAAAGGGAATGTTGGTGGCGTGGATCGCGGGAGCGAAATTGGTAGCGTAGTCATCGCGGTAGAAGCTGATGTCGAGGCTGCCGAGCGGAACGTCGACGCCCTCGATCTCCTTGATCTCCTCGGCGAGCTTCTTTGCCAGAAGGTCGCCGCGCGTGACGATGCCGACCAGAGCGAGGTCTTCACAGCCCTCGTTGCGCTCGAGAATCTCGTGCGCGATGCGGGTCATCGCTCGATTGACGGCGGTCTCGTCCATGATGACCGCCTTGGGGGAAGTCGTGCCCATCGATCTCCTTCCTCACATGTCTTGACTGCTGACACAGTCAAAAAAAATAGATGCCCGACCGCTCAAAGCGGACCAGACACCCACAGGAAGGGCTGCTCTTTGGCAGCTATGTAATTCCATGTGGGTATCTCGTACCCCTTTAATGGTCAAGGGATAGTGTAGCCAACCTCGAGCTTAATTGCGAGCATAAATACAGGGCAATCCGTAAACGGAGCCCAATGCTCAATAAACCTATATATATTTGTGGGACGAGCTTGAAAACGTACGCACGAGCTGGCATAATCCCCTCTGCTGCACGCAAAACGGATCTACGTCCAGGGCCGTGGCGTGAGCACTATCGCCAAAAGAGAAATATCTCTGTGTAGATTACGCACAGGGAACTGCTTCTGTGCTATAGTTCAGGCTTGTTTGTTAACGCGACATGTTCGTTTGTCGCCCAAGGAGGGTCAGTTATGTCCAAAGTTTGCGAAGTTTGCGGTAAGCACCCCGTTGCCGGTCGCTCCATCAGCCACTCTCACCGCGTCACCAACCGTAAGTTCCGCCCCAACATCCAGCGCGTCTACGTCGTCGTCGATGGTCACCGTCGCAAGATGAACGTTTGCTCCACCTGCCTCAAGTCCGGCAAGGTTGCGCGCTCCTAAATAAGGTCTTACCAACAAGTACCTCGGACTCTCCGGGTCAAAGACCTCGCGTTCA
>CAJMLB010000057.1:0-8482 GCA_905214145.1 uncultured bacterium | reverse complement strand
CACGAGGGCAACCGTCGCGCCAACGAGATCGCCGAGCAGACCCTGGCCGAGGTTCGGGACGCCATGGGCATGGTGTACTAGACCGACCTGCTGGTTTGAACTTTCGATTGCTATAGGGCGGGCGCTACGGCGTCCGCCTTTTTTTGGTGCCCGACCGGTTCGGCTCCGCCCATCGCACTCCCCCGACAAACGGGAACGGGCCCGCCGGCAGTCAGTTGCCAGCGGGCCCGTTCCCGAAGTACACCGTTGAATCGCACAGAGGGGAGGGATGCGAATCAAACTCAACAGGGCAGGCTTTTTCATCGCCTATTGCCCGCTCCGTTGTTGAATAAAATATAGTTCACCGTGGTTTACTTTGCAGCATCAATATGAGCCGCCATAGCTTCTCCATAAGTTAGCCCCGGTAAACCTACAACGGAAAACCGCCGCAAAGGGGACAGGCACCTTTGTGGTAGTTTTGGCCACAGTAGAGCCGCTAGAACCCTGCTGGCCAGCGACAGGCGGCCAAGTCGACGTGCATGGAATCGGTAAACGCCACGCCCTCCCCCATTAAGAGCTCGCGCTGAGCATCGGGACCGCCAAAGGCAAAGCCCTCACAGATACGGCCGTCGGCAAACACCACGCGATGACAGGGAATTTGACCAGGGCGTGGGTTGCTATGCAGCGCATACCCCACATAGCGTGCACTTCGCGCGCGACCGGCGAGCAGCGCCACCTGACCGTACGTGGCGACCATCCCCTCGGGGATCTGCTCGACCACCTCGTACACCTGCTCAAAAAAGCCCTCAGACGCCATCGCTCGCTCCCTTCTCCGCATTAACAGCATAAAGAAATGATCCCTTGGGGACGGAGGAAAACGGATCATTCACGGCCTCCGTGCGGTCGATGATCCGTTTTCCTCCGTCCCCAAGGGATCATTTGTTGGCAGGTTGGTTAGTTGGCGGGATGGAAGAAGGCTACGGCTACGGCACCGGGGCCTACGTGGGTACCGATGGTGGCACCGATGGTGTGAACGGGCAGCTCGCCCTCGGTGTGGCCAGCCCACAGTGCCGCGCTGTCCTCGATATACTTCTTGAGCACCGCATCCGAAAGGCCCGTATAGCCGAGCGCCAGCGGCATGGAAAAGTCGATGCCGCCCGCCTTTTCGACCTTTTGGTTCAGCAGGTTGCGGCCGTTCTTGGAACCGCGCGCCTTTCCCAGCTGCACAATCAGACCGTCCTCGGCAGCTACCACGGGCTTTACGTTGAGCAGCGTACCCACGGCGCCGGCAGCAGCAGACAGGCGACCGCCGCGCACCAGGTACTCCAGCGTCTCGAGCAGGCCAATAACCACCACGCGGTCGCGCACGGCCTCGACCGCCGCCGCGATCTGGGCCGCGCTACGGCCCTCGTCCACCAAGCGCAGCGCATACTCGACCAGAATGCGTTCACCCAGGGTGACGTTGTTGCTATCAACCACGTACACATCGCCGCCCGGCGCCTCGGCTAGTGCGGTACGGGCGCTCTGATTGGTGCCCGACAGCTTAGCGCCCACGGTAATAATCACAGCCTCATCGCCGGCTTCGCGAACCTCGGCGATAGCCTGCGAAAACGCGTACGGGTTAACCTGACCGGTCTTGGGCAGCTCATCGCGCTCCACGAGCATCTCGTAAAAGCGCTGGTGATCGATGTCGATGCCATCCATGAACACATCGGTTCCAAAGGTGACGGACAGCGGCAAAACGGCCAGTGCCGGATGCTCGGCCGGCGACATATCGCTTGCGGAATCGGTAATAATGCGAACGGACATAACGAATCCTTTCTTGCGCAGGTCCCGCGCAGGGAATTTTGACAGCAATGCCCCGGCACGGTATACGCGCTCAAACGGGACGATGCAGTTGTTAATGGGAAGCAAATGCCTTGGTGGCCCTACAGCTCGCGCAAGGTGTTGAGAATCGTACGCAGCGATGCATACATCTGCTCGCGCTGCTCCACGCCCATGGCCTTACCGGTGGTGTCGAGCACTTCACGAATAATGCAATCGGCCTCGTTCATGCTCTCGCCGCCCAACGTGGTCAGGCGAACCGGGGCGCGATACTTAACGGCGGCATCGCCCGAATCGTCAACTTCGACGTAGCCGCCCTCCTCCAGATGCGCCAGCGTGCGCGAGACGGCAGCGCGGGTCACACCAGCCATGCGGGCGAGGTCGGCACCAGTCAGACCGTCCTTGCTGCGCTCAAGATAGTACAGGCACATGATATCGGAGCCCTTAAGGCCCAGCCTTGCGCCCTCAGATGTCTTAATGCGCTGGATCTCCTTGTAGAGTCCGCTGATCAGTCCGACAAAGTCCTCGAAACGTGTCTCGTCGCTCTGTTGCATGGGAGACGACCGCCTTTCGCTTGCATAATGCTAACGGGTAAACATCTTAGCCGTACTTAACGACCGCCAGCCCTGCACGCCCTATTTGTTAACCCATCAACATAAAAACCACCACAAAGGGGACAGGCACCTTTGTGGTGGTTTTGACCGGCGAGTATGATTTGCAGAAGTTGCTACAGCTCCACGCGGGGATTGTCGCGGGTCACAAGCGTCTTAACGACAACCGTCGCCCCCAGATAGCGCTCAAGCAGCTCGGCTAAGCGATCGATGGCGGCCTGACAGTCCCCCATTCGCTCGGGCTCAACACATTCAATCGCCAGGAACGCGTCGGCCGAATCGTCGGACAGAGCCGTTCGAACGCCGTCGCGCCAGTTCCAGCAGCGGCATACGGCGCCCGCATCGTCGATGTAGGCCAGCTCTCCGGGCAGCGTCGGGTCATCCGCTTCCTCGCCAAGCGGCAAGAACGCGTCGCCACCGTCGGTCACCTTCAAGCGAAGGTCTCCCTCGATCGCATGCAAATCCTCGCCGCCTACGGGTAACGCGTAGGTCAGCGACACCGTGTTGTAGATGTCCACCGTGGGCGTAATGTGGCCCACCGGCTTGCCTTTGAGCACGCGTTTGAGCAAGTTCTCGATTGAGCAGCGGGCGCCCTTTTTAGTCTTGAACAGACGATAGGCCTCGCGCCAAGCCTTCACCGGCGCGTTCTCGCTGATAGTGTCGCTGGTCAGATGACGCTCCGCATCGATATTGGCACGGTCGAGCAGCGCCGCAATCGCGTCCACGTCCTCTTGAGGAATCTGGGGCGCGGGCTTCATGCCCTCCACGACCACAACACCGACCGCTGCCTGCGGAAACAGCTCCCAGAATGAATTCTCGGCAATAAAGCCCTTCATACGCTCTCCCTTCATTGTGCGCGCCCGAGTGAGGGCGCCTAAACAAAAAACGCCCTTACGACGGCCACCTTCAAAGTCCTACGGTGCCGTCACAAGAGCGCTTGCGCTGTCCCCATCCGGAGAAGGGGACGATATGTCAGGCGTATTGTAACCCGAGTCATCTGCGCGAGCAAAACCACCACAAAGGCGCACTGGCCCCTTCGTGGTGGATATGGACTCACGGCGAAGCTAGTGGCGAAGTCCCAGCAGCCCGCGGCCACGATGACGGGCCTCGACGGGCACTTGGGCGTGCGGCCCGGCGGCCTTTACGGACTCGGGCAGATGCGAGTACTTCTTCTCGAAGTTCTCCTCAAACATCACCGCCAGGTTGTGCGCGGCCTCGTCGTAGCGCGCGGTGCTCTGCCAGTACTGGCGTGGCACCAAGATGCCGTCGGGCACACCGTGGCACGTGGTGGGAATGTCGACGTTAAAGATATCGTCGTGCACGAACTCGCTATCCTCGATGGTGCCGTCGAGGGCGCGCGCGACCAGCGAGCGCGTGTAGGCAAGCTCGATGCGATGGCCCACGCCATAACCGCCGCCAATCCATCCGGTATTGACCAGATAGACGCGCGTGCGGCCGTCGGCAATGCGCTCGCCGAGCATCTTGGCATAGACCATGGGATCGAGCGGCATAAACGGCTCGCCAAACAGCGAGGAGAACGTGGGCGTGGGCTCGGTGACGCCGACCTCGGTGCCGGGGATCTTGGCAGTGAAGCCCGTCACAAAGTGATACATGGCGGCATCGGCCGTCAGGCGCGAGATAGGCGGCAGCACGCCAAAGGCATCGCAGGTCAAAAACAGCACGACGCTCGGGGTGGTGCCCATACCCTTGGTCCACGCGTTGGGGATATGCTCGACGGGATAGGCCACGCGCGTGTTGTGCGTGATCGAGACGTCATCGTAGTTGGGCTTGCGATTCTCGTCGAGCACCACGTTTTCGCAGATGGCGCCAAAGCGAACGGCGTTGAAGATCTCGGGCTCGTGGAACGCGTCCAGGCCCTCGCACTTGGCGTAGCAGCCGCCCTCGACGTTAAAGATGCCCATGTCGGACCAACCGTGCTCGTCGTCGCCGATCAGCAGGCGCGTAGGGTTGGCCGAAAGCGTGGTCTTGCCCGTGCCGGAGAGGCCAAAGAACACCGCGGTCTCGTGCGTGACGGGATCCATGTTGGCCGAGCAGTGCATGGGCAGCACGTCGTCCTCGACGGGCAGCAGGTAGTTCATGACGCTGAAGATGGACTTTTTGATTTCGCCGGAGTAGCCGGTGCCGGCAACCAGAATCACACGCTCCTGGAAGTTGATAACCACGGCGGCGCTGGAGTTGAGGCCCTTGATGGCGGGGTCGCACTGGTAACCGGGCGCCGCGAGCACACAAAAGTCCGGCTCGCCGGTGCGCGCAATTTCGCGGGCGAGCGGACGGGCGAGCATCTGCTTAATAAAGAGCGCCTGGCTGGCACGCTCGCAGGCGACGAGCAGGCGACGCGTGTGGTTGCGGTCGGCGCCGGCCATGCCGCGGGTGACGAACACATCGCGCTCGTTGAGATAGTCGACGATGCCGGCCTTGATGGTCTCGTAGCTCTCGATCGAAAGCGGGCGGTTGACGGCACCCCAGGCAATCTTGTCGTGGACATCGGGGGTGTCAACGATAAAGCGATCGTTGGGAGAACGACCAGTGCGCTCCCCCGTCTCGATCACCAGCGCGCCGTTGGATGCCATGCGGCCTTCTTCGCGGCGGATGGCATGCTCGACGAGCTCCGCGGCGGGTAGATCGACCAACAGGCGGGGCTGATTCTCGGCGGGATCCTCGACCAGCGTAATACCAAAGTTGGACAGAACTTCTGCAGGGGTAACACCAGGCATGGGGCCTCCTTTAAAAACGCGACACGCGGACGCGGCGCGCACTTTACTCACGTAAAGCCCGTTGTACCCGATATGCAAAAACGTTTTTGCGGCAAGGGCGAAGCGCCCGCCCAACGGTCAATAATCGCAGGCAAGCGGCCTAGTCATTGGGGACGTTCTTACACGACCAGTCGTTGGGGACACTCTTAAACAGGCAACAACCAAGGAGTGTCCCTAGATGCCGGCACTTAGGGACACTCCCAAAGTGTCGGCACATAAGGAACGTCCCTAAGTGCCGACTACTGAATGGCACCGCCTACAATATTGAACAACCTGTTCAAAAACACGAGCAAACGCCGTCGTGTCTATACTAGAGCGCAGCAATAGAAAGGACTCCGCCTTGAGCATCTCGCCTCTCGATAGTATTCGCCGCGCCATCGCCCGCCGCAATGGCGTCGCCGACCCCGCCGTAGCGAGCAGCGACACTGCAAAGGCCCAAGGCGGACGCATCGAGAACGGCCTCTTCCCTGCCTCCCACACGGCCGAGGAGCTCGCACGCATCCAGGAGCTGAGCCAGCGCAACGCCGGCGGGCCCAATAGCGGCCAAGCCACACGTCGCCGGCGCGAGTGCGATCGCGAGCCCGGCCCCGTCCGCCGCATGGTGAACGCCTGGTGGAACCGCCTGCTCGGCGCTGTCTACGGCGGCGGCTTCTCCACGCAGGAAGCCGAATACGAGGAACACGCCACCCGACGCGACTATCTCTGGAATACCCTGGGCACCGCCGTGTGGGGCTTCGCGTTTCCGCTGCTCACCATCGTGTCCACGCAGCTTGTGGGCGCCGAGGAAGCCGGTAAGTTCTCCATCGCCTTTGTCACTGGCACGCTCATCATGATCGCGTGCAACTACGGCGTGCGCAATTTCCAGGTCTCGGATATCGACGAGAAGACGTCCTTTGCCTCTTACCAGCTCAATCGCTGGCTTTGCGGAGCGCTCGCCCTAGGCTGCGGCCTCATGTACAGCAGCGCCCGCGGCTACGATGCGCAGATGGCCACGATCGGCCTGGGCGTCTACCTGTATAAAGTGATCGACGGTGTGGCGGACGTGTACGAGGGCCGCCTACAGCAGGCCGATAAACTCTACCTGGCCGGCATGAGCCAAACGCTACGCTCCGCCGGCGTCATCGCGGTCTTTAGCGTGGCGCTGTTCCTTACGCGCAGCATGCCCATCGCGGCCATGGCCATGGGTGTCACAGCCATCGCCTCGCTCGTGCTGGTCACCGCGCCGCTCGCCCTGCTCGAGACCGAAAAATCACGCCGCGTGAGCCTCCGCGAGGTCGGCCACCTGTTTGTCCAGTGCGCTCCGCTCTTTGGCGCGCTCTTTTTGTTCAACCTTATCGAGAGCATGCCCAAGTTTGTTATGGAAGGCACGCTGGCCTACAAATACCAGCTGTACTTTAATGCCCTGTTCTTTCCGGCGCAGGCTATTTTGCTGAGCATCGGATTTGTCTATAAACCGCAGCTTTTGCGTCTGTCGAGCATTTGGGCGAACCCGCGCAAACGCCGCCGTTTTGACTTGATTATTATTGCCGTTATGGCGCTGATCGTGGCCATCACCGGCGTATGCGCCGCATTTATGGCCGGCCCCGGCATTCCCCTCATGAGCTTTATGTACGGCCTCAACTTTGAGCGCTACCGCACATTGGCGCTGCTGATGGTTGTCGCTGGCGGCATCACCGCGGCCATCGACTTTATCTACGCCATCATCACGGTGTTGCGCCACGCCGGCGACGTCACCAAGATCTACCTGAT
Organism: uncultured bacterium; assembly: GCA_905214145.1. Classification (GTDB taxonomy): domain Bacteria; phylum Actinomycetota; class Coriobacteriia; order Coriobacteriales; family Coriobacteriaceae; genus Collinsella. The sequence continues at coordinate 1,545 of CAJMLB010000057.1, read as the reverse complement.
CTGCTTCGCCGTAAGCGTGGTGCTGCCGGTGATCCTGATTAAGCTGCTGGGTCTGATGGGCGCCGTGGTGAGCTACCTGGCCATCATGGCCCTACTGCTAGTGCTGTTGATTATCGAGTACGCCCACATCCGCCAGCGCATAGAACGAGCCCGCAACCCATACGGCGCCTAATTCGAATCAATTTGAAGAAAAGAAACGTCGATGTTATGGCACCGACAGCGAGCAGTCTCGAAGTGCCCCCAGGTTGGCACGAAAGAGGAGTGACGGGTACTTCCGTACGCGAGCGACGGTTTGAGCGACAAGATGGGGTGCTTCGGGGCTGCGCAGCGTCAACGTGGCCGCCGTTCGGTAGAACGGCGGAACAAAGTTATTCGCCAGGAAGAATGTTTGCGTAGAACTCCGCCCCGTCGTCCAGGCGCAGGATGCCCACGCGGCCGAACTCGGAACCGGTGGCCGCCGCGCAGTCGATATCGATGCGATCGGGCACGCCGGCGGTATCCTCGCCACCCAAGCGCACCATCCGCCCGCGGCCCGACTCCTCATCGAGCCCTGCCAGGCCGCCAACCTCGCAATAACGCCCCAGCGACACCGTGGGCGTGTGGCCGCTCACCACGACCGGGCCCTTGCCCTCGGCAGAAAGCAGTCCCGTCGGGGCATCCCAATAGCCATGGCGAATCCAGAGCAAGTCATCGGACGACTGCACGGCGAGCATTTGCTGCAGCAGCTCGCTATCGGCATCGACCGCTCCCCTGCCGTCGGCGCAATCGACACCATGCTCAAGCAAAAACGCACGCGCCGCCTCGGCCTGAATGCCGGCGTGCACCAGCAGGTACGGCCGCTCGGCAGTCTCGGCCACCGCATAGAGCGGCAGGGCGGCAGCCCAGCGCACCAGCTCCTCGTATGCCTCAAATTCCATTTCGTTGAGCTGCTGGCGCGTGGTCCAACCGCCATTGATATCCCAGGTCTCGGCATCGAGCGGGTCCTGGCCAATGATCGCGTCGAGCATAATCTGCTCGTGGTTGCCCTTAAGCACGCGAGCGTTGGGCAGCGACCGCACCAAGTTGATGACACCGACCGGATCGGGACCGCGGTCGATCATGTCGCCCAGCACATACAGCGTGTCGTCAGACGTCAGCGAGATCTTGGAAAGGGCCTCGTCCAGCGCGCGCACGTGCCCGTGAGCATCAGATGTCACATAGATCGCCATGGAACGCCTTTCCCTGCATTACGGCCGAAGCCCGATGCCACGACTAAAACTTCAAGTTGAACTTAAACGTTACCCATTGTACTCCGTTGCAATAAAGCTGGAAAGTGCCACCGCTGCCAACGGTCACAAGCGGCCGCCCGCACGCCCCGAAAACACCGCGCCACCAGCACCAACGCCCCAACCAGCACCGCCCGCGCCCCCCCCGCCTCGTGTCGATAATGCGAACGCCCGCGGCTCGGCCCCATAAACCCACCATCTTTGGGTACAAATAACCGAAGACAGCTGACCGTGCCACGCCAACCACCCAGGAGCGGACACTATCCATGAACCAGATACT
>CAJMLB010000056.1:0-8621 GCA_905214145.1 uncultured bacterium | reverse complement strand
ACTGCGCCACGCGCCTGCGCGTCGAGGTCGCAGACCCTTCCATCGTTGCAGATAACGCGGCGTTTGTCGCGGCGGGCGCCAAGGGCCTCATCATTACGGGCAAGACCGCCCAGGTGATCATCGGCATCTCCGTTCCCCGCGTTAAAGAGCATTTTGACCAGATCATGGGCCTCGAACCGGGTTTTGCATTCGCCGCCTCGCCTTCTCATGCCGCCGACGCCACCAAAAAGCATGGCAATGTCTGCTTCTTCGACATCGACGGTACGCTCGCCTGGCAAGATCCCAGACTTGCCCAGGAGCTTCCCGAGGACGAGCGAGACCTCTCCCCCTATCCCGACGAGACGGTTGCACAGGCAATTCGCACGTTTGTCGCCAACGGCAACAAAGCCTTTATCTGTACGGGGCGCACCCTCAGCTGCATCCATCCCAAGCTGCTCGAGCTGCCGTGGGCAGGCGTCGTGTGCCTCGCGGGCGGTTACGCCGAACTCGAGGGGCGTATCGTGCGAAATGCAGCCATAAACCCTGGTCTGCTACAGCGCCTCGCCCCCTATCTCGAGCAATCGGGCGAGGTCATTCGCTTTGAGGGCATCGATCGCGTCGTGCGCATGAGTGCAGATGCCCCCGAGACGTACGGCTACGCACGCACCGTGGGCGACGCCGTCACGCAACTTGAGCACTACAACGCCTATAAAATTCTTATGTCCACACCACTTGCCAACCGCATCGCCCAAGATGAAGAGCTTGGACCTCTGCTCTGCCTCAACGAGCTCGAGCTCGAGGTCACAGAAATCTCGCCGCGCGAGTGCACCAAACGGGCCGGAATCAAGGCTGTGCTTGACGCCCTGGGACCAGACCACGGCACCGTATATGGCATTGGCGACGCGAGCAACGACATCGCCCTCATGGAGGCGGTCGATGTTGGCATCGCCATGGGCAACGCGCCGGACTTCCTCAAGGAAAAGGCCGACTACGTAACCGACAGCTTCGACCACGACGGTGTCGTCACCGCGCTCGAACACTTTGGGCTTATCTAGCCGAGCCCCTTGCCGCGTTTGCGACCGCAAGACTCAATCGTCTTCAACCGCCGCGCTCGACGCCCCAATGTGGCAATATGTTGTCTGCATAATGCAACGGTGCAACCTAAGAAAGAATGCGAGAACCCGTGTCCAGTCCGTTTACCAGCTTTTTAGCCCAGCACTTTGACCAGATTAACGACTATCTGGCCACGTTCTTTGACGGACAGGCAACTTCCGCCGATATCGAGCGTTACCTGTATACCCCGCTCTCGGCATTTACGGCCAATGCCGGCAAGCGCCACCGCCCGCTCATCTGCATGCTCGCCGCCACCGCGGTAGGCGGCAGCTTTGAGAGCGCCCGCAGCGCGGCGGCAGCTATAGAGCACTTTCAATCGGGAGCGCTTATCCATGACGACATCGCCGACAACGGCCAACTGCGTCGCGGCAAGCCCTGCATGCACCTTACCGAGGGCACGGGACTTGCCATCAACTGCGGCGATCTGGCGCTCACCATGGTCACCAAGACGGTTCTCGACGACCCCACGCTCGAGGCAGACGTGAAACTCCGCGTGCTCCACGAGCTCACCGAGATGATCGTCCGCACCATTGAGGGCCAGGCACTCGACTTGGGCTGGGTCCGCGATGGGCGCTTTGACATCTCGGTCGACGATTATCTGGACATGGCGACGCACAAGACCGCGTACTACAGCGGAGCCACGCCACTTGCCGCCGGAGCCATTATCGGCGGCGGCAGCGAGGAGCAGATTGAGGCGCTGCGCGCCTTTGGCCTGTACACGGGCCTTGCCTTCCAGATCCAAGATGATCTGCTCAACTTGATCGGCACCAAAGAGGCCGCCAACAAGGACTTCCGCACCGACATCACCGAGGGCAAGCGCACGCTTGTCGCCGTACACGCCCTCTCTGATGAACGCCACCACGACGAGATCGAGGCGATTCTTTCCTCGGGCACCGATGATCCCGCGCAGCTCGCACGCGCCGTGGAGATCTTCCAGGAGACCGGCTCCATCGATTACGCCCACACTTACGCGCTCGACCTGACCGCCAAGGCCAAAGCGGCCATCGAGAACGTTGAGCTTGATCAGCACGCACGCGAGTTATTCCTCTCCATGGCAGATTTCTTTGTGGAGCGACTCAACTAGCGTGGGTTATAAAACCTGTCAGCAGCGTATTTGGGTACAACTTGCTACACTGTTGAGTGCATGTTTATGCATCTCTTTGCGTCGTCTATCCGACAGGCGCTCAAATAGTACGAATGATACGCCGAAAGGGGTTCGTTCATGGAACCTATTACAACGGGCATGCGGGGAGCAGCCGTCGAGGACGTCCAGTCCCGCCTTCTGCAGCTCGGCTATACAATCGATGACACCGAGGTCTCCGACAAGCGCTTTGGCACCACCACCGAGCAGGCTGTTGGCACCTTTAGGCTCGACAGTGGTCTTGCCGCCGGTCACGCCGTTGACATTCCCTGCTGGAGTGCCCTGGTCGACGCCTCGTATAAACTGGGCGATCGTACGCTCTATCTGCGTATGCCCAATTTCCATGGTGCCGACGTTCAGGCCCTGCAGAGGGCGCTCAACGTTTTGGGCTTTGCCTGCGGTGAGGACGACGGCTATTTTGGCCCGCACACCGAGGCCGCTCTGCAGCAGTTCCAAGAAAATGTCGGCCTGTTTGCCGATGGCATGGCGTTCCAGGATACCTACGCCTATATCAACCGCCTGCATCACGTGTGGGAGGGCAAGCCCTCGGTTACCGAGGCCGAGTCGCGCATCGGTTTTGCCCGCGCCGCCAACGTGCTCGAGCGCTTCCAGATTGCCGTCATCGGTGAGGACCCCATCGCACGCAGCGTTGCATCGCGCATGTGGAACATCGCCACGGCGACGACCGACAGCAGCGGCATGATGCTTTGCGATTCCGAGGTTCCGACCGACGTGGATCTGGTGCTCGAGATCGCAAGCGATGAGCTGCCCGCAGATGCTGCGCCGCGCGCCACGATCGCCCTTGCCGAGTGTCACAACCTTGCACAGCGCATCCGCACCGCCAATGTCGCCGCGCAGCAAAAGCCCGCGCGCATCCGCATTGAGCTCACGGGCATGACGCGCTACAACGGAACCTTCACCGCAAGTGATGCGCAGACACTCGCCGTACGCCTGCTCGATGGCGTTTGCGATGCCCTCGCAGATTAGGTAAACTAAACGGGTTGCTTTTGGGCAACACCACACATTGGGACGTAGTTCAACGGTAGAACTCCGGTTTTTGGTGCCGGCTGTTGGGGGTTCGAATCCCTCCGTCCCAGCCAAAGAAACAAGCCTCTCGAACGCATAGCCGATCGGGAGGTTTTTCTTGTGGGCAAGCGGGGGGATTCGAACCCGCAAGGCAACACAACTTCTCGTCCAGCACGGGAAAATCTACCTTCAAAAGACAGGCGCCCCAAGCCCATTAGGACCAAGAGCGCCTTACATCTAGAAAATATAAGCCTAGTTCCGAAAAGCGAGCCGCATGCAACAACCAAGTAACCACAGGCCCCGGGAGAGCGGGGGCACCGGCTTAGGTTTATCGCGAGTTCCGCACGAACAGGAGGCCACGTGACCTCGATGTTTTGGACGTGACAGCGAGAGGGGTCCTGGTATGGCAAGGTGACGTGAAACAAGGCGGCGCTGACCTTCTGGTCGCGCCGCCGAAGTTGAACGTCAGATTGCCGTGCCAGGGCCCCTCGCAGCGTCAAGAAGACCGCCGTTCGGTAGAACGGCGGAACTAATTGTTCAGCATGCGGTCGAAGCTTCCCGAGTCGCCATCCCGATAGTCGGCGGTCATCAGAATCTCCTGCGGAATGCGTCCGCCCTCGCGCAGCACGTTGCGGAACTGCACGCGCGTGACCATGGGCAGATCTTTGATCGTCGCCGCCAGGTTCTGCGGTACACCCTGGTTGGCAGCCGCGGGCTCGCACTCACCGCCGGCCTTCACGCGGCGCTTGTGCTCGGCGAGCATGGCGCGATACATACCGGCATGCAGGCGAATCTCAACCACATTGGCGTTACGGGTCTGCTCGACAATGCGCGCACCCTCTCGGTCAATGTCGCCCACGTAGTAGACATAGTTAAAGCGATAGCCGATCTCGGCCAGATAATCATCCAGTGCGTGTGAAACGCTCGCCTTGCAGCCGCCGCCAAAGATCACGCCACCCACCTTGGTGCCAAAAAGCTTGGCGTGCTTGCGGCCGCGCAGGAGCTTGACGATCTCGTCATAGGTGTCCAGGTTCTCAACCATAATGAACGGCTTGTCGGCGCCCAGCGTAAAGAAGCCCGTAAAGTGCACAGGACGGTTGGGAGCAACCTTGATTGCCTGCATGCTGATGCCCTTTTCGGTCATACGCCGAATCAGGCGCTCGCCGTGTTTGCCGTCAAAGGCCTTCTCATCGTTAAAAATCTGGTAGGCGCGCTGGCGACGCGAAGCGACCGGCGTGTCGGCGCCGCGATTCTGCTCTATCCAAGCCTGGATGATCGCAATCTCCTCGGCAATCTTGCGGTTGGACATCTCGTTGTGCTGAGTGCGCTGCGGAGCCTTATTGCCGTCCTTGCCCTCGACCTTAACGATTTGAGCCTGCTGCTCCTTAATCTTGGAGAGCGCCGTAGGCGTGGGAACGACCTTGAGCAGCTGCCTGCCCAGGACACGGGCCAGAGCAAACGCCGAAACCTCGCCATGAGCGGGCGGCTCAGGCTGCTGGGCGGCCGCATCGTTTGCAGTCGGTTTGGGCTGCGCCTGGGATTTGCGCTTGGAATCCGCCTGAGCTTTGCGCTCTTGCTTTGGCGCGGACGGACCCTTTTGCGAGCGCTCGGGCTTGTCCCCCTTCGCCGGCTGGCGCTTGGGCTGCTCCACCAGGGCCTCAGCCTTCGCATCCTTGCTTTGCATCGCTGCCTTCTCGGCCGCGGCCTCGGCATTTGAGCCACGACCGCCGCGGTGACGACGGCGGCGGGGCTTGCTTGAGGCGCTCTCCCCTGTCTGCTTATCAGCGGACTGTTGAGCTTTGACCTCGGTGCCAGCCGCAGACTGCGACTCGGAAGGTTGCTGCTCGCAAGTCACCGGCTCAACGGTTTTCTCAGTTTGTTCGGCCTTATCGGCCTGAGCGGTCGAAGCCGGCTCGCCCTTCTCCTGACGCTTTATGGGATACGCGCGCCCCGCAAAACCGCGGCCGGGACGACACGAACCCGAAACCCTCTTGGCAGACTCCTCAGCATCGCCTGCAACCTCGGAAGGCTCTTCAGCCTCATGCGCGACATCCTGCTGCACAGCCTTAAAGTGAGCACCGCGACGACGCTTGGGCTCTTGGGCCTCCACGGGCTTTTGCGACTCAGCGGCAACCTCGGTCACAACAGTCTCGGTATCGAGTTCATCCTTTTGAGCCACGGCACGACGGAAGCGCTCCTGCTGGGCACGGCGCTGAGCATCGCGCTTGCCGGCCCCACCAAAACCGCCGCGACCGGCCTTAGCCGTAAAGGCGCGAACGACGCTCTCATCGAGCAGCTCGTCGGTATCGATATGCTCGCGCGGGGCCGTTTCCACCGAAGCGGGCACCTCGACAACGTCCTCGACGGCCTCTTCGGCAACCTCGGCAAGCTGCTCCTGGGCATCACTTATCTCGGCATGAATGGTATAGAACGCCGGACGTCCGTTAATGCCGCTGCCCTCGATCTTGGTAACGATTTTTGCCGCGATGAGTTCGTCGCGCATCGCCTTGGTGTCGCATTCCTTATCGACGGAGCGGAAAATCTGTGCCAGCGCGCTCGACTTGATTTTAAGCGCCTTGCGGCAGAGCAGGTCGTAGGCAACCAGCTTGGCGCGCTCGGCAGAAAGCGACGTCTGGCTGCTTAGACGCTCAGCCAGGGCATCGACATTATTTTGGTTATCGGAATATACCGTCTTGGCCACGGGGCCCCTTTCATATGTACACATATACGTCTATATGGTACATCGCGCGAGCCTATCCACGCAAAACATCTGCGAGGACGCCTTTGCATCACCCGTTCCCGCAAGAAAAAAGACCGAGCCCGCGTCGTTGCGGACCCGGTCTTTCCGAGTCATATGGATGGAACGGTTAGCTCATCAAGTTGACTAGGCCTTGGCAGCCTCGGCGTCGGCGGGAGCCTCGGCGGCAGCAGTGCGGCCATACTCGGCCTTGCCCATCTCGGACCACTCGGGCTCCTCGTCGGGCATGGAACCGGCCTCCTTGCCGAAGAACTCCTTGAGGCAGTTGACGGCAACGATGAGGCCCAGGACCATCAGCAGGACGGCGAAGACGAGCTGCAGACCCTTGGTGGCGGCGACGGAAACGGCAGCCGTGGTGGCGGTAGCCGGGATGGTGCCGAAGAAGCCGTAGGCCTGGACGGCGGTCATGCAGCCCATGGCGCTCTGGACCAGCGAGGTGAAGGTGCAACAGAGCAGGAAGGCGACGGGCACGTAGAGCATCCAGCCCTTGCGACCGGTGCACTTGCAGAACACGGCGAGGGTGATCATGGTCATACCGCCGAGCAGCTGGTTAGAAGCACCAAAGAGCGGCCAGATGTTGGCATAGCCGCCAAAGGCGAGGGCGAGGCCAGGAAGCAGGGTAACGACCGTGGCGAACCAGGGGTTACCGAGGACCTTCATGTAGCCGGCCTTGGACTCGATGGCCAGGGCGTCGTTGGTCTGGGCAAAGAACTCGGAGAACGAGGTGCGAGCGATGCGGGCGACGGCATCGAGCGAGGTCAGGGCCAGAGCGGAAACGTTCATGGTCATGAAGACGGTTGCGAGCGTGCCGTCAACGCCGAAGGCCTGCATACCGCGGGAGATGCCAGCTGCGAAGATCTGGAACGGGGTGGAAGCGACGCCGGCGTTAAGGGCGCCGGTACCGGCGGTGTTCATGTCGGAGAACATGATGCCGGCGACGATGATGGCAAGGATGCCGACGAAGGACTCGACGATCATGGCGCCGTAACCGACCTTGACGGCGTCCTGCTCCTTCTCGACCTGCTTGGAGGAGGTACCAGAAGAAACGAGGCTGTGGAAACCGGAGAGAGCACCGCAGGCAACGGAGACAAACAGGACCGGGAACATCATGCCCGAGGCATTGCTAAAGCCGGTGAAGACCGGAGCGGTGATGGTGGCCTGGCCGTTAGCGCCCAGGACGACGATACCGAGGACAGCGCAGACGATCATGACGATCATCATGATGGAAGTGAGGTAGTCGCGAGGGGTCTTGAGCATCTGGATGGGCATGGCACCGGCAAAGACCAGGTAGACCATGACGACGGCGAACCACTGGAACTTGTCCAGGTAGACCGGGAACTGCATGCCGACGGCGAACATGAGGACCATGAGTACCACGCCGGTGACGAACTCGGCAGCGCCGGTGAGGTTGAACTTCTTCTGGGCCCAACCAAAGGCCATGGCGACGAAGGTGAACAGGATGGAGATGGTGCCAGCGCAGCCAGCGGCATAGGACTTGGTGAAGTCGATGGCACCGGTAGCAGCACCAGAAGCGTCAACGGCCGGGGTGAACATGAACGTCTTGCAGACCATGTCGGTGAAAGCGGCGATGACGATGATGCAGAACAGCCAGCAGAACAGCAGGAACAGGCGACGGCCGGTCTTGCCGATGTACTTCTCGATGAGCTGGGCCAGGGACTTGCCGTTGTTCTTCATCGAGGCGTACAGGGCGCCAAAGTCGTGGACGGCGCCAAAGAAGATGCCGCCGACGAGGACCCAGAGCACGACGGGAAGCCAGCCGAAGGCCATAGCGACGATCGTACCCGTAACAGGGCCGGCACCGCAGATCGAGCTGAACTGGTGCGAGAACGCGGTGAAGGCGGAGACGGGCGAGAAGCTGTTGCCGTCTTTCATGCGCTTGGCCGGCGTGAGGGCCTCTTTGTCAACGCCCCACTTGTTGGCCAGCCATCGGCCATAGCCCAGATAGCCGCAGGCGAGCACCGCCGCGGCCACAACCATGAGCAAAACTCCGTTCATTACATTTCCTCCTCTAAAAAGAACTTCCCAGACATAAAAAATGAGGGCCGTCGGTTGCGCTCGACGGCCCTCATCTTCATCAGCCGCCCGTTATCGTACGGGCTAGCTGTATGTGCTAACCCGCATCAGATAATTACTACGCTGATAATGTTTAGCTGATGCGTGAACATGTCTAAGAAATCCTCTTCAATCATGATGTGAACGATCCGTGCGTGTTCACATCCCCCAGTGGTTGAAAAGGAGTATGAAACTTTAGTTACCTAAAGTCAACGCAAATTTGTAATGGATTTTCAACTTTTTTGAATTTCTCGTTATAAAACGCCACTGACCTCGGACTTTACCCAACAAAAGTTTTTGCATGGGAGATACCCCTCGGGAGCCGCGGGAGCCGGGCGGCGCATATGAACTTTCCTGCTCTACAGTCCTGCGCAAGACGGAAAGCACATTAAGTGCTTTCCTTTGCGTGCGGAACTCGCGATAAAGTTCATATGCGCCGCCCGGCTCCCGCGGCTCTCAGGGGCTCCCATCCCAAATGCGGAGCAAAGCTCCGCACACCATCTTTTTCTTTCAGCTAAAGCACGCCGGAAA
>CAJMLB010000055.1:0-9545 GCA_905214145.1 uncultured bacterium | reverse complement strand
ATACGGATAGCGCTTGAGCGTACGCTCGATGCGCCCGGCGAACTCCTCAACGCTCGGCACCTCGTATTCGCAGGTAATCGCCGTCTGGCGCACATACGGCTCATAGATAGCAAGCAACGCCGACGCGTCTTCGGGCGTCGCCAGGCGGATCGTCGGCTCGGACATCTCGGTCATACAACCCTTCTCCCCCAAAAGCAAAGGCCGCCCTGCGCCAAATCCAAGCGCAAGGCGGCCCCTCGTCATTACATCAGGCTACAGGACAGCCGCCAGCGCGTCGATGTCCTCCTGCGTCGTGGCCCAGCTGGTGCAAAAACGCACCACCGTGTGGGTCTCGTCGTACTTTTCCCAGTACTCGATCGAGGCATGCTCGCGAATGCGGGCCATGTCCTCGTTGGGCAGAATCACAAACTGCTGGTTTGTGGGCGTCTCCAAAAAGAACTGGTAACCGCGCTCGTGCAGCACACGGCGTAGCGCCTGGGCCGTCTCGATCGCCTGTCGACCAATCTCAAAATACAGCCCATCGGTAAAAAGCGCCTCAAACTGCACGCCCGTCAGGCGGCCTTTGGCAAGCAGCGCGCCGTGTTGCTTAATGCGAGGAATGGGATGCGCCGGGGCGTGCATGCCGCAAAACACCACGGCCTCGCCGCACAGAGCGCCGCACTTGGTGCCGCCGATGTAGAACACGTCGCACAGCTGCGCCAGCTCGGGCAGGGCAATGTCGCACTCATCGGCCGCCAGCGCATAGGCCAGGCGAGCACCGTCCACAAACAGCGGAATCTCATGCTTCTGGCACACCGCGTGAATCGCCACGAGCTCGGCCTTGGAGTACAGCGTGCCGTACTCGGTCGACAGGCTCACGTACACGGCGCCCGGAAACACCGTGTGCTCGTAGCTCTCGTTTTCGTAGAACACCTGGATATAGTTTTCGAGGTCCTCGGCATGCATCTTGCCCTCGTAGCCGGGGATGGTGAGTACCTTGTGGCCGCCAAACTCGATGGCGCCCGCCTCGTGGCAGGCGACGTGGCCGGTCTCGGCAGCAACGACGCCCTCGTACGGCGCGAGCAGCATGTCGATCACCGTCGCGTTGGCCTGCGTGCCGCCCACCAGAAAAAACACGTCGGCATCGGGGGCCTGGCAGGCCTCGCGAATAAGTTGCTTGGCACGCTCGGTATGTGCATCGGTACCGTAGCCGGGCTGCGGCTCCATATTGGTGTCGACGAGCGCCTGCAGCACCGCCGGATGTGCGCCGTGGGAATAATCGTTGTTAAACGCGAGCATGGCAATCCTCTCTTACCGGGTATCGGCCAGATGATTCAAACGGAGCTATTGTACGCCGTTGGGATAGGCAATACGCGCGGCAAGGCACTCAAGCGCCAGCACCAGGGCAAAGCCGCAGCTCACGTCACTCAAAAAGTGCGCCCCGATCACGATGCGGCCAAAGGCGACGAGCGCCGCGACCACAGCCGCCGTCCAAAAGACCACGCGGCGGCGCGACGGCTTTTCCTTAAAGGCCGCTGCGGGAAGCCCGGCGAGCATAAGGCCGATCGCCGCGTGCGCCGTGTGTCCGCTCGCAAACGACTTGAAGCCGTCCTTGATCACGCCAGCGGCAATATAGGCCCACTTGTCGGGGTTGCCGATCACCCACCACGGCTGAAAATTGAGCCCTGGCGTGACCTCGATCACGCGCATGCGCGGGCGCGACCACAGCGGCTTAACAATCACGTTGAGGATAATGGCCTGAGCGACCCACACGGCAAGTACCATCAACGCCCAGCGTGTGAGCTCGTCAGGCGCGGTGTCGTGCGTAAGGCGGTAGGCGATGAAGTTGGCTGCGATGACCAACGCAAACGTCAGCACCAGCTGAACGGCAATGAGTTTACCGCCAACCCGCAGGGACGAAACGATCTCGTAGCCGGCTAGGCCAACGTTGACGAGGATGCCGAGCACGGCGAGCCATTTGCTCCCCCCGGAGTCGGGACGCACCGCGCGCACGAGCATAACGCCCGCGACGCTCGCCGTCAGCTCAAACGGCAGCTCGCCGGCGGCCTCGATAAAGCGGCCGTACATGCTGCCGACGCTGAACAGCGCACTCGAGATCTGATAATCGAAGAAGCTGCCCACGCCCAGGCAAAGGGCAAGGATAACCGCGATAGCAGCGACGTCTTTCTTGTAGATGTACCCGAACATGCTTTCCTTTCGATGGAACCAGATTGCCCAAATGGGGCGTTTGCAGCGTCGACCCGCTAGTCGTCGTCGCTCGCACCCAACTGTTGCAACAGCATGAGTGCCGCGGCCACGGGGCCGGTACCGTCGTTGGCGTCGAGACCGCGACCCAGGCCGCTGCCCGCGCCGGCGCCCGCCTTGTAGGGCACCGACAGTTTGCGGCTCTTGGGGAAGTTCACCGCGCCATAGCGGATCTTTAGCTCAAAGGCCACCTTCTTGGGCACGTCGACGCCCAAAAACGTGATGCGACCGCCGCTGAGCGTGACGCTCTCGAGCCCCAGGCGCTCGCCGCGAATGCGGATTCGTGCGCGATTGAACAGGTTGAGTCCTGCCAACGGCAGCTCGCCATGCGCGGCCTCGGTCTCTTCCTGCACCTCATCGATGCTCTCCAGGTCCTCGGCCGCTGCGAGCCTGCGGTACACGAGCACGCGCTGATCCACCGCCGGCAGGTACTCCTCGGACAAGAAGTAATCGGCCGGCAGGTTAATACCCACGCTCGCCGCCTCCACGCCGGCATCGTCATCGCCGCGCGCCTCGGCCACGGCCTGACCCAACATCTGCGTAAACAGGTCAAAGCCCACGCTCGACAGGTTGCCGTGCTGCTCGGCGCCCATAAGCGAGCCGGCGCCGCGAATCTCCAGGTCGCGCATGGCAATGCGCATGCCGCTGCCCAGGTCCTGGAACTCGGAAAGTGCGGTCAGGCGCGCCGTCGCCTCCTCGGTGAGTGGCAGCTCGCCCGGGAACATAAAGTACGCGTAGGCCTGCGTGGCAGAGCGACCCACACGACCCTTGAGCTGGTAGAGCTGCGCCAGGCCCAGGCGCTGCGAGTCCTCGATGATCAGCGTGTTGGCGGTCGCGTTGTCGATACCGCTCTCCACGATGGTCGTGGCGATGAGCACGTCGATCTTTTTGGTCGCGAACTCGATCATCACGTCCTCGACCTCGCGCGGACTCATCTTGCCGTGCGCCACGCCCACGCGCGCCTCGGGCGCGGCCTCGTGCACGCGCGCCACGGCGTCATCGATGGTCTTGACGCGGTTTGACACGTAGTACACCTGGCCGCCGCGGCCCACCTCCAGGCGAATCGCCGCGCTTACCACGTCGGGGTCGTACTCCCCCACGTGCACGATCACGGGACGACGCCCGGTCGGCGGCGTGGTGATCAGGCTCATGTCGCGCACACCGCTCGTGGCCATCTGCATGGTTCGCGGAATAGGCGTTGCCGAAAGCGTGAGCACGTCAATCTGCTCGCGCAGGTTCTTGAGCTGCTCCTTGTGCTGCACGCCAAAGCGCTGCTCCTCGTCGATGATCACCAGGCCCAGGTTCTTGGGGTTCACGTCGGCCGAAAGCAGACGATGCGTGCCGATGAGCACGTCGATCGTGCCCTCGGCAAACGCCTTGAGCGCGCGCTTTTGCTGCGCCGGGGTGCGGAAGCGGCTGAGTACCTCGACTTCAAGGCCAAACGGGGCAAAGCGCTCAAAGAACGTCTCGTAGTGCTGCTGGGCCAGAATGGTCGTGGGGCAGAGCACCATGACCTGGCGGCCGGAGTCCACGCACTTAAACGCCGCGCGCAGGGCGACCTCGGTTTTGCCAAAGCCCACGTCGCCGCACAGCAGGCGGTCCATGGGCTTGGGCGCCTCCATATCGGCCTTAATGTCGGCGATGGCCTCCAGCTGGTCGCGCGTCTCGTCGTAAGGAAAGCTCTCCTCCATCTCGATCTGCTCGGGCGTGTCAGGCGGGCAGGCGATACCCGCGATTGATGAGCGGCGCGTATACAGGTCGACCAGGTCAAACGCCAGCTTTTTGGCATTCTTGCGCGCCTTGTTGGTGGCGCGCGTCCAGTCGGCTGTGTTGAGCCTGGTCAGGCGCGGTTTGTCGCCGTCGGGGCCAACATAGCGCGTGATACGGTCGACCTGCTCGAGCGGCACGTAGAGCTTGTCGCCGTCGGCATATTCCAGCAAAAAGTAGTCGCGCTCTTTGCCGCCCACTTCCTGACGCGCAATCTCGCTAAAGAGTGCGATGCCGTGAGTGGCGTGCACCACGTAGTCGCCCGGCTTAAACGGGAAGGTGATCTGCGTAATGTCCACCTTGCGGCGGCTGCGCGCGCGGTTGGCATCCATACGGGCGTTGAGGTCGGCGATCGAGAACACGGCCAGGTTGGCATCGGGCACCACCACGCCCTGCGGCAGGGCGGCATCGACAAAGGTCACGCGCCCGCGCGAGATGGTGGGCACGGCGGCACCGGCGGCAGCCTGGGCCGCGCCCGCCTCGAGCGAGCGGGCGTTGAGTGCGTCGGCCTTACGCTCGCGAATTGCAGCATGGGCTTCCTGGCGGGCAGCGCGATCGGCAGAATCCGCCGTTGCCACGCGTACGCGCTCGCCGATGGCGCCGGCATTTTCGGGCGCCGCGGTCAGCGATTCCTCAAAGGTAATGCCCTCGTCGCCAAAGGTGAGCTCCATCGACTCACGCGCGCCGCGGTCGGGAATGGCAAACACGCAGGCATAGCGCTTGCCCACGACCTCCTGGATGCGCGTCATAAAACGGTTGTCCGAGCCTGCGATGGCAGGCTGCTCAATCTTGAGCTCGGCCGTCACCGCGCCGCCGGCACGAATGAGGCTTACGTAGTTCAGGCGCTGCTGGGCACCAAAATCGAGCTGTTGAGCGCGCACGTACAGACCGTCCAGGCGGTCAATCCCCGCCTCGCCGGCACGGGCCTCGATATCCTCGTAGGCACGCAGGCAGTCGTCGAACAGCGAGCGCGGCTCGGACAAAACCACAAGCGCCTTGCCACTCACGTGTGCCAACGGGCTCACGGTCTGGCCGTACATCACCGGCAAAAAGCGGTCGAGCTCGGGCGTGACGATGCGCGCATCCACCATCTCGAGCAGCGCCGCCAACTTGCTATCGTCCTGGCTTGCGCGGTAGAGCGCCACATGCATGTTGTGAACGGCATCGTCGGTAAGCGCCAGCTCACGGCAGGGGAAGATCTCGATACTGTCCTCGTTGCCGATGGTTTGGCCCGTGGAGCTCACCATGCGGCGGATGCGGTCAATCTCGTCGCCAAAGAACTCGATGCGCACGGGCGCCTTTTCCTGTGCGGGAAACACCTCGACGGTGTCGCCGTGCACGCGGAACAGACCGGGCGCGTCGGCGGCGCCGGCATTGGTGTAGCCCATGCCCACCAGGCGCTGCGGCACCTCGTCAAAAGGAATCTCCTCGCCCACCGCAAAAGTGGTGGACTCCCAATAGCGACTCTCGACCGGCGGCACGCAGCGCAGCAGCGCACGGGCCGAGGCAACCATGATGCAGTTGTCCCCGCGCACGATGCGCCCCAGAGCCTCGCAGCGCTGCGCCACCACGGCGTCGTCGGGCGCCTGCTCGCGCCACGGATAGTCCTTGCGCTCAGGAAAACGGCACACATGCGCCAAGCCCACGTAGGCGGCAAGGCTGCGCGCGGCGCGATCAGCCGCATCCTCGCCACTCACGATATAGACCGTCGGGCGCGGACGGCGCGCAAACTGGGCGGCCGCCATAAGCGTGCGGCCCGACTGCGACACGGCCAGCGTCACGTCCTCGCCGGCATCGAGTCCGGCCTCGACGGTCTGCAAGGCCTCGGCAGTGTAGAGCTGCGCGGCTATACGGTGAATGAGCATGCTGTTCCTCCGGCATTGCAACGCCAAAAGCCCGCCGGGGCAAGCTCGGCGGGTATGCGGCGGATTTCATTGCCTGTCATGGTAGCGCATGAGATGGACACGCCAGCGCACGCCAAACAGCTACCCCAAAACGCGCACGCTGGGGCAAAGGTCTGCCAGCGGGCACTCGTCGCACTTAGGTTTACGGGCATCGCAGATCTCGCGGCCAAATGTGATCCACTGGTGGTTGACCGACTCCCAATACTCGTGCGGCAAAATCTTGAGCAGATCTTGCTCGGTCTTGAGCGGCTCCTTGGCATGCGTCTTGGGGCTCAGCATCAGGCGGTGCGCGATGCGGTTGACGTGCGTATCGACCGCGATGCCCTCGACAATGCCAAACCCCACGTTGAGCACGATGTTCGCCGTTTTGCGGCCAACACCCGGCAGCTTGACGAGCTCCTTCATGTCGGCCGGCACCTCGCCACCGTAATCGGCAACGATCATCTGCGCGGCCTCCACGGCGTGCTTGGCCTTGCTCTTATAAAAGCCGAGCGACTTAATGGTATCGGCCACATCGGCCACGCTCGCCCCCGCCATGGCCTCGGGCGTGGGCCACTGGGCAAACAGCTTCGGCGTCACCTTGTTGACCTGCGCGTCGGTCGTCTGCGCCGAGAGCAGCACCGCGATGAGCAGCCTAAAGGGATTCTCGTGGTCCAAAAAGCACTCGACCGGGCCATAGCGACGGTTGAGGCGCTCGCACACCTCAACGGCGCGCTCGCGTTTGGCGGCATTGGTCTCGCGTGGCATAACGACTCCTCGGCTCAGCGGCATAACAAACCTATGGGCACGATTGTCCCACGTATGGGGTCTTTACGCCTCCAAAAATGCGCCGGTCTGGCGGCCCCACAGGCTCGCATACTCGCCGCCCGCCTCGACAAGCTGCACATGCGTACCGTCCTCGACAATCTCGCCGTCCGCCAGCACCACGATGCGATCGAGCGCCGCCACGGTGGACAGGCGATGCGCCACCACAATGGAGGTGCGACCGCGCATCAGGTTCTCGAGCGCCCCCTGCACCAGCGCCTCGGACTCGCTGTCGAGGGCAGACGTCGCCTCGTCGAGCACCAGGATTGGCGCATCGGTGAGAATCGCACGGGCGATGGCCACGCGCTGGCGTTGGCCGCCCGAAAGCTTGACGCCGCGCTCGCCCACCATGGTGTCAAAGCCACGGGGCAGACGGTCGATAAACTCCAGAGCATTTGCCAGGCGCGCGGCCTCGCGGATCTGCTCGTCGGTGGCGTCGGGGCGTCCGTAGGCGATATTCTCGCGAATGGAGCGATGGAACAGCAGCGCCTCCTGCGGCACGTAGGCAACCTGGCGGCGCAGGCTCTGCTGCGTGCAGCGCGAGACGTCCTGGCCGTCCACGAGCACGCGGCCGCCCTGTACATCGTCCAGGCGCAACAACAACTTGGTGAGCGTCGTCTTGCCCGAGCCCGATTTGCCTACCAGGCCCACGCGCTGCCCCGCCGCCACATGGAGCGTCAGGTCGTCGAACACGCTCTCGCCCGCCGCGGCGTCACGGTATGCAAAGCTCAAGTGCTCAAAATCAATCGCGCCCTCGCCCACCTTGAGCTCGGGGGCGTTCTCGTCGTCTGCCACCAGACGCGGCTCGTCCAGTACGCGCGTCATTTCGGCCGCATCGCCCAGTGCGCGGTTAATGCGCTGCATCATGGAGCTTACGTAGTTCAGACGCATGGTGAGGTTGTACGTATAGGTAAAGATCATGACGAGCGCGCCGGCAGAGATGCCAAACCACGCGTTGCCGCCCGCGACGAACACGCTCACCACGGCCATGGTAATGACGATAAGGCCCGAGGTCGTAAAGTTGCGCTGCATCATGGCGTGCATCGAAACCGTTTCGGCATCGCGCGCGGCGCGGTCGGCGGTATCGAACAGGTCGCGCTCAAAGTCCTCGCGCCCACAGGTCTTGACGGCCAGGATGTTCGTGACCGCGTCGGACAGCACGCCCGACAGCTTGTTCTGAGCGGCGGACGTCGCGGCCGAAAGCGGCATGATGCGCTTGTACATAAGCCAGACAAACGCGATGTAGACGACCATAATGCCTACCAGGATCACGGTAAATGTCGGCACCACCGGAGCGAGCGCCGCTACCGTGCAGACAACCGAGGTGATGGTGGGAATAAGCGAATACACTGTTACGTCCACCAGGCCCGTGTAGCCGCTCATAAAACGACTCGTCTGGCTCACAAGCGATCCGCCAAAGCGACTGGTGTGGAATGTCATGGATTGATTGGAGAGCGTGTCGAAGCACAGGCGCGCCAGGTGGTAGTTGCCCGCAATCTCGAGCTTGTAGACGGTGTAGTCCTGCAGCTTGGAGAGGATTTGGCCCGCTAGGTTAACGAGCACGAGCGCCAGAATGTAGGGACCAAAGACCTCGAATACTTGGTCGCCCGCCACGGGACCCGCTTGGACACGGTCGACGATGAGGGCCATCACATAGGTGTTGGCAAACGTGAGCAAAAAGATGTAGCCCGCCGACGAGAACACCGAGAGAAAGACGATCAGCGGCTGTGTGCGCGTGACGTCCCAAAAACGCTGTAGCGTGCGGCGCACGGTGGAGCGTTTGAGCGGACTGGTGTTTCTCTGAGACATGGGCTTCCTTTCGCGTCTGATAGGGCGAAACGCCATTGTTGCACACTAAAGCGCACTTCAGGCAAGCACGATGCGAAAAGCGCCCGCGCCGTGCTTGTGCAGGCACCCCGCCGTCAGATGCAGCTAGTCTTCGTCTTTTTGGTCTGCGAGCAAGCCTGCGGACTCCAAGCCCAAAATCTCGTCGGCCTCCCGCGCGTCTTCCAGCGCGTCGATATCCTTGAGCTTGCGCTCCATAACGTTGGTGCGCGTGGTGATGATGCCCTCGACCGTTTTACCCGCGGTCTCGATCTGCTGCTGGGCACGACGCAGCGCCGCCTGATAGCGCGGCAGCTCGGCCTTGACGGCAGAAAGCACGCGCAGCACGTCGTCGGTGCGCTTTTGCAGCCTAAACGTCTGGTAGCTCATCTGCAGGCTGTTGAGGATGGCCGCCATGGTGCTGGGGCCGGCAACGTTGACGTGATAGTCGCGGCCCAGGGTCTCGATAAGCCCGGGGCGGCTGACGACCTCGGCGTACAGGCCCTCAAACGGCACGAACATGATGCCAAAATTTGTCGTCGCGGGCACGCTCAGGTACTTTTCGCAGATGTCCTTTGCCTCGCGTTTCACCATCGCATCGAGCGTCTTGCGCGCGGTGGCCACAGCCTCAGCATCGCCCGACTCTTGCGCGTCGAGCAGATGCTCGTACGCGTCGCCCGGGAATTTGGAGTCGATCGGCAGCAGCACGGGATCGCCCTCGTCCACCGGCAGCTTGACGGCAAACTCAACGCGCTCCGAGGCGCCGGGCTTGGTAGCGACGTTTTCCAGATACTGGTCGGGCGTAAGGATGTCCGCCAGGATTGCACCCAGCTGCACCTCGCCCAAAATGCCACGCGCTTTTACATTGCCCAGTACGCGCTTAAGGTCGCCCACGCCGGTGGCGATTGACTGCATGTCGCCCAAACCCTTGTACACAGCCTCGAGCTGGTCGCTCACCTGCTTAAACGATGCCGACAGGCGATCGTTGAGCGTACGGGAGAG
>CAJMLB010000054.1:0-9718 GCA_905214145.1 uncultured bacterium | reverse complement strand
GCCAGATCAACCGCGTCGTCCTCGATTGCACCTCCAAGCCGCCGGCGACCATCGAGTGGGAGTAGGCTGATAGGGTTCTGACCTGCATTTTTGAGTGCCGCACTGTGCCGCTGAGTTTCGTTTCGTACGAGAGTCATGGCAAAGCCGCCAGCGATGTTGGTGAGTAAATACGATAACCGAGCCTCCGTTCCCGCGTTGGGACGGAGGCTTTTTCTTTGTCGTTTTACTCCCTTTCACCTGCGATTTCGCAATTTACTCCCCCGTGTTTCAAGACGGCAAGGCACGGTGCGGCATTCGGAGGAACGGGAGTAAGGATTCATCCCAAGTGAGTAGACGCGCGATTTTTGTCTCCGAGAGCCAAACGGGGCCGTTTCGGGGCCTGTGAAACTCAAATCGAACTCAATAGGCTTTTCGGCGGTCTTCTCACAGCGTTTTCCCAGGTGGTTAATGGGGAGTAAAGAATCTCGCCGCCTCAATGAAAACGGGAGTAACCAGGGGAAATGCCGCGGCGTACTGCCGCGTGCCGCCGTGTAAGCCACCGCGTCATTTACTCCCCAGGTGCGCCGGAAATGCCTTGGCATGCAATGGGGAGTAAAAACTCAGCTTACGCAGGCCCGAGCGGCGCTCGCCGCCTGGTCCACCGTCCTGATTCGGTTGCGTTGATCGCGAAATGCGGAGAGCCGCTACAGCGAGGCTTTCCAGTCCTCGTATTCGTCGGCGTCGATCTTGCCGTTTTCGAGCTGCGCGCGCTTCTCTGCCCACAGTTCGATCGCCATCGCGGCTTTGGGCGCGTGCGGCGCCTTGGGGTTCAGGGAGAGGCCCGTGCCGTCGGCTGCGGGCACGATGCCGAAGGAGTCCTCGAGCCGCACGAGCAGCGACATGAGGTCGCCCGCAGTCTCGACGCCGTAATCCTTGAGGGCGTTGACGGACACGCCGAGCGCCGCGGAGATGGACTCGAGCAGCTCGGGCTTCACGGCGCGGATGCCGCTCTCGTAGTGGCGCACGGCCCCCTCGGTCAGGCCGACCGCCTCGGCGAGCTGCGCCTGCGTCATGCCGCGCGACTTGCGGTACCGCCTTATGTTCTCGCCTACGGACATGAGCCCTCCTCCTGGAATTACGTACCAGCACATCTTATCAGCGTACGCAAATGTACGCAATTCTATTGACAGTACAGATATGTACGTTTACTCTGAATCTGTGAACCGTACGTATCCGTACGCCATTGATTGGAGGAGCCATGGACGAGAAGGTGGCGAAGACGCCGAGGCCGCACATGCTGGACGCCGACGAGGTCGCGGAGCTGCTGAGGATCAAGAAAGGCAGCGCCTACGAGGTGATCAGGAAGATAAACGCCGAGCAGGAGGCGCGCGGGCGCGTGGTCATCCGCGGGCGCGTTCGAAGCGACGTCTTCGACGCCCTGTACTTCCCGGAGGTGGACTGACATGCCCGTGTACAAGGACGACGGCAACGGCACGTTCTACGTGCAGTGCTACTACCGCGACGCCCGCGGCTCGAAGCGCCACAAGACGAAGCGCGGCTTCTCCTCCGAGGTGGAGGCCGCAGTGTGGGAGAGCCAGTTCAAGAGCCTTAACGGCGGGGCCATGGACATGACGTTCTCCGAGTTCGTCGAGGTGTACGCCTCCGAGGTGAAGCCGCGCATACGCGAGCACACGTGGATCACCAAGGAGTACATCATCAACGACAAGCTCGTGCCGTTCTTCGGGGACATGCGCATGTGCGACGTGAGGCCGATCGACGTCATCAGGTGGCAAAACGAGCTCACCGAGCACCGGGACGCCGACGGGAAGCCCTGGGCACCGACGTACCTGCGCACAGTGAACAACCAGCTCAACGCCATCTTCAACCACGCCGAGCGCTACTACGGCCTCAGCGACAACCCGGTGCGCAGGGTCGACAAGATAGGCTCGAAGAAGGGCGGCGAGATGCAGTTCTGGACCAAGGACGAGTACCTGAGGTTCAGCGAGGCCGTCATGGACAAGCCTCTCTCATTCCACGCCTTCGAGCTGCTTTACTGGACGGGCATACGCTGCGGCGAGCTCCTGGCGCTCACGCCGTCCGACTTCATGCTGGAGAGCTCGCGGCTGCGCATCAACAAGTCGTACCAGAGCCTCAACGGCGTTGACACCGTGACCGACCCCAAGACGCCCAAGTCCGTGCGCACGATCGTCATGCCCGCCTTCCTGCGCGACGAGATGGCGGACTTCATCGAGATGCGCGACGACGTCGCCCCCGACGAGCGCCTGTTCGCCGTGACCAAGCACTTCCTGGCCCACGAGATGGAGCGCGGGTGCAAGGCGTCGGGCGTGAAGCGCATCCGCATACACGACATACGCCACAGCCATGTGAGCCTGCTGATAGAGATGGGCTTCTCCGCGCTGGCCATCGCCGAGCGCATGGGCCACGAGGCGGTGGACATCACCTACCGCTACGCGCACCTGTTCCCCACGAAGCAGGACGAGATGGCCGCCGCGCTCGACGGGGCGAGGGGGTAAGAAGGATGCCGTGCGAGAACAGCGCCCGCAAGCGCAGCAAGACGATGGCGTTCCGCTGCACGCCCGAGGAGCGCAAGCTCATATGCGAGATGGCAGCCTGGAGCGGCATGAACAGGCAGGACTACATCATCGCCAAGCTCACCGATACCCAGGTCGAGGTGAGGCCCTCCGTGAGCGTGCAGAAGGCACTGAGGGACTCGATGGCGGAATTGGCCAAGGAGGTGCGGCTGGCGGCCTCCTACGGCGAGCTGAGCGAGTCCCTGCAACAGAGAATTGAGCACGTGATGAGGTTCTTCCTAGCGCTCGGCGAGCCTCTTGACGCGCCGACGGAAGAGACATCGCCACGAACTACGTTTTTGGAAGAGCCGGTTCCATCCGTCATCGATGCGGGTTCCGACACCGCAAGCATCTTCGAGATGGGACGCAGGTAGGGCCTAGCGCCAGACCTCCAACGCCTTGTCCGCAAGCCATTCGGCGCGATCGGCGATATCGCCCTCGTTCCAAGACTCCTTCTCTAGGGCGCCGGCCATGGTCGCAAGGCCGGCGGCGCAGAGGGCAAGGCCGTCCTTGTATCCCTTTCCCTGCTTCTTGGTGGGCCAATCGGCATCGCGGATGGAGGCGTTGAGCGAATGCGTGATGATGGCGAGGTTGCCGAGCGTGAGGAGCTTCCGGTCCCTTCGCGTGGCAGCCTCATCGTCGAGGGCTCCCCATTTGTTGCGCCACTTCTTGGGCATCATGTGCTCGAGGGTGTACTGGTTGAACCCGAGCAGGGCCGTGCTGCTCATGCCCGGACGAATGGCGCTTTCCAGCAGATAGATGACGCCCTTGGACTGGAGGTTGTACAGACACGATTCCTCGAATGCCGCTCGAACCTCGGCGTCGCCGGGCATGTACGTCGTCGCCTCGTCATTGGCTTCGAGAGCCTTCCTCAGCGCCTCCGCGTCCTTCACCTCGTTCAAGATCAGCGAGGTGAACAGCCTGTTGTAGTTCTTCGTGGTCGCCTGAACCAGCATTCGGCGGACGATGTAGCTCTCAAGCAGGGCGTAGATCTTAGATTCCTCGCTCGAAGACTCCGCGTTCTTTCGAACGTAGAGCACGTACGGGATGAGCGTCGAGTTCTTGAGGCCGAATATCAGCACGTTCAGGCGCTCGACGCCGGAAGCGGAGGGGATGTCCGCGTCGCAGTAGCCAGGGTCGAACGTGGACTCGAACGCCTCGGCATACGCCTTCATGTTGTCGAGAATCTCGACCTTGTCGCCGTTGCAGTACCTGCCGATGAAATCCTTGTAGGACTGGAAGAGGTTCGAAGTACGCGAATAGAAGAGCTTGTCCTCGGTCGTGACGCCACGCCTCTTGTCCTGGACCAGAATCTGGAGGAACGCGTCGAAGAAGAGGTCGACGAGCGTGCGCTTGATGCGCCCGGTAACGATCTCCTGCTCCCAATACTCCCTCTTCTCAGCCGTGGGCTCGAAGACGTCTTCCCAGCACTCCTTGAACGCCTGCTCGTTCTCGCGGTTGAAGAAGTAGTTCTTAAGGAGCTCCGCCGTCGTCAGGCGCACCCCGAGCGAGTTGATGGTGTCGAATATCTGCTGCTCGTCCTCGCCCTCGGTAAGATCGATGCAGACGAACTGGACGTTCGACTTGATCGTGTTCCTGTCGACCTTCTCCGGGTCGATATTCTTGAGGAAGTAGTTGTAGGCAAGGACGATGGCCGAGGAGCCCTCGAGGGGTTCGCAGCCCGTGGCGCTGACGACCTTTTCGAAATCCTGCCGGTCGTACTTGCCGTGCCGCAAGGCGACATCGCCGGTCTCCAGGACGAAATCTCGCTCAAACAAATTGTTGGTGCCGTTTTTTGCACAGAGTGCCTTGAAGAAGATGACCATGGTCGTGAGTCGCTGCTGGCCGTCGATGACGGTGCGAACCTCGGAGACCTCGGACCAGGTGTTGCCGGAGGAGGCCTGCTTCAGGATGATGGAGCCCAGGAAATAGGGCCGCTTCGAGGCCGTGACGAACTCCATGTCGCCGAGGAAACGCTCCCATTGCTCTTCTCCCCAGACGTACGCCCTTTGGTAAAAAGGTATTTCGAGCAGGCGCGATCCGTTGAACACGCCGCTTATCGTTGCTTTTCCTGCATCCATCCTTAAAGCCCTATCTATCCTTTGCGGTTATTGCTGGCGGGGTCAATTTTATCAATACGCTGCTTGACCCTTTAATGTTCCCGGTCCTTGCCGTCTTCTCCCCAGAAGGTGCTCGAAGATGATGCGCAGGTCCTCGTCATCAAGGCAGCCGCCCTCGAGGCAGCCACGGTCGATGGTATCGATCATCGTCTGCCCCTTCTTCTTCGAGCGGTCGTAGATCACTGTGTCGAGGGATAGCTCCCTGCCGTCGCGCGTGAACATCTCGTGCATGAATTCGGCACTGTTCGCTTGACTTCAATCGCGTACCGCGTGCTCGAGCGGGCCGCTTCCCCTCGATATGGCGACATCCCAATGCTCGCAGTTAAGCAGAAGAAGTCGGTTCATGAACTCGACGCCCGAAAAACCGAGTCTCGCAAACGGCGGAAATAGAGGGTCATCTGAAAAGACCGCAGCATACTCACTGCTCAACGGCATATACGCGAGATGAAAATCGTACGAGTCGTCCTCGGGCCCGATGATGAACATAGGCATCGACGTCGTAACGAACCCTGAGCCGACGGGTGCCCTAAGGATGGAGAAGCTCTTCTCAAAAAAAAGCCTTTCGAATACGGTTAACTGGCACAATATCATCGTTGGAGAAGAGCATGGTTGCGGCGGCGGCAAGCTCGACCACCGCTTGGGAATCCCCGCGCCAATCCGACCAATCGAGCAAGCCGAGCTCATAGGGTGTCAGATGAACGTTTCTGAGCAGCTCTTCGGCAGTCTCGCGTGACCATTTCTTGTCGACGCGCATACTGATAGGGTGCCGGACGATGATATTTGCTGCCAGCTCGCAAACGGCGGCTTTCCCATCAGAATACCCTTCGTCTTCGCACTGGTCTTCTTTCTGGCGTTCCAAAAAGCGATCGTAAAGCGGCGCGATGCGGCTCTCGAGCTCAGATAGCTTAACCTCGATGAGGTTCTGCGCATAGAATCTGTCTGTCGCATCGCCTGTCGCATCGGCATGCTCGACCTCATAAAGATCGCGCATGCTGCAAAGGTTCTCGCAATTCGTGCGGAAGAAGGAGCCCTTCTGTCTGCTGTAGGCATGAAGCTGCCCGGAGGAATCCGCGAAATGGCGCAGGTAGAACCGCGGCACCCAGTGCTGCTTTCGCGTCATCTTTCCGGGCAGCTTCGACATCCTAAGCCTTCACCGCCTCGTATTGGTAGGTCGTGCGCACGTTGTAATGGAAGTCGTTTCCGAGGTCCAGCGCCTCGAAGTGCTTCTTGGCGCAGCCGATCTTGATCTTCTCCGCGTCGCGCAGGGCGGGCTCGCCGTTCTTGCCGCCCTTGGTCTCGGTCACGAAGTACACGCGGCGCTCGCCGTCGGCCTCCTCGACGTACGCCCAGTCGGGGTTGTAACTGCCGAGCGGCGTGTCGATCTTGAACGCCGAGGGCAATTTCGCGAACACGAGAACCTCCTCCTGCTTGTCTAGAGCCTCGGCAAAGGAGCGCTCGACCCCCGCCGAGTCGTAGACCACGTAGTTGTACAGGCTCTTGCTCGTCATGTCCGGCTTCCACGCGTTCTGCCCAAGGTAGGCCGTGTAGTCGTCAAGCTCGAGGTCGCGCATGGTGTACCACTCGTCCTCGGGAAGGCGCACGTACTTGATGCCCTGGGCGATGAGGTCGTTCTTCACGCGGTTGATCTTGTCGCCGACCTGCGCGAGGAAGGTCGCGGGGTCGATCTCGAACTCGTCGAGGCGGCTGCAGCCCTCGAGGATCGCCTTGATGGTGCCGCGGGTGAGCCCGACGGCGTCCTGCAGCTCTGCGATCGGGTCGGGAAGGTCGTATTTCACCTTTCCCGAAACGGACACCACGGAGGTGCCCGTGCCCTCGGCGCTCACGCCCGCGTCGTCGATGCCCAGCGAGGCACGCTCGCTCGTCACCTGGGGCGGGCGCACGGCGAGCATGCCGTCGACAGCTTCGATGGCATGTTCGATGAGCTTGCCGGAGTCGACCTCGACCTGGAAGCGCGTGCGCTGGCGGATGCGGTCCCACAGGGCCTGGAACGCAGGGTCGAGCGTGACGTCCTTCTGCAGCTCGACCGAGACCTCCTTGGCCTTGTCACGGATCTGGACCCTCTGGGACTTGTGGATGATGATCGCCTCGACCTGCTCCTTGGCAGGCTCGAGCTCGGCGGGGAGCTCGACCTTGCCCTCCTCGGCGGCCGCCTTCAGCTCGGGCGTCACCGCGCCCTTGTCGTCGACCATGCCGGTCGCGACGAGGTGGTCGTAGACCTGCTTGGACTTCTCGTAGCCCAGGCGCTCCTCGACGCCATCATCGCCCTTGACCGTGACCTTCGTGAAGCTCTCCGGAGTGATGACGCCGAACTTGAAGTCCTCAGCCTCAAGCTCCTTCTGCAGGCCGTTGGCGAAGTCGTCGTAGCTCTCGTTCGCGATGACGGTGAGCACGTTCGCCTCTGGGTCGTACAGGCGCTCGCCATCCTGGTTCACGCACAGGCGCAGACCGCGGCCGATCTTCTGGCGCTTGGTCAGGTTGTCCTTTGTCTCGACGAGCGTGCAGATCTGGAACACGTTGGGGTTGTCCCAGCCCTCCTTGAGCGCGGAGTGGCTGAAGACGAAAGAGACGTCCTTGTCCGCGTCCTTGCCGTCCGGGAAGGAGATGAGCGTCTCCTTCTTCTGCATGATGAGCTCGAAGGCCCCGGCGTCGTCGGCGGTGCCGGCGGCTCCCTTGGAGTCCTTGAACTTGCCCTTCTTGTCCTTGGCGAAGTATCCCTGGTGCACGGCGTGGGGGTCGCGCACCAGCGGGGCGCCGACGGCTTCGTAGCACTCGAGCCACGTGCCCTTGCCGATCCCCGCCGCCTTTGCGATGCGACGAGGCGCCTTCGAGTTCAGGGCACCTGCGTACTCCTCCTCAAACATCAGGGCGTACAGGCCGCCGTGGACTTCGGGCTCGTAGACGCGGTATCGGTCGACGCGGTCGATGAAGAAGAGCGAGAGCACCTTCACGCCGCGCGGCCACAGCTCGAACTGGCGGGCCAGGTGGTCCTCGATGGTGCGGCGGATCTGCGCGCGCTTGACGACCTCCTCGTTGACGTCGCCCAGCGCCTCGCCGAGCTCGAGCACCTCGCCGTTCTGGAACTCTATGAACTCGTCGCCCACTGCGGCGCCGATGTTGTTGACCACCCAGCCGCTCTCGTAGTCGCTGTTCTCGCCGCTCTTCTGGTAGAGGTCGTTGCCGGTCTTCACCGTGACGGCCTTGCGCTTCTGCGTGCCGTCGGCCTGGCGCACGTCGATGGACACCTTGGCGGAGAACGGGTCGGACTTGACGGACTCGAGCCTCACGTACGCGCCGTTGAGGTTCGCCTCGGCCTTGATCGAGTCCACGCAGATGCCCTTCACCAGGTGGCGCTCGAAGGCGTCGACCGGCGTGAGGCGGTAGATCATGTTGTAGGCCTGCTTGTGCGTGGCCGAGTAGCGCAGCACGAACAGCGGGTTCAGGCTCTTGATGGCGGCCTTGGCCTGCTTGGTGTTGTCGACGCTCTGGGGCTCGTCGATGATGACGACGGGCTTGCAGGCGCTCACGAGCTCGCGAGGGCTGAAGCCGCCGGTGAGCTTCTCGCTGGGACGGTGGAAGAGGTTGCCCTCCTTCGCGGTGCCATCCTTCTCGAGGCCCTTGTTGAACGCGTCGATGTTGATGACCATGACCTGGATGGAGCTCGACGTGGCGAAGTTACCCACCGGCCCCATGTCCTTCGAGTCGTACACGAAGTAGTCGAGCGGCGTGCGGTCGTAGAGCGTCTCGAAGTGCCTGCGGGTGGTCTGGAGGCTCTTGAGGACGCCCTCGCGGATGGCCACGCTCGGCACGACGATAACGAACTTGGTGATGCCGTAGCGGCGGTTTAGCTCGTAGATGGAGCGGATGTAGACGTAGGTCTTGCCGGTGCCGGTCTCCATCTCGACGGTGAAGTCTCGCAGGCGCCCATCGGTGAGGACGTCGGTTGCCGGGAGGCAGCCCTCCTCCTGCACGGCGTGCAGGTTGTCGAGGAGCTGGCCCGGCGCCACGCGAAGCTCGTTGCCGTGGCCGACCATGAGCTCGCCGATTGCCGTCTGGCCTTTGCGGCCGGAATCGGCGGAGAATACGCTGCCAATAAATTGTTGTCCGCGGAACAGGTCGCAGGTTGCTTCGATGGCCTCCAGCTGGTGCTGCTGGTCGGATGAGAACTTGAACTCGAGCGCCGCCATGCTAGACCGTCCTCAATTCGATCTCACAGCCCATGCGCTCGCCGGCGTGCTTGAAGATCTGCACGGCGTTGAGCTTGAGGGTGTCGTCGAGGACGGAATCGAGGATGAGAACGCGCCTGGGCTCCATGTCGGCGATGGCCTCGAGCGCCTCAATGGTGAGGCCTCGGGACATGCAGCAGACGAGCTCGTCGCAAGCGACGGACCAGATGGGATAGCCCGCGGCTTCAGACTTCTCGACGGGCAGCGTGAGCTCGAGGCCCCATTTGAGCATCATCTCGAAGACGATATCCATATCGGAGCGATCGGGCTTGACCACGTCGAAGAGGAGCTGACCGGGCTCGGGCTTCTCAATGCCGGACTCATCGAGCTCGAACACACGGAAGCCGATGTCGGGAAGCTGCTTGGGTCCCTCGCCAAGCTTGAGTTGACGGTTGGATTCCTCGAGCTCGGTTTTGATTTTGTCGCCTGCGCGGCGAATGCGTCCTTCGCCTATGTCGCAGAGAGTCTCATACCCGTCCTTGTAGGCGTCGCGTTTCGGGTCACAAGGCTCTGGAAGCTGGACAAGGATAAACTGATAGCGATCATCTTTTCCGAGCTCCTGCAGGAACATGGCATGGGCGGTCGATGCTGAGCCTGAGAAAAAATCAAGCACAATATCACCCGTGCTTAAATGCTCATGTACGGTAAAGAAGCAAGCAACCGAAAACAATAGATAGACCGCCAGCACTACACTATTCCGAACCAAAGACCAAAAGATAAGCATTTTGAGAAAATCTAAACTTTTGGATTTTCCTACAATGCCGACTACGGCGGAATCCCTCCC
>CAJMLB010000053.1:0-9916 GCA_905214145.1 uncultured bacterium | reverse complement strand
GCGATGGGGGCGAGGCGAATGGCTGAACGGTATCGATACGCGGGTTCAACGGTATCACATTGGCCACATAGATTTTTAACTTGCATTTCTACCCGCCCTTTTCGTAGAGTCGCCGATACGTGCTTAGCGCACCCTCGGCGCGTCCGGCAGGCTTTGCGAAATGGGATCCAGGAGACTTCGGCGCAGCATCATCTTGCGGAATGCTTCTAATGAGCCTCCCATCCTTCAAAAACAGAATCTCATCGCACAGCCTATCGACCGAATCCAAGATGTGGGATGACATGATGATGCACGTACCAGAATCGGCCAGCTTCCTGAGAATCTCGGAATGCAAGTCCACCCTGCTGGGGTCGAGCGCGTTCATGGGCTCATCTAATAGAAGGTACCGCGCGCCCGTCGCATACGCAATCGCCAGGGTAAGCTGCTGCTTCATGCCCTGGCTCAGAGTGCGGATCCTCATCTTCGCGAACTCGCCTATCTGCGTTTGTTCCACTATCTCTTCGATATCGCGAGCATGCGGCCACATATCGCAAACCATCTTGAGGTGATCTTCCGCACGCAATCCGGGATACAGCAGCGTCCCCTCACCAGGTGCATAGAAGATCATAGAACGGACCTCTCTCGCACCCGTACCCTGCGCCTCATCCAGAACGATGCTCCCGTCCACGCGAGGACCCGGCAAACCTGCCATCGCACGCAGCAACGTCGTCTTTCCATGCCCGTTCGGAGCGACGAGACCGTAGACCGTACCCGGGGCAAACTCAGCGTTCACCGAATCTACGAGCACCTTCTTTCCATAAGAGATCGTCAGCGTTTGAAGGTCAATCATCGAGATCATCCCCTTTCGATCTTTGGAACACTCAGGCGCACCATCAACGGAGATACGGCGCCCAAGACCACCAGCAGAGCGCCCGATGCGCCGACGACCTCTCCAAAAGGCATCGCGTTCGTCCCTCGCCCAAGGAACCCAATCGTCCCCACCTGGGAAACGGGATCAAACGAGGCGAATGGAGCCAGCAGCGCGACGCCCATGCCCACGCTTTCAACATGAGCGCTCAACGAACCCAACACCAAGAGAACCGCGCAAACCATTCCGGTGACAACGGGGTTGCGGCTAATCGCTGCTGTCAACGCAGCGACGACGGAAATCACGCCGTATGCCATGACCAGCAACGGAATACTGCACAACACCGCCTCCCCCACCATGGACGTTGTCGAAGCTCCCGCCCGAATGAGAGCGACGGGATACTCCGATCCACCCGCACCGTTCTTAATCACGGACACAACGACAGCGGGAACCATCGACACCAAAAGCAGCACCAAGCCAAGCAGGAGAGCCAGCGCAACAGCCGTCAGAAAACGCACATGCGCTGTTGCGGGGATCTGGAGAACCAGAAGGGAACGACACTGCAGGTGGGTGCACGCGAGCGATGTGACAACCACGGGCAACAGCAAAAATAAGGAGGGAAGCGCTGCCTGGAGATACGAAAGGAGGATTAATGGGGGCATCTTCGTACTTAACTCGTAAACCTTGGGGTCCGGCAAGCTCGCGATCGACTCAAGCAGAAGGGCGCGCGCCTCCGCACGAGAAGGAGTCTCCGGCTCGATTCCGATCGATTGCAGGAGAGTCGCATCTGCCGCGCCCAGCTCACCTCGAGCGCGCTCGTACGTCGCAAGGCTTCGAAACCCCTCCGCAGGCATAGGCGCGTACACGAAACCCGAAAGAGCATCCCGCATGTCTTCCAGGGCCGCTTTGCCCTCGACGTCCATATTCGCAGCGTTCTGCTCTAGATACCGATCTATTGAACGGAGCTCCCCATCCCTATACCGAACAGCGGAAACGTTATCAGCGTCAGGAAACATCTCGACCAGAGCCGGGGCCAGCATCGTCGTCGACATTGCAATCGCGCATACGGCGAGGGTAGGAGAACGCAGGAGCAGTTTCCCCATCGTTCTTACGTATGCAACGGCGGAGGCACAAGCGCTCGAACGAGTTGCCGTTCTCGATGCAGTGAAGGAACCTCTCTCAAGACAAATCGGGGATATCGGGCACGCGCAGCCGCTCTTTCCAGCAACGCAAAGCAGGCTAATTGCCAGCACCTCGATCCCGATTGCGCATACGAGGGCAATCGCGCCACGCTCGAAGCAAAGTCCAGGCAGATTCACTATCTGCGTTGTCGGGTACGGGCTATAGGCGCCGACGGTCAACTCAGTGTTCGCATACGTAAGGGGATTCAACAGGGTGAACTCACGTAAAGCGATGGATCTTCCGTAATACCCGGGAACCATCGTCACCCCCATCAGGGCACATACGAACACGATTCCAAGCGTAGGGTTATTGGCAATCTTCACGGCAAGGTGAACGACAAGCGAGATGAACGCTGCCACCAAGAATTGCAAGATGGCCGTCTGCGCGAACACCAGCCAAGCCGGTTTGATAACCGGAGTCGCATATTGAATGTAGCCTATCGGATAGAACGGCGAGCCCGGGCCATTCTTCACAAGCGTGGCGATTATCCCTGGAAGATTGATGGCGAGGACGGCAAGCATTGCAAAAACACTCGCCCATACGCTCGATGCAACAAGTCTACCCAGCTCGCCCATCGGTGCCTGGATGATGAGCTTTTCACGTTTGTTAAGACGCGCGGCAAGGAACGAGACGGCAACGGCCGTTGCGACCCATAGCAAGTACTCCTTCGATCCGTCATAATAGGTGTACTCTCCATCCGATATCTGCAGAAACGGAAGTAGGGGAGAGAGCGGTGCCAAGATAAGACGTCCCGCGGCAAGAGGGTACAGAAGCGCGGGCATGCTTGATGAAGAGGTATAGACACCGTCCTCCCCCGCATTCACAAGCGCATCCGCATAGGATGCTGACAATTCCTGCTCAACACGGGTTATTCCCGACTCGAGGTATTCGACCCGTCCGTCGATGCCAGCCGCGCTCCTGAAGACGGGCAGAGCACAAAGAACCATCAACGCAACAACGACAACACAGAGCGACCTGGAGGAGAGAAGCGACCTAAAGATCGCCTTCGAGATTTTGAGCATATTCATCGCCAACCTTAACCTCATCCAGTCGGAACAGAGGGGCCGAACAAAATGCTCGGCCCTTCCTCGCATCTAGTAGGTGCTATAGACAAATTGCCATTTATCAGTTGTGCCAAGAACACCACAGGAGCACATTGCAGCGAGGCGGGATTCCCTATGATGCGCGGATCGGCGATAGCCATTTCGGTAGGAGATCGTCTTGTAAGAGATGTTGAACATCGAGATGCTGTGCCCGCTTACGCCGCGAGGACAGCTGTAGCTCCAGTAGGTATCGACGACGTCGTCCGTATACCCGAGGGGCTCAACGAGGGCACACTGGCTGCTCTCCTGGGAAGGAGGCATCGGGGTATCCGCAAAAGCGGGGGCTCCCGGCAGCAACAGACAAAGAGCGAGGCCGAGGAAAACCAAGAGCTTACACGACTTAACAGTACTGAACATAATCCTCTCCAATCTAGAGGGGTTTCGGTTGCAGTATGCTGTGATTACTTGCCGGCAAAGTCAATTTAACATAAACTGTTAAAAAGTAACCTGAGTTTTTTAAATTCTTCGGAGGTTATTATGAGTTCCGACAATCGCACTCCCCGGCTTCATTCCTTCCGCATCGCATGTGCGATAGCCTCTGCGACCCTTTGCGCCACCGCCATCGCACAAGTGGCGTTCTCCTTAAAGCCAGCAACCGAAGTGCTCGACAACCCTGTAATTGCAGACTCCCCCGCGTATCCAGCCCTTGCGATCTCGACATTGGTCCCTGCCGTCATCGGTATCGCTACGACCATCCTCAGCGCCGTTCTCGTGTGGACGATCAAGAGCGGAGACCCCTTCAAGAAAGGGTCTGCGACATGCTTGAAGGTGCTCGGCATTCTCTTCGTTGTTCAAGCTGCCACCAGCCTCTACGCCGGCTCACTCAAAACCTCCGTTTCGATGTTTGGCGGCGAGGGGGCCGTCGGCGCCCAAGAGATCGCTTCATCATTCGATTGGACCTCTCTGGTTCTCGGCATCGTCCTGTTCATGCTTTCCCAGCTCTTCTTGTACGCCCGAGAGCTGTACCTCGACTCCGACGAGATTGCGTAAGGAAACGCCATGCCCGTAATTGTTCGCCTCGACAAGATCATGGCCGAGCGAAAGATTTCCTCGAACGAACTTGCCGAAAGGATTGGAACCACGCCCGTGAACCTGTCCCGTATTAAAAAAGGGCATATTCGCGGCATTCGCTTC
Organism: uncultured bacterium; assembly: GCA_905214145.1. GTDB lineage: Bacteria > Actinomycetota > Coriobacteriia > Coriobacteriales > Coriobacteriaceae > Collinsella. The sequence continues at coordinate 5,650 of CAJMLB010000053.1, read as the reverse complement.
AACACACTCGAGCAGCTATGCCTCGCCCTTCGTTGCCAACCCGGAGACCTTCTCGAAGTCATGAGCGAAGAGGATGCCCGAAAGGAGTTCGGACTCGATTGGTCCGCCGAGGATTAGAGGGCGGTCGTACTCGCCCTGCACACGGGGATGCGAATCGGCGAGGTCTGCGGCCTTCGGTGGTGCGATGTGGATTTCGAGACGGGCCTGATCTCGATCAGACACTCGGTGGCGTACGCGAAGGGAATGGGTTCGTTCATCAAGGACGCCAAGACCCATGACGCCAGGGGTATCCCCATCGACCCGGTCGGCCTACTCCCCTTCCTGAAGGAGACCCACGAGATCGACTGCGGAAAGCTGCGCTTGCGCGGCCTTACCGGGGCGGTCGAGATCGGGGACTGCTACATCCTGTCGGAGCCGGGCGCGACCTTCGCGACGACAAGCTATATCCGCAGGGCGTTCAAGACGTTCTCGGAGACCAACGGCCTCATGGGCACCAACGACGAGCTGATCACGTTCCACGGCCTTCGCCACACGTTCGCAACGCAGTGGATCCGCCAAGGCGGCGATATCAAGGCGCTCCAATCGATCCTCGGCCACAAGGACGCCATGGCGACGCTCAACGTCTACGCCGACATCGAGCCCATCTCCAAAATCCATAACATGCTGCGCGCCACGCCGTGCCTTTGGCGCGGGCACCTCGGGCCGAGGGTCGATCCGGGTCCCATGTTCCAACAGAGGATCCAGGAGTCCATCGAGACGCTCCAGGCGTTCGGCTACGGCATCACCGAGCCGGACGACCGAAATATCGCCATACGCGACGTGAAGACGAACAGTTGGCTCTAGCTCACCGAGTACGCGGCAGTGCTGGGCCCATCCCAACTGAGGTCACGGTGGTCCGATAGGGGCGCCGCCCGCGGCATGCGCCGCGGAGCGGTATCCCCTACCGAAGGGCGGGGATGCCCTCCGCTTCCAGTTCGGAATCAGCCGTCGGAGGCGTTCGGCTGACTGCGGGAACGGCCTGTCCGCTCAATGTGTTCGGCTGAGATCGGAAATCAACCCAACACGAGCCGGACACGCGCCAGACGGCTCTTCCCCGTACGGCCTTCCCCCTTACGCTCATGTTGCAGGCATGTAACGCCGCAGCGAGCGCGCCTTTTTTGCGCCAGACAGGTACAATGATGAACACTGTACCGTAGCGGAGCGCCCCGCGCGCGCCGCAATCACGCGAAAGGGTTTCCCATGGCCGAGATCTCGTCCTCCCGTATCGTCATCACCGTCCTTGGCAAGAACCGCCCCGGCATCGTCGCCGGCGTCACCCGCGTCCTGGGCGAGGCCAACGTCGACATCCGCGACATCACGCAGTCCATTATCGAGGACATCTTCACCATGACCATGCTGGCCGATACCGCCGAGTCCAAGCTCGACTTCGCTGAGCTGCAGAAGGCCCTGGCCGAGGCCGGCGAGCTTTCGGGCGTCAACGTGTCCATCCAGCGCGAGGACGTCTTTAACTTTATGTACCGCCTGTAGCGAGCAAGCCGCTGGGGATAGCCTGACGCGCGCATGCCCATGCAAGCCACCCCGATGCGGCCCGGAGAGGAGCGCGCATGGCCTACGACGCCAAGAAAATCTATTACCGCTTCGATGACCACTTGAGCCGACTGGTTCTGGATTACGAAGCAAGCCGCCAGATTTCGCCTGAGAGCGAAAGCCTCTACCACGGCCTGCCGACCGACCCTTATGACGAGGACCTGTTTGTCGAGCACAATGTCAAGCGCGGCCTGCGCAATGCCGACGGCTCGGGCGTGGTCGCGGGCCTCACTCGTATCTCGGATGTGCACGGCTACAACAAGGTCGACGGAAAGGTCGTGCCCGATCAGGGCAAGCTCACGCTTCGCGGCTACAGCATCGAGGATCTGGTCAACAATGCCCAGGCCGAGAATCGCTACGGCTACGAGGAAGTCGCCTATCTGCTTATCACGGGTTCGCTGCCCAACAAGGAAGAGCTCGACGGCTTCTGCGAGCGCCTAGGTGCCTTTAGACATCTGAGCGACGAGTACGTTAAAGAGTTCCCTATGACCACGGTGTCGTCGAGCATCATGAACGTGCTCCAGCGCGCCGTACTGCTGCTCTACGCCTTCGATGCCGAACCAGACGTGATCACGCCTGAGCACGAAATCGACGTCGCCATTTCCATGCTCGCACGTCTCCCGCGCATCGCCGCCTTCGCACACATGGCCTCGGTCGCCAAGCTTCGCGGCTCCGAGGTTCACGTGCCGCACCCTACGCCCGGTCTCTCCACCGCCGAGACCATCCTACAGGTCCTGCGCGGCGGCATGGCGTTCACCCGCGATGAGGCGATGCTGCTCGACGTTATGCTCATGCTGCATGCCGAGCACGGCGGCGGCAACAACTCCACCTTCGCTTGCCGCGTGCTGTCGTCTTCGGCCACCGACCCGTATTCCGCCTACGCCGCGGCTATCGGCTCGCTCAAGGGCCCGCGCCACGGCGGCGCCAATGCCAAGGTCGTGTCTATGCACGAGGACATCCGCGCGCATGTCTCCAACTGGGAGGACGAGGACGAGGTCGCGGCCTACCTGGGCAAGATCCTCGACAAGCAGGCCTTCGACGGCACGGGCCTCATCTACGGCATGGGCCACGCCGTCTATACGCTCAGCGACCCGCGCGCCGAGGTCTGCCGCCGTTACGCGCGCTCACTGGCAGCCAAGAAGGACTTGGGCGAAGAGTTCGCACTCATCGAGCGCATCGAGCGCCTGGCACCGCAGGTGATGCGCGACCACGGCATGACCAAGCCTATCTGCGCCAACATCGACCTGTACACAGGCTTTATCTACAAGATGCTCGGCGTGCCCGAGACGCTTTTTACGCCGCTTTTCGCCGTCGCCCGCATGGCCGGCTGGTCGGCACACCGCATGGAAGAGCTCTTCTGCGCGCATCGCATCATCCGCCCGGCATACCGTCCGGTGATCGAGCCGCTGGAATACAAGCCGCTCGCCGACCGCTAGGACGCGGACCGTTATAGAACCCGAGCGTGGCCAGGGCATCACCGCCCTCGGCCACGCTTTTTATGCCAGCAGAAAGGGCTGCATCAAATGATTGTGTTTTCCGATATGGATGGAACGCTGTTGACGAGCGATAAGCAGATGAGCGATGCCACCTGGGCGATGCTCGACGAGCTCGCTCGACGCGGGATTGAATTTGTGCCCTGCACGGGACGTCCGCTGTCGGGCATCTTTGAGCCCATCCTCGCCCATCCCGCCGTGCACTATGCCGTCTGCGCCAATGGCGCCAGCGTCTGGCAGCTCGACGACGATGTGCCCACCGACGCCTCGCGCGCCACGCGCATCTTGAGCCGACCGCTCGATTGCGGCATTGCCCATCGCATCCGCCGCATCGCCGCCGGCCACGATGTGACCTTCGATATCTTCGCGGACGGGCAGTGCTTCCTCCCCCGCTCGCTCTACACGCGCCTGGATGAGTTCTGCGGCGGCGACCCCCACATCGCAGCTTCGCTCAAGCGCACACGAACACCGATCGACATGGATATCGACAGCAAGATCGACGAGGTCGAGACGCTCGAACGCATCGCCATGTACTGGCACGACCCGGCCGATCGCGACGCCATCGCGGCGGAGCTCGACACGCTCGGAGGCATTGAGGTCACGCGTTCGTACGCCATGAATATCGAGGTCATGGGCGAGGGCGCCACCAAGGGAACGGCCCTCACGTGGCTATGCGAGCACCTGGGCGAGCGTCTCGCCGACGCCTGGGCGTTCGGTGACAACATCAACGACATCCCCATGCTGCAGGCAGCGGGCCATGGCATGGCCATGATCAACGCCGAGCCCGAAGATCGCGAGGCCGCCGACGCCATCACCGAATACGACAACGACCACGACGGCGTCGCCCGCACCATCATGGACGCCCTCGCCTAGTCATTGGGGACGTTCTTAAACGACTAGTCGTTGGGGACACTCTTCGCAAAAAGCCGCAAGGACTGTCCCCCACTGTCGGCAGAGACGATATGAGCAGGACATAAAAACATTGAGAGCCCCTGCTGCATGAAAGACCGCGGATTAGGCCGACAATGGTGAGTGTCTAATCCAACCGTGGCGGCCACGCCGCATTCATGGAAGGGGCTCCCATGCTCGATACTACCACCTTCATCGGCCTCGACGTCCACGCCCGCTCGATAAAGGCCGTCTCCCTCGACGTCATGACCGGGGAGGTACGTGCCGCGACCTTCGGCTACGACGCCGGCGCCGTCGCGGAGTGGGTCCGTTCCGTGGACCCCAGGGCCAGGTGCGTGTACGAGTCCGGGGTCACGGGCTTCGACCTGCAGAAGAGGCTTTCCGGCCTGGGGGTCGACTGCGTGGTCGGCGCCGTCTCGAAGATGATCAAGCCCAGCGCGGACAGGCGCAGGAAGAACGACCGCAACGACGCCGAGTTCCTCGCCCGCATGCTGTCGGTCGGCAACGTGGTCGAGGTGTGGGTCCCCGACGACGAGTGCGAGGCCGCCCGCGACCTGACCAGGGCGCTCGAGGACGCGAGGGACGACCTCTCGCGCTCGAAGCAGCGGCTCTCCAAGTTCCTGCTCAGGCACGGGCTCGTCTTCGACGAGAGGACGCCCACCGGCCGCAGGAAGGGCAACTGGACCCGGGCGCACTGGTCCTGGATCGAGTCGATAAGGTTCGCGGAGAGGGCCGACAACGACGTGCTCGCCTGCTACGTCGACGCGGTCAGGCGGGCGGCGGAGGAGAAGGCGAGGCTCGAGGGGCTCGTCGAGGCCGAGGCCCGCAAGCCCAGGTGGAGGAAGAGGGTCGACTCCCTCCGCTGCCTCAAGGGCGTAGACACCGCGTCCGCCGCCGACCTCGTGTTCGAGGCCGGCGAGTTCTCGAGGTTCAGGAACGCCCGCTCGTTCGCGGCGTGGGTCGGCCTGACGCCCTCCGAGCACTCCAGCGGGGAGAGCGACCGCAGGGGCGCGATCACCAAGGCTGGCAACAAGCACCTGAGGAAGACGCTGGTCGAGGCCGCGTGGCACTACCTGACGTGCTCGGGGCGGCCGAAGGACCTCGCCAAGGGCCAGGCCCCGGACCGGGGCGCCCGGAGGCATGCCGCCAAGGGCGTGCGGAGGCTGGTCGAGAGGCGGGAGGCGCTGCTCGCGCGCGGGGTCCACGGCAACAAGGCGAACGTGGCCACGGCGCGCGAGCTCGCCTGCTGGGTATGGGCGGTCGGCCTCATGGCCGAGGAGGCGTAGGGGGGGCGGTCCCCCGCACATAAGCCAGTCACCCCGGAAGCGGTTCGATCCGAAGCCGTTGAGGCGAACCTCAGGTCCCTTTTCTGCGAGCGCCCAGGGCGCCACACGCGTGCACAGACTGTCGGTTCGACGTAGAAGCCTCAGCCGTAGCAACGGATTGCCCAGCGAGAGATCGCCGCGGGCGGATATTAAACTGCAAAGACGAGCGTCGGTAAGACACGCCGAGGTCGCCGCGGACGGGCTGATATAGGGAGAGGGCCTGACCCCATATCGTTGGGGCCAGGCCCGATTTTGCCTCTTGACAATGTCCTGCTCATATTAAAAGGAACGTCCCCATCTGCCGGATTAGGAGAGACTCTCCAGCACGCGACGGAG
>CAJMLB010000052.1:0-10151 GCA_905214145.1 uncultured bacterium | reverse complement strand
GGTCGGAGGGGTGGCTTTGTAAAGCCGTTTGTCTCCACCCGCGTAGCGGGTGGTTCAAAGCTGGCCGCTGCGCGGCCAGCAGACTAAAGTCTTGAAACGAAAGACCCTCGAAAGCAGCGAGGCTTTCGAGGGGCTCATACGGAAGGGTTGCGCCAGGCCGGCAAAATGCCAATACCCTACCTGCCGTCGTCCTGCTGCAGGCTGTCCTGCTCGCTGAGGCGCGCCTGCCTGCTGGCCATGCGCGCGGGCTTGTCGGGATCAGGTACGGCCGTGGGCATGGGCTCGTCGACATGACCGCCCCACCAGCCGCCCACAAAGTTGAGCGTGTGAAACACATTGATCACGGCACCGGAATCAATGTCGCACACCAGCTTGATAATGTCCTGGCTCTCGTAGGTCGAGACAACGGCGTGCAGCAGGTACATCTTTTCGCGGCTGTATCCGCCGATGACCTCGGCGCAGCTAATGCCGTGCTGAAAATGGTCAACATAGGCGGTCATGACCTCGTCCGCCTTGCGCGTCGTGATCTGCAGCGTCACGCGGTCGTAGCGACGATAGAAACTGTCGATGGTCTTGGTCGAAATAAACTGGAACACGATAGAGTACGCCGCGTTGTCCCAACCAAACATAAAGCCAAAAATCGCCAGGATAAAGCAGTTGAAACCAAAGATGACGCCCCAGATAGTCTTGCCCGTGTGGTTGGAGACCCACAGCGCGATAAAGTCGGTGCCGCCGGTGGACGCACCGGACTTGAGCGCGATGGCAGCGCCCAGACCCGAGACCACGCCGCCAAAAATGATGAGCATGATCTTGTCGCCCAAAAACGGGGAAAAGTGAAAGATGTTGAGGAACAGCGACGAGAGCACGACCTGCATCATCGAGAAGATGACGAAGCGTTTGCTAATGCCGCTCCAGCATAGGAGCGCCACGGGGATGTTGAGCGCGAGCATGCCGAGCGAGATGTCGATTCGAACGCCGCCGAGCGAGGTAACGCGATCGAGCAGGACCGCGACGCCGGTAAGACCACTCGGAAGCAGGTCGGCGGGTTGAATGAACGCCTGGATCAGAAATGTCTGGAGAACGGCGGAAATGGTGACCGCCACGGCAGTAATGGCACGGCGAACGATGGTGAGGCGGCCGAGCACGAGCACGCGGTCCGTGAGCTGATCGATGGCGTTCGCCACGGAGGCTCCTTTCGAAGGCAGATATAGTTGTGAGGCGTGCCCGCGATTGTAGCATGGAGCGTGCGGGGGCGCTTCAATTCACCCTCTCTCGACAACCATCAGAAGGACCGTGAGGCCGCTCAAAAGAAAAACGCCGTGAAGAGAGCGGTCCCTTCACGGCGAATTCGGCGTTTGCCCAGATAAAACCTGCCAAAATAAACCTGTCCCTAAATGGCAGGTAGGATGTCGGTCAGGTTGTCGATGATGGTGTCGGCGGCGGACTGGTCCAGGTTGACGCCCTCGTGCGGACGCAGCGCCAGGACTCGGGCGCCGGAGCGCTTGCCGGCCTCGATGCCCAAAGGCGAGTCCTCGATAACCAGGCACTCGGCAGGCTCCACCCCCAGCGCCTCCATGGCACGCAGGTAGATCTCGGGGTCGGGCTTAAACGCACTGCACTCGTGACCGCTGATGGTGTAGTCCAGCACGTCGGCGATACCGGCAATTTCCACCAGCTCGTCAATGAGCTCGCGATAGGACGAGCTCGCGATGGCGCACTTCACGCCGCGCTCGTGCAGCTCACGCATCACCGGCCCCGTCTGCTCGTTGAGCAGCTCGGTATACGGAACGGGATGGTCCGGGCTGTAGACCTGCTTGTACTCCACGCGCAGACGCTCACGCAGCTCAATATCGTCGGGCACCAGCGCCTCCCAAATGGCAGGCTCGTTAGACCCCGAAAGATCGGGAATCTCGTCAAAGTGGAACCCCTTCTCTTCCATAAACGCCACGCGACGACGGTTGTAGAACCACTCGGTATCGACCAGCACGCCGTCCATATCAAACAGCACTGCCTTGATCATACGCATCTCCTCCCACCTGCCAAAAAGGGACAGGTTTATTTTGGTAGGTTTTATCTGGGGTTTTATGACGCGGCAGACACGCCCTCCCCAGAGCAAAAAAGGGGACAGGGCGCAAACCCCATCCCCTCTCAATCAACCCGTAAGGTCTACTTACTTGTGATTAGTAGGAAAGCTTCCACATGTAGCGACGCATGGTCAGCGGGTGCTGACGGGCCTCGGCGATCTGGTTGCCGTACTCGCGCATAACGGCGAGGTGCAGCAGCGGGTTGAAGTAGGTGACGACGCTCGCGGGCACGGCGTCAGCCAGGCCGTAGTCCTTGGAGTCGATCAGAGCGACCTTGGCGCCCATGCGCTTAAGGAAGGTGAGGGCGCGGGCGTCCATCGGACGGGTAGCGCCATCGGACATGAAGAAGACGTAGGGCTTACCCTCGGTGGAAACCTCGAACGGGCCGTGGAAGTACTCACCGGTGTTGTAGGCGGCGGCGTCGATCCACTGCATCTCGGTGAACAGGAAGGCGGCGTGAGAATAAGCCATCTTCTCGGAGGCACCGGAAGCCATGAAGTAGATCATCTTGTCGTCCTTGAAGTCCTCGGCGAACTTCTTGGCGAGCTTCTTGCAGGACTGAGCAGCGTTCTCGCAGAGCTCAAAGACGTTGGTGAGGCCGGTGATCATGTCCTCGTAGTGGTCATAGCCCTCGGTCTGCTGAAGGATCTCGACAGCAAGAGCGATGGCGTAGCCGGGCTTCTCGCACTTGGCAGCGAAGTTGGCGTGGAAGCCGTGAACGATGACGTAGTCAGCGTCGACGGTCAGAGCGGAGCCAGCCTTGTTGGTGAGGGAGACGACCGGGCAGTTGTGCTTCTTGGCGGTCTTGTTGGCCTCGACGGTCTCGGGCGTGGAGCCACCGAGGGAGCAGGTGATCACGAAGGTGTGCTCGTTGACCCAGGAAGGCGTGTCGTAGTTGAACTCGTTAGCGGTGAAGATCTGAACGTTCAGCTTGTCCGTGTTGTTGGCCAGGAAGTACTTGGCGGGGTAAAGGTCGGACATGGAGGCACCGCAGCCGACGAAGGCGACGCTGTGGATCTCGTGGTTGGACAGGACGTCAGCGACGATCTGCTTAGGGAGGTTAAGGTCGATCTCGTACATCTGACACATTCCTTTCAATTTTTGCGGCGCCACATTGCCGGGCGCTCGCAGGGTTACCGTGATTTGGACCGAGTCGCCGGTCCGTTGAGGATGTGTCAAAGGGACTGCCCTTTGACACATTTAGGGATGGAAGCCTGCCTGGGGTATGGGATGCCAGGCAGGCCCCCGGGGGAAAGCGGTTAGGCGCTTAGTCGCGACTAGGCCAGGATGCCGGCCGCGGAGAGGGCGATGCCGCCCACGATGGCGATCACGAGAAGCCAACCGGTGTTGACGTTCTTCTTGATAAGCCAGTACATAAGGCCGGTGAGGCCAAGGGAGATCATCTGGGGCATCATGCTGTCCAGGATGTCCTGGATAACGACGGTGCCGTCAGCGAACTGCAGCGGGGTGGTGGCGCCGATCAGCGTGGCGATCATGCCGCCCACGGACATAAGACCCACGATGCCGCAGACATACATGAGCTTCTCCATGAGGTCGCCGCCCTGAAGCTTGCTCAGGTACTCGTGGCCGCCCTGATAGCCCATCTTGGCTGCGAACCAAGTAATCAGCACGGAGGGGACGATGGAGATGAGAAGGGCCAGGATCGGGCCCATGATGGAGCCCTGCTGAGCCAGCTGAACGCCCAAGCCAAAGGCGATAACGCGGATGGTGCCCTGGAAGAAGGAGTCACCGATGCCGGAAAGCGGGCCCATAAGGGAGGTCTTGACCGCGTTAATCGAATCGGGGTTGAAGTTCTCGGGATCCTTGGCGTACTCCTCCTCCATGGAGGCGGCGAGGCCCAGGATGAAAGCGCTCGTCTGCGGGGTGCAGTTGTAGAACGCCATGTGACGGTGGTAAGCCTCTTTCTTAGCAGCAAGCTGCTTGGGGTCGGACTCGTCCGGATAGAGGCGATCGAGCGTGGGAACCATACCGTAGAGGAAGCCCATGTTCATCTGACGCTCGTAGTTCCAAGAGGCCTGGATGGCCCAGGAGCGCCAGAAGAACTGGCTGACCTTCTTGTTCAGGGACACGTCCTTGGTTGCGGTTGCCATAGTGTGTTCCTCCTTAGTCTTCGTCGTCTTCGAGCGGATCGTAGTCGGAATCGACACCGGCGGCTGCATGGGAACCGTTGAACTTGAAGCCCATGAAGACGACGGCCAGGCACACACCGATCAGAGCGACCGCGATGACGGACAGGTTGAGGTAAGCGGCGAGCAGGAAACCGATGAACAGGAACGGAGTCATACCCTTCTTGATCATCATGGTGAGCAGCAGGGCCAAGCCGTAGGCGGTCATGATCTTGGTCGAAACGTTAAGACCAGTGGACAGCCACTCGGGAACCATGTTGACGATGGCCTGAACCAGGTCGGTGCCAACAAAGACGGCGAGGAAGATCGGCAGGAAGTACATGATGGCGTACAAACCGGAGCCGGCGCAGATGTGCATACGGTAGGCGGTCTTGAACTTTCCGTTATCAATCGCGTTATCTGCCACATGGGTGAGGACGGCGATGATGGAACGGAACACGATGCCGAGGAGCTGACCCAGGACGGCGACCGGGATGGCGATCGTCATGGCGGTCTCGGCGGAAGCATCGGTCAGGCACGCAAAGGCAGCGGCCACGATGCCGCCCAGGACCATATCGGGCGGAACGGCGGCGCCGACCTGCACCAGGCCCATGGACACGAGCTCGACGGCGGCACCGACGGCAAGACCGGTGGGCACATCGCCCAGCAGCAGACCGACGAGCGTAGCGCCAACGAGGGGCTGCTCGAAGTTAAGACGACCGAGCAGGCGGGAGTCCCACATGCAGAACACGCCGACGAGGCCGACGAGCACCGCACTGATGAACGTATTCATACCCTTCTCCTTTCAGTCAGGCAAAAGCCTGGTTGATTACAGCTTGGCGTCGATGTCGACGCTCTGATACGTAGGGGTCTGCTGGACGTAGAGCTTAATGCCCATGTCGAGCAGCTGGTTGACGTCGGCCTTCTGGGTGGCGTCGAAGAAGACGGAGCTGTCCTTGCCGCCAATCTGATCGGCACCGTCGTGGTTGGCGGTGGCGCCCAGGTTGATGGCGTCGAGCTTGTAACCCTGGCAGAACTGCAGCATCTCGGCAGTGTTGCCAAAGACAAACATGACGCGCTCGCCGAGGGTGTTGAGCTTGTCCATCTTGGCGAGGGCACGCTCGACGGTGAAGACGTTCAGGCGCACGCCCTGGGGCTTGGCCAGCTTAAGAGCGCCCTTCTTGATCTCATCGTTGGCGGCAGCGTTGTCGACGACGATGATGCGCTCGGCCTGAACCTTGGTGGTCCAGGTAAAGACGACCTGGCCGTGCAGCAGACGGTAGTCAAGACGTGCGAGGACGATCTTGGCGGGACCGGAGCTGTGACGGGACGCCTTGGCCTTCTTGGCGGGAGCCGCGACGGCCTCGACCGGTGCGTTGGGGTTGGTCAGACCGGTGCGGGCCTCGTTGATGAGGGCCGCGAGCTCGGCACCCTTGATGGGGGCGGGGCTCATAGCGAGCGTCAGCGCCAGCGGAATATTGAAACCGCTGACAACCGTGAACTTCGTGCCGTTCTTGGAAAGCTCGACCATGCTGTTGTTGACCGAGCTGCCGAGCATATCGGTCAGCACATAGACGGTGTCGTCCGCGTTGAACGTGGCGATCATGGCGTCCACCTTGTTGGTGATGGGCTCCTTGTCGTCACGAGCAAGCGACACGACGTGGACGTTCGACACGTCGCCGAGAACCATCTCGAGCGTGTCTTTGGCGCCTGCGGCCAGGCCGCCATGAGATGCGAGAATGATCTGATTCATCTTGCCTCCTCCTTTTCGTTATGGTCATTATAACGTCTTATACGTTGCTTATATTGCTAATTAGTATAAAGACCGTTCGCGGGTGAAAATCGACCGTTGACGGGTTTAACGTACTTGAAACGTTGGGGCTGGATAGGCCGGCGCTGGCTGGATAACCCCAGGCCAGACGCCGTGCACAATCCTCTATCGCACGAAGTACCAGGGGCTTTCCTGCACGGTGGGCTCCAGCGCGATGCCAGTGCGTTCCTTAAACAGATCCATGTCCTGAGATTTTTCGGTCCACCACGCGTTGGGCTTAAAGGTCATGCTCTCGACAATACGTTTGACAATGACGCTGTTGCGCAGCCTGGAGAAGTCGGTGTTCATGATCAGGATGGACGCGAGCACCAGCACGATGCCCAGGACCTTGATCGCGCCGGCGGGCTCGGCGTAGACACCAATGCCCAGCAGTACGGTGACGACCGTCTCGAATGACATTACGACGGGAACTTTCGACGTCTCGAGCCCCATGGACAGACCCTGCATATATAAGACATAGGCCACGGCTGTGGGGATGAGTCCAAAACCAAAGAACAACAGCAGCAGCTGTGGCGACATTGCCGCGGCGACATCTGGCCACGGAGCCGCGATAGCCGCCATAACCGCACCGCCAAAAACAAGGCCCCAAAACGTGACAGCCAGCGGGTGGACCGTCTTGGTTGCTATCCGGCTAAACACCGCGAGCGACGCGCCACAAAAGCCCGCGATCACGCCCGACGTGACGCCCCAAACCGAAAAATGGAAACCGGAAAGGTCGCCATTGGTCACTGCAAGTACACAGCCACCGATATTAAAAGCGATGGCAACGAGCTTGTTGGGAGTCACATCCTCGCGATAAAGCACGCGGCCGAGCATGACGCCAAACACCGGCGAGGTGTAGAGCAGCACCGAGGCCGTGGACATGCCCACCTCGCCCATACACTCGTAATAAAGCGTGTTAGCGGTGGCGAGGCCGATAATGCCAAGAAGCGCACAGGGAACAAGCTCTTTAGGACTTGCCTTGAACAGTGCCAGGGGACCCGATGCTTTTCCCTCACGATCGCCTCCCTGGCAACCCATGAACGCCAAGACCGGAGCCATTAAGACGGCACCTGACAACAGGCGAAAGGCCGCCATGCTCTGAGACGAAACACCCAGGGCCGAGATGCCTTTTACAAAGATTCCGATGCTGCCCCACATAAGCGCGGCGATCAGCACCAGCACATAGCCCAGATTGCTTTTCTTCAACGCAGCCTCCTCGGTATTGTTTCCAATATGTTTCACACTACGTTATAGTCGTTATATACATTTTTCAAGACACAAATCGGCGAGCGGGAAAATCCGATCGCCCACACACTCATTGGGTACTCATTGGGGACGTACTTAAATGAGTAGTCGTTGGGGACGTTCTTGGATGACTAGTCATTTAAGAACGTCCCCAACGACTAGGACTGTCCCCAACTGCCGGCAGAAAAGGAACGTTCCCAACGTCTAAGGCGCCGCTGGTTGAGCATAAGTCAGCGAGCGGGCCGCATTTGAGGCAAGGTGACGTGAAACGAAAGGGCGCTGACCTTCTGGTCGCGCCCTTGAAGTTGAACGTCAGATTGCCCAAATGCGGACCGCGCAGCGTCGAGCCGTTACGCGGTTTGGTAAAACCGCGTAACTAATACTCAAGCTTCCACATGTAGCGACGCGTCATGTAGTCCTTGTGGGTGACTGCAGAGAGTGCACGCATGTACACATTGTTGAGGATCGGGGCAAAGATCAGGTGGTTGAAGTACTCGCTCACGCTGTCCTTGATGTCGTTGAGGCCGAGCTCCTTGGCGTCGAGCTGATAGACGCGCTCGCCACCGTACTGGTTGACGAAGCGGATGCCGCGCTCGTCGTTGCAGCGGCTGCGGCCGACGCTGATGAGCTGGAACAGCGAGGTGCGCTTGTCCAGGATCTCGAAGGGGCCGTGGAAGAAGTCGCAGGTGTTGATGGTGCAGGAGTCGATCTGCAGCATCTCCTGCACGTTGCAGATGCTAAAGACGTAAGCGGCACCAAAGAGCGGACCCTGAGCCATCACGTTGATGCAGGGCTTGTCGGCGTTCTGCTCGGCCCACTTGGCAGCGAGCGGACGGGTGTACTCGACGGCCTTGCGATAGATGGGATCGATCAGGTCGAAGGCGGCCATGGCGGTCTCGTACTCGGCATAGCCCTCGGTCTGCTGCGTGAGCTCCATGGCGATCATGGTCACGACGGCGGAGTTGGTACGGCCCATGCAGGACTCGTCGACGGCCAGGCTGTCGTACTGGATCTTGTAGTCGCAGACCTCGGTGAGGCCGGACTCGTCGACATAGATGGCGATGGTGCTGGCGCCGTGGTCCTTGGCGACCTGGGCGGCGACGATGGTCTCCTTGGTGCCGCGCATGGACACGACGACGGCCAAGGTGTTCTCGTTGACGTAGGCAGGGGTTGCGTGCACGAACTCGTTGCTGGTGTAGCTGGAGCTCACGACCTGCGTGGCCTCGTGCTCCATAAAGTACTGGGCAGGATAGTTGCCGCCGTTGGATCCGCCGGCGCCAATCCACACGACGCGCTTGATACCGCCCTTGTCCGCCTTGTCAGCCAAAACCTGGGAGACGACGTCCTTAACCTGTTCCTGAGTGGTCATCGTGCATCAGCCTTTCTTCTCGTTTGATGCTCTCGATGGCATACAAGTTACATACATGTTTTGGTTATGTCGACTAGTTGTATGCTATATTTGTCTTAGAAATTTTGCTGATGCGGTTTTCGATAACTGGATACCAGCGGTTTTGTTGTTGTATTGAATACATGCTTGATTAGATACGTATACAAGTTAGATACAGGTTGATCGCATGAACGCTTCATCTAAAAAGAGACTGACCCAATACGAGCGCTTGGCGGGCATACTGCGCGACCGCATCGCCTCCGGCACCTACGCACGTGGAGACAAGCTGCCGTCCGAGATGGAACTCATGGACGAATCGGGTCTGTCGCGCAGCACCGTGCGCCATGCCCTTAAGGTACTAGCTGATGAGGGCCTGGTTCGCACCGAGCGCGGGCGCGGCGCCTTTGTGGCCGACACGCCGGCGCTCCACGAGAACAACCTGGTGTTTTCGAGCTATACGGCACAGGTCCAGGGTCAGGGCATGAAGCCCACCACGCGCACGGTGGACTCGGGCTTTGCCAAGGCCGCGGGCAATGCTGCCAAGTTCTTCGATGTCACCGTGGGCAGCAAGCTCGTCAAACTTGTCCGTCTGCGTTATCTGGACGATGCGCCGCTGTGCCTGGAGACTACCTATCTACCACCGAGCTTTGAAGCACTCATCGATCGCGATATCAATGGTTCGCTCTACGCGACGCTGCGCCAAGAATTCCATCGCGCGCCGGCACAGGGGCATAAGACCTTTGAGGTGTGCTACGCCTCGCAAAACGAGGCGTTTTTGCTCAACGTCAAGCGCGGGCAGGCGCTGATCCTGATCACCGACTACGTCTACGACACCGACGGCCGCCCGCTCCATGTCTCCAAGCGCATCCAGCGCACCGACCGCGCCAAATACACCGAGCCCATCGGCTAACCAATCGAAAACCACCACAATGGGGACAGGCACCTTTGTGGTGGTTTTTAGGGTTAACGCGCCAAAAACGACCGATTTTTAAGAGAAACCACCACAAAGGTGCCTGTCCCCATTGTGGTGGTTTTAGGCAAGGAGGTCGGGGAACCAGGTTGGCTTGGGTTGGTTGGGTGTGCGCTCGGCTAGGACCAGTTCCATCCAGCACATGTCGTACCAGCGGCCGAACTTTTGGGCACAGCGGTCGAAGGCGCCCACCAGGCGATACCCCATATGGGCATGGAAATCCTGACTGTTATGCGTCAGATATTCGTCGTCCTTGTCGTGCGGCACGGCAATGAGCGCGCACATGTTGGTGATGCCCATCGCGATCAGACATTGCTTGAGCGCGTCGTGCAGCTTGCGGCCCAACCCGCCGTGGCGCACGTCGCGCGCCAGGTAGATCGACGTCTCGACCGACCAGTCGTATGCCTCGCGGCTGTTAAGCGGACTCACATAGGCATAGCCTACCGGATGCCCGTCCAGCTCCATCACCAAATACGGATAGCGCTTGAGCGTACGCTCGATGCGCCCGGCGAACTCCTCAACGCTC
>CAJMLB010000051.1:0-10910 GCA_905214145.1 uncultured bacterium | reverse complement strand
TGACGTACATCCCCGAGCTGCTGTCCCCGCAGCAAACTTCGCTTGCCATCTCGGTGGTATATGGTGCGTTTTCCGTAGCAATGGTCTTTGTCACTTCGATCGGCAAGTTTGTGGCCGACACGCTCGACTGGCACGTTGCCATGTACGGCACGCTGGCCTTTGCCGTTCTGATCTGCGCCGCGCTCGTGGTGTTTATGCCGCGCGCCGGACAGACCGACGAACCCGCCACCTTCCGCGAACAGGCGGGTCTGCTGCGCGAACCGAGTATCATCACCGGCATGCTCATCTTCTTGTTTGGCGTGGGATCGGTCTATGTGTTTTACGGCTATGTGACGCCCTATCTGGAGCAGGTGCTGGGCATGGGCACGGTCGAAGCCAGCACCACGCTCATGGCCTACGGCGCGTTCTGCCTGATCTCGAACATCCTGGGCGGATGGATTGATGCGCGCTTTGGCATGAAGGCGCTGCTCGTGACGTTTGTGCTGCAGGCTGTGGCGTTACTCGGGTTGTTTGCTGTGGGCGGCACCATGCCGCTCGCGCTGGTCTTTGTCTTTAGCTTGGCGATGCTCATGTACCTGTTCTCGGTGTCGTGCATCACACACTTTATGGACGTGGCGCGCAGCCGCCATCCCAAGTCGATGGTGCTCGCGAGTTCGGTTGAGCCCATGGCGTTTAACGTCGGTATCTCGTTTGGCACCGCAGTGGGCGGCGCCGTGGTAAACGGAATTGGCATTGCGTACGTGGGTGCCGTGGGCGCTGCGTTCTCGCTCGTAGCCTGGGCGCTTGCGCTAGTGACGATCAAGCTCGCCCGCTGGGAGCGCCGTCGTCAATCAGCACAGCCCCGGATGCAGGCATAGGGACGAACACAGCCCAAGGTGGCGAGCAACCAGTGAAAACCGTCCCATACTAGTAGTGTTTATTCGCCTGCAAGCTCCGGCAGTGCAATTTCGTGTATTTCAGATACACGCTTTTCTACGATTTCGTGTATTTTAAGTACACGAAATCGTACTAAACTATGTATCTGAAGTACACGAAATCGGAAAGGTGGCCCCATGCGCAGATCAATCGAATCCGTTATCGAATCATGGGCGACAAAGGACGCCTCACGCCCCCTCCTCATCCGTGGTGCGCGACGCGTAGGCAAAACGTACGCTGCCGAGGAAATCGGCAGGCGAATCGCCGGCGATGCGTTTGTCAAACTCGACTTTCAGACCGATCTTGAACTGATTGCTCCGCTGTTCGACTGTCCCACCGACGACGTTGACGCCATCGTGGCGCGAATTTCAGACTATAAACGCACCCCCATTCGCAAGGAAACCGCCTTCATCCTGTTTGACGAGGTGCAGCTCTGCGAACGGGCGCTCAACTCGCTTCGCTTTTTCTCGGGTTCGGGCTGGCGCATATGCGCGACCGGCAGCCAACTCGGTGTCGCCACGCGCAAGCGCAAGTTGCCTTTTCCCAGCGGCGTTCGTCAAGAGACCATGCATCCCATGTCGTTCGAGGAGTTTCTCTGGGCGCTCGATGAGGAGCAGATGGCCGATGCTGTTCGTACCCACGCCGGCACGCTCGATGCTTACGCCGCGCACCAAGCCGCGCTCAGCCTGTTTCATCGATACCAGATCGTGGGCGGCATGCCCGCCGCCGTCAACGCATATCGCAAGACGTTATCCATCGAAGACGCGCGCGTCGAGCAGCGCGAAATCGACGAGACCTACACCGCCGATATGACCGACCCCGAAAACGGGATCAGTGGCGTGGCGGCGCGCAAGGTATGGCGCTCCATTCCGTCCCAGTTGCTGAGATCGTCCACAAAGAAATTCAAGTACTCCGAGGTCGAACGCGGAGGCCGTCGCGCCAAGCTTATCGAGCCGCTCGACTGGCTCGAAGGCGCCGCCATCATATCGGTCAACAACCTGACCGAAGGCATCGAACCTCCCCTCGTTCCCTTCGACGACGAAGACGGAAGTTTCTTTAAGGTCTATCTTCTCGATACGGGCCTCATGTTCTACAAACTCGGTATCAACCCGCGGCTCTGGCTCGACCTCAAAGAGGATTCCGCCATAGCACTGTCTTCCGACTTTCGAGGTGCCCTGGCCGAAAACTCGGTCATGCAGGCATTTTCGAGCAATGGTTTGCGGACGTACTATTGGGTGCCGCCGTCGTCTTGGAAGACGAGCGGTGAGCTCGATTTTCTACTTCAGACCGACCGTATGGAAATTGTGCCCGTCGAGGTAAAGTCCGCACGCAACGTGCGCGCAAGAACCCTCGGGTCGTTTATGGACAAAGCCCGGTCGCCATATGCCTACATTTTGTCCGAGAACAATTTTGCCCGCAGCGAAACTGATGACGGGCGCGAGCTGCGCCACCTCCCCTTGTACGCAGCGGGTTTTATCGGAGCAAACTGTCTCAAGGGCAGCCTGTAAGCCCCGCGCGACCGCCCAGAAAGGAAACCGCTCATGCAACGCATTCTTTTTATCTGCTGTGGAAATATCTGTCGCTCGACGATGGCTGAGTCCGTGTTTACCGAGCTAGCGCGCCGCGCTGGACGCGCGGGCGAGTTTGTCATCGATTCTGCAGCAACCTCAACCGAAGAGATCGGCAACCCGCCGCATCATGGCACGGTCGCCAAGCTGCGCGAAGTCAGGATTCCCGTCGTCGCACATCGCGCACGTCAGGTGCGGCGCGCGGAGTATGGCAACTGGGATCGCATTGTCTATATGGATGCTGAGAACGCGCGCGGTCTGCGTCGCATCTTTGACGACGACCCCGACGGCAAGATTACGCGCTTGCTCGATTGGACCGAGCGCCCCGGCGACGTGGCCGATCCCTGGTACACCGGCAACTTCGATGCCACCTACCGCGACGTGCTCGCCGGTTGCACCGCTATGCTCGAGCAGCTGTAATCGATGAAATGCAGAGTTTTTAGAGCCACAAATCGGATGAAATGCAGAAATTTGACCTTACTCGCACGCAGAACAACGACGATAACGCCTAAGCACGGGCATAAACGAGATCGGGATTCCCATATACAAATCGAGCGTGGATTTTCTCCCACTTTGAGCGCGAAATTGCGTCCAAAACGGGAAAAATCCACGCTCATTATCTCGGCGGGAGAAAATCCTCGCTCGACTACTCGTCGACGATCTCGGCGAGCCAGACGTTCAATGTATCGACCTCGGGGCAGCAGAACTTTGCCGTGCCGGGCTCGTTGCCGGGCACGGTTCCGCCGTAACGCAAGATGTCAATGTAAGGAAAGCCCACATGGCAGGCCATAGCGCACATCTTGCCGCGGTCTCGGTCAAAGTCAAAGACATCGCCTGGCTTGTGACCATGATGGCAGCGGCACGTTCCCAACTGGTCCACGCAGCTAATGCGGATACGCGGACGCTTGCCACGCGGCGCGCCGAGCGGCTTGCTCTCGCCTGCAGGCTTGGCGCCGCCCTCGTCAGCGTTACTCATGGTCAATCACATCCAGGCAGGCCTCGATGGGAAGGCCGGCCGACTTGTCCTCTTGGTCGGCATTGCGCTCGATAAGCTCGGCCACCACACGCATGGCATCGGCCGTGGCACGCTGGAGGCTCCAACCGTTCATCACGCGGCCCATGAGCACGGCCGAGAACGTATCGCCCGTACCCGGGAAGTACACCGGGATCAGCTCAAACGGAATCTCAAAGTATTCCCCCGCCACATGGTCGTAGCCGATGACGGCACTCGCCCCATCGACCTTCGCACTCGTAATGACAACCGACTTGGTGCCCAACGCGAGCATGGCGTCCACGAGCGTGCGGGCCTCATCGGCCGTAATCTCTTCGGCGATAGGCGTATCGGTGAGCAGGCACGCCTCGGTATAGTTGGGCACCGCGTAGTCGGCGCACTCGACCAAGCTGCGCATGAGTCCGATGGTCGACTCGGGCACGCCGGCATAGAGCTTGCCGTTATCGCCCATGATGGGATCGACGAACACCCTGGTGCCCTTTTGAGCGCGGCGGTGGCAAAAGTCCGAGATGATGCGCGTCTCCTCCTCGGTCACGATAAAGCCGGTCGAGATAGCATCAAATTCAAAGCCGAGCTCCTCCCAGATAGCGAGGCTCTGGCGCACGTACTCCGTGGTGTCGTGAATGTAGAACTTGGGATAGTTGAGCGTATCGGAAACGAGCGCCGTCGGCAGGTTGTGGATGCGATAGCCCATGTGCGACAGTACCGGCAGCATGGCCGAGAGCGCGACCTTGCCGTAGCCGCACATATCGTTGATCAGCAGCAGCTGAGTGTTCTTCATGAGTGTCCCCCTTGGGTCGGGCGCGGCGCGATGTCGCCATAATGCGACTAAGTGTAGCGCAGTGCAATCTAAGTCTTGCCTTCGGATGTAAGACCAAGTTTGGGCGTAATTTTGTTCTTAGAGTTTTTCTGACGCTTCTTATTGCAGAAACTTGGCCTTAGAAGGCGCTATAAAATTCTAAGAACAAGTTTTGGCTCAAATTTGTTCTTAGGACACTAACGATGCTCGCACCCATCACACCCGGACGACAGGGAAACGTCAGGCACAACCTTTCAGGAGCCCTCGCCTATGATTCGTTTAGACCCGCCAATATGGATTCATTCTTTCCAATCAATTTATCCGCTGATTCCATGCGGCTTGTCTCCGATTGCCGCGCCATACTCGGCGAGGTTGAGGGCATGTCTCGCTTTGTTCCGAACATCGACATGTACCTTTCTATGTACGTTCGCAAGGAAGCGCTCTTGTCCTCTCAAATCGAGGGTACGCAATGTACGTTCGATGATGTTCTTGACCCGTCAAACGAATCCAATGCGAGCCGGGACCTAACCGACGTCGTCAACTACACTCGAGCGGTGCAGCAGGCGACCACGCTCATGGAGGAACTGCCACTCTGTATGAGGCTGCTCAAATCCGTCCATGCCACATTGCTTGGAAATGGCAGAGGCTCCGACAAGACGCCGGGCCAGTTCAGGACGACTCAGAACTGGGTCGGACCAAACGGCTGCACGCTCAATGAGGCCCCGTATGTCCCTCCCAACACGGAGGATATGAAGGAGGCACTTGGCGACCTCGAGCTTTTCATCAACGAGCGTGACGACATCGATCCAGTCATCAAGGCCGCTTTGGTGCACTACCAGTTTGAAACCGCGCACCCGTTCCTCGACGGCAACGGACGCCTCGGGCGTCTGCTCATCCTCCTTTCGCTCATACATGATGGGGCGCTCACCAAGCCGGTCATCTACCCCTCGTATGAACTCAAACGACACAGGAGCGAATACTACGATTGGCTTATGCGCGTAAGGCAGAGAGGCGATTTTGAGGGATGGGTTTCGTTTTTCAGTACCTGCTTGCTTGCAAGCGCACGCGAGGCGCGGGATTCGATGCGGAAGCTTGTCGACCTCCATTCGGAAACCGAAAGGCTGATTCGCGAAAAGGCGGGAAGGGCTACGACGAACGCCCTTATGCTACTCGACCTTCTCGAGGGCAATCCGATCGTCGACACCGCCTTTGTGTCTGAACGAATGCAGATTAGCAGATCGAGCGCAAACAACCTTATATCCCAATTTACCGATTGGGGCATTCTTGTCCAACGTGATACGAGCAGGAAACGATACCGCACGTTTTCATATGAGCCATATCTCGCCATCCTCCGAACCGGCGACGAGCCGCTCTAAGTCTCGGAAAGCCAAGGGGCGAGACCGGCAGCTGCCAGTCTCGCCCCCTTAATGAACCTATCGAAAACTCCGGGATACGCCGTGGCCCGCTGAATCTACGCTGCGAAGACTGTCCAAGATTCCCCTGGCACCGGCACCCCAGCACTGCCACAAAATCGATTCGGTACCTTGACAATCAGTTAGGTGCCTCTAGAATCACTTAGGTACAAAACAATTTCTCTACCTAACTAAAGAAAGGAGCAACACCATGTGCGACGAATGCATCGACCTCTGCCCCCATACGCCGGGCGGCGACCCCATCGAGCCTGCAGATTCGCCCGAGGCGCAATCGCAATCGGATGCACTTGCCAAGCGCATCCTTAACGGGCTTGGCTTCTGCGGCCATTACATGCACTTTCATGGCGGAGGCGTATCCGGCAAGGCGCCCATCATCTGCCTGCTGGCCAAGCAACCCGGCGGCGAGATGTCGCAGCAGGAGCTCGGCATGCACTTTGACCTCAAGCCGGGATCGCTTTCCGAGATCCTGTCCAAGCTCGAGCTCAACGGCCTCATCGAGCGCAGCCGTAACCCCAAGGATCGACGGCAACTCACCATTCGCCTGACCGAAACCGGCCGGGAAAACGCCCGCATCGACCAGGCGGCCCGCATCCGCTTTAGAGAACGGGCCTTTAGCGCGCTCACCCACGACGAGCGCGAGGACCTCGCCGAAATGCTCGATAAAATCCGCGTAACCTGGGAGGAACTGGATGATTAAAACCCTCATGGGAAGCATCCGCGACTATATGAAAGTCACTGTTGCCACGCCGCTGCTCGTGCTTGGCGAGGTGCTCTGCGAGATGCTGATTCCATTTATCACCGCCAACCTGATCGACGCCATCAAAGACGGCGCCACCGTAGCCGAGATGCTTCCCACCGCAGGCTTTTTGGTGCTCATCGCGCTGACGTCGCTTGCTTTTGGCGCCGCGGCTGGTGTCACCTGCAGCCATGCGAGCTGCGGATTCGCCAAGAACCTGCGTCACGACCTGTTCTACAAGATCCAGACGTTCAGCTTTGCCAACATCGATGAGTTCTCGAGCTCCTCGCTCGTCACGCGCCTGACCACCGATATCAACAACGTGCAGCAGGCCTTTATGATGATCATCCGTATCGCCGTGCGCGCGCCGCTGGTATTGATCTTCGCCTTTACCATGGCGTTTATCATGGGCGGCAGCGTCGCCATGGTCTACCTGGTCATCATTCCGCTGCTGGGCTTTGGACTGTTCTTTATCATCTTTAAGGTGCGCCCCATCTTCTCGCGCGTGTTCCACAAGTACGATGCCCTTAACGAGTCCGTCGAGGAAAACGTCACCGGCATGCGCGTGGTCAAGAGCTATGTGCGCGAAGACTTTGAGAAGGAGAAGTTCGCGACCGCCGCGCGCGACGTCCAGATGGACTTCACCCGCGCCGAGAAGCTGCTCGCCTTTAACAACCCCATGATGAACATCTGCGTCAACGGCGCGTTTGTCGTCATCATCTACCTAGGCTCCAAGCTCATCATCACGAGCCAGGGCACGCTGTTCGACGTGGGCCAGCTCTCCTCGACCTTTACCTATGGTTTCCAGATTCTCATGAGCCTGATGCAGCTGTCGATGATCTTTGTCATGGTGACCATGGCCGACGAATCGGCACACCGCATTGCCGAGGTGCTGGCCGCCGAGCCCACGATCGCCAATCCCGCCGAGCCCGTGCTCGAGGTTGCCGACGGTTCCATCGACTTTGACCACGTGAGCTTTAAGTATTCCGCGCATGCGAAACGCCAGGCGCTCGACGATATCGACCTGCACATTACGAGCGGCGAGACCATCGGCATCATCGGCGGCACCGGCTCGGCCAAGTCCACGCTCGTTAACCTCATCGCCCGCCTGTACGACACCACCGAAGGCGCTGTGCGCGTGGGCGGCGTGGACGTGCGCGACTACGACCTGGACGCGCTGCGTCACCAGGTCGCCATGGTGCTGCAGAAAAACGTGCTGTTTAGCGGCACCATCGCCGAGAACCTGCGTTGGGGCGACCCGAACGCCACCAACGAGGAAGTCCGCGAGGCAGCGCATCTGGCCTGCGCCGACGAGTTTGTCGACGGTTTCCCCAAGGGCTACGACACCTGGATCGAACAGGGCGGCTCTAATGTTTCGGGCGGTCAGAAGCAGCGCCTGTGCATTGCACGCGCCCTGCTGCGTCGCCCCAAGATCTTGATCCTGGACGACTCCACCAGCGCCGTCGACACCAAGACCGACGCAAAGATCCGCGCAGGACTGGCAAGCTATCTGCCCAACACGACCAAGCTCATCATCGCCCAGCGCATCAGCTCCGTGCAGGACGCAGACCGCATCATCGTCATGGAGGGCGGCCGTATCGCGCAGATCGGCACCCATGACGAGCTGCTTAAGACGAGCGAGATCTACCGCGAGACCTTTACCTCGCAAAACAAGATGTCTGCCGAAGGTACGCAAGACGCCGACGACGTCTCTGGCGACGCGAACACGGCGGCAGACAACACCGACATGACCGCAACGCAAGCTCAGACCCAGGAAGGAGGCGAGGCCCATGAGTAAGGCAACGACCGCCGAGCGCGCGCTCAACCGCAAGGGCGGCACCATGTCGCGCCTCATCAAGACGCTCTTTGGCTTCTATCCCGTGCTTTTGCCCCTTGTCGTCGCCGGCGTGGTGCTCTGCGCCATCATCAACTCCATCGGCGCGACCTTCCTGCAGAGCGCCCTGCAGATTATTAGCGAATCGTGGCAGTCGGGCGATTGGGAAGCCGCACAGCCCAAGATTCTGCAGCTCGTGACCACCCTCGCCTGCATCTACGGCGTCGGTGTCCTGTCCTCGCTCTTCTGGAACCGCGCCATGGCTATCGTCACGCAGGGCTCGCTCGAGAAGCTGCGCGAGATGATGTTCAACCGCATGCAGGACCTACCGATCCGCTACTTCGACACGCACCAGCGCGGCGATATCATGAGCCACTACACCAACGACATCGATACGCTACGTCAGATGATCAGCCAGTCGCTGCCCAACCTGCTCATGACGATCATCATCATTGTCACGGTGTTCTTTATCATGCTGTACTACAGCGTGTGGATGTGCCTGGTCATCATCGCCGGCGTCGCCTTTATGACCTTTATGACCAAGCTGCTCGGCTCCAATTCCGCGCGTTTCTTCATTGCGCAGCAGACCGAGCTCGGCGTGGTCGAGGGCCATATCGAGGAGGTCATGAACGGCCAGAAGGTCGTCAAGGCGTTCTGCCACGAGTCTGCCGCCGAGGCCGATTTTGACGAGCGCAACGAGAAGCTCTTCGAGGTCTCCCAGAAGGCCAACATGTACGCCAACATCCTCATGCCCATCCTTATGAACCTGGGCAACCTGCTCTACGTGCTGGTCGCACTGGCGGGCGGCATTTTCCTGGCGCTGGGCGTGCCCAACCTGAGTATCTCGGGCATGGCGCTGTCCATCGCCGTCGTGGTGCCGTTCCTCAACATGACCAAGCAGTTCTGCGGACAGATCGGCCAGATCTCGCAGCAGATCAACGCCGTGGTCATGGGCCTCGCCGGCGCCGACCGCATCTTTGAGCTCATCGACGAGAAGCCCGAGGCCGACGAAGGCTACGTGACGCTCGTCAACGCACAGGTGAACCCCGAGACTTGGGAGTTCGAGGAGGCTGACCACCACACCGGCATGTGGGCATGGAAACATCCGCACCGCGCAACCGGCGAGATCGAGTACGTGCCGCTGCGCGGCGATCTGGTTATGGACAACGTGGACTTTGGTTACACGCCCGACCACGAGGTGCTGCACGGCGTGTCCGTGTTTGCCAAGCCGGGCCAGAAGGTCGCGTTTGTCGGCGCAACCGGTGCCGGCAAGACGACCATCACCAACCTCATCAACCGCTTCTACGACATCGCCGACGGCAAGATCCGCTACGACGGCATCAACGTCAACAAGATCCGCAAGGCCGACCTGCGCCGAAGCCTGGGCGTCGTGCTGCAGGACGTGAACCTGTTCACCGGCACCGTGATGGATAACATCCGCTACGGCAACCTAGACGCCACCGACGAGGAGTGCATCGCGGCGGCAAAGCTCGCGGGCGCGGACGACTTTATCACCCGCCTACCCGACGGCTATGACACCATGCTCACCGGCAACGGCGCCCAGCTGTCGCAGGGCCAGCGCCAGCTGATTTCGATCGCGCGCGCCGCCGTCGCCGATCCGCCGGCAATGATTCTGGACGAAGCAACGAGTTCCATCGACACCCGCACCGAGGCCATCGTGCAGGCGGGCATGGACAAGCTCATGGAGGGCCGCACGACGTTTGTCATCGCGCACCGCCTGTCCACCGTGCGCAACTCCGACGCGATCATCTGTCTGGACCACGGCCGCATCATCGAGCGCGGCAACCACGACGAGCTGATCGCCAAGCGCGGGTACTACTACCAGCTGTATACGGGTGCATTTGAGCTGGAGTAGGTAGGTTTGTTTCACGGAGGACCCCCAGGCGGGCCGGGGTGTAACCTCCGTGCTCAAACATTCTCGCTTCGCTGCGAAACTGCGCGCGGAGGTTACACCCCGGCCCGCCTGGGGGTCCTCCTGCGCGCAATCAGCCCGTCGTTTAGAACGGAATAAAGGTTAGTGAGGCCCTGGCCGTTTGGCCAGGGCCTCGTTTTGTGTGAGCTACTTGAGGAGTTGGGCAATGGCGTTGACGAATTTTTGGACTTGGAGGGTGGGCTCGAGCGGGTAGTGCAAATAGACCGGCACCTCGCGGCCGCATAGGAACGGCACGCCCACAAAAGCCGGGTGCACACCCGACCACGCTCCGCAGGTGAGCACCGCGTCGCCCTTTTCCTCCGCATCGTTAAAGAGCGCAAAGTCAAAGCTGTCCACGTCGATCACGTCCACGCCGCCGTCGGCCAAAAGATCGATACGCAGGCTGTCCATGGCGTCGTTGCCGTGACGAAGCACGCGCAGACGCATGCCCTCCAGGTCGGCAACCGTGATGCGCGTCTTGCGCGCGAGTCGGCTTGTGCGGGGCACGTCGATATAAAACGGCACGTTGACGATGCGAAGTTTTTTGCAGGCGTCGCCCCAACGCGGAGTCGAAAAACTCGACTGCACCACATCCACCTCGCGCCCCAGGCTGCGCATAACGGATTCGCGCTCGTCATAGAGGTCGCTTACCGGCACGATCTCAAATCGCAGCGACGGTT
>CAJMLB010000050.1:0-10923 GCA_905214145.1 uncultured bacterium | reverse complement strand
GCGGTGACGTGGCTAACCGATCCGAGGCCGTACGCGATCTGATTCGCGCCTCGATCGCCAAGGAGCAGATGCGCACGCCCGACGAGCAGGTCATCGGTTCGCTCACCATGATCTATGACCACCATACCGGCGATCTGACGCGCCGTCTGGACGAGGTGCAGCACGACTACACCGACGAGATCGTCTCGACCATGCACGTGCATCTGGACCACCACAACTGCCTGGAAATTCTGGCGCTCAAGGGTCGCGGCGAGCGTGTCTACGAGCTGGCCGACCGGTTGCTGGGGCTGCGCGGCGTTAAGCACGGCGAGCTCACCTGCGCCGCCACCAAGCAGAGCCTGGGACTGTAGCGGGATTTCCCACAGCGCACCTGCCATAAAGGGACAGGTTTGTTTTGGCAGGTTTAGAAGTTTTACCGACCAAAATAAACCTGTCCCTTTTTGGTCGGTTTTGACGAGGGGAAGCCACATGCGGCATGTGCATATTCATGTGACGGGCATTGTGCAGGGCGTTGGCATGCGGCCATTTGTGTATCGCGAGGCTATGGCGCATGGCATCTGCGGCTGGGTGCTCAACGCGGGCGATGGCGTACACATCGAGGCGCATGCTTTGAGCGAGGCGCTCGACGAATTTGTCACCGCGCTGTCGGAGCACGCGCCGGCCGCAGCCCGCGTTGAGCATGTCGCTGTTGCAGACCTGGAGCCCGACGCTTGGGATGCCGACGATGAGCAGGTCTTTCGTATTGTAGCGTCACAGGATCAGACCGTGCACACGACGCTCATCTCCCCCGATATCGCCACCTGTGACGACTGCCTGCGCGAACTGTTCGACCCCGCCGACCGACGCTTTCACTATCCCTTTATCAACTGCACCAATTGCGGACCGCGCTTTACCATCATTCGCTCGCTGCCCTATGACCGAGCGGCAACCTCGATGGATCGCTTTCCCATGTGCCCCACCTGCGCCGCAGAGTACGCCGACCCGTTCGATCGGCGGTTTCACGCGCAGCCCGATGCCTGCTTTGATTGCGGACCGCATATTACGTGGCGCGAGGCGGATCGCGGTGTTATGCCAACGGCGGTCGGCGCAACACCAGCCGTCGGCTCCACGCGCGAGACCAGCGATGCCATCATCGAACGCTGCGTCGAGCTGCTGGCAGGCGGCGGCATCGTCGCCATCAAGGGTCTGGGTGGGTTCCACCTGGCCTGCGACGCCACCAACGAACGAGCGGTGTGCGAGCTGCGCCGTCGCAAGCGTCGCAGCAACAAGCCGCTTGCCGTTATGGTGCGCGGCCTTGCCGACGTCGAGCGCCTGTGCCACAGCGATGGCGTTGAGCGCAACCTGCTGGTCGGAAGCGTTCGCCCCATCGTGCTGTTGCGCCGCCGCGCGGCCGGCAACGACGCCTACGGCTCCCCCGAGCTCGCGCCATCCGTCGCACACGACTTGCCCGAGCTCGGCGTCATGCTCCCCTACACCCCGCTTCAACATTTACTGCTCGCCGCGGCCGCGAAGCGCGGCATGCGTTCACTCGTCATGACCAGCGGAAACCCGAGCGAAGAGCCCATCGAGACCGACGATGCCCTTGCATGGGAGCACCTTGTTGCCGCCGGCATCGCCGACGCACTGCTCGGTAACGACCGCGCAATTCTCTCGCGCTACGACGACTCCGTGGTACGCGTGGTCGACGGCGACGTCATGCTCGTGCGTCGCGCACGCGGATATGCGCCGCAGCCGCTGTCGTTGCCGGCGCTCAACGGCACCACGCCCTGCGTGCTCGCCTGCGGGCCGCAGCAAAAAGCCACGATTGCACTCACGCGCGAAGGGACAAACGGCGAGGCAGCCTGTTTTGTGTCGCAGCATATCGGCGATGTCGAAAACGGCGCGACTTTCGATGCTTGGAACGCCGCGCGCTCGCGTCTGGAAAACCTCTTTGACCTGGCGCCTGCCGCCCTGGCATGCGACATGCATCCCGGCTATCTGTCGAGCCAATGGGCGCGCGAGCAGGCACGGGAGCACAATCTGCCGCTTATCGAAGTCCAGCACCATCATGCGCACATCGCGAGCGTAATGGCAGAGGCGATTGCCGCAGGCCGGCTTGCGCCCAATGCACGCGTCCTCGGCATCGCCTTTGACGGCACCGGCGCCGGCACCGATGGGACCATTTGGGGCGGCGAGTTTCTTGTTGCCAGCCTTGGCGGCTTTGAGCGCGCCGCGCATTTGCGCACCTGGGCGCTCCCCGGCGGGGCGGCCTCCGTGCGTGACGCCCGCCGCAACGCCTTCGCCTTGCTCAGTGAGCTCGGCCTGCTTGAACACCCGGGGGCCGAGCGGCTCTTGGGCGGCCTAGACGAGCAAACACGGAGCGTGACGGCAACGATGATCGAGCGCGGCATCAACAGCCCGCGCACCAGCAGCATGGGTCGATTGTTTGATGCCGCAGCCGCGATCCTGGGCATTTGCGGCCAGGCGACCTACGAGGGTGAACCCGCCATCGAGCTTGAGGCCGCCGCCTGGCGCGCGCTCGGCAGCGAAAGTATCTGCCCCACCGGCAATATGGCCAGCTTTTCCGTAACCGAATCATCCCGTCCGGACGACTGCCATGTTCTGAACTCCAGACCGCTTTTTGAGGCGCTTTTGGAGGGAATCGGGGCCGGCGTGCCCGCCGGCAGGCTCGCGCTCGACTTCCACGTCGCCGTCGCACACGCATCGGCCCGCATCGCAAACGAGATCTGCGCCCGTGAAGGCCTCGACACCGTCGTGCTCTCGGGCGGCGTGTTCATGAACCGACTTCTGCTCCAGCTCCTCACCCGCGAGCTCAAAAGCGCAGGCCTTACTGTCCTTGTCCCCCACACCGTACCCGTCAATGACGGCTGCATCGCCTACGGTCAGGCGGCGGTCGCAAGCGCTCGTCTTGCGCAGATCGCATCGCAGTAGCTCGCCCTCACACGCCACTGTGCCCAGCCGTCTCACAGGTGTAACGCGTTTGCTCGTGACTCCCGCGAGCGTTACCATCATCTGATGGGTAATTAGGCGCCTATCCAGCGCAAAACGTATAAAAGGGGAACATTATGTGCCTTGCCGTTCCCGGTAAAGTGGTCAAACGCGACGACGACCTTAAGGCGACCGTCGACATGATGGGCATCGAGCGCCCCGTTTCGTTGCGCCTCGTGCCGACGGCACGGGTAGGCGACTATATTCTCGTGCACGCCGGCTTTGGCATTCAGATTGTTGACGAGCAGGAAGCCCAAGAGACACTCGAGCTCGTCAATACCATGACCGAGCTGGCCGAAGAGGACCAGCTCGCCACCAACCCGGCCGAGGCATACTAGTGGCGGCGGCGCAGCCGGTTCGCTCCGGTATCGACTTTTCGGCATTTCGCGACCCCAAGCTGGCTCGCGAGCTCATCGATCGTATTCATGAGCTTGTCGGCAACCGCAGCATCAACCTTATGGAAGTCTGCGGCACGCACACCGTGAACATCGGCCGCTATGGCTTTCGTTCCATTATGCCGGCCGGGCTCAAGCTGCTGAGCGGCCCGGGCTGCCCCGTCTGCGTTACCGCCAACCGCGACATCGACCACGCAATCGCGCTCGCCAACATAGACGGCGCCATCATCACCACCTTTGGCGACATGATGCGCGTGCCCGGATCGTCCACCTCGCTCGCTGCACAAAAGGCGGCAGGGCGCGACATCCGTATCGTCTACTCCCCGCTCGACGCACTCGACATTGCCGAGCAAAACCCCGATCGTCCGGTCATTTTTATGGGCGTGGGCTTTGAGACTACGACGCCCACCATCGCCGCCGCTATCCTGGAGGCTGACGCGCGCGGGCTCCAGAACTTCTCGGTCTACTGTGCTCACAAGACCACGCCGCCGGCTCTGCGTGCGATCTCCAACGACCCCGAGACGACCATCGACGGCTTTATCCTGCCTGGTCACGTCGCTACCATCACAGGCCTGGCACCCTTTGGGTTTTTGGTCGATGAGTTCGAGACCCCCGGCGTAGTCACCGGGTTTGAGCCGGTCGATATCTTGCAGGGCATCTGCATGCTGGTCCAGATGATTGTCGAGCACAGGCCCGCAATCGACAACGCCTACCGCCGTGGCGTCAATGCAGACGGCAATCCCGTGGCGCGCCAGCTGGTCGAGCAGGTATTTGAGCCGCGCGACACCACGTGGCGCGGGCTGGGGCCGATTGCCGGCTCGGGCCTCGTCATTCGTCCCGAGTTTTCGCACTTTGATGCCAGCATGCGCTTTGACGTGCCCATCGAGCCGACGGTCGAGCCACGTGGGTGCCGCTGCGGCGACGTGTTGCGCGGAGCCATTACGCCGAGCGACTGCCCTCTGTTCGGCCACGCTTGTACACCCGAGCATCCCGTCGGCCCGTGCATGGTGAGCTCCGAGGGCAGCTGCGCAGCACACTACCGTTATCGCGACTAGCCCGAACGCACCCGCACGCCGGCACCACCCACGATTGGAGTTTTGGATATGTCCCATAGTGCCACCGATAGCACTGTCCTGCTGGGCCACGGCTCGGGCGGGCAGATGATGAAACGAATCATCGATGAGGTCTTTCTGGATGCCTTTGGGTCGCCCGAGCTGCTCGAGGGCAACGATGCCGGCGTCGCCGCGCTGCCCGCGAGCGGGCGCATCGCCATGTCGACCGACAGCTTTGTCGTCTCGCCGCAGTTCTTCCCCGGCGGCAACATCGGCCGCCTTGCCATATGCGGAACCGTCAACGACGTCGCGACCTCGGGCGCCAACGTGCGCTACCTGTCGTGCGGCTTTATCCTCGAAGAGGGCTATCCCATGGAGAAGCTCCGCCAGATCGTGCAGACGATGGCCGAAACGGCGCGTGAGGCGGGCGTGGCGATCATCACCGGCGACACCAAGGTGGTCGAGCGTGGCGGAGCCGACGGCGTCTACATCAATACCGCCGGCGTGGGCGAGATGCCCGCAGGTGTGACGCTCTCCGGCGCCAACTGCCAACCCGGCGATGTCATCCTGGTATCGGGCACATTGGGCGACCACGGCATCGCTATCATGAGCCAGCGCGAAGGTCTGGCGTTTTCGAGCACGATCGAAAGCGACGCCGCGCCGCTCAACCATCTGATCGCCGACGTGTTGGCCGCAGCGCCCGGCACGCGTTGCTTCCGCGACCCCACACGCGGCGGCCTGGCATCCACGCTCAATGAGTTTGCCCAGGCCAGCGGTGTTGCCATGGAGGTCGACGAGGATGCCGTGCCCGTGCGCCCCGACGTGCAGGCCGCCTGCGAAATGCTCGGCTACGATGTGCTGCAAGTGGCAAACGAGGGCAAGATGGTTGCCGTTGTGCCGGCCGAGCAAGCCGATGCCGCGCTGGCGGCCATGCGCGCCGCCCGCTACGGAGAGAACGCCGCCATCATCGGCCGCGTGCTGCCGCTTGCCGAGGGCGCCCGTCCCGCCGTGCGCGTACGCACCGGCTGGGGCTCGACCCGTATCCTCGACATGCTCGTAGGAGAGCAGCTGCCGAGGATTTGCTAGCGGCTGCTCTGCAAGCTGCTCAGCATCCGGCCACAATCGGCCCGCCCATTTTCACTGGGACGTTGGCCCACTCAAACTGCGAGGAGATGGAAGGGCCCTCCTGCCGAGCTGATCGGCAGGAGGGCCCTTCGCTTTGCAAGACCATACTCCTTGCAGTATTTACCTGGTAGGCAGAGGCTCGCTACGCCGCGCGGCGTTTGGTGTAGACAAACCAGCCGCCGACGGCCCCGATACCGACGATGCCCACGGCAACGCCAGCGATAGCAAAGCCGTTTGGACCCGCGTCCGCAGCCTTGTTGGCGGCGCCGGCGCTCAACGCGGCGGTCTTGCCGGACGTGCCCGACTTTTTGCCGCTCTTGTCTGTCTTACCGGCGACGGAAGACTCCGTCAAATCCTTCTTGCCGGATTCAGCCTCGTCCTTGGAATCGCCAGCTGCCTTGGCGCCCTCGCGCGAGGAAGCACCGGCCATCTTGGCGGCCACAGGAGCCATTACGCCCGCAAAACCGCCGGTCCCGTTGCCGGCACCGCCGTCCGACCCGGCACCCGGCGTCAGGACGCCCGGCGCCACCGTGGGCTTCTGCGGGTCCTTGCTGCTCGAGCCCTTGCCCGCCGTCACGGCCGTCTTCCAGGCAATCGTCTCTCCCGAGGAGACACGATACGTCGTGAGCGCGCGGAGCGCCTGCTCGGTCGCCATGGCGTTGGCCGCGCCGCCCTTGCTGTGCGCATAGCCGTTGCCTCCGTCCACGCGGTACAGGTCCAGCGCGCAGACCACGTTGGTCACAGCATTTGCAAACCCGTTGACGGGGTTGGCCGGGTCTCGGTCGAGCGAAAGCAGCGCGAGGATCGTCTGGGCATTGGCCTCGGCAGAGCCGAAGTCACAGGTACCCGCGCTCATCTTGCCCTTGAGGTAGGAGAGGCCGTTCTCGATGGCGGCATCGACCTTGGTGTCGCCCGCATAGGGCGCCACGGTCTGGATCGCCATGGCCGTCAGGTCCACGTCGCCCAGCCGCGTACCTTCCACAGCGTCGCCGCTACCGAGGAGCTCACAGACGGCGTCCACGAGGCTCGCGCGCGTCCAGGCGGAACCGGCGGGTGCATCCGAGCCGCTCGCATTGAGCGCCATCAGCGCGAAGATTTTCTCGTTGGCGCGCATCATATCGGTGCGACTGCAAATGAGCTCGACCAGGTTGACGCCGTCATAGTCGGTGATGTCCTCGCCGATGGCGGAGAGAGCCAGCGCCACACGCTCGGTCTCGGTCAGAGCGCAGGTCGCGCTCCCCCACTCGGCCTTGTGCTCGGCCAGCGAGGCATGGTAATTGTCGAGCAGCCCGGAATCGATCGTGCGGCCCGCCTTGGCAAAGTCGTAAATCTCCCACTCGTCGCCGTACTGGAAGGCGTCAGAGCTGCGGTGTGCGTCGATGAACGCAGCAGCAGCATCGATGCCCGCCGAGGCGGACTCACTCGTAGCGGGGCTCGCGGCCACGCCGGCCACGGTGATGGTAAGCGTCACGGGCTCGGCGCCGGCGGTCGCGTCTACCGGCGTACCCGTCGCGATCACCGTGCCGGCCGAAAGCGCCGTCACCGTGTAGTCACTCGAGGCCACGTACAGGCCGTCATCGGGAGCGCCGTCAACGTGCTTCCAGGCACCCTTCTCGTTGCGGTCGATGCCCACGATACCCGAGGCGTCCTTGCCGTCGAGTGTCTTGAACGTCCAGGTGAGGCCGGGTTCGGTCACGCTCCAGCCGTCCGCGTCGTTCTTGCCGGTAAAGGCCAGGTCGAGCTTTTGCGCCGAGCCGGCCTTGAGGTAGAGGCTGTCCGTGCCGGCCGTCACGCTCGCAAGCGGATTTTGGTAAGCATAAGTCACGTCGCACGACGCGCTGATGACCTTGCCATCGGCGTCCGTGTCGGGCAGCGTCGCGGTAAACGTGGTGGTGCCAGCCTTGTACGCCGTGTAGCCGATCTCGCCCGCGGTGGTGTAGGCCGCCACGGCAGGATCGCTGCTCGTCACGGTAAAGTTGTCGCGGTTGGTGGCGTTGTCGGGCGCCACCACCGGGCGTGCGTGATCGGTCAAAAACGCGCCGCGCTCGGAGAGTGGGCTGCGGCCCTGCAGGTAGACGGTGGCGCCGTCCTCGTTATAGCCCATCGAGATGGACGTGGCGGCCACGGCTTCGGACGTCAGCGTCACGCTCTTGGAGCCGGCGCCCGCAGATGCGGCGTCGCGCGGAGTAACGGTAATCGTGGCACTGCCGGCATGCTTGAAATAAAAGCAGGCCGAGTAGTCGTTGCTGTAGATGGTCGTAGGATCGCTCGAGGCAAAGTGGAAGCGGCTGAACGAAACGGGCACGTACTCGCCCTTATCGGCGTCGACGTAATGCACGCGAATCTCGAGGTTGCGCACCTCGGAGCCTTGGACGGTAGCCGCACCATCGGTCACGTTGCTCACGGTGCCGTCGGAGGCACGATACCACAGCTCAAAGTCGTCGAACTGTTTGGCCTTGGCCTTGATCTTGATGGTAGCCACGGTCTGCTCGGAGCCATCGGCCTTGTGCTCGGTGGCGGTCACCGTGCCGGTAGCGTTGTCGTAGACATAGAGCTCTCCCGTGGACTCGTTGATGCCGATGTTGCCGCGGTTGGCGTCATCGGTGCCCCAGGTGATGGTGCTCGTGGCCGGGACGCCCTTAAGTGCAAAGACGCCAAGTTTGCGAGAGGCGTTCACAGCGTCCGGCGAAACCTCGAGCATATGGCCGGCAACCGTCTGGCTGGTGCCGTCGTTGGCCGTGAAGCTCACGGTGTAGGCGTCGTCGGGCGTGGTGTCCTCGGGCGCCTGGTAGCTGTTGCCCGAGCCAAAGACCGGCGTGCCATTTTTATCGATACCCCAGCTGATGCCGTTGGCGCCGCAGTTGGCGTTGATAAGATCGGCGAAGGCATCGGTGGCCATGTCGGCGGGGTCGACGGCATAGGAGTTGACGAGCGCCGAGGCGGGAGCGTCCATCTTGTTGGTGAGGAATGCGCCCCAGTAGGTGTTGACGAGCTGGCCCGCGCTATAGGTCGCGAACAGCGCGCCCGCTGTACCCTCGGAGGTCGACACGCAGTTGGACACGATGCCGCCGTCGAGCGTACGCGCAAAGCCCGCAACGCCCTTGCCGGTCACACTCGTGGAGCAGTTGAGCACGGCACCCTGAACCTTGTTGCCCAGGGGGCCGAACGCCTTGCCGTCCGTCGCCTGCTTGAGTTCACCGGAAAACGAGATGTTCTGCACCACGCCCGTGGAGGCAACGCCGTCCATGAGCGACTTCACGCCGCCACCGTTGGCGAAGGTGATGGTGTGGCCCTGGCCGTCGAGCGTGCCCGCGAGCATGCCCATGGGGGCAAAGAACCAGCTGTCATCGATGGTGATGTCGTTGTCGAGAACGTAGTAGGCGTCGGCGTCGGCGGGCTTGAACTTATTTTCGAGGTCGCTCTGCGAGCTCAGGCGCACTACGTTCTGCGGCCGAGCCACGGGCTCGGTGGGCTTGGGCTTCTCGAGTGCGGCAATGGCATCGGTAAGCGTCTTGGTTGCAGCGTTGACCTCGGCCTGCTTGGCGTCATCGTTTGCGTAGACGTCTTGAGCGCTCACAAGGGCCTCGGCGAGCTTCGACCAGCTCTCAGCCGTGTAGTCGCTCTCGACCTTGGCGCTGGCGTCGTCGATGGCGGCCTTGAGGGCATCTTTGTTCACGACGACCACGGCGCTGCCCGAAACCAGCACGGGAAGGCCGCCCTGCGCAGACCAGCTAAAGCCGGTGGCGGGAGCGTCGGTGTTGAGCTTGTCGACGGAGGCCTGGGTCTTGAGCTCGTCGGTCGAGATTTTGGTGCCGAAGGAAGCATCAACCTTGTAGCCGCACGCCTGATCGCCCGCAGTGAATAGATTGTTGGCCACGGTGCCAGACTTATACCAGGCAACGAGGCCGTAGCCGCCAAAGGGCATGCCGCTGAGACTGCCGGCGTAATACGAGTTGAGCACCGATCCGCCATCGAGCTTGCCTACGAGACCGGCAGCGTCAGCGAAAGTCAAATTGCCGTCAGAGGGGCTTGCCGTCGACCAGCACATTTGCACGGTGCCCGAGCATGTGGAGGCGATAGGACCGTCGGTGCCAGAAATCGTCATCGAACCCGACACGCCCAGATTCTGCACCGTGCCAGTCACGCTCTTCGCAAGTGCCTTGCCGTTAAGCACGATGCTGTGGCCCTGGCCATCGAGCGTGCCGGCCACGGTCTCGATCTGCTGGTCGGCGCCAAGACTGATATTCGCCGCGAGCTTCACGACAGCCCCGGCCTCGATGATGGTGGGCAGCTCATCGGCAGAAGAGACCATCACAGTCTCGCCGGCCTTGGCGACACGCACGTCACGTGCCTGCTGAACATCGGCGTCGTCATCGTCAACGTTCACCGCGGCGGCGTTCTGCCCGTCCGCACTCAGCATGGCGGCAAGCCCCTCATCGGCAGACGGAGCAACGTCGGATCTTGCCTCGTCCGCCGACGCCTCGGCGCCTTCAGCACCCGTCTGCTCGTCCGAAGTGAAACTCGACTCGTCGGCATTCTCGGCAGCATCCGCCTGCTGCGAGGCCTGGGCCTGCGCCTGCACAGCGATTTCTGCCATGCCCTCGGCAAATGCTGACGTACCCGGCATCGACCAGACGAGTAGCACCGAGAAAGCAGCGGCTCCCAGGCGCTTGAGCATAATGTTTTTTCGCGTCACCCGTTCTCCTTCTTTCGCGAACTTGCAATAGAGCCGTGGCGAAGAAGGCGGGGCAGGCGATGCCCCGGCAGCACAAAGGCGCACGTCAGCCACCCTATCGGCAGCAAAACGTACGCTCAGCAGCACCCCTTGTAGACCGGAATCCAGCGGCAAACAGAGAGGCCCTCGGTTTCGAGAAGAGCACGGGCAGGTAATCTGACTCGCGGGCGCGCCCGCACACAGTAACCGCCTTGCTCGGGATTCTCACCCGATTCCCCTTTATGCACTCGCGCGCACCCGTGCTCCGGCTTCTATTTTTTAACGGAGGAAGTGTACGTTACCGCAGGTAAATCGGTCAATGCACTACACAAAAACCGCCATATCCGAGCCATATGGCTCCCGGATAACCGCCTATAGGCAACCTCTATCGCCACCAGGCCGCTGACGAACCAAACCCGCCCACAAGATTGAGCGGCCCGAATGCCCCCCGTGGGACTTTTGACCCGCCCATTCCCGGCTGGGCGGCACGCGCTATTATGGTTGCCGTTTGCGTGAGCTATATAGATGGGAGCGTACCTATGGCAGCTTTTTCCACTGTGATCTTTGACCTTGACGGCACCATCCTCAACACGATCGAGGACCTGGCGGCCGCCGGCAACCACACCTGCGAGATGCACGGCTGGCCCAC
>CAJMLB010000049.1:0-11902 GCA_905214145.1 uncultured bacterium | reverse complement strand
GTTGCGGACTTGTTCTCCTCGTCGATCATCGACGGTTCACCTTCATGACCACGTCGCCAATCTGGACTTCGTCGCCCTCGCGCAGCGTTGCGGGTTCCACCAGCTGGCGGCCGTTGACGAGCGTGCCGTTAAGCGAGTTGAGGTCCTCGATAATAAGTGCCGGACCCTGCAGCGAAAAACGCGCATGCGAGGCCGAGACAAACGGTTCGTTGATGCAGATGTCCGACGACGGCGAACGGCCGACGATGACGGGGCCGAGCATATCCACGTGGATGCCGCGGATGCCGCGCGGGCCCTTGTCCACATCGATCGTCCAGATGGCCGAGTCGCGGCGCTGGCCGCGGACGAGCCCCACGCCGGTCTTCATGACGGCAAACAGGAAGATATAAAGCAGGACGACCAGGACGATGCGGCCTGCAAACAGGACGATATCGATGTTCATAAGCGACTATCCCCTAAATTCGAACGTGCTCAGGCCAAACGTCAGCAGGTCGCCGTTGCGCAGCGGGCAGCGCGTGATGCGACGGTTGTTGACGAGCGTGCCGTTGGTGGAGTTGAGGTCCTCGATCGACCAGTCCGAGCCGGTAAAGGTGAGCTGGGCATGACGGCGCGACACGTTGGGGTCGCGCAGGGCGATGTCGGAAACCGAGCGCTCGCGACCGATGGTCACCTGTGCGGAGGTGATGGCGTGGCTCTCGCCGCTCACGACATCGACGAGCTGGGCGAGCGGACGCTGCGGGGCGCGAGAGCTTGCCATGTTGGAGGCGATGCTGGCTGCGGCGCCAAGGCCAGCGGCGGCGCCGGTCGCGGCGGCTCCGCCCATGCCGGCAAGCGCGTCGCGCGAGACGGTTTGGGGCACGGGAATGGGTGCGGCGGCAGGGTCGGGCATATTGGGCGCAAAGGGGTCGGCCACGGCAAGCGGGTCGGGAGTGGCAGCACGAGGTGCTGGCTGCTGTTGCGGCATAGCAGCGGGGTGTTGCTGCGGGGCGGCAAACTGCTGCTGGCCGGCGCGCGGGGCGCTGGCGGCACGGCTCGCGGCTGAGTTGTTCTGGCCCAGGCCGTTTTGGTAGGCGCGCTCTTCCTCGTACAGGCGACCGAGCGTGGGGGCATCGACGTTCTCGGCAAAGACCGAGAACTTGCCGCCGCGCAGCTGCGGGTCGATCATAAAGCGAACGAGGGGCTCGCCGACAAAGACGTAGCGGCGCTTTTCGGCCTGCGCTTTCACAAACTCGCGGACCTCGCGCGAAAGCTCGGGATAGAACGGGGCGAGCATGGGATCGTCGTCGGCGGCAATCAGGATGGTATAGAGCGCCGGCGCGGTGTTGACGCCGTTGATCACCAGAGTCTGATCCTCCATGTCGCGAGCGGCCTGCTTGGCAAGCTTCTTAAAGGAGAACGGGGCACGGGTGGCACCGAAGATGCCGGCCACGTGGTCCTCGAAGATGTTCAGGAAGTTCACGAAAGATCACTCTCCGTATAGGTTCTTTGGTATCCGAGCAAATAAAGGCATATCCCAACGATTATAGAGGATAGGATTCCCGCAACCGCCGCCTTGGCGACGACCGGGCCCGCAAGGCTGGCAATTTCCATATGGTGTGCAAGACAAAACGATACGGCCGAGCCGATGCCGGCGGCGGCAATTGCGACGACGGCGGCAAGGTTCGATCCCTGCTTGGCGCGCTTGGCATGAGCATTGAGCAGCAGCGATGTTGCCGCGGCTGTTGCCGCAACCAGCACGATTGCAGCGAGAAGGAGCGCGTCTCCCAGTGCTGCGGCGACATTACTAAGCCCCAGTACGCCTCCCGCAGAGAGGGCTGCTGCGGCAAGGCGGGCAAAGAGTGCGCCCATGCCCGTGGCCGCCGCGGAACTTGCCGGACCGAGCCAAAATGCCGCGATGCTCGCGGCTGCTCCGGATGCCAATAGGGCGTCGCCGGTTAGGCAACCCAGCGCAAGCGCGCAGGTGAGCGCCGCGCTCGCAGCTGTTTCGGTGCGTCCCCAGGCAATCCACCAACCGGACATGGCAGCGGCAAAAACGACCGCGACCGGCAGCATCGACAGGATACCCTGCGCCTGCATGGTGGTGTTGGCCATGAGCACCAAAAAGCCCACGGCCGAGATGGCCGAGCCGATCTGCGGGGCCAAGCCTGCCGCCGCACCGATCGCGATGGCCGCCACGACCAACCCGGGAAGCGCCGCGACGCCCGCTGTCTGCATAAGCAAGAAGCTAAAGGCTCCACACGAGAGAGCCGAGATGGCACGCATGGTGTAGTTGCGCGCGTGGCTCCAGCGCGTGCCCGCCCAACCAAGCGCGGTGTCGACCTCGACGGTGTCATCCTCGTAGCTCGATGGCTCGATATCATCTGCCGCGCACTCGTCACTCGAAAGCTCGCCTACCATCTGCTCCAAGCTGCGACGGCCTTCGCGCACGCTCCCCAAGCCGGCAAGGAGTCGGTCGCAGAATGCCTCGATGCTATCGGGGCGGTCTTGCGGCATGGGGGAGAGGGCGCTCATGAGCGCCGCCTCGGCCCCCGGGGGAAAGTGAGGGATCAGTTCGCTGGGATAGGTGGCGCCGCCGATGATGCGGTCGAGCGAGTCGGCGGGCGTGGACGCCATAAAGGGGGCGCTGCCGCACAGGCCCTCGTAGATCACGCAGGCAAGGGCAAAGACATCGGCGCGCTCGTCGACCGTGCCGGTCTCGATATCGAGCTGCTCGGGCGGCATGTAGCCGATGGTGCCGCCGCGCGATCCGCCAAAGCCGCCGGCGGACGACAGCCGCGCCATGCCAAAGTCGGTGAGCTTTACATTGCCCGAATGGTCGATAAGCACATTGGCGGGCTTTATGTCCAGATGAAGCACGCCGTTTGCATGGGCAAAGGTGAGTGCCTGACCCAGCGCGTCGGCAATGGCCGCGGCCTCGTCAAAGGTGAGCGAGTGGCCGTCCACGCGATGCAAAAACTCGGCCAACGACATACCGTCGACATACTCCATGACCAGGTAGGCATAGGCGGTGTCGTGCGTAAAGTCGATAACCTGCACGATATTGGGATGTTGAAGCATGGCGGCGGTATGCGCCTCGCGCAGCACGTCCATGATGTCGCTGGCGGGCATGCCGGCGCCGTTGATAAGGGGGATGCGCTTAATGGCCACGCGACGGCGCAGATGCGTGTCGCGGCAAATCTCGATGGAGCCAAAACCGCCGGTCGCAAGCGTCTCGAGCGGCTGGTACCGCTTGAGCAGCTCGCGAGAGCTAGTGCCCTCCAAGGGAACGTCCGGCGAGAACCGGGCGGTATGTTGCGAGAAAAGCGGCATGGCCAACCCTTGTGCGTTTAAAGTTCGTTTGCGAGCGGCGGGCGCGGGGCCGAGCCGTTCGCGGTGGCATAGATGCTGCTAGTGTAGCACGCTCAGGCGGATGGCGAGGATGGCGGGATGCGAGGCTGCCTGTCTGGCTTGGCCTTCGTCTCGACCCATCCGGAAAGCGCGCCCCAGTTTGCGGCCAAATACTGGGACACGCTTTCCGAATGGGGTGTGCTGCGGAAACTGCGTCCCAGAATATTGACTCAGAACGGGATACAGTTTCCAGATCGACGCTCAAAAGGAAACCGCATCCCGCTTTGATGCGGGGACTGCGGACAAAAGCTGAACCGTGATCTGGCTCGGATTGGAGTTCGCCTGAATCGTTGATGCTGGCTGGTGTGGGCGTGGAGATAAACGAGCAGCCCGAGCGATATAATGACACGCTATGGAGGTCATATGCTCTTTTCCCGCTGTTCTGCCACATCTGCTTTCGCCATTGCGCTCGTCGTAATGGCGGTTACCCCTTATCACCGGTTTTCATCTTCAATCGGCTTGGCATCAGGTGCAATGACCTGGCTCGTTATCCTTGGCGCATGCCTCGCGGCGTTTGGTCATGGTGTTGCGCTCCGCAAGGGGAGAGAAATAAGACGGCCGGGTCGCCTTGGCGTCTTCGGTGTTTTCCTTGCTGCTATTGCGGTGGTTCCCGAATGGGTCGACTTGGCCTTCTATGCTCGCGGAGATTCTATTCCAATCGTGTTTGCACCAATCTGGTTGTTGCATCGTGTTTCGTGTGCCTTGTGCTTCACTGGGTCGTTGCTCCTCTCATATGTAATTTGGGATACGGCGGGCTCTCCTTTGATACGGGGGGCGGCGCGGGACGGCGAAAGGGGGACCCGCCGATCGCAGAGCACGCTTTTTGCAGAAACAATAGTTGTCCTGTCTTGCCTGCTGTTTTGCTGTCGAATTTCATGGAGAGTCGTTCCCGAGCCATGGGGGATGCCCTCTGTAACGGCCGCATCAATTGGCCTCGTGCTTTTAATTCCGCTGGTCTATCTCGTATTGGCTGCGGTCCCGCTGCTTTGCTGTCCCCGCGCCTTTGGTCGGGGGCAGGGCGACGTGTTTGCCCGTTCTGTGCTTGTAGCAGTTCCCATTGGCCTTGTTCCGGCTGTCGAGGTGGCATACTTTGCAAGCGATGCCGCAGTCATTGCATCACTGTCGATGGGGTCCGCTATTGCTGTTGCCGCCTTCGTATGCACATTGCTAAGGGAGAAACGGGACAACAATTCGGATACCCCTCGCACGTCCGACCCATTCGATGCGGGGGTGTTTTCCCCTGCCCTGTCGCCTCGAGAAGAGCAGTTTGTTCGACTGCTGCTCAAAGGGAAAACGCCGGCGGAAATTGCCAGGGAGACGGGTACGAAGCCATCGACGGTGCGAACAACGCTTCACCGAGCATACGGGAAGGCATCGGTTGCGGGCTCACGCGAGCTCGTGGCATTGTTTGCGGGTGAGGGTGATGCTACAGGGCCTGGTCTGCTGCAGCGGCATGCTGGTGATATGTTGACATCAGTTCGGACGCGCCGGCTGTTTCGATACCTGCTCACAACATTTTTTATCCTCCTTGCGGCGGGCCCCTTGGTAATGGCGGATAGCGATTGGGGATCCGGTGTTTCGCGGGCAGTCGCCTTTTCTCTCGCAAGCTATGCATTGGGTCTCGGACTGCTTCTGTCGCTGCACTACGCGGGTGAAAAACTGAATCGTGAAGTTGCGCTGACTAGAACGGATGGGGCGATTGGGCTCGGAAGCCCGTGCGTATGGGCGGTGCTGTCTGCCGTGGAATGGTCTTTTGTCTATATCGCGGCATGGAGGTGTATATGCGATCCGTTGATGGCTGCGCCGGTCCTGCTGTGCGGCGTGGCATCTACGGTCTCGCTCGCTGTTGGGCTGCGTCCGTTTAAGGTGCATGCCCGTGTCCGGGCTATCGTGCCGTTGGTGTCAATAGGTGCGGCTACTTTAATCCATGCGGCCACTAGGGGGCGAATCCATGGGTTCGCGGTGCTGACGGGGATGTTGCTCACATACATAGTGCTGCGTAGCTGTCCGCAGCGCAAAATGCTTGGGATATGGATGCTTTGCTTTGGGGCGGCGGCTCCTGTCTGGGTTGTCTTGCTCAACATGGTGCAGGATCTGACGGTTTTCGAGCCTCTGTTCCTTGCGTCGTTGCTGGGGCAAAGTTCGGCCGTCAATGTCGTCGTGGCAACGGTGATTGTTTGCTGGTCTGTGCCCATGCTCGTTACGCACATCGTGCTCGTACGCTCGGTTGAGGACGAGAAGGCCGTCTTGAAGTACCGTGCGAACGGGTCCACCGAAGCAGCTCACGTGCGCCGGCTGGCTCTGCTTACGTCGCGCGCCCTGTCCGATGTTCAGGCCCGAATATTGTTGATGACGGCAGAGGGCACAACGACAAAGACCATTGCGCAGGATGTCGGTTACGCTGCATCTACGGTGCAAGCGCTGC
This sequence comes from uncultured bacterium, assembly GCA_905214145.1. Lineage (GTDB taxonomy): Bacteria > Actinomycetota > Coriobacteriia > Coriobacteriales > Coriobacteriaceae > Collinsella. The sequence continues at coordinate 6,090 of CAJMLB010000049.1, read as the reverse complement.
GATCCGCGTCCTATCGCCAGTTGAAGATCAAGAACAAAGCAGAGCTTATTTCATTGTTATCGCAGGTAGATAACGTGTAAACGCCTGGATTATCAACTCAATAGCGAGTGTTTACAGACATCTTTCTCCATTCATGCAAAGGTTGCTGTGCGTCGACGCATTGTTAGCCGCTTTTGATTGGAGAAGGCCATGATTAAGCCAAGGAGCGCTATTACTCGAATCGGAGTCGGGTTGGCGATTGCTGCGGGTCTGTCCCTAGGGGTTCCCGCTGCATCGTTCGCGCAAGAGGAGTTTGACACCTCTCAGGTTTCTAGCATTACTCAAAACGCCGATACGGGAATTACGACCTGTACGAACAATGCCGATAGGGCATTTAGTTTTCAATGTGCCGGGACGAGTGCAACTGGCTACCGTCAAAAGGATGATTCCTCATCGCTCTATCTGGATATCCAAGGTTATACGGGAAATCCGCTTCGGTTATATACAGACGGTGCGTATAACACAAGCGGTAGCGGCAGCATGAATTGTACTCAGGGAACGTATCGTTCGAATCACAAGGGACAGTGGGAAATGTATAACCTCGTCCGTGAGAACGGGCGATCTGCGGCGCGACTGACTGCATGGGCGGAGTCTGGCTACGGCACTGTTATTGGTGTATGGAGCCCCGACTGCGTCGGGCATTTCCGCAAGCTTCCCGCATAGTTGTTTGAATTGGCTCCCTTCCGGCTTTCTGGGTCGGAAGGGGGAGGAGGACGTATGAACCAAAGGCTCGTAAGATATGAGCTGTCGAAAACGATAAGACGCCCAGCTTTTATCTTTGCTCTCTTGATTGCAGTCGCAGTTGCAATAGCTGCTGCGCTGGAGCCGTGGGCAAATTTGGAAAAAGAACGTCACAACCTTCTTTCTTTTGGTTACGGCGTTGGCATGCAAGCCAAAAACTATCTCGGTCAAACACGTGAAAGCAGCTTCGGTAACTGGATTGTTGTGAGCGCGAACGCGCCACTGTCTGCGTCGGTGTTTTTCTATGCACTGCCCCTGCTTGCAATGTTGGCCGGATCTTGGTCGTGCCTCTTTGAGCGTTTGAGTGGTTATGACATGCAGATATGCACGCGCGTTTCCAGAAAGGCATACGTGAACGTAAAGGTGCTGTCTGCTTTCCTCTCCGCGTTTACAGTGACTGCCATTCCTCTGCTCGTCAATTTCCTGATTGTCTCGATGCTTTTTCCTGCGTATCTTCCTCGGGTCGATGAGTCGACCTACGTAGGGCTTTACCTACATAGCTATTTCTCCGGTCTATTTTATTCACATCCTTTGTTATATGTGCTTGCATACACGCTGTTCGATGCGGTCACGCTCGGGACTTTATCCATGGCTGTAACTGGCTTCTCAATTTTGTTTCGTAGCAGAATCAAAGCGATAATTGTCCCGTATCTGCTAATGGTTGCGTGGCATTTTGCAAATGGCTGGATCTTCGGCGTAATGGCTTGTGTGGGGTTTAACTGCAATATCTTCAACAGCATCAGGTCGGAATCGCTGAATAACTGGCCAGACATTCGAGCCGGTTTTGCGGAAATCATATTATTGACCCTTGCTTCGTTGGCTTTTTCTGGGGCGTGGAAAAGGCGGGAGATGGTCTGATGCTGTTTAGGCTGGTCGCCGCGGACCTGAGGACCGTTTTGAAGAAGAACATCATTACCTTTATTGCGATTGCGGCAGTGACCGTTGCGAACCTGGTGTACGCCTACGGTTTGTCTTCTGTGTATGGGGTCAGGACGGATGCCTTGGGGTTTGCGGACAATCTTGCGCTCGTGTTTGCCGGATCTGCTCCGTTTGAGCCTAGGCCCGGGGTCATGTTTGTGCCTCCGCTAGGATGGCTATTTCTCATTCTGCTTATTCTCTATACAACACTCGATTATCCCGCCGAATCGTTGCACGGGTTTGGTTTGCAAACGCTTGTCCGATGCCGGGCGAGAACCCTTTGGTGGGTCTCGCGTTTTATCTCAGTGGCGGCGATAACAGCATTTTCGCTGCTCGTGGTGGTTTGCTCTGTTGTGATTTGGAGCTTGATGGTGAGTGCCTCGTTCAGCGCGGTCATCCATGGCGAGTCGCTTCAGCTGGCTAATTTGGCGCCGTGGTTTCTCAAGGCGAGCGAAGCAGGTGCACTGCCGTTTTTCGCAGGTCTCTTTCTTGCTTTTGAGGCGCTTGCGTTTGTGCAGGCAACGGTTGGGTTTGTGCTTGGGCCGTCAGTTTCATTTGCGGTTGTAATGAGCTACCTGATCTGTTCGGCATATGCGCGGCATTGGGCGCTACTGGGAAATGCCTTGATGCTGTTGCGCTGGGGTGGAATCGTCAAAGAAGGAATTGCGACGGGCTCGAGTGGCTTGTTTTCAATTGTGATTATGTCGTTATGCCTATCGTTGGGTGGACTGTGGTTTCGAAGGGCCGACCTTATCGAAAAGAGGGACAAGATATGAGTGTGATCGTTAGGGACGTATCGAAGCGCATGGGCAAAAACGATGTCCTGCGCAACGTGTCTATCGAGGTTGACCCTGGGACTGTGGTCGGGCTTCAGGGGATAAACGGTTCGGGTAAGACCATGCTCATGCGAGCGGTCTGCGGATTGATTAGACCCACCGAGGGCGAGATTATTATCGATGGCCAAAGACTTGGGGCGGATATCTCGTTTCCGCCGAGTCTGGGGATGTTGATAGAGGCGCCTTCCTTTTTAGGATATCTGTCTGGTTACGACAATCTGGAGCTCATAGCTCAAATCAATGGCGTTGCCACCCCCGAGGACATTCGCTCTGCCCTGCGGCTCGTGGGGCTCGATGCAGACGAAAAAAAGAAGTTTCGAGCATACTCGCTTGGGATGAAGCAGCGTCTGGGAATAGCTGCGGCAATTATGGAAAAGCCGAAGCTGCTTGTTCTCGATGAGCCAACGAATGCCCTCGACGAAGCGGGCGTGGAAATGCTCAAGCGCGTTGTGGCGATGGCGGCATCAACGGGTCGCGAGGTTCTTCTGTCCAGCCATGACGGAGAGGTGCTCGAGGAGCTAGCCGATCGTGTTTACTGCATGCGCGACGGTGCCGTTGTGAAAGTTCGGGAAAGGTCGTGAGCGCGATGAAGAAGGCCCTGTTGACGAGAAGGTCGATGCTCGCGCTTTTTGGCTGTGCTGTTACCGGCCTTGCGGGCATGAGGGTGAGCGTCGTTAACGGGAACCGGACAGTCATTCCTGAAAAATATTACGCGGAGGGCGAATGGCTCTCGATGGATGGGGCGTTTCTGGGGTCGAAGGATGTGGCGACTGACGGGTATTCGTTTTGCATAGACGGGGCAGAGCTGCTCACGCCGCGCGAGTATCTCAAGCGTGCGCATGATGATTATTCAAAATATGGCATCGTAGATACGAAAACGAAATTGAAGGACGCCGACATCACGTGTGTTATCGCCGTAAAGATGCGTGTCAGGAATAAGGACAATGTCGAAGGCGGAATTAAAGCGTATGTTTGGCATTTGGTGCCGGAGTCTGCGCCAAACTATGACTTTGTGGTCAATACCGATCTGATAACGCAGGCAATGCCGGTGCTGGGCGGTTCTGCTGCGTTTGCTGTACAGGTTGGGGCGGAGAACGAGTTGCTCGTCCCATTCATGATGCAAAACACCAACGACTATTTCGAAGGTTACGAGACCGTCCGTTTTGAGAAAGCGTTTCCCGGGACCTATACGATGAAGATGACCGATCTGCCGGAGCGAAGGCTCTTCAGGTTTGAAGTGAAGTAGCTCGAGAGTTAGGCAAAATGGGTACATCGGCGGTACCCGCGCCCGATTTCAGGCGCTCCGACTCGGAATCGGGCGCGGGACGAGGCACCTTCGGTGTCGGCCGGATTACCGCTTCTTCTTCTTGTTCTTCTTCTGCTTGCGCTGCTTGCCCTTGTTGTCCTGGGGCTTGTCGGCCTGTTTTGCTTCGGCAGCGGCCTTTTCTGCCTTCATCTTCTTGCGTTTGGTCTCGATGCGGAGTTTTTTGTTGATGCGCGCCTTAAGGAAGGCGCCAAACTGCTCGGCATCGCCGCGAACAAAGGTGTCCTTGGGGATCGTCACGCCCTGGTCGGCGAACATGGCAACAAAGATGCGCTCGCCGTCGAGTACGTGGTCGAGCTTGTCAAACGGGAAGAACTGCGACTTGCCGCTCTTGCCCCAGACCATTAGGCCGTCTTCGTTGGCGGCGACGCGGCGATAACGGCCGCCCATGGACTCGTCGGCCTCGACGGCATCGATAAAGTCGCGGGCGAGCGTGTGGTGCAGGTTTTTGCTCCACCAGGCCAAAAAGGCGCCGAACACGATGAGGACGACGCCAAACTTGATCCAGTTGCCACCGGCTACCAGCATGCCAATACCCAGCAGGGCGGCAATGGCGGCGGCGACATACAGGGAGCCGCGGCGTCTGGGCGAGGCGACCAGGCGGGCGAAGTCGGTGACCAGATCGTTTTCGTACTGATACTCGTTGAGGTACAGGATGCCGTCATCGGCTGCTGCCTGCGCCTCGAGCGCGACCTCGACCTGGTCGGCTGCTTCGGAGGGAATGAGGTTGCTCTCTGCGTCTGCCATACTCTTTGGACTCCTATCGCGGCGGGCTCGCCGTACGGGTTATTATGAGTGCAGTATGCCGTGCGACCGCATGGCCGCCGCGGCAACAAGACTCAGTATACCCGGGGGAGCACCCATGGAATCGTTGTACCGAAAGTATCGCCCGCTCACCTTTGACTCCGTGGTGGGCCAGCAGCATATCGTCTCGACGCTCGAGCACGCCATCACCGAGGGGCGTCTGTCCCACGCCTACCTGTTCTGCGGACCGCGCGGCACGGGCAAGACCACCATGGCGCGCATTCTGGCCAAGGCGCTGCTGTGCCGCAATGCCGAGGCGGCGCGCGCCGAGGGTGCAAGCGGCTGCATGCCCGACGGTACTTGCGAGGAGTGCGAGCTCATTGCCGAGGGTAACCACCCCGATGTCTACGAGCTCGATGCCGCCTCCCGCACGGGCGTGGACAATGTGCGCGAGGAAATCATCAACTCCGTCAACTTTGCCCCGGTGCGCGGCAAGTACAAGATCTATATCATCGACGAGGTTCACATGCTCACGACGGCGGCGTTCAACGCGCTGCTCAAGACGCTCGAGGAGCCGCCGGCACACGTGATCTTCGTGCTGTGCACCACCGACCCGCAAAAGATTCTGGAGACCATCCTCTCGCGCTGCCAGCGCTTCGATTTTCATCGCATCGGCAACGAGGATATCGAACATCGCTTGTCCTACGTGTGTGAGCAGGAGGGCTTCGATTACGACGACGAGGCGCTGACCATCGTGGCGCGCCATGCCAAGGGCGGTATGCGCGACGCGCTTTCCACGCTGGAGCAGCTGAGCGTTTTTGGCAACGGCGCCGTGCATGCGGACGATGCCCGCTCGCTTTTGGGCGAGGTTTCGGACCAGATCCTGGGCGAGTTTGCCCGCGCTATTGCCGAGCGTGATATTGCTGAACTCTATGGGCTCATTCGCGCACAGGTCGAGGAGGGCAATGATCTGCTGGAGCTGACGCGCGACCTGGTGGCGCATGTGCGTGACGTGTACGTTGCCTGCGTTGCCGGTGCCCGTGCCGAGCTGTTTGAGGGCGGCTCCGAGCAGGCCGAGGCGCTTGCTGCCGAGGCCGCTGCCTTTGGCGAGCATCCTGCCGACCGCCTGGCCCGTGTGCTGACGGTGCTCGACGATGCCGCACTGGAGATGAGGGGCGCGAGCGACGTGCGCCTGGTGCTCGAGATCGCCTGCACGCGCCTGGCACGTCCCGAGGCCGATTTAACGATTGAGGCATTGGCCGAGCGCGTGGCCCGCTTGGAGGCCATGGTTGCCAACGGCGCCGTGCCGGCGAGCGTGGCTGCTGCTCAGGCCGCCGCGCCTGCAGCATCCGTACCCGCTGCTGCCCAACAGCCGACGCTAATTTCGGGCGCTCGTGCTGCCGCTCCGGCGGCATCCGCTGCCCTCGCTGCTACGTCCGCGCGCCAGGGCGGTATGCCTTGGGACCGTGGTGCTGCTGTTCCGGCTGC
>CAJMLB010000048.1:0-12180 GCA_905214145.1 uncultured bacterium | reverse complement strand
TCGCGCTCGTCATAGAGGTCGCTTACCGGCACGATCTCAAATCGCAGCGACGGTTCCAAATCATGGATGCCCGACCACATCGACAGCGTTTGGCGCCCCGGGCACATCATCGACACGCCCAGGCGCACGGCACCGCCATCGCCCGCCGCGCGTCGGGCACGGCGCAGTGCATCCTCGGACTGCCGCATGATCGAGCGCGCGTCGTCCACCAGCAGTGCGCCGGCCGGCGTCACTTTGACGCCCGAGTGCGAGCGTTCGAACAGCGTGATGCCGAACTCGGCCTCGAAGCCCGACACCTGCTTGACGAGCGCCGGAGTCGACACGCGCAATTGTGCCGCCGCACGCGAGAAGCTTCCCAGCTCCGCAGCGGCCGATATGGCCTCAAGTCGTCGATCGTACACGTCAATCTCCCGTTTTCGCGCCCGTGGCCACATGGTGCCACAGGAGGTTGTTTTCGCAGCTCATGCGCTCAATTGAGCATAAACTGCATCGCACAGTGTAAACCTATGATTAACGCCATTCTAACAAATATGCAATTCACCTGCGCAAATGCAAAGCATACGATAACCAGCGAAAACCACGTGGGTCGATTAATGAGAGCGACCCACCGGGAGGCACAAGAAGGGAAGTTCCTATGAGCAACTGGCTTAAGCTCGAGGGCGATGTCTGCGCCGTGACTGGCGCGCTCGGCGGCATGGGCGTCGAGATCTGCCGCGAGTTCGCCCGCAACGGCGCCAACGTCGTCCTGCTCGACCTGGACGAGGAGAAGGTCAAGGCCGCAGCTGCCGACCTCGCCGCCGAGTTTGGCATCCACGCCGAGGGCTACAAGATGAACGCCACCGACGAGGCCGAGGTTCAGGCCGCCGTCGATGCCACCATCGCCGACTTCGGCCGCGTCGACGTCCTCGTCAACACCGCCGGCATCCTGCGCTTCGCAGCCATGGAAGACCTGCCGCTAAGCGACTGGGAGCAGGTGCTCAACGTCAACCTCACCGGCTACTTCATCACCTCGCAGCGCTTTGGTCGCGAGATGATCAAGGCCGGCCAGGGCCGCCTGGTGCACATCTCGACCGTCGCCAGCCACTCCCCCGAGACGTTCTCGGGCGTGTACAGCTCCACCAAGGCGGGCGTCAACATGATGTCCAAGATGCTCGCTGCCGAGTGGGGCCCTTACGGCGTGCGCTCCAACTGCGTCGAGCCCTGCTTCGTCAAGACCCCCATGTCGGCAAGCTTTTACGCCGACCCCGAGGTCGAGAAGAGCCGCAGCCGCCTGATCGCCACGCGCCGCATCGGCGAGGTCAGCGATATCGCCAACGCCGTCATGTTCCTGGCGTCCAAGCGCTCGGACTTTACCACCGGCGACGCCATCAAGGTCGACGGCGGCTTCTCCAACATGATGGGTGACCTCACCGCCAAGCCCGGCGGCCGTCGCGCTTATGCCGACAACTACCTCAAGAACAAGGGTGTCGAGCTTTGGTCCGACGAGTCCGGCGTCGCAAAGCCGACTGACCAGTAAACAAGCCCGGTAGAAAGGGGCGCGGGGCAAGCACCTCAGCGGCGTTTGCCCCTCCCCTCCCCCCCCGCATCGATTAGAAAGAGTCCCATGGCTTCCACCAACTCCAACAAGGGTCGCGCCGTCGTGCTTTCCGCCGCGTGCGTCACCATGTTCTTCATCAGTTCCATCGCGCTGTACTCCGTCGTGTCCAAGAACCTGCTCGCCGTCTACCCCGAGTGGTCCAGCGCACTTACCTGGGCTTTCCCGGTCTTCCAGACCATCATGGCCGTGACGGGCATCTTCGCCGGCCGTATCTCCGACAAGATCGGCCCCCGCAACGTCGTGATCGCCGCCGCCGTGTGCTACGGCGTGGGCTGGTTCATGTCCGGCACCGTCACCGAGCCGTGGCAGTTCTACCTGTGGTTCTCGCTCGTCGCCGCCATCGGCAACGGCCTGGGCTACAACCCCGCGCTCACCACCGGCCAAAAGTGGTTCATCGACAAGAAGGGCCTCGCCTCCGGCATCACCCTGGCCGCTTCGACCGCCGGCCCCGCCGTGCTGTCCCCGGTGCTCGCCTCACTGCTCATCCCGAGCCTGGGCATCTTTGGCGCCCTCAAGGCACTCGGCGTCATCTTCTTTGTGACGATCGCTGCCTCCGCCCTGTTCCTGAAGGCCCCCGAGGCCGGCTGGCTGCCCGAGGGCTTCGAGGCCCCCAAGGGCGGCGCGCACGCCGGCACCTTCGGTGACCTCACCCCGGGCGAGATGGTCAAAACCCCGCGCTTCTGGGTCCTCATCCTCACCTTCGCCTTTGCCGCCACCGCAGGCACCCTGCTCGTGGGCAAGGTTGCCTCCATCGCCGCCGTCCAGCTCTTCGCCGACCCCACGAGCGCCGCTGCCGTCGCCCTCGGCGGCGTGGTGGTCTCCGTCAACACCTGCGCAAACCTGGTCGGCCGTCTGTCCTTTGGCCAGATCATCGACAAGCTCGGCGCCTACAAGTCGCTGCTCATCAGCCTTGTCGTCACCATCGTCGCGCTCGTCATCATGTCGATGAGCTTTACGCAGAGCATGTTCTTTGTGGCGCTCGCCCTGCTCGGCTTTAGCTTTGGCGCCCTGCTCGTCATCTACCCGCCGCTCACCGGTGGCGCCTTTGGTACCAGCAACATCGGCGTCAACTACGGCATCATGTTCCTGGGCTACGCCGCTTCTACCTGGATCAGCCAGCCCATCACCGCCGTGCTGTATCACGCCGAGGCCGGCAGCGCCGCCTACCAGCAGTCCTTCTACGGCGCCATCGTGATTGCCGCCATCGCCGTCGTGCTCACCGTCTACATGATGGTCTCCGACAGCAAGAAGAAGTCCGCCTAGTTTTACCGATGCGACAAAGGGACAGTCCCTTTGTCGCATTCCACCGCCACCAGTATTAAGGAGTCGAAATGTCTGAGCTCAACCCCGTCCGCATTGCCGTTATCGGCGCCGGCGCCATGGGCCGCAACCACATCCGCTTTGTCACCGAGGAGCCCGAGGCCGAGCTCGTCGCCATCGCTGACGCCTTTGAGGGCGCCCGCGCCACGGCCGAGGCCGCCGGCGTGCCGTTTTACACCGATCCCGCCCAGATGATGGACGAGGTCAAGCCCGAGGCCGTCATTATCGCCACCCCCAACAACCTGCACCTGGGCGTTGCCCGCGAGGCCGTGAAGCGCAACATCGTGCCGCTGGTCGAAAAGCCCATCTCCAACGACCTCGAGGATGCCCAGGCCTTCGCCGCCGAGGCCGAGACCGCCGGCGTGCCCGTGCTCGTGGGTCAGCACCGTCGCCACAACCCCTTCGTCAACAAGGCCAAGGAGATCATCGAGTCCGGCGAGCTGGGCAAGCTCACCGTGTCGAGCTTCCACTATATGATCTATAAGAATGACGAGTACTTCGATGTCGAGTGGCGCCGCAAGAAGGGTGCCGGCCCGATCCTGGTCAACCTGGTGCACGACGTCGACCTGCTCCGCTACCTGCTGGGCGAGCCCGTTGCCGTCCAGGGCATGCAGTCCAGCGCCGCCCGCGGTTTTGAGACCGAGGACTCCGCCGTGGTCAACGTCCGTTTTGCCGATGGCGCGCTCGCAAGCATGACCATCTCCGACGCCACCGCCAGCCCCTGGAACTGGGAGGCAACCGCTCGCGAGGATCCGCAGTATCGCCCCTTCGACGCCGATGCCTACTTTATTGGCGGTACCAAGGGCGCCCTTTCGCTACCCCGCCTGCACCAGTTCTCCTACGACGGTGCCTCCAACTGGCACAAGCCGCTGCAGATGGAGATCCCGGCTGTGGACCCGGCGCTGCCGCACAAGATGCAGCTCAAGCACTTTGTGAAGGTCGTCCGCCGCGAGGTCGAGCCCGTCGTGACCCCCGCCGACAACGTCAAGACGCTCACGCTTCTCAACGCCATCAAGGAGGCCGCCGAGACCGGCCAGCTCGTCGAGTTGTAATGCCTTAAGAGCGGCCACGGCAGAAACCCCATGCCGAGCCCCTCGATCCGCCACAAACAAGCCCCTCTTCTTCGCCCCGCGAGCAGCCTCCTGCCCGCGGGGCATTTTGCTACGTTGTCAATGATTTTTCTGGGACGGGGGACTTTTTGCACCTTAGCTTGATTCGTTCGCCACGAAATGTGCCTATCTACTACGTTTAACCGATCGCCCTCAACCATGCCGAATTTCGCGAAATAAAAACCGCAGGTAACCGGCTTGTCGATTTTCGGAAAACCCAGGTATGGTCAGCCCCTACGGGTAAAACGTAGTAGATAGGCCGTTTTCGTGGCGCGGCCCCAAAACAGCCTTTTGGGACGGGTGGTATCCTTGGTAGCCCTGTGCTGCAAACGCACCTTAAACGCAAGGAGTCCCATGGATCTTATCGCCCAGCTCGCCCGCGAGCTCAACCTTAAGGCCGCCAACATCGAAGCGGCCGTCAAGCTCATCGACGAGGGCAACACCATCCCCTTTATCTCGCGCTACCGCAAGGAGGCCACGGGCGGCATGGACGACGTCGCCCTGCGCGCCCTCGACGAGCGCCTGTCATACCTGCGCAATCTTGAGCAGCGCAAAGAGGACGTTATCCTGCTCATCGACGCCCAGGGTAAGCTCACGCCCGAGCTCGAGCAGCAGATCCGCGAGGCCACGCAGCTCCAGCGTGTCGAGGACCTCTACAAGCCCTACCGCAAAAAGCGCATGACCCGCGCACAGAAGGCCCGCGAAGCCGGCCTGGAGCCGCTCGCCAACATGATCATCATGCAGGCCTCGGCCAAGGGCAGCGCGCTCGACGCCGCCGCAACATACGTCAACGAGGAGGCCGGCTTCGACACGCCCGAGAAGGCGCTTGCCGGCGCCGCCGACATCGTGGCCGAGACGGTGGCCGAGGATCCCGAGAACGTCGCCGACCTGCGCGCCTTTACGCAAAACACCGCCGATATCGTCGTCGAGGCCACCGACCCCACGGAGAAGACTCCCTACGAGCCCTACTACAACTTTGACGAGCCGCTGCGCCGTATTCCCAACCACCGCGTGCTGGCTATCGACCGCGGTGAGCGCGAGGGCAAGCTCCGCGTGCGCGTGAACGTCGACGGCGCTGCCGCCACGGCACGCCTCGGCGGCCGTTGGCCCCGTCGCCAGGGCGTGTTTGCTCCCATCTTCGATGCTGCCATCGCCGATGGTTACAAGCGCCTCATGGCCCCCTCGCTGGAGCGCGAGGCCCGCGCCAAGCTCACCGTTCGCGCCCAGACCGAGGCCATCAACGTCTTTGCCAAGAATCTCGAAGGCCTGCTCTCGGCACGCCCCGTGCGCGGCGCCCGCGTGCTCGCGCTCGATCCGGGCTACCGCACCGGCTGCAAGGTCGCCGTCATGGACGAGACCGGCAAGTTACTCGACCACGGCGTGGTCTACCCCACCAAGCCGCGCCACGACGTCGCCGGCACCAAGCGCGAGCTCGCCCGCCTCGTCAAGAAGGACAGCGTCAACACCATCGTCATCGGCAACGGCACCGCCAGCCGCGAGACCGAGGAAGTCGTCTCGGAGTTCATTGCCGAGCAGGCGCCCGGGCTGCGATACACCATCGTTAACGAGGCCGGCGCGTCGGTGTACTCCGCCTCCGAGCTCGCCAGCCAGGAGTATCCCGACCTGGACGTCACCGTGCGCGGCGCCATGAGCCTGGGCCGCCGCCTGCAGGACCCGTTGGCAGAGCTCGTCAAGATTCCGCCCCAGTCCATCGGCGTTGGCCAGTACCAGCACGACCTTGACCAGGCCGAGCTCTCGCGCACCCTGGGCCACGTGGTGGAGGACGTCGTCAACCGCGTGGGCGTCGACCTGAACACCGCGAGCGCGAGCCTGCTGGGATACGTGTCGGGCATCACGCCGAGCGTGGCCAAGAACATCGTGGCCTACCGCGAGGAAAACGGCGCCTTTACCGATCGCCGCCAGCTCAAGAAGGTCCCCAAGCTGGGACCCAAGGCATACCTCAACGCCGCAGGCTTCCTGCGCATCAACGGCGGCAAGAACCCGCTCGACGCGACAAGCGTCCACCCCGAAAGCTACGAGGTGGCCACGTCCGTCCTGGAGCGCGCCGGCGTTCAAGCCAGCGAGCTCAGCCGCGGCGGCGTGCCCGACATCGAGCGCCGCCTGGGCAGCATCTCGGCGCTGGCAAGCGACCTGGACTGCGGCACCCTCACGCTCATCGACATTGTCAACGAGCTCAAGAAGCCCGGCCGCGACCCGCGCGACGATGCGCCCGAGGTGGTCTTTAGCCGCTCGGCGCTTTCCATCGACGACCTGGAGCCCGGCATGGAGCTCAAGGGCACGGTGCGCAACGTCGTCGACTTTGGCGCGTTCGTCGACGTGGGCGTGCACCAGGACGGCCTCGTACACATCTCCAAGCTCGCCAACCGCTTTGTCAAGCACCCGAGCGACGTGGTACGCGTCGGTGACACGGTCAAGGTGTGGGTCGAGAAGGTCGACCGCGACCGCAAGAAGATCTCCCTCACCATGGTGCAGGGGAAGTAAACCGCCAAAGCAAGGGTCCCCCCTGTAGCAGCGTGCAAAATCGCGAGTATTCTGCAATTTCCGCCGCTCCGAACGCCCCTCAGAGGCAATAAAGTCACAAACAGCCCCCGTTTTAGCGTCGTCAGAGCCAAAACGGGGGCTGTTCCGTGCTTCAACCAGCTGGTAAAAGCCTTTACCTTGCTGAATACTCTCAATTTTGCACGTCGCAGGCGGGGGTACCTTTGCCTACGGCAGGATATGGAAGCCGAGTGCTAACTTGCCGGCAAGCTCGTGTCGGCAGCCCCGGCCTTTCCTTTACCTAGCGCGACCCTCGCGAAGCGTGTGAGCGATAGGGAAAGGAAAGGCCGGGGCGAACAACCCGCGGCGCAGCCAGTGTTCGCGTTACGGCAAGATATGGAAGCCCAAAGCGGCGATATCCTTGGCAAAGCCGCGCACGGTGTCGAGCGAGACCTCGTACGGATCGCGACCGATGTTCTTGCGCTTGGCCAGGATGCTGTTGGGCACCGTGATGATCTGGCAACCGCAGGCCTCGGCCTGGTAAATGTTGATGAGCTCGCGCGTGGATGCCCACAGGACCTCGCAGTTGGGCTTGGCGGCGGCCGTCTTGACCGACTCCGTCACAAACGGAATGGGATCGACGCCGGTGTCGGCGATGCGACCGGCAAAGAGCGAGATGATGGACGGCGTCTCGGCGTCAACGGCCTCGACCATCTCGTCGACCTGCGTAGGCGTAAAGATGGTGGTGACGTTGACCTTGATGCCGTCGGCCGAAAGCTTGTGCACCAGCTCGGCGGTGGACTCGCCCTTGGTGGTCACGCACGGAATCTTGACGTAGACGTTCTCGGCCCAGGTAGCGATCTCGCGAGCCTCGACCTCCATGGTCTCGACGTCGTCGGCAAAGACCTCAAACGACACGGACACATCGGTGATGTGGGCCAGGACCTCCTTGGCAAACGCGCGGTAATCCGTCACGCCGCCCTTCTTCATAAGGGACGGGTTGGTCGTGAAACCCTGAACGTTGCCGTTCTCGTACATGTCGAGCATGCCCTCGAGATTTGCACCGTCAGCGAACACCTTGATTGCCATCTGCCTGATTCCTTTCGTTAGCATACGGCCGATAAACTGCTAAACACTTTACCTACGTTTATCAAGGCGTGAACTGCGGGTTTTTATCTTCTCGGCGAACGGTTTTGCAGTTTTACCATTTTTATATCGACACCCCAGCGGCAAAACGTTTTTGCTGATCATCGCGGTTGATTCCGTTCGCGGCGCAGAGACAGCGCTTCACCGGTACGTTTTCACAACCACTCCAAAACAAAAGCGGTGACGCCTCATTTGAGACGCCACCGCTTCCGTGTAGGAGCCGGTTATCGGAGCTCCGCCCGATTAGGGCTTAACGTATGCCTGGATTACTCTTCCTCAACGTGGTTAATCACAGCACCCTTGGTGTGGATGAAGTTGGGGACGAAGGCGACGATCAGAAGGACAGCAAGAATCGCGTAGACACCGGTGGTACCGAAGGCCTCGGCAGCGCGGCCAAGCGTAATACCAATGACGGAGAAATCGAAGTCGCCGAACGTAGTGTTCTTGAAGCCAAAGACGTCAAGAACGGGCAGGAGCAGGGCCGGGGCAAAGGTGATGAGCAGGCCGTTGACGAAAGCGCCAAGAGCTGCGCCCTTGCGACCGCCGGTAGCATTGCCGTAGATGCCTGCGGTAGCACCGCAGAAGAAGTGGGGAACCATGCCCGGGATGATGAAGATGCCCAGGGTAGCGCCCACGATGAACATACCGACCACGCCACCGATAAAGGAAGCGACAAAGCCGAGGATGACGGCGGTGGGAGCATAGGGGAAGAAGACGGCGCAGTCGACGGCGGGGATGGCACCGGGGATCAGCTTGTTGGAGATGCCCTGGAAAGCCGGGACCAGGTCGGCAAGGATCATACGAACGCCGTTATAGACGATGGTGACACCAACGGCAAAGGACAGGGCACAGGTCAGGGCATAGACAATCACGTTGTCGCCGCCAGCGGTCTTGGTGACGACCGCAGGATCTGCGATGTAAGCGGCGAAAGCGGTAACCAGGTAGAAGAAGGCCATGGTAAGAGCCGTGGAGATGGTAGTGTCGCGCAGGAAGGCGAACTTCTCGGGAACCTCGATCTTCTCGGTGCTGTTCTCCTCGGCGTCCTTAGCAAAAAGCGTACCGACTGCAGCGGAGATGTAATAGGCGAGTGAACCGAAGTGGCCCATGGCGATTTCATCGCCATCGGTAACCTTCTCGGTGAAACGCTGACCAACGGCGGGAAGCATAGCGCTCACGAGGCCCAGGAACATGCCGCCCACGATGACAAGCTGGACATCCTGGAAGCCAGATGCCTGCAGAACGGCAGACAGCAGGCAGGCCATAAACATGCTGTGATGGCCCGTCAGGAAGATGTACTTAAACTTGGTAAAGCGGGCAATGATAATGTTCACGACATAGCCGAGAATCAGGATCATCATGGTCTGAACGCCGAGAACGCTCTGAGCCATCGAAACAACGACCTCGTTGTTGGGCACGACGCCGGTGATGTGGAAACCGGTCTCGATGAAGGTACCCAGCGGAGCAAGGTTCTCCTGAACAACAGCGGCGCCGGCGGACAGCATGATGTAACCAAGAATGGGCTTCAGGGTGCCCGTCATCACCTTGTGGGCAGGACGCTTAAGCGCGACAAGGCCCACAAAGGCAAATAGGCCCATAATCCACGCTGGCTTGGTCAGAATCGATTGGATAAACTCAAGTATGGGAAGGATGGCTTGCATCTGCGCTTCCTTTCTCTCTAACGTGGGCGCGTTTCCCTCTTCCACAGGGAACCGCCCTTTTTTGTGCCGCTTTAGGCGTTAGCGGCGGCCGCCTTGATTGCCTCGAGGGCGTCTTCGCGGATCTTCTTCTTGTTCACATAGCTGCGAACGATCACAACGTTGCCGTGGAGCTCGGGGGCGAGTTCTTTAACGGTGATGAACAGATCCGGATTTGCGGAAGAAGCACCGTTCAGGTCCATAGACTCAACGTCGGCCTTGATGCCCTCCTCCTCGCAAAGCTCCTCGACTTTGCCAGCGAGCATCAGGCTGGACCCGATGCCGTTTCCGCATACGGTGATGATATGCATGGCAACCTTCCTCTCCTACACGTGACGGTTTTCCGTCTATCCAAAAGCGGCGACGCATCGCCGTGCCATTAAGGCCTAAAAGAATGAACGCATGGTCTCCAAAACCTGCTCGGACGTATCGCATGCGCTGAGCTTGGCAACGCAGTCCTCGTCCTCGAACATCTGCGAAAGCTCCGCCAAGCAGCCAAGATGAGCCTTGGGGTCGGGTGCGCAAATACCCACGAGCACGTGAACCGGATCGAAATCCTCGTGTCCAAACGCAATGGCAGGGTCAAGCGTGACGATACAGATCCCCGCTTCACTCACATTGCCATCTGCCTGAGCGTGGGGCATGGCGATGCCCTCTTCCAAGACCATATAGGGGCCGAATTTGTGAACCGATGAAATCATGGCGTCAACATAGCTCTGGTCGCATTTGCCAGCGTCTACGAGCAACTTACCGCATGCCTTGATCGCTTCCTCCCAGTCGGAGGCCTCGACGTGGCAGGCAACAAGCTCGGGCTTAAGAAGATCGGTCAGCATGCTCGTCCCCTACTCCTCGGGCAGGATATGAAAACCAAGCGCCTGAATGTCGCGGGCAAAGCCCTTGACCGTATCAAGCGAGTACTCAAGCAAATCTTTCCCGAAATTCTTGCGCTTGGCAAGAAGGGCATTGGGGACCGTAATGATCTGACAGCCAACGGACTCCGCCTGGAAGATATTGAGGACCTCGCGCGTAGACGCCCAGAGAACCTCGGCAGCAGGCTTAACGGCAGCCTTCTTTACGGACTCCGCCATGAGGGGCAGCGGATCGACGCCGGTATCGGCAATGCGACCGGCAAAGATGGACAGAATAGAGGGGGTCTCAGCAGAGACGGCATCGACAAACTCGTCGACCTGCTCGGGCGTGAAGATAGTGGTGACATTCACCTTGATGCCGTCGGCAGAAAGGCGCTTGACCAGCGCGGCAGTGGACTCACCCTTGGTGTTGAGCGCCGGGATCTTAACGTAGACGTTGTCTGCCCAGGTTGCGATCTCGCGAGCCTCGGCTTCCATACCCGCCTCGTCGTCGGCGAATACCTCAAAAGAGACCGACACATCAGTAATGTGCTCAAGAACCGTCTTGGCAAAAGCGCGGTAGTCGGTCACGCCGCCGGCCTTCATAAGGGAAGGATTGGTCGTGAAGCCCTGAACGTTGCCATTGTCATGCATGTCAAGCATGCCCTCGAGGTTAGCGCCGTCGGCAAACACCTTGATCGCCATGTTCGGTCCTTTCTCATCTAACACTATTGCTATCGAAAGCCTTCTTCTTTGTTTCAAAAGCTTTTCGGTTTTCTTTTATAAACTATTTCAAAAGCTATCGAAAGCTCAATTGTCAACTTTCCGTGAACGGTCGAATATCGGGCGTGAACGTACTTCTTTTGGGCGGCACCTTCAGAATGAGACTCTTTATAGCCCGTTTACGTGCGAACTATCTGCTACGCATGCATTTGTGACATGCCATTCCGTTCTTTTGATTCATTCGAATTTGCCTTGTTCTTTTCATATCGATACGTTATATTTCGATTACGAAAGGCGCATCTTTTACCTTTTGTTCAAAAGGAGCGGCATATGGCATCTACTTCAGACCTTTCACCGGCCGAGCGTCAGCGATTTATCATGAATTGGCTGGCCGAAAAGCCAAATATCTCGGTATCCGACATCGTTCGCCGTTTTTCGGTTTCGGAAGTCACCGCACGGCACGACCTCATCTCGCTGGAATCCGAAGGCAAGCTGCGTCGCGTACGCGGCGGAGCGGTATCGCTTTCTCGCTCCAACGCAATCTCGTATCCCGAGGAGCGCATCAATGTCCAAGTCGAGGCCAAGGAGGCCATCGCCGCAACCGCAGCAACTCTTGTTGATGATGGCGATGTTCTGGTAATTGATATCGGCACCACAGGCTTTTACTTCGCTAAGGCCCTCATGGACAAGCGTGAGATCACCATTATCACCGGCGATCTTGCAATCGCGAACTACGCCAGCTTCAATCTCCCCAATGCTTCGGTAGTGCTGCTGGGCGGCTCCGTGCGCAAGGGGCACCTCTATCTCGCGGGCGCACTGACACTCGACTGCATGAGCAAACTACATGCCGACAAGGCGTTTGTCAGTGCCGACGGATTCCACCCCGACCACGGCTTTACCGTCGAGCACGACTTCTCGGCCATGATCAAGCATATGTACCTTACCAACTCAAACCAGGGCTACATGATGGTTGACCAGGGAAAGTTCAACAAAACCAGTTTTTATCAGTCCGCGCAGATCGATGACCTCGACGGCATCATCGTTGATGGAGACGACGAGGGCATCATGACGGCGGCGATCGAGAGCAGTCGCAGTCATCCCAAGCTCTATATTGCAAAATAGCTCAAATGGCCGGGTCGCCCCCACTGCGGGCGACCCGGCCATTTATTAAATCAACCCAAAATGCTGCATCGCTGTGACGGTACCGTCGTGTGCGACATCGTCGGTCACGTAGTCGGCGACCG
>CAJMLB010000047.1:0-12448 GCA_905214145.1 uncultured bacterium | reverse complement strand
GGGCGGAGGCGGGGCATGCCCCGCCTCTTACACCACATCTCTGCGCGCTACCTCCCTCAATAATTTAACGGCAGCCGGGGCCACAAATACGACGCGTAATGTTTTGGATTATCCACAAAATTCAATAATATGAGGAATAACAAGCGCGCGGAACGAGTCTTTCGAGTCGAAAGGCAATTTACAGCCAGCGGTTTTAACGTTCCCGGAAGGGGCGGATGCTGAAAACTCCGCTTTTTGCACGTTCCGAGGGGTACCACGTGCCCTACAAGGCCCAAAGAGGCGGATTTTGTTTTAGCTACGCCATCGGGATGCGGTCGTGGTTGACTTGGCTGTAGAACAGGCGCTGGATCTCGGCCGCATCGCGTGACTGGCCGAGCGCCCACATGGTTTTGGCCACGAGCGTCTCGGTGGTCATATCGTCGCCGCGCAAAATACCCGGATGATCGGCGTAGGCACGGCCGACCTCATAAACGCCCAGGTCAAGGCCCTCCTCGGGGACCTGCGTGGTCATAACGACGGTGCGGCCCGAATCGACCCAGCGGAAAATCGCCTCCTGGAACGATTCGCCCGACTCACCAAACTCGGGGATACCGCCAATGCCAAAGGTCTCAAGGATTACAGCATCGTAGCTATCGGCAAGGGCGTCGAGGATGCCCGGGTTTACGCCGGGCGTAAGCTTGAGTACAAACACGCGCGGATCGATACTGTCGTAGAAACGAACTGGGCTCTCATTCTGATGGGTGCCGTGAAGCCCGTTGCGCACAATGCGGTCGTTGCGGATATAGGAGATGGGCGGATAGTTGACGCTAATGAATGCGTTAAAGCTCATGGTGCGCTGTTTGCGGGCGCGCGTACCGGCAATGGCGACGCCGCCAAACACGATCGAAACGTCGTGCGAGTGCTCGTCGAGCGCATAGAGCAGGCTCTGGTACAGATTAAGTTTGGCATCAGTAAAAGGGTTGCCCATGGGCTTTTGCGAGCCGGTGAGCACGATGGGTTTGGGGCTGTCCTGAATCAGATAGGAAAGTGCTGCTGCGGTGTAGCTCATAGTGTCCGTGCCGTGTAGGATCACAAAGCCGTCGTGGTCGGCATAGCCTTCGACGATGACATCGCGGATACGCATCCAGTCGCTCGGGCACATATTAGTGCTGTCGATGTTCATGGGCTGCACGACGTCGAGCTCGCAGAGGCCCGAGATCTCGGGGACGCTCTGGGCGAGCTCCTCACCGGTCAGGGCGGGGGATAGGCCGTTACCGTCTTCGGTCGATGCGATGGTGCCGCCCGTGGCGATGAGAAGGATGCGCTTCATGCTGGTATTCCTATCGTATTTGCCGCCGTAAGGGCGGAGTCGTTCGGCAGTATTGTGGCACAGGGCGTCGAATGTTCAAGCGTATTACATCATCTGTAACGGTTGGTAACACTTCAATTGTCGTCAAATTGGAGCCCAGGTCGTGCGTTTGCCGTGCGCTGATGGCTGCGAGGGACGAGAAACCCCATATAACGTGTACACTATGAAAGCAATTTTCGTTTATTCGCGCGGGCGGGCACCGGCTCCCCGCCAACAAGAGGGGGATACCATGGATCAAAATGCTTCCGCAAAGGTCCTCGTACTCGACTTTGGTGCGCAGTACGGTCAGCTCATTGCCCGTCGCGTCCGCGACCTCAACGTGTATTCCGAGATCGTTCCCTGCGACATCTCGGCCGATGAGATTCGCGAGATGAACGCCTCTGCGCTCATCCTTTCTGGCGGCCCGGCCTCCGTGTACGCCGAGGACGCTCCGTCCATCGATCCCGCCATCTTTGACCTGGGCCTTCCCGTCCTGGGCTTTTGCTACGGCCATCAGATCACGGCCGTGACGCTCGGCGGCAAGGTCGGTCACTCCGAGGTGGGCGAGTACGGCCGCGCCACCATCACGCGCACGGCCGGTGCCAAGCTTTTTAACTCCACGCCCATGGAGCAGACCGTGTGGATGAGCCACCGCGATGCCGTTTCCGAAGTGCCCGAGGGCTTTACCGTTACCGCCAGCACCGACGTGTGCCCGGTTGCCGCCATGGAGTGCCCCGAGCGCAAGATCTTCACCACGCAGTTCCACCCCGAGGTCAAGCACTCCGAGTACGGTCAGCAGCTGCTGAGCAACTTTCTGTTTGAGATCTGCGGCCTGGAGCCCAACTGGAGCATGGACAACCTGGTCGAGACCATGACGGCCGAGTTCCGCGAGAAAGTCGGCGACGACCGCGTGATTCTGGCCCTGTCCGGTGGCGTCGACTCCTCCGTCGTGGCTGCGTTGGGCGCCCGCGCTGTGGGCAAGCAGATGACCTGCGTCTTCATCAACCACGGCCTGCTGCGCAAGGGCGAGCCCGAGCAGGTGGAGGAAGTCTTCACCAAGCAGTTTGACGTCGACTTTATCCATGTTCATGCCGAGGACCGCTATGCCGAGCTTCTGGCTGGCGTGACCGAGCCCGAGGAGAAGCGCCGCATCATCGGTACGCAGTTCTGGAAAGAGTTCTTCGCCGTGGCGCAGCAGCTCGAGACCGATGGCAAGCCGGTCAAGTATCTGGCTCAGGGCACCATCTACCCCGACATCATCGAGTCCGGCGCTCGCAAGACGGGCGGTAAGACGGCCACCATCAAGAGCCATCACAACCTGATCCCGTTCCCC
The DNA here is from genome assembly GCA_905214145.1 of uncultured bacterium. GTDB lineage: Bacteria > Actinomycetota > Coriobacteriia > Coriobacteriales > Coriobacteriaceae > Collinsella. Next base: position 9,788 of record CAJMLB010000047.1, on the reverse strand, counting down.
GAAGGCGTGCACTTCGACCTCATTGAGCCGCTCGACCACTTCTTTAAGGACGAGGTCCGCGCGCTTGGTCTGGCACTGGGCCTGCCGGGTCACATCGTGTTCCGCCAGCCTTTCCCGGGCCCGGGTCTGGCCATCCGCATCATCGGCGCGGTCGACAAGGAGAAGCTCGAGATCCTCAAGAACGCCGACGCCATCGTGCGCGAGGAGCTCGACGCCTACAACCAGCGTCTGTTTGAGCAGACCGGCGAGCGCAACTCTGAGCACAGCTGCTGGCAGTATTTCGCGGTCCTGCCCGACATTAAGTCCGTCGGCGTTATGGGCGACGAGCGCACCTATCAGCGCCCGATCATTCTGCGTGCCGTCGAGTCCAGCGATGCCATGACCGCCGACTGGGCCAAGCTGCCCTACGATGTCCTGGCCCGCATATCCGGCCGCATCGTTGCCGAGGTCCCCGGTGCCAACCGCGTGTGCTACGACATCACGTCCAAGCCGCCCGCGACCATCGAGTGGGAGTAGGCTGACAGGGTTTTGACCTGCTCTTTTGAGTATTGCACTGTGCTCCTGAGTTTCGTTTCGTACGAGAGTTACGGCAAAGCCGCCAGCGACGGCGGTGAGTAAAAACGATAATCTGGCCTCCGTTCCCGCGTTGGGACGGAGGCTTTTTCTTTGCCGTTTTACTCCCTTTCACCTGCGATTTCGCCATTTACTCCCCGTATTTCAAGATGACAAAGTACGGGTGGTATTCGGAAGAACGAGAGTAAGGATTTATCCCAAGTGAGTGGGCACGCGGTTCTCCATGCTATTTGGGACTAATAACCGCTAGAACATAAAGAGAGTGCTGGATGCGGGCCTTCAATTCGTCCCCGCGCTCTCTGGTCCTATCGTGCCGTCATCAAGCACCTTATTTACTCTGTGAAATATAATTCTGGATGCAAAAAGATATCCGCACGGAGGTTTCCAGCATGTCCAAGCTCAACATCGACCAGAAAACGATCAAGCTGCTCCTTACAGATAAGCATTCGGACTTCCTCATCCCAGATTACCAGCGACCTTACGCCTGGGGCGAAGACGAGTGTGCAACGCTATGGGACGATCTCTTCACCTTCGCGTTTCCCAACGACGACTGCGACGCCTTCGAAAGCACTAGTGATGAATACTTCCTCGGCCCCATTGTTACTTTCAAGAACGACGCAGGCCAGCTTGAAATAATCGATGGCCAGCAGAGACTTACAACCATCATGTTGCTGCTTAGGGCGTTTTACGACAAGTTCGCAAACATGAAGGACAAGCAGTCAATTAAAGTGCGTGACTCGATTGCTGGCTGCGTCTGGAAGACCGATGAGTTCGACGACCCCGACATGAATGCACTGAAAATCGATTCAGAGGTGGCGAGCGATTCCGATAAAGATGAGTTTCTAGATATATTGCGCCACGGCTCCGTGGGCCCCATGGCCCACAGCGCCTATTCACGCAATTACGCCTTCTTCTCTAAAAGAATGGCCGAAATGGCAAGCGAGTGGCCAAGCTACATCGCCCTATTTGCCGCTCGCATTCTCAATAACGTAATCTTGCTTCCCATCGAAGCGGAATCCCAGGACACCGCGCTCAGAATCTTCTCGACTTTGAACGACCGTGGACTCCCGTTGGCAGACGCTGACATCTTTAAGAGCCAGTTCTACAAGCACTTCTCCATCGAGGGTCGCAAAGACGAGTTCGTTGCGCGTTGGAAAGTGCTTGAGGAAACAGCCAACCTCATTTTCAAACCAACCTCGGGCACGCCGCTCGACGAGCTTTTCACCCGCTATATGTATTATCGCCGTGCAAAGAAGGGCATCCGCGACACGACAACCAAAAGTCTACGCGACTTCTACAGCGACAGCTCGTACGAAATCCTACGCGAGGACGCGACGCTCGACGATTTGGAGTCTCTGCTCGATTTTTGGAAACGGGTTGATGCGCAGGAGGGCTTTTCCGAGCGTGTAGCACGCCGTCTATTCGTTCTCAATTATGCACCCAACGGCATGTGGGCTTATCTGTTGAGTACCTGGTTCCTGGCAAAGCGCAATACCAAAGGCGAGCTAGACGACAAAGAGCTCTACGATTTCCTTTGCTACATCACTGGATTCATCTACGCCTACTCACTTGAGCGTCCCGGCGTAAACGCCCTGCGCGGTCCCGTCTATCCCGCACTCATAGATATCGTAGAAGGTCGCAAGGTCGACTTTTCAGCCCATCTGTTCGACCGTGAAACAATTACGGGACGCTTCAGAAGCTATCAGTTCACCAACCAGCGTCGCTTCACACGATCGATGCTTGTTTGGTGGGCCTATTCAGATCCTAAGCAACCTCTCATGGACTTGGACACAACGCTCGAGATTGAACACATCTATGCAAGAAAGCGTAACGAGGTGCACCCGCTATCCAATCGCTCAAATCTTGAAGCACTAGGAAACAAGGCGATGTTGGAGAAGCGCGTAAATATTCGCGCCTCAGATTACCAACTGACGGATAAACGCAAGTATTATGAGGGCTATGTGAACGATAAGGGCGTTGAGGTGTCGGGGACCGCTGTTCGCGAACTCGTGGAAATTGCGCGATGCGGCGACTTCGCCGAGAGCGACATCGAAATGCGCACCGAGCGGATCATCACTACTTTTGTCGAGTGGCTTGGCAAGTTGGGCCTGCTAAGGGAGTAAAACTTGATTCATCTTCGCTTATCGGTCTTGGACCCGGAAAAGCTCGTTGCTTTTGCTCAGTAGACGGACGTTGCCGTCTACTGCGGTTGCGTGCCAAACGTTGGTGTCAGCACCCCGGAAAAGGGGTGTGGCCACCGCCTAGAATCTTCAGTTACCACGCTGAGACGATAGGAGATGACCACATGGACACAATGTAGCGCACGAGGCGCCCTCGACGCCATTGCTTGCGTTTCGCCATCGCTGCTCGAAGCGTGCCACTTGGGACTCCTGGCCGGAGGAGAGATGGCCGTTCCCTATGAGATTACGGAACCACCTATATCCGCTTGCTGCGGGCTTGCTTGAGCCAGTTCCTCTTGAAAGAGCCGATACCACCGAAGAACTTGTTGTACGTCTCACCGTTCTCCTTGGCCTCGTACTTGACCAAGGCAAGTTCGATAGTGCAGAGGTAATCCGCCACTTGCTCGAGGCGGTAGTCGGTCATCGAGGTTTTACGGCGTCGGACGACCCCTTTTGAGAGGACCTTGCCCACCGAGCGGTCGAGCGCCTGCTTGACAATGTCCTGACCGTTGTCGTAATAGACCTTCACATCGTCGAAGGACTGGAAGAAGCCCAGGTGTTCAATCATGGCGGAGGAGATGTCGCGTCCCATGCGCTCCATTAGCCTTGCCGGGTCTTCGAACTGGCTGCGACGGTAGACGAACGTGATATAGGAAATGGGAAGTTTGCGGACGAACGAGGAGAAGTAGGCGAGCATCACCTTGCGCTGCTCGATGTCAAGAAACTCATAGTCCTTGTGCCCGTTCATGAGAGGCTCGGAGTGAAACGGAATGTTAGGGAGATCGGCCCTGGCAAGCTTGGCCTCATAGCCCGTGACCGCCTCGGCGATGCTGTCTGCCTGGTCGTGAAAGACGAGTGTGAGCAGGTAGTAGCGAGCTTTGCCGCCGCGGTCGCCGCTCTCGTCGACGAAGATGCTGAGCTCCTTGGCCAATGGGGACTCCTAATGGAATGGATAAAAAAATAGCCGGGGGACTCCCCCGGCACTTGGAGGTAGCTTAATGAGCCACCAATAATCTTATAGCATGCTCTGACGGTGAGTGCAAGGGGGGCGAGCCGGTACATGGCGTCGCAGCTGATGCGCGGCATCGCGCACGCCTCGTCGGCGCCGAATATCGCGTTGGTCGATGTGATGAGCCTCACCTGGCTCCTGCTAATGCTCTTGGTCATGGTCGTCCTCGAGCTCCTTTCGTTTCGAGGCTCCCTCGCGTGCCCGGCCGCGGGTGGCTCCGGGGCGGTCGCCGCCGTCATTTCCTGCCGCTCCTCGACTCGATATAGGCGTCCACTGACGCCCTTGACACCAGGAGCTTGCTTCTGAGCCTGTACGAGTCGATCTCTCCCGACCAGATGAGGTCGTACGCCTTGCTCCGGCTTGCTCCCATGTACTCCTGCATCTCTAACACCGTCATCCGTTCGTCGCGGCCCCGGTTGCCCTCGGGCGCGGCGCATTTTGTCGTGTTCGCCATGGTCCCTCCAATCATTCCGCGCGATGCCCTCGCGCGGTCCCGCGTGCGTTTTCGTCTGCGCGACGATTGAACCGTCTGATTGCGGTTGGCGCGCTCGACGGGAGCGGAGATGGGTCGAGGTGGGTCGAGCTGGTCGTGCCTTCACGAAACGGCCATGAGCCGCGTGCCTTAGCTCGCAGCTAAGTCCCTGAAAAGTAAAAGGCACCCATGCGGGCGCCTGCCTAGTAGCTGGAGTTGTTCGGTTGTGGTCGGAATGCTCGTCTTCCGCGGTGCTGTCGTCCGGGGTCCGGCATCTGTCGTTCGCCTCTTCTGTCGTGTTTGATGTTGCGTGTTCTGCGAGCGACCTTGTGCAGGTTCTTCAACCCGTTGCCCCAGGTGCACCCGGATAAATGGTACCCATCCGTTGGGACACGACCTGCTGTGGTTGTCATTTCGGACGAATGGGAGCAGACGAACGGCGCGAGGATGCGAGCCGAATTCGAGTTAGTCAATATTGGCTTTTGAATCGGACCGATTGGGATTGCCTCATTGCCGGCAGCTCTTCGAGTCCAATCGTGAAATAGCTGCATCCAGTGCGGCTTTGTAGCCCTCTGATGCTGCTTCGTAATCTTGGATATAGGATTCTAGGTCGGAGGCGACGGCATTCGGGAAGCTCTCGACCCACCGTTTCCCCTTAGGCTTCGCCAGCCTCACCGCGCCGTCCATCCCGAATAGCCACCTGTAAAAGGTCGGAGACGGCATCGCGCTGACGCAGGCGTAGCCGATGACGTTTCTTTCGTCGCTCTCGTCGATGTGACAGAATTTGAGGTCGTGGCCGAACCTTTCGTAAACGTACTTGGCATGAGTGCCGGATACTTCCAGGAACAGCTTTCTGGCGGTGCCCGAGCCGAACATGTCGACCCGCTGGCGCGTGTCCGCGACCACGCGCGTCCTCAGCGCCTCTACCTTATCCCGATCCGACACCGGTTTTCCGGTGACAACCGGGTCCGCGATATCGTCTAGTCGGTAGAAGTAGGGACTGGGGGAACCGCCTTCGTCGATATGCATGCTCTCGAGATAGTAGCGGCCGAAGCTGAACACGATCGCCACCGGGTCCTCCTCGTACGGCCCAATCTTTACGGTCGATCCGTTCATCAGGTGAACCTGCTTCTTGAAGGCGAGCCTTTCGTTCATGCGGATCGCTCGGGATGCGGCATGGAGGACGTTGAAAATCGCGTCGGTGTCCCTGCCGGCCTTGCGGTCGACGAACACGGTCTCCACGCTTTCGTCGACGTCATAGTCGGAGGAGAATGCGAGCACCTTCGAGGAGATCTTGTCCTTCCGCCCCTCGCCGATGAAGGAGCTCGTCCCCAGCACGTCCGAGATGAGGATCGCCTCCTCGGATGACAGGGGTTTGTTTACGGCCCTGAACCCGACGTTCTCGCCGTGGCCAGGTATCGCCATGCGGATTCCCATGGGCATGCTTTCGCTTATCTGGTGCAGGTCCTTGAGAATGGCGTTCTCCGACGTCGGCCTCTCGGAGCAGATGCCTATGACGCGCGCGATTTCCGATGCGGATATGCCCGTCCTCTCATCGGTGAAGCGGACGAGGAGGTCGAGGACGGACAGGATCCTGCTTCTCGATGTGCCGCTCGCCGCGAATCCGGCTTCCTTTAACTCGGAGATCTCCTCCTCGGTGAATGTCCTAGACATTGCAGGTCCTCCATAAACAGCTTTATTGCCTATGAAATTGTAGGCAATCCAAACCAGTCAGAGGAGACGAAATTCCGATGGCGGTTGAAAATAAGGGTCGAAGCAATGGAAGAGAGAGTAGGGAGCCAACTATGAACGACGCCGGACGGGCGGTGAACGCCCCGACGATTTCGTCAGCCGATGCCGTAGCGGAGGCGGCGTGCGATAACGGAAGGAGGATCCTCGGCTTTTCGCCGGAGCAGCTGATCGCCGCTTGCGGTCTGGCCTTGATGGGCATCGCTGTTTTAGTCGGGTCGAACTACAGCCTCTCTATCGCCAAAGGTGATTTCAGGCTTGATCTGCGCCCTGCGTGCTAGGCGATGCGCCCACGCGGAAGCAACAACCGCTGTTGTGGGACGCGGCGTCGTCGACGCGTGACGCGCCCCAAGGAATTAACTCTCGATTCGAATGATAGGAGACGATATGGAATGCAATGATTTCCCCGAAGTTGGCACCAGGTTGACGTACGGGGAGGCGATCCCCGTTTACGATCGCTTCGAGCGGTCGATGCTCGAGAAGGCGTACGGGGCCGGGCTCCTGCCCGCGGCGGGGCTGTACGACCTGCTCTGGCAGCTTGAGTCGCTCGCGCAGAAGTTCGGAATCGAGGGCAAGGGGGGCCTTCTCAAGGCTCAAGAAGGAGATTCGGTCGTTTTCGAGCGAGAGGACCGCTCTGGCGAACGGGGTGAACGGCGAGAGGTTCTACCTTTTGCAGAACCAATCGGCGCTCAAGCAGCATGATGAGACTCATCTTTTCAAGGTCGGAATCGACGGAAACAAGCTTGCTGATGACCTCGACGAAGCTCTCGAGCTGCTTTCGAAAGAGGCCTCAAAGAGCGACGAGTACGGCGATACGTATTCGCGCGACTGGATGGAGCGAGCTTCCGACAAGCAAGAAAAAGACCCTTTCTTGAAATGGGCCGGAATCGGGTTTTGCGCGATGATGGTCTGCCTCGGAATCTCGATGCTCGTCCATTCGGTCTTCCAGATCGGCTTCTGCTCCAAGTGGTTTCTCTGATGCGGAAGCTGGCAACTAGGACGACCGTCGTTCAGGTCATCAACTCATAGACGCGTCAACGTGGGGCTTCTCGTTTCGTCGATAGATGACGGAGATGTTTGACCTGCGAATTTGCCACCAGCGTGCAAGCCACGGCGCTGCCTCACCTGCGGTTACGGACTGGTGGCTTGCGCCCGGGAAGGCATGAACCCTACGGACATTCCTCGCGCTCCCGCCCTTAAAACCGGCCACGATGGTCTTTAGGGCGGGAGCGCGAGGTCCACGCCCTGGGTTCGAAGTCACTCTGCGCTCGTGTCCCCAAGGTAATTTCCGTCTCTGTAGATGACCTTTTGAGGCCCCATGAGCTTCAGCCCCTCACCGCAGATAATCAGCATCCCTTGTTCAACCAATGAGGGAAGACGGTCAGTTGGGTACGAGATATCGTAACGCTTATGCGATCCGATTCTCTTGAAGTACACACCCGAGAACGATTGGGCTTTTCCATATCGGTCGGGATCGGATTCTTCGTCGTCGGGGCAAGCAAACAAGGCGGCCTCGGGGGAATCGTCGCCATCGAGATAAAAAACGGGAAACTCAAGAGGATTGCCTTTAGGAACGGCCGCCGATGCCACGTAGTTGCAGAGCTTCCACTCCTCGCTTTTCTGCACGCAATCGCTTTCGATGCCGAGGAGGCTTCGCATTTCAGTATCGATGCTGTAAGAACCTAGGACTAAGTAGAAAGCCAAGAGGACTGACGACCGGGCGCTTTCCATCTCGGTCCAATCGTAGAGATTGTCTTTGTGAGCAATGCCGTTCCTCATCGTTCGAGCGCTTTGGAGTGCGCGAATTATCGACTCGTACGTATCCTCGCTTATCGCCGTATCGAGAAGGTCTTCATTGCGGCTGTACAGCTGCTGCTTCTCGCAAACATAGTCGCCGAAGAACCTTGTGAGCCTACCGAGGTCTAAGACATATTCGAAACCATCCGTGAAAAGCTCATCGTTGATTTCGATTTCTCCGTCCTTGACTTCTATGTGTCGCGATTTGTCGGGAACGCCATCTCTTTTCGCAGGCAGGTAGTAAGGGTTTTCTCCGAGCTTTTTGCCGTAGTAAATACGCCTACTCTTCGATTTCGAAGTCTTATGTATGGCGTAAAGAAATCTGTACAGGAATTGTTCGAGCGATTTGAAGTACTCCAACGCGATGGGGGCGAAATCTATGCATCCTGCATGCGTTAAAGAATCCCTTAGCCATTCTGCGGTCTGGAAGCTTACTGCGAAATCCGTGTCACCGGTCAACGCCGAGTATCTGCCGTCTACGACAAAGCTCTTGTCTATGGCCATTCTCTGTTCGGACCCCAATTCCACGTCTGGTTTGTAGCCGATCAGACGGTCTCGGATGTCTCTCCTGAAATGGCCCATGCGCAAATGGTTAAGCGATTTGGTTATGCTCAAGCCATAGTAGGAACGCGCTTTCTGCCTAAGCTCAACCACAGCCTCCTCGAATTTGTCGAACTCCTCTTGTGGAAAGAACAGGCGGAAGAACTCTTTAACCGAGATGTAGGGCGTAGCGTCCTTCACCGACTCGTAATTGAGAACCTCCCTCTTCGCTCCGTCCATAACCAAAGAGACGTAGGTGATTTTCGATACCCCAAAGTTTTCCCTCAGCGAATCCTCAAGCTCTTTCGGGAGACTCTGGTCTAATCCAGGTTCCTTGAATACAAAAACGCTCGGGGAGCCATCGACATCCACCTTGATTATGCGGACCACCCTCTTGCTCGCTTTGAGGACGGTCGGCCCGGCTAGGCCGTCTTTTGGGAGATATTGGTAAGCATCGCTTCTGCGAACGCGGGCACGTAGTGTTATGTATCCATATTCTGTAAGAAGCATGGAAATCGACTCGCAAATCAGTCGATACATGCACTCATTGGCTCTGTCCATGATGAAGGTATAGTTAAGCCGTTCGGACCCTGAGACATTGCATAGATTTTCAGGTATTAAAGAGGTTCCTCCCCTCGACTCGGAATAGCCGCTTTCATCCCTCCAGCCATCTCGAATTTTCTTCAACTCGCTTAAGCCTTCTCCAAGAAGGAATTCTTTGTAGATCGGTTCGCTATTCATCCAATACCTCGTTTTCTCTGCGTGTTTACAGCCTTGCACGAGCGAATCGCTCCCATAGGCGTATCGCGGACCGCATATGAAAAAGGAGGCTACGGAGGCGGGCCAAAAGTGCTGGCTCGGGCCATGCCGCCGTCACCTATATTTTCAGGCTCCATTGCCTGCGTTGGATGGCATTATCTCACCGCGTTGCCTCGGGAGCCATCCCGTGCGGCGGACAAAGGCAAACCCAGGGGCAGTTAGTGGAGAAGCCGCTATTAGGCCCCTAATCGCGAAAGCGGTTCAACTCATGAGTAAGCCACCTGAGACTACTCACTTTTCCCACGAATGGCGAAGGGTCGCGACCTGGGGTTTTGCAAATGGCGCGCAAACCACCCGCGCTGATTCACTTACTATGGCCGGGAGGTCAGCAAAAACAGTTCTTTGTCAGAAAGGATTTACGAGGTCTGCGCCGAGAGAGACAGTCTAAAGGGAAAGGTCAGGGACTACGAGCGGGTCAGGCGGGCCATTGGCACGGAACAGGCGGACAGAATATTAGAGGCCGCTTACCAGCAGGAACAGGCTGAAAAGGAACGGAAACGGGCCGCAAGGCAAAAAACAAGGGTAGGCGCACGGTAATCACCAAAACCGGAGGGTGTTCCAGTGAATGCCCTCCTGATTTATTTGGGGAATCGGGGTTGATTTTCAATCTCAACGCAACAGCCTGAACGGGCCCCGCGTTTCCGCAGCT
>CAJMLB010000046.1:0-12518 GCA_905214145.1 uncultured bacterium | reverse complement strand
CATCGTAGCTGACTGGCAGACCACGAGTCTTAAGCGCTAAGGTGCATGTTCGTAACAACATCCAGGAGCCAGAAAAACTATCTAGCTCCTGGATGTTGTTGCGAACTGCTTTTTGCGATTTATTCGAGATGCTCTTCAATCCGAGCCCTAAGAAGGGCAATGGCTGTAGGTATTCCAATTGCGACGGCTAATTCGGCTTTATCCAAAACCTGTATGCTAAAGCACGATTGTTTATCACATTGAAGGACGATAACTGAAGATAGCTTCACTTCCCGTTGGCTGAATATATCGTAATCTCCAAATAGGAAGTTACCTTTTATTGTGTAATTCGGCATATTCGTTACGCACTTCATCTCAAGTCTGTTTAGGCCATAATCGAACACCGCAACTTCCTTGTGTTCGATGATGAGCGCAACCCTGGGCATGTTGCTAAAACCACCGTCGACGACAGTGAAGAGTTTTTCATTTGCATCGTCATAAACGGTATATTTAAGACTCAATAGCTGTCCTAGTGGACCCGTGAACCCATGTCTTTTGATATTGAGATTGTCTCCCGCTGGGTTGATGAGAGCCAGAGTATGCGGATAAGGGTTGCCTTCAATTGAGATTCGATATTCGTTTGTAGCCGTCTTGCTCGATTTAGGACCAGTAGTCACCACGTGTCATCGCCTCAATCGAATTGGAACCGTCTTCTGCTTCGTGCGGAGAATTACGTTGTACGTTGCAGTACATGCAGCTGCAATAACCGCATGGGCAATTTCTAACAAAATGAATGATGCTATTTGCTGCATGCAAATTATTTACTATAAAGTATTCTTTTATAAACGTATTGTCAAACATATATTGCTAAAACAGAAACAATTTATAGACTGAGTTGGTCGTATTCTTTGGGCGATTGCTCCTATAATCTAGCCTTCGCTGCTGTCGGGAGGGAAGGACTGGGGCTCCGTAATTATGTTGAAACGCTTTAACACTTTTGACGTTCTCACGCGTTTTTTGTTTCAAAAGCGTTAGGATGGAACTTGCAGCGCGGGGCGTAATGGGTGCCCCGCACACGATGGGAGGCTATCAATGGCTAATCGTTTCGTTCTCAACACCATTTCTTATCATGGTTCCGGCGCCATCAAGGAGATCCCCGGCGAGCTCCAGCGTCGCGGCTACAAGAAGATCTTCGTCTGCTCCGACCCCGATCTGGTCAAGTTTGGCGTTACCGCTAAGGTGACCGACGAGCTCGACGCTGCCGGCATCGCTTGGAGCCTCTACTCCGAGATCAAGCCCAACCCCACTATCCAGAACGTCAAGGACGGCGTCGAGGCTTTCAAGGCCGCCGAGGCTGATGCTATCGTGACCATCGGTGGTGGCTCCTCCATGGACACCGCCAAGGCCATCGGCATCATCATCAACAACCCCGAGTTCGCCGATGTCCGCAGCCTCGAGGGCGTTGCTCCCACTAAGAACCACGCCGTGTTCACCATCGCCGTGCCGACGACCGCCGGTACTGCCGCCGAGGTGACCATCAACTACGTCATCACCGACCCCGAGAAGGTCCGCAAGTTCGTGTGCGTCGACACCAACGACGCCCCCGAGGTCGCCGTCGTCGACCCCGACATGATGGCTTCCATGCCCGCCGGCCTGACCGCCTCTACCGGCATGGACGCTCTGACCCACGCCATCGAGGGCTACACCACCAAGGGTGCCTGGGAGCTCTCCGACATGTTCCACTTTGAGGCTATCAAGCTGATCAGCGAGAACCTGCGCGACTCCGTTGCCGAGGCCAAGTCCGGCAAGCCCGGCTCCGGCCGCGAGGGTATGGCTCTTGGTCAGTATGTCGCCGGCATGGGCTTCTCTAACGTCGGCCTGGGCATCGACCACGCCATGGCTCACACCCTGTCCGCTCACTACGACACCCCGCACGGTGTCGCTTGCGCCATGCTGCTGCCGATCGCCATGGAGTTCAACAAGCCGGTTTGCACCGAGCGCCTGGCCAAGGTCGCCGTCGCCATGGGCGTTGACACCACGGGCATGAGCACCGACGAGGCCGCCGATGCCGCCATCGCCGCCGTTAAGCAGCTCTCTGCCGACGTGAACATCCCGCACGTCTGCGAGGCCATGAAGGCTGACGAGATTGAGGTCCTGGCCAAGGACGCCATGGCCGACGCCTGCTTCCCGGGCAACCCGCGCGAGGCGACGCTCGACGACGTCATCGAGCTCTTCAAGAAGATCTGCCCGGCTGCCTAGTTTCCGGTTTGGCGGGTCCTGCCCGTTAGCCCCAGAATCGTCCTCGGACATGTCGGAGGCCCCGCTGCGCACTACGTGCGGCGGGGCCTCCTTCTGTCCTGCGGAAAGATTCTGGGGCTAACGGGCGGGGCCCGCCGGCTCGTTGTCGTGGCGGGCGCTGTTCGGAAGAGCTCGATGGGTCATCTCGCTAGGTAAAAAGATGGTTCGCGGTGGTATCGTTGCTGTGGGTTTAATTCGATATGAAAGGGTGACTTTGGTGTCCAAGATGGATTCTACGCTCTCCTATATTACTGACCAGTTGAAGGCGCTTACCTCGATTGCTTCGCCTACGGGCTATACCCGTGCGGCGACTGATTATCTGATGGAAACGTTGCGCGATATGGGCTTTGGGCCCGAGCGCTCCAATAAGGGTAACGTGCTGGTTGAGCTTGGCGGTGAGGGTGAGCCGCTCGTGTTGGCGAGCCATGTCGATACCCTTGGCGCCATGGTGCGCTCCATTAAGGACAATGGCCGCCTGCGTCCCACGACGCTTGGTGGGCATCAGTGGTCTACGGCCGATGGCGAGAACTGCACCGTCTACACGCGTGACGGCAATGTGTACACGGGTGTGGTTCTCAACACCGAGCCTTCGGCGCACGTGGCCGATGAGCCGGTCAAGACCATCGAGAAGAACATGGAAATCCTGCTCGACGAGAATGTCGACAGCAAGGACGACGTGCTCGAGCTGGGCATTCAGACCGGAGACATCATCGCTATGGATCCGCGTACCACGGTGACGGAGAGCGGCTACATCAAGAGCCGCTTCCTGGATGACAAGCTGTCGGCGTCGATTCTGCTGGGTCTGGCCCGCGCCGTTGCTGACGGCGAGGTGTCGCTTTCGCGCAAGGTGTCCCTGCTCTTTACCGTGTACGAGGAGGTCGGCCACGGCGGCGCCTTCGTGCCGGCCGACACGCGCGAGATGATCAGCGTGGACATGGGTTGCGTGGGCGACGACCTGGGCTGCACCGAGCGCATGGTGTCGATTTGCGCCAAGGATTCGGGCGGTCCGTACAACTACGACCTGGTAACCACGCTGTCCAATATCGCGCGCGAGCTTGAACTTGACTACGCCATCGATGTGTACCCGCATTACGGTTCGGACGTCGAGGCCACGCTCTCGGCCGGCTACGACATTCGCCATGGTCTGATCGGCCCCGGCGTGTACGCGAGCCACAACTACGAGCGCAGCCACATGGACGGCGTGCGCAACACCTACGAGCTGGTTCGCGCCTACGTACAACGCTAGGGGAGCAGCTTGCGACTCGGCTGACCGATCGCTAAGGCCCGATTTCTCGGGCCTTTTTTCGCTTTAGGATGTTTAGTATTATGATGTATGTAATCTATTAACTTAAACGTGTTAATTGCTTAACGAGGTGATGCGGTGTATGGATACGTTTGAGTACTTGTCTATGGGTGATGCCGCCCGCCTGTTGGGCGTTACGAAAGCCCGCATATCGCAACTTGCCGCATCGGGGACGCTTGTGTGCGATATTGTGGGCGGCCGGAAGATGGTCGAGTACAATTCTGCGGTCGCTTATCAAAAGGTCCGCAAACGTGGACGCCGTCCTGCGGCCGATGTGGGGCGCAAGTTTACGCTGATGTCCGCCGATTACGAGGTTGCGCGTGTTTCGTTTGATCCGACGCGCGAGTTTCCCTTCGAAATCGCCGAGGTCCTCGATGCGCAACGAATGCCGTTCGGCACGTGCTCGAGCTCTTCTCCAACGGTGAATAAGCGGGAGCTCAACGTGTGGTGGGGCCATCGGTCGGTGCCTGACGTCCGCCCCGGACTCGTCTCGCGCTATCGTGAACTGGGAATTGCCAGTGGTATCGAGGTTCCGGTTCAGTGCCTGGGCCTCTCGCTTTCGGATTGCTATTGGCTGCGACCGGCAGAATGCGACGGGCTCGAATGGCAAAACCTCAATTACTTCGAGAATGATTTTGAGCGATCGGCGCCCGAAGAGCGTTCGGGTTGGCTGGACGGCATCGGTCTTAAAAATCCGGACAACACGTCCGAGGGCGAGCTCCCTAAATCGTGGATGATCCGAAACGGCATTCGCGTTTTGGCTAAAGGTTGCGGGATGGACGATCAGCGTCCCTTTAACGAGGCGGTTGCAACGGCTCTACATCGTCGCTTGCTGTCGGAGGGCGAGTTTGTTCCCTATACGGTTGAGCGGATGTTCAATGGCCCCGTGTGCCTGTGCGAGGATTTTCTTGACGGCCGCGAGGAATACGTTCCGGCTGTTTACGTTAAGGGCGCACTTGGTAGCCAGCGGGGAAACTCGACATACGATCGATACTGTTGCTACCTCGGCAAGCATGGTGTCGATGAGGCCGCTGTGAGAAGGTCTATGTCGCAGATGATTGTCTGCGATGCCCTTTTGGCCAACAGCGACCGCCATTGGCGAAACTTCGGCATCATCCGCAATGTCGACACCCTGGAGATAAAACCTGCTCCGCTGTTCGATAGCGGCAACTGCCTGTGGTACAACGTACCAACTGCCGTGCTCGCAGCTGGGGAGTTTGGGTTTTCCGCTAAGCCGTTTGGGCCCGACCCTTTCGTCCAGCTGTCGCTTGCGGACTTGCTCGATTGGTTCGATTCATCGCGGCTCAACGGATTTGTTGATGAGGCGATCGAGATTCTTTCGCAGAGCGAATGGGCGACGGCGGAGGGTCGACTCGAGGCCATTCGCCGCGGCCTCGAGCGTCGCGTAATCGAGGTTAGTGCCGCTGTTGAGGTACTTCGACACGTGCGGCGATAAACCCGTGGCTACTTAAGTGCGCCGGTCACGGTACCGCCGCCCAGGACGATGTCACCGCGATAGACTACAACGGCCTGGCCGGGGGCGATGGCTCGCTGCGGCTCGTCAAAGGTCAGCAGCATTTGTCCGTCTTCGTCACGCGTAAGGGTCGCTGCCTGGTCTTTCTGGCGGTAGCGGTACTTGGCGCCCACGCGAATGCCGCCGGCATTGAGCTCCGCCTCCATGCGGTCGGCAGGGGCGCTCCAGATCCAGTCGTTGGCCGTGAGCGCTGTGGCCGTCAGGTCCTCGGCCTCGCCCAGATGCACAATGTTGCTGGCGGCATCGACGCCCGTTACGTACACGGGATGCGCCATCGCGACGCCCAAGCCCTTGCGCTGGCCGATGGTATAGCGCAACGCGCCGTTATGGCGTCCGACCACGTTGCCGTCGCGCCACACAATGTCGCCCGGTGCAGCGGCACGTCCGCAGCGGCGCTCGATATAGCCCGCGTAGTCGCCGTCCGCGATAAAGCAGATATCCTCGCTCTCGGCCTTCTTGGCGTTGATGAAGCCCTGCTCGGCGGCAATGCGGCGCACGTCGCGCTCTTTGTCCAGTCCGGCCAGCGGAAAGATCGTGCGTGCCAGGCGCTCTTGTGTGAGCGAATACAAAAAGTAGCTTTGGTCCTTTTTGGGATCTTCGCCGCGGTTCAGCTGCCAAGTGCCGTCGGACGCCTGGCTCGTTTTGGCGTAGTGACCTGTGGCGATGTAGTCGCAGCCCATATCGAGTGCCGCATCGAGCAGCGCGCCAAACTTAATATGGCGGTTGCAGATGATACACGGGTTGGGCGTCAGTCCCTCCTGATGGGCAGTCACGAAGCGCTCGATAACGTTGCGGTCGAAGGTCTGCTGCAGATCGAGCACATGGTGGGGTATCCCCAGGCGCTCGGCGACGGCCTTTGCATCGGCGATGTCGCGGTCGACCTTGCTCATGCCCGTGACGGGATCGGGCGTGGGGCAGGTGAGGCGCATGGTGGCGCCGACGCATTCGTAGCCCTGGCTTTTGAGCAGGTACGCGGTCACGCTGGAATCGACGCCGCCGCTCATGGCGACGAGCACGCGCTTGTTGTGCATGGGGAGGTTCTCCTTGGTGGCATGTGGCCAAAAAAGAAAAGCGGCGCGGGAGGCTGGTTCCGCGCCGCAGACATTGTATCAAGTTCGGACGTCTCGTGGGACACCCTGTTGGGATGAGCTCAGGCTGCCAGAAGAGAGGGGAGGCCGGCGTGCCTTGGACTCGTTCTAAGAACGAGAGGCCCTAGTCCTGGAAGAGTGCCGTGGACAGGTAGCGCTCACCGGTGTCGGCAAGCAGAGCCACGATGGTCTTGCCCTCGTTCTCGGGGCGCTTGGCCAGCTGCAGTGCGGCCCACACGGCGGCGCCGGACGAAATGCCCACGAGCACGCCCTCCTTGTGGCCCACGGCGCGGCCGGTGGCAAAGGCGTCGTCGTTCTCGACGGGGATGATCTCGTCATAGACCTGGGTGTCGAGGACGTCGGGCACAAAGCCGGCGCCGATACCCTGGATCTTGTGCGGGCCGGCCTGGCCCTTGGAGAGCACTGGGGAAGTGGCGGGCTCGACGGCGACAACCTGAATCTCGGGGTTCTGCTCCTTGAGGAACTCGCCCACGCCGGTCACGGTGCCGCCGGTGCCAACGCCGGCGACGAAGATGTCGACCTTGCCGTCGGTGTCATCCCAGATCTCGGGGCCGGTCGTGGCCTTGTGGATGGCGGGGTTGGCGGGGTTTACAAACTGGCCGGCGATAATGCTGTTGGGTGTCTCCTTCTGCAGTTCCTCGGCCTTGGCGATGGCGCCCTTCATGCCCTTGGAGCCGTCGGTGAGCACGAGCTGTGCGCCGTATGCCTGCATAAGTTTGCGGCGCTCGACGGACATGGTCTCGGGCATGGTGATGATCACCTTGTAGCCGCGAGCCGCCGCCACCGAGGCGATGCCGACGCCGGTGTTGCCACTCGTGGGCTCGATGATGGTGTAGTCGCCGCCGCGCACGAGCTTGCCGGCCTTCTCGGCCTCGTCGATCATGTTCTTGGCGACGCGGTCTTTGACGGACCCGGCGGGGTTGAAGTATTCCAGCTTGACGAGCACGCGGGCCTTGAGGTCTTCATCGGCCTCAAAGTGAGTGAACTCCAGAAGCGGAGTGTGGCCGATAAGCTGATCGATGGACGTGTAAACATTGCTCATGGTGAACCTCCAAAGTGTTCAAATGACTGGATACCGTGTGGTTTTACGGTGTGTGTAACAGCGAAACCCACAAACCTTATAGGTTGTTCGTTTGCTGTTGGCAAGCATAGTAGGCACTAAAGCCTAGTAACGCAATAGGAAATAGAAGATTATTACGAGTCGATTAACCAGCTTGACGGGAATAGGTATTTTCAAAACCAATTTTTCGGCTAGAATTTCTACGAATTAAAAGACCGAAAGGCAGCAATATATATGTTGGTTTCCACAAAGGGCAGATATGCCCTGCGCGTTATGGTTGACCTGGCCGAGCACCAGGCGGCAGGCCGCATTCCCCTCAAAGAGATCGCGGCGCGTCAGGGGATTTCTGAGAAATATCTGGAGAACATTTTGGCTACGCTCGTCCGCGCCAATATGCTCTCGGGCATGCGCGGCAAGGGCGGCGGCTACGTGCTCACGCGTCCGCCCGAGCAGTACACGGTGGGCGAGATCTTGCGCCTGACCGAAGGCAGCCTGGCACCGGTCGCATGCCTGGACGGCGACTGCAAGGGCTGCTCGCGTTCGGACGAGTGTCCTACACTCGGCGTGTGGAAGAACCTGGACAAGCTCATCAACGACTACCTCGATGGCGTGACGCTCGATGCGCTCGTCGCCCCCAACGAGGGTTACGACTACGTCATCTAGCCCCACCTGCCATTTGGGGACGGGGCAGAAATGGTAGATTTTCTTGCCCTCTGAGGCTTGACAAATGACATGGCCGCCCATCGTTGCGATGGACGGCCTTCGTTTTGGCGTGTTGTGGCGGTCCGTATCTGGTCGCTTTAGTTCCTGGCGATGCTGTCGAGAATGCTGCGCATGATGGATACCAGGATGCTGCCCATAAAGGCCGATCCAAAGCCGGCAATGGAGATACCCGCTCCCAGCAGATTGACCGACAGGTAGCTGGCCAGCTCGAGCATAAAACTATTGACTACGAGCTGAAAAATACCAAGCGTGATAATAGTGAGCGGCAGTGAGATGACCGTCAGGAATGGTTTGACGAGCGAGTCGACGATGTTGAGGAACAGTCCCACGAAGGCAAAGCAGACCCAGGCATCGGCCATGCCGAAGGGCTGAATGCCGGGGACGAGAAACGTTGCAATCGCGATGGCGATTGAGGTCAAAAGCCAGTTGAGCAAAAAGCGCATGGTGGAGATCCTTTCTTGCGCAAGACGTGGCAAAGAGGCGTGAGAGGCGCATGCCTTTGCAACTCGGATAGATGCGCGGGCACGGTCCTGTTTGGGCGCCCATTGTCTCAGATATTCGTGGAGCTTGCGTGCGCATTCGGTTTCAAACCGGCGTTCGTCCTAAAAAACGCGCCGCTGGCAGAGAGTCTTGTCGCTTTAGTTTGGTGGTGTGCTACACTGCTACGGGCAAAAGCCACAGGCGTTGCCCTATTGCATAGAACGGGCGAACGATGCCCGATGTCAGTATCAACTTCGATGCCTTTTGGCGGGTTTGGCGGTGATCGATGAATATCGAGAACATGTTTGACAAGCCTGATGTCAAGCAGCTGGTCCACGCATTTAGCCTTTTGGACGACGAGAAGGATATCCAAGCGTTTTTGACCGATATCTGCACGCCGCGCGAGATTTGCGATCTATCGCAGCGTCTGCAGGTCGCGCGTTACCTGGACGAGGGCGAGCCCTATGTCGAGGTTCAGGCGCGTACCGGCGCTTCGTCCACCACGGTGAGCCGTGTGTCCAAGGCGCTCAACGGCGAGTACGGTGGCTACCGCAAGATCCTCATCAAGCTGGAGGATGGCGAGTAGGCCGCGCCAAAACGGATTGTGTAAAACCGCTCCTTCGGGGGCGGTTTTTTTGATCCCTTGGGGACGGAGGAAAACGGATCATCGAGGGGGTCAGTCTAACCCGGTGATCCGTTTTCCTCCGTCCCCAAGGGATCAAATCTGTTGGCGTGGGGCAAATCTGTCCGCTTGGGCGGGTAGGATGGATGCATTGATTATTGCGAACAGTTTGAGCGGAGGACCATGCCTGTTCGAATCTATACCACCAATGCCGGCACGGATTTGAGCGATGCCGAGTCGGCGTTGCTTGCCGATCTTATTGCCCGCCACGGGCGTGCCGTGTTGCTGGCACCTACGTTTGCCGAGCTCGACCTGTGCCGTCATGATGCGGCGGAAGCCGGCGTTTCGCTGGGTATCGACTACAAGACGCCTACATCGTGGCTTCGCTCGCTTTGGGAGCTTTTGGGCGACGGGCGCGGTTTCGTCGACAACCTGCAGCGCCAGATGCTGTTTTCGGACATGGTCACGCGCCTCGATGATGCCGACCTGCAGCCGCTTTCGCGCAGCCAGGGCACGGTGCGTATGCTTGCGCGCATGGCCCGCGATGTGCTGCCGGGTGTGGCGGGGACGGGTGCCGAACGATGCCGTGGCGACAACTGCCAGCCGGAGCCAAAAAGCGATGCCGAGGCTCGTGTGTTCGAGCTTTTGCGTGCCTACGCGGGCGGTTTGGACCGTCGAGATATGGTCGAGCCCTGCGAGGCGGCTGACATTATGGCCGGTGCCCTGGCCGATAGCCTGCCGGCGTGCGCCCGCGCCGTATGCGTGCGCGGTATCACGTCGTTTACGCACGGTCTGCTCGAGCTGCTGTCTGCCGTGGCGAACAATGGGGGAGAGGTCGTCGTGCTGCTTGCCCGCGAGCAGGCGGCGATGCGCGAGGAGCTTGCCACGGCATTTGATGCCCGCGGTGTGCTGTTTGAGGTCGGGCCGCTGGGGGAGGGTGTCGGCGCGTCTGATGCCGCTTGCGGGATCGCCGCTCAGCCTGCCTTTATTGAGGTCGCCGGCCCCCATGCCCGCGCCCATGCTTATGCGGACGCCATCGATAAGTTGGTGAAATCGCACAAGGAGTCCAAGGCCGATAAAACTACTGCAACGCCCGCCGACCCCGTGCGCGTGCTCGTTGTTTCTGCTCGGGCACCCCAGCTGTTCGGTGAGCTCGCCTCTCGTCTGGCGGCTCGTCATATCGCTGCCGAGACGGTTGAGTTCACGGCGTTTTCCCAATCCATTGCGGGCAGGCAGTTTGCGGCGCTTGCCGGCCTGATCGAGCGCATGAAGGCCGCCGATGAGGGTGTGGCGTCAAAGACCGAGTGGTGGCCCGCGCCGGAGCTTACCGACTGGATCTACAGTCCGCTTTCGGGCGCTGATGCCGTCAATGCCCGTACCTTCGATAAGAATATGCGTCTCTCGCGCAGCAAGACTATCGCGGGCGTTAAGGGCCTGCTGCAGAGCGTCCAGGGTCAGGTGAGGGGCGCGCGCAAGGCGGCGAGCGACGAGAACTGGTTTAAGAACGTGCCGTGTGTGGTTTCGGACGTGTTCCAGGCGCTGTGGCGTGACAAGCCCGTGACGGCGCTCAAGGCCATGCTTGCCGTTGCCGAGGCGTTGCCCGATCGTTCGCTGGGCAGCCTAGATGGCCAAGCCCGTCGCCAGGCGGAGGTGGCCCTGCTGCGCCACGCCATCGACATCCTTATGAATGGCGCCCGCGCGCTCGACGTGTCGCAGGCCGCGACCGTGCCCGTGCTCGATGGCATTCGCACCAAGGTGGACAAGCGTAGCACCGCCTACGATTACGAGACCTACGAGGTTGACCGTGCGCCACGTGCTCAGGTTCGTTTTGCTTCGCTTGCCGATGCGGCAGCTCTGCGCCCCGGCAGCTACGATGCCGTGCTGTTTGCCGATGTCGATCTGGACAGCTATCCGCTCTCGCACGAGGAGGGGCCGCTGGCCACGCTGACGGCGAGCCTTGGTCGCGAGGGCGTGACGCTTGAGCCCGCGGCCTTGCTGCGCGCGCGCTTTGGCCACGCGATGCAGGCGTCACGCGGCCCGGTTACGCTCGCCCGTGTGACCCACGATCGCCAGGCGCGCGAGTGCTATCCGGCTGCCGTGTGGACCGAGTTGCGGGCGCATGCCGAGGCTGACGGCGCTAAGATCGCTGACGACGCTAAGACCGCTGGTGACGCTAAAGCCGCTGGCGCCGACAAGGCGAAGTGCGTGGGCGAGGGTGATATCGTAAAGGACTTCGATCCCGCGGCAGGCGAAGGTCTCAAGCGCGAGCGCGTGACCTGTGAAGCCCCTCAGCATCTGAGTGCCGAGGCCGTGCCGTATTTGGTCCTGCGTCGTCGCGATGGCGAGGGCGAGGACGCGCCGCTCGTGCCGCGCCTGACGTCCGCCTCGCAGATCGAGGCCTATTCCACCTGCCCGCTGTGCTGGTTCGTCTCGTATCGCGTCAAACCTCAGTCCATCGATGCGGGCTTTGGCAACATGGAGAAGGGCAACTTTGTCCATGACGTGCTGGAGCACTTGCATGCACGTCTTCCGCAGGAGGGCATGGAGCGCGTGACGCCCATGAATCTGCCGCGCGCGAAGGAGCTGCTGCACGAGGTCTTTGCCGAGACCCTGGCCGAGCACGCCGGCAAGCGCGGTACCGAGGGCCCGCTGGTGCCGCTCTCTCCAGTGGAGGAGCGCCAGGCGGCCGAGATCTTGCCGCAACTGGAGGGCGTGCTCGCCTACGAGTCCGAGGCGCTCGCGCCCTTCGCGCCGCGCTACCTGGAGTTTGCGTTCAACGAGCTCCAGGTCGAGTATGCCGGTTGGCCGCTCGGTGGGCGCATCGACCGCGTTGACGTGGATGCCGAGAATCGCGCCGTGGTAATCGACTACAAGCATCGTTCGGGTGTCGAGGAGTTTAAGCTCGCCGACCCCACGGTGCGCGACGAGGAGTCGGGCGAGGCCCCCATCGACGACCCGCGCTGGCTGCCGCCCCATACCCAGACACTCATCTACGCCCAGGCCATGCGTCGGGCGCTGGGCCTAGATACCCGTGCTGCGCTCTATTTTTCGACCAAGGGCGGCAAGCCCGCGCTGCGTGGTGCCGCAAGTGCCGAGTTGCTCGAGGAAGAGCGCGGCGACGGTCGCATCCCGGGCCTCAAGAAGGGCTTTCCGGGCGAGGGCGGCAACATGGACTTCGATGCGCTGCTCGACCGCGTGGAGGCCGGCATTGCCGAGCGCCTGCGCGAGCTCGAGGCGGGCGACGTCGCCGCTGTCGATCCGACGTCGGCGCAGGCCGCGCATGCGCGCTGCTCGTATAACCACGAAGGAACGTTTGTAAGGAGGGACGTGTAGACCATGGATCTTTCGACTTTGATGCCGCAACAGCTGCAAGTCGTCAAAACGCTCGACCGTCCGCTGTTTGTCTCGGC
>CAJMLB010000045.1:0-12554 GCA_905214145.1 uncultured bacterium | reverse complement strand
AGGGCGGAGGCGGGGCATGCCCCGCCTCTTACACCACATCTCTGCGCGCTACCGTCTAACTAATCCTAAATAGTCGGTTTCATATGAGATTCAACTGGTGACAGTACTCATATTTGGCATTTTTTGTCCAGAGGCTCTCCTGACCATTGTAGATTTACGGCAAAAAGGGTTCCAGACCGTCCAAAGATGCATCAAATGACGCACCGACAATCTGGAACCCGTTCAAACTGGCTATGTTTTACTCTCGCTAGGCCAAAACGTCCGACAGGATCTCGGTTAGGCTGTCCACGTCGGCCTCTTCGCACACGAGCGGCGGAAGGAAGCGCAGCGTATGTGCGCCTGTAGCGTTGATCACGGCACCAGCCCCCAATGCACGGGCCACGACGTCGTGTGCATCACCCGCGGCATCGTCCAGATCGCAGCCGAGCATCAGGCCGCGACCACGCACCTCTACCACATACGGAAGCTTAGCCAGCGCCTGCTCCATATAGGCGCCAACCTTGGCAGCATGCTCGGCATAATCGCCGCGCACAAGCACGGAGAGCGTCGCGGCACACGCCGCGATGGCCAAGCAGCTACCACCGAAGGTCGAACCGTGATCGCCGGGCTTAAACACATCGGCGATCTCTTTCTTCGCCACCACGGCCCCCATGGGCACGCCGTCGGCGATGCCCTTGGCAAGGCTCATGATGTCGGGCTCCACGCCATAGGTCTGGAACGCAAACGGCTTCCCCGTGCGAAAGATTCCGCACTGGACCTCGTCGGCGATAAGCACGGCACCCACCTTGTGCGCCAAGTCACGCGCCGCAGCCATAAACTCCTCGGTCATGGGATGCACACCGCTCTCGCCCTGGATTGGCTCAAGCATCACGGCACAGATTTCGCTGCCCAGCTGCTTAAAGATTGCGCGCAGCTCATCTACATCGTTGGGTGTGCAGGCCACAAAGCCACCCGGCAGCGGGCGGAAACTGTCCTGCAGCCAATCCTGCATGGTGGCCGCAATAGTCTCGAGCGTACGACCGTGAAAGCCGCCACGCATGCACACGATGGTGTTGCCACCGTTGCCGGCACGCTTGGCGTACAGACGTGCGAGCTTCATCGAACCCTCGTTGGCCTCGGCACCGGAATTGGCAAAGAACGTCTCCCACACCTGCTCGCCCGCAGCCGGAGCGCCAAGCGCCGCCGCCGTGGTCTCGTCGCCGGCGGCAACCGCGTCGGCAAGCACGCGCGCGCCGTCCGCATCATCGTTAGCGAGCTTGGACAGCAGCGCCGCGACCTGGCCGCGCTGCTCGATGTAGAAATAGTTGGAGACATGCAGGAGCTTCTTGGTCTGAGCCTCGAGCGCCGACAGCACTGCCGGATTGCCGTGGCCCAGGCTGCACACGCCGATGCCGGCAAGAAAATCGAGGTATTCGCGACCATCGTCGCCGGTGAGCTTCATGCCGTGGCCTTCGACAAACTCGACCGGCGAGCGACCAAAGGTGTGCATGACGTAGTGGGATTCGAGCGATTGTTGTGCTGCAAGTGACATGAGATACCTTTCATTAAGCGCCAGGTAGCGCGGACTGTGGGCGTAATGGCGTAGCAATTTCGAGCCGGCTAGACCGTCTGGAGCTTCTCGACCTCGTCGAGGTTCTCGGTCAGGCGCGCCGCAAAGGTCGAAAGCGGGTGCGGGTGCGTATCGAACTCGTAGGCCGTCTCGGTGGAATGGATCACGGTACCGACGCCGGCATCGGTCAGCAGCTCAAGCAGCAGCGAATGCGGCGTGGTACCGTTAATGATGTGGGCGCGGAATACGCCACCGGCAAGCGCATCGACGGCCGCGCGCAGCTTGGGAATCATGCCCTTATCGACCTCCCCGCCGTAGAGCATCTCGTTAACCTCGTCGAGCGTTAGGTTGGAGATAAGCGAGTCCTTGTCGCTAAAGTCCTTGTACAGACCGTCGACGTCAGTCAAAAAGATCGCCTTATGCGCGTGGAGCGCCGCGGCAACGGCACCGGCGGCGGTGTCGGCGTTGATGTTGAAGAAGCCGCCGTCCTCCCCTGCCGCGACGGTAGCGATGACGGGGATGTACTCGCTATCGAGCAAGCGCTCGATATAGTCGGTGTTAACGTGCGTCACTTTGCCCACGCGACCGAGCTCGGGGTCGAGCGGCTCGGCGATGAGCGTGCCGGCATCGCTGCCCGACACGCCTACGGCCAGGTTGCCGTGGTGGTTGATGGCAGCGACCAGCTCCTGGTTGACCTTGCCGCCCAGTACCTCGCGCACGATATCCATAGTTGCCGGCGTGGTCACGCGCTGGCCGTTCTTAAATTCGACGGGAATATCGTAATGGCTCAGCGCCTCGTTGATGGCCTTGCCGCCGCCATGCACGATGACGGGGCGCATGCCGATAATCTTGAGCAAAACGATGTCGCTCATCACATCGCGGCGCAGTTGCTCATCGACCATGGCCGCTCCGCCATATTTGATAACGACCGTCTTGCCGGTCAGGTTTTTAATCCACGGCAGCGCTTCGAACAGCAGCTGCGCGGTTGCTTCGTTGGATTCGCTCGAACGACAATCGCGTGCGAATTTCATAATCTGCCTCGTCTTTCGTATCGTTATCGCGCCGTGCTCCACTGTCCGCAATCGCGGCAAGATGCGCAGCGTGCCTGGAATCTAGGAACGGTAGTCGCCGTTGATGGAGATGTACTCGTGCGTGAGGTCGCAGGTCCACACGGTCGTTGCCGCGTCGCCTGCGCCCAGGTCGGCCGAGATCACGATCTCGGACGCCTCAAAACGTCGCAGAGCCTCGTCCTCGTCAAAGGGAACGGTCAGGCCATCGCGGCAGACGGGCATGCCCATCATGTCGATGGAAACGTCTTCCTGATGAAACTTCACGCCGCACTTGCCAAGCGCCATGGCAACGCGGCCCCAGTTGCAGTCGTGGCCGGCGATACAGGTCTTGACGAGCGGCGAGTTGGCGACGGCACGGGCGGCGATATCGGCTTCCTCGTCGTTGGCAGCGCCGGTGACGTTAACCGTCACGAGCTTTGACGCGCCCTCGCCATCGGCCGCAATGTTGCGCGCCAGGCTCTCGCACACCTCGTGCACGGCAAAGGACAGTTCGTCAAAGGCGTCAGTGCCCTCGACGATAGCCTCGGTATCAGCGGCAGCAGCGCCAGAAGCAAGCATGATGCAGGTGTCGTTGGTCGAGGTATCGGAATCGACCGTCACCTTATTGAAGGTCTGCTTAACGGTCGAGAGCAACAGGGCGTGGAGCGCCGCCGGCTCGACAGGGGCATCGGTAGTAATGACCGCGATCATGGTGGCCATATTGGGCATGATCATGCCCGAGCCCTTGCACATGCCGCCCACCGTATAGGCGTTGCCCGCATGGCCCGCAGCCTCACTGCGGTAGCGAACGGCATACTCCTTGGAGTGCGTATCGGTCGTCATGATGGCACGGGCCGCATCGGCACCGCCATGGGCAGAGAGTGCCTCGTAGGCGGACGGAACGGCCGTCTCAAACGTGTCGATCGGCAGAATCTGTCCAATCACGCCTGTGGATGCAACTAGGATCTGCTGGGGTTCACAGCCGATGACCTGCGACGCGATATTGCAGGTCTCTCGCGCGCAGGCAAGGCCGGTCTCGCCCGTGGCGGCATTCGCGTTGCCGGAGTTGATTGAAACGCCGGCGATGATGCCATAGCCCTTGTCCGCACCGCCCAGGTTGGCACGGCTCACCTGCACGGGCGCCGCGCAAAAGCGGTTGGTCGTAAACACGCCGGCGCCTGGACAGGGCTTATCGGGCACGATGAGCGCATAGTCCAAGCGCTCGGGATTCTTCCGGAATCCTGCATGGATGCCTGCGGCCTTAAAGCCAGCCGCTGCCGTAACGCCACCCTCGACGGCGCGTATCTTGATATCAATCAGGTCGGTATTCATCGTCCCTACGACTCCTTATATCAAATAAAAAAGCGGGCATCGGCTGACACGCCATACCGGTCGCAACTACTAGACCAGCTTAAAAGTGGCGCCCAACTCGATACCCGACTGCCAAATCGCTAACAATCGAATGTGCTACACCGGGCACGCCACTGTGGGCAAGCCTCGTCGCTCGTCAAAGCCAAAAACGATGTTGGCGCACTGGACCGCCTGGCCCGCAGCACCCTTGCACAAATTGTCGATGGCGCCCGTCGCCACCAGCACGCCTGCACGCTTGTTGAGCGCAAGGCCAATCTGGGCGGCATTGGTACCGACGACCGAAGCCGTCTTGGGCTGCTGGCCGGCATCGAGCACGCGCACAAAGGTGCGACCGGCGTAAAACTTCTTGTAATGGTCGACGACATCCTCAAGAACCAGCGCGTCGAGAGCCTGCGGCGCGAGCGGCATCGTCACCGTGGAAAGCAGGCCGCGCTTGAGCGGTGCCAAGTGCGGGGTGAAGACGATGCGGTCGGCCAGGCCGAGTATCTGCTCGATCTCGGGCGTATGACGATGCTTGCCCACGCCATAGGCTTCCAGGTTCTCGTCCGCGCCGCAAAAATGGGTGCGGGCGTTACAGGACTTGCCGGCACCCGTCACGCCGCTGATAGCGTCAACGATCACGGGACCGCTCTCGGCCACCCAGCCCGCACGCACGGCAGGAGCGGCTGCAAGGCTCGTTGCGGTGGGATAGCAGCCGGCGCAGGCGACCAACACGGGCTTTCCGGCGGCATGGCTGGAAGCAGCAGTCTCTAAGTCCTGACAGAACAGCTCGGGCAGGCCAAAAGTGCGGGTCTTGAGCAGCTCGGGGCTCGTGTGCTCGGCGGCATACCATGCCTCAAAGACGGACGGGTCGCTCAGACGGTAATCGGCCGAAAGATCAAAGCAGGAAACGCCCGCGGCAAGCAGGGCGGGCACCTGTGCCATGGCAGCCGTGTGCGGCACGGCAAGAAAGACCGCATCGCAGCCCTTGAGCTCAGGGGCGTCATGCGTGGTGAAAACCAGATCGCTCACGCCAGCAAAGCTCGGATACACCGCGGACAGCGGCTGGCCGGCATCGGCGTTGGACGTAATGGCAACAAGTTCAAACTCGGGATGACCGAGCACGAGGCGAATGAGCTCGGCTCCGGCATATCCAGCCGCGCCGACGATTCCAACCTTCAAAGACATATCAGACTCCTTGTCTGCGATTTATGCACCGATGCGCATTTCGCAGCGGTCGTTATGAAGTGGGTTGAAACTTTAGCACCAAAAGATGCATGAATACGTAAATAGCTTGCATGTTCATGCATTGAAACATTCCCGACACATTCGCTTGGAGGAATTGACAAATAGAGCGGGCCCCGTATTGACCGGCACTCCTTACAGCGCCGGGCAATACGGGGCCCGCCCATGCGAAAACTAAGTTGTTAGGATGAGCCAGCTGGCTAGAGCTCGACCGGCACCCATTCGTCGTGATTGCAGATAAATGCCTCGGGATCCTCGACGCTAAAGAAGACGAGCGCGGGGTCGTTAGGCCCCTCATAGTGCTCGCTCAAGCGCTCAAGATGTTTCCATCCGGCCTCGCGCATTTCGCTCGAAGCCCGGTCTTCCAGTCCCGCACGCCCGCGCAGAATCAACCAACCATGGCCCGGCCACCAACTCGTGGCCTCAAAGCGCTGGTTTTGCAGCAGCTCCTGCCACACATCTTTGGTGCGCGCTGTCACAAACCACAGCTTGCCGTCCTGGATCTGCGCAAACGAGAACGGACGCACATGCGGCTGCCCGTCCACGCTCGTCGCCAGATACCACGCCGGCACCGACGTCAGATACTCCAGCACCGTATTCAATCCGTCCACGTTTCCTCCTGTCGCCTGACCAGTCTTTTTGGAATGGATAGTCAATTTGGGAAATTAGAGCTCGAGGAGCTCTTCGCTGCCGTCGATATCGCAGAATCGCGCGGCGATGTTGCGGACCGAGAAGAACGCAAGGCGACCGTCGTTGGCGCTATCGTGTTGCTCGCCAATGCCCACCATGTGCCTAAAGCCTGCCTGGCGCACCTTGTCGCTCACGACTGCATCGTCCTCGAGCGCGGCCTCGCCAGTTAACACGATCCAGCACTCCCCCGGCTTCCAGCCCGATACCTCAAACTTGGGATTCGCGCTCAACTCCGCCCACACGTCCTTGTCGCGCGACGTGCAAAACCACAGCTTGCCGTCATCGACCATGGCAAACGAAAACGGCCTCACGCGGGGCTGATACCCGTCGCTCGCATCGGTCGTGGCAAGATACCACGCCGGAATGCGCCTGAGGTACGAGCAGACGCGCTCGAGCTGAGCCGTGCGATCGATGTCGGTCATAGAGACCCCTTTCTTGCGCTCGAATCGAGCTTAGACGAGTTGAAGATTGATAACGACAACGCATGTCACCAGCAGCGCCATCGCCAGCGCTGCCAGTACATCCCCCCGGCCAAACGCAAGCGCATGCAGACGCGTGCGTCCCTGCTCGCCGTGATAACAGCGCGCATCCATGGCGGCCGAAAGCGTCTCGGCATGACGGAACACGCCGGTGAACAGCGGAATCGCCACACTGCCGAGCATGCGCACACCGCCGAGCGGACCGCCCGTCACGCGCGCGCCGCGACTTGCCTGTGCATCGGTCGTCTGTTTCATCTCGGTGGCAAATTGCGGCATAAACCGCAGCGCGATACCCATAATCATGCCGAGCTCGTGCGCCGGAAGCCCCACGCGCGCAAATGGTGCGAGCAGGCGCTCAAAACCCGCGGTGAGGTCGAGTGTCGGTGTGGTGAGTGTAATGGCGCTCATGCCGGCCATCATCAGGGTCAGACGGCACGCCATAAACGCCGCAGAACGCAGCGAGCCCTCGCTCACCTGCAAAAAGCCAAGCTGCCACAGGATGCGGCCACTCTGGTCGGAAAACAGGTTGAGCACCGCGACCACCACGACAATCGCCAGCAATGGTGCCATCGATGATAGGACCCGGCGCAACGGCACCCGGGCTGCGAGATAGACCAGCACGACAAAAAATGCGACCGGAACCAGCCCGCAAAAGCTTCCGACGGTGAGCACGGTGACCAGAAATGCGAAACCTAGGAGCAACTTAGTACGCGGATCCAGGCGATGCACCGCGCTATCCCCGGGATAGTAGCTGCCAAATGAGAACGCCTCCATTAGCAGCCCTCCTCTCGCGTGGGCGCCTTGGAACCAGCCTGACACGGAACCCTCAAAGGCACGTCCGCGCAGCCCAGCAGCAAGCCGGCCAACTCGTCGGCTAGCGCCTCAACCGTATAAAGCTTGTCGCAGCGGAGCGGCACACCGGCTTGCGCAAGCGCCAGCGCCATGCGCTGGGCGGCAGGAACGCCCAGGCCGATCGATTTGAGCTCGTTCGCGCGCGCAAACACCTGCGCGGGCGTTCCCTCGGCAAACACGGCGCCCTCGTTCATCACAACGATACGGTCACAGCAATTTGCCAGGTCATCCATGCTATGCGAAACCATGACAACAGTCAGGCCCTCGCGATGGAGTCGATCGATGAGCCCCAGGAAATCCCCGCGCGCAGCCGGATCGAGCCCCGCCATGGGCTCGTCGAGCACCAGCACCTCGGGCTCCATGGCGAGCACGCCGGCAAACGCCACGCGGCGCTGCTGGCCGCCCGAAAGCTCAAAGGGGTTCTTGTCGCCTATCGCGGCAAGGTCGAGGCCCACGCGCGCAAGCGATGATGCGACACGGCGTGCAACCTCGTCTTCTGGCAGGCCAAGGTTGCGCGGGCCAAACGCCACGTCCTGCGCCACGGTCTCGGCAAATAGCTGGCGCTCGGGATACTGAAACACCACGCCGACCTTGGCCTTAACCGCGGCGGCGTCTTTCTTGCTTGATAGGTCGAGCCCCAGCGCGCAAACGCTTCCCTCCTGCGGACGAATCAACCCGTTGAGATGCTGAACCAGCGTCGATTTACCCGAGCCGGTATGACCCGCCAATCCCAGAAACTCGCCGCGGCGCACCGTCAGCGAAACATCACGTAGCGCCCAGGGGCTGTTTGGATCGTTGCCCCAAAGAGCTTGTTTGCTCGATGCGTCCGCAGTGGTCGAGCGCTTGCGCCATCGACGGCGCTCGCGGGCGCTCAGCGAGTAACTATGCGAGAGATGCGAAATCTCGATAACAGGCTCCGACGTGCCTATCCCGTCAGCTGCAGGTGATCCATTGTCAAGCACATGAGAATCGGATGCAGAAGACTGCTCTGCGATGTCCGTCCCACTCCGCTCGGCATAAGCCTGTGCAATCTCGGCGACCATATCCGCCTCGCGCACCTGCGCGCAAACGGATACGCCCTTCGCGCGAAGTGTCCTACCCAGGCAGCACGACGCCGGCATATCCAAGTTGAGCTGAGCAAGTTCGTCCGCCCGCGTCAAGATTTCCTCGGGCGTACCGAGCATGGCAACGCGCCCCGCCCGAAACACCGCGACACGATCGGCCTCGGCGGCCTCTTCCATAAAGTGCGTAATCATCACGATGGTCATGCCGCGATCGTGCAACGCGCGGCAAGCCTTCATGAGGCCCTTGCGTCCACGTGGATCGAGCATCGAGGAAGCCTCATCCAAAATGAGAACGCGCGGCTCCATGGCAAGCACGCCGGCAAGCGCCACGCGTTGCTTTTGGCCACCCGAAAGCGCGTGGGTCTCATGGCGCTCAAAGCCCACCAGGCCCACGCCCTTCAGCGCCTCGCGTACGCGCTGTGCAATTTGCGCCGATGGCACGCCAAGGTTTTCGGGACCAAACGCAACGTCATCTTCGACAAGCGTTGCCACCAGCTGGTCATCGGGATTCTGGAATACCATGCCCGCGGTCGAACGAATGTCGTAGACCAGCTCGGGGTCGGACGCATCCATGCCGTTGATACGCACCGTGCCCACATCGGGCTTCAACAGTGCATTCAGATGCTTGGCAAACGTCGACTTGCCCGACCCATTGCCACCGAGGATGCAGAAAAACTCGCCATCCTCAATGTTCAGATCGACGCCGTCGAGTGCCGGAACGGCACCGTCATAGCTAAAGGAAACGCCCCGACACTCAATCATGCGCGGCCTTTGACCTGGTCCTTTTTAGGCGTGATGAGATTGGAGACCGCCTTGTACACTGCAAGCGTCAACACCGAGTTAAGCACGGTCTTGATAAGGTTGAACGGCAGCACGGCAGGAATCATGAGCGGGGCGATCACATCGACCGAGCCATACCAGAACCATACGCCAATGGTTAGGTTTGCGACCATAGACAACGCCGTAGCGGCAATAACACCGAGCACCAGGCCAATCACGGCACCCTTATAGGTATGCATCTTCTGGTAGACGATAGCCGCGGGCAGAATGTAGCCCAGCGTGGCAACCAGATTCATAAGCGCGCCGACCCAGTCACCCGTGGTGAGCGCATGGATAACGATCGCCATAGCGGCAACAGCGGTACCGGCACCGGAACCATACGCAAACCCGCACACCATCGCCGGCACCAGCGACGGGTCATAGGTCAAAAACGGCGCCGAAGGAAGAATGGGCAGCTGCACGTACATAAACAGGGCGCCCAAGGCGCACATCAACGCCATGGTAACGAGCTGTTTGGTGCTCCACCTATTCGTGTTCTCAAAATGGATATGCTGCAACTGTTCAGACATAAGATCACCTGCCTCTTTCATCCGGACTCTAACCGTTGGTACTGGGATCTCACCAGTTCAGCCGGCATGCGAACCAACGCACGCACGGGTCGCGGACTCATCGGCTCGGTCGCAGACGCCTCGTCTGCGCCACGGCACCCCTTTGGCACCGCCCGATTTACCGCCAGTGGGGAATTTCACCCCGCCCTGAAACAGCAATTGCAAGTGTAGCACGAGCAATCCTTCGCGCAAGTATGCCGAGGGTAATTTGTGGCGGGGATCAGTTGCCGCAACAACCACGTTCCCCACCCATCCCAAAGTAACGCGCCTTTCGCGCAAAGCGCGAAACAGCGAAAGGGACAAGTCACCGCAACAACCACATCCCCCACTCGCCCCAAAGTGGCGCGCCTTTCGCGGCAAAGCCGCGAAACAGCGACCGGGACACGTATTCCCAACAACCGAGTCCTCCGCCCACGCCGACCCCAAGGCCGTAAACGCAGGGGATCCGGGGGCGTGACGGGGGTTTCTCTCCGGAACATTCCGCAGGACGCAAAGAGGCTCCGCAGCGCGAAGCGCGATGCGGAGCCTCTTTGCATGTCCGAGGACGTTCCGGAGAGAAACCCCCGTCACGTCCCCGGATTCCCGGTGGGAGTTCTAGACCTTGTCGGCCTTAGTACATACCGCCGCCCTGCTGACCAGCGGTGGCAGCAGCGATAGCGTCCTCAAGCTGAGTGTTCTTGGGCACATCGGAGACAGTAGCCTCGGTGATAAGGATCAGGCTGGCGACAGAAGCAGCGTTCTGCAGGGTGACGCGGCTGACCTTGACGGGGTCGAGAACGCCCATCTCGATCATGTCGCCCCACTCGCCGTTGGCAGAGTTGAGACCCTGGCCGGCGGGCAGCTCGGCAACCTTGTCGACCACGACAGCGCCCTCAAAGCCAGCGTTCTTGGCGATGGTGGCAACCGGAGCGGTCAGAGCCTTCTTGACGATATCGACGCCGATCTTCTCCTCGGGGTCGTCGATCTCGACAGCATCGAGCGCAGGAGCAGCGTCCATGAAGGCGACGCCGCCGCCAGCGACGATGCCCTCCTCGACAGCAGCGCGGGTTGCCTGCAGGGCGTCCTCGACGCGATGCTTGATCTCCTTGAGCTCGGACTCGGTAGCAGCGCCGACCTTGATGACGGCAACGCCACCGGAGAGCTTGGCCAGGCGCTCCTGGAGCTTCTCACGGTCGAAGTCAGAGGTGGTGTTCTCCATCTCGCCCTTGATCTGAGCGATACGAGCGTCGATGGCCTCCTTGGAGCCAGCGCCGCCGACGACGACGGTGTTGTCCTTGGAGATGGTGACGGACTTAGCGGTACCGAGCATATCGGCGGTGATGTCAGCGACCTTCACGCCCAGCTCGTCCAGGGCAGCCTGGCCACCGGTGAGGACGGCGATGTCCTCGAGGATGCGCTTGCGGCGATCGCCGTAGCCCGGGGCCTTGACGGCGCAGACGTTGAGGGCGCCGCGGATCTTGTTGAGGACGAGGGTGGGCAGGGCCTCGCCGTCGATGTCCTCAGCGATGATGAGCAGGCCACGGCCAGCGCGCTGGACAGCCTCGAGAACAGGCATGATGTCCTGGACGCTGGAGATCTTCTGGTCGGTGATGAGGATGTACGGATCCTTCATCACGGCCTCCATGCGGTCGTTGTCCGTGACGAAGTAAGCGGAGACGTAGCCCTTGTCGAACTGCATGCCCTCGACGGTATCGATGGTGATGTCGAACGTCTGGGAATCCTCGACGGTGATGACGCCGTCCTTGCCCACGACCTCCATGGCCTCGGCGATCTTCTCGCCGACCTCGGGGTCACCGGCAGAGATGGTACCGACGGAAGCAATCTGCTCCTTGGTCTCGACCGGCTTGGCCTGCTTCTTCATCTCGGCGACGGCGGCGTTGACGGCCTTGTCGATGCCGCGACGGATGGCCAGCGGGTTGGCGCCAGCGGCGACGTTGCGCAGGCCGTCGTTGACGATGGCCTGGGCGAGCAGGGTTGCGGTGGTGGTGCCGTCACCCACGGTGTCGTTGGTCTTAGTGGCGACCTCCTTCACCAGCTGGGCGCCCATGTTCTCGATGTTGTCCTCGAGCTCAATCTCCTTAGCGACGGAGACGCCGTCGTTGGTGATGGTCGGGGCACCGAACGTGCGCTGCAGCGCAACGTAGCGGCCCTTGGGGCCCATGGTGACGGTAACGGCATCGGCCAGGGTGTTGACGCCCTTGGCGAGCTTAGCGCGGGCATCGGTGTTGAACGTAATGTTCTTTGCCATGGTGAGTAATCCTCCAAAAGAAATGTGACTCGCGTCGCCGCTTCCGAGTCCTATGCGACGATCGCGTTCAAAGACGAATCAGAGATTCTGACGAGACTAGGCCTCGACGACAGCGTAGATGTCGTCGGCGCGCATGAGCAGATACTTCTCGCCGTCGACCTTGACCTCGTTGCCACCGAACTTACCGTAGATGACAACGTCGCCAACCTTGACGTCCATGGGGATGCGCTCACCCTTGTCGTTGACCTTGCCAGCGCCCACGGCAACGATGGTGCCGCGCTGCGGCTTCTCCTGAGCGTTACTGGCGATGTACAGACCAGAAGCGGTCTTCTGCTCGGCCTCGTCGGGCTTGACCAGAACACGATCTGCAAGCGGCTTCAAAGACGACATGCTTGTCTCCTCCTTTTTGGGCCGCGCGGTTATACCACGCGAATTAACCCTTTTTGTTTGCGTACGCGTTGAATGGTACCCACGAATGGCGGGTTATACAACACGGAGTCAAAAAATCTTATTTTTTGGCACTTAGATTTTCTGAATGCCGGGGGATAACTTAGCGGTGGCTCCCGGGGCGGACCGGAGGGCATGAAGTTTGCTGCTCTACAGTCCTGCGCAAGACGGAAAGCACATTAAGTGCTTTCCT
>CAJMLB010000044.1:0-13551 GCA_905214145.1 uncultured bacterium | reverse complement strand
TTCGCAATCGTCGCGATGTTGAGCGCTACCTGCACGATATCGAGAGCGGCAAGAGTTTCCCGCTACTAACGGTGACGAGCGGCTATCACTTCCATCGCATCGCGGCAGACGACGAGCAAACCCTCGACGAGATCGAGGCCATGCTCAAGGAAAAGGGCTATCTGGCAGATCTGATGCCCTACGAGGATGATTTGTCCTAGTCGACGCTGCATCTATAAGTTGCGGTGAAATAGTTCCTAAAATCGGCATCCAAGCCATAAAACAGGAACTATTCCACCGCAACTGCCAAGGGTCCCGCTTCAAATTAGCTGCCCACACATGCAAAAGGAGGCCTCCGCGGCGATGCGGAGGCCTCCTTTTTGTGCACGGTGTACTTGTGAGTGTGCAAGCGGGGGAGTTGCTACTCCTCGACGATCTCGGTGATCGCGCCGGCGGGGCAAGCGTCCTGGCAAGCGCCACAGGCGACGCAGGAATCCTCGTCAGCGACGGTAGCGACGTCCTGGAGCTCCAGAACGCCAGCGGGGCAGGAGTCGACGCAAACGCCACAAGCGATGCACTCGTCGGCATCAATTACGGGATGAGCCATGGTAGTTTCCTCTCTGTTGACCGACGCTACAGGCGATGTGCGTCGGTTTGATTCGGGCAAAAACATACCACGGGAGCGACCGTTTGCAATACCCTCTGACCGGCATCTTCATACCGTTCGCCGAGTATGCCGCGGCTTACTAAAAAACATGCAGGTGAGGCCGTTGAGCTGCGCAAATGTTAGCTATAGGTGACTTGAAATATAGGGCGATTGAGCGAGCTAGCGGAAAGCGCATCCCGTAATCCACGTCCAAAGCGGGACACAGTTTCAGGCTCGCACCTCAGTCAACTCTACATAGATCTCAATAGATTTGCCGAGAACTCAATCAGCGCATCTACCTGCGCATTTAAGAACCTAAACTCTCAGAGATAAGAAATCTTATATGAATTGACTTAGATTTTGTATATTCCGGTCCATAAGGGGATACACTACATCCTGAAAGACAAGCCGAAGCGCCGCGCGACAGACCGTCGAGGCGGCGCGAACGCAAAAGAGAGAGGGAATTTCTAATGAGTAAGATTCTTGGTATCGACCTTGGTACTACTAACTCCGCTATGGCCGTTCTCGAGGGCGGTTCTCCGACCATTATCGTGAACGCCGAGGGCGACCGCACCACCCCGTCCGTTGTCGGCTTCCGTGCCGACGGCGACCGCGTCGTGGGTAAGGCCGCTAAGAACCAGGCTGTCACCAACCCCAAGAACACCGTGTTCTCCATCAAGCGCTTCATGGGCCGCAAGTACTCCGAGTGCACCTCCGAGATCAAGACCGTGCCGTATGAGGTCAAGGAGGGCCAGGGTGGCCGTGCCGTCGTCGACATCGAGGGCAAGGATTACACCGCCGAGCAGGTGAGCGCCATGACGCTCGCAAAGATGAAGGCCGACGCCGAGAAGTATCTGGGCGAGACCGTCACCGACGCCGTCATCACCGTCCCGGCCTACTTCAACGACGCCCAGCGTCAGGCCACCAAGGACGCCGGTAAGATCGCCGGCCTCAACGTCAAGCGTATCGTCAACGAGCCGACCGCTGCTGCTTTGGCCTATGGCCTGGACAAGCAGGGCACCGACCAGCGCATCCTGGTCTTCGACCTGGGCGGCGGCACCTTCGATGTCTCCATCCTCGACCTCGCCGACGGCGTGTTTGAGGTTCTGTCCACCTCGGGCGACAACCACCTGGGCGGCGACGACTGGGATCAGCGCGTCATCGACTGGATGGCCGATAAGTTCCAGCAGGAGAACGGTGTCGACCTGCGCCAGGACCCCATGGCCCTGCAGCGTCTGAAGGAGGCCGCCGAGAACGCCAAGAAGGAGCTCTCCGCCGCCCAGCAGACCACCATTAACCTGCCGTTCATTACCATGAACCAGTCCGGCCCGCTGCACCTCAACTACACGCTGACCCGCGCCGAGTTCGAGAAGATCACCCGCGACCTGCTCGAGCGTTGCAAGCAGCCTGTCACCAACGCCCTGCGCGACGCCAAGCTCAAGCTCTCCGATCTGACCGAGGTCATCCTCGTCGGCGGCTCCACCCGTATGCCCGCCGTCCAGGATCTCGTCAAGACCATGACCGGCAAGCAGCCCAACATGTCCGTGAACCCCGACGAGGTCGTTGCCGACGGCGCTGCCGTTCAGGGCGGCGTGCTCACCGGCGACGTCGAGGGCATCCTGCTGCTCGACGTTACCCCGCTGTCGCTGGGCGTCGAGACCATGGGCGGCATCATGACCAAGATGATCGACCGCAACACCACGATCCCGACCTCCAAGACCGAGGTCTACTCCACCGCTGCCGACAACCAGACCAGCGTCGAGATCAACGTGCTCCAGGGCGAGCGCGAGCTTGCCCGCGACAACAAGTCGCTCGGTAAGTTCCAGCTGACCGGTATCCCGGCTGCCCGCCGCGGCGTGCCGCAGATCGAGGTCACCTTCGACATCGACGCCAACGGCATCGTCAAGGTCTCCGCTAAGGACAAGGGCACCGGCAAGGAGCAGCAGATCACCATTTCCGGCTCTACCGCTCTGTCCGACGACGAAGTCGATCGTATGGTCAAGGACGCCGAGGCTCATGCCGAGGAGGACAAGAAGCAGAAGGAAGAGGTCGAGGTCCGCAACCAGACCGACAGCCTGTGCTACTCCACCGAGCAGACCCTCAACGAGCTGGGCGACAAGGTTTCCGCTGACGTGAAGTCCAAGGCCGAGGCCGCTATCGCCGACGCCAAGAAGGCGCTCGAGGGCTCTGACGTCGAGGCCATCAAGGCCGCCGGCGAGTCCCTGCAGTCCGTGGCCTACGAGCTGGCCCAGGTTGTCTACGCCGACGCTCAGCAGCAGACCGACGGTGCCGCTGGTGCCCAGCCTGCCGACGATGACGTCGTCGACGCCGACTACGAGGTTGTGGACGACGAGGACAAGTAATCATGTCCGCCCGTAAAGCTCGCACGGAGGCGGCTGCCGCCGGCGCCGCCCCCGTTGACTCTGAGGAGAAGGACGTGAAGATTCCCGTAGAGGCCGCAGACGATACCGAGGTCAATGAGGCCCCGGCCGCCGAGGCTGCCGAGAACCAGGTAGAGGATTCCAACAAGGAGGCGACGATGACCGAGGACGAGATGGTGGAAGCCGCTATCCGCGCCGGTGAGGAAGCCGCCGACAACGACTTTAAGCTCAAGTTCGAGCAGGCCCAAAAGGAGCTTGCCGACGTGCGCAATGAGCTCGATGCTGCGGCAGAGGCCCAGAAGGCCGCCGAGGACAAGGCGAAGGACGCTACCGAGCGAACCGCTCGTCTGCAGGCCGACTGGGAGAACTTCCGTCGCCGCACCGCCAACGAGCGCATCGCCGAGCGCGAGCGCGCGACCGAGAAGCTCGTCACCGCGCTGTTGCCGGTGATCGACGATATCGAGCGCGCGATCGACCATGCCCGCAGCCAAGAGCTTTCCGACGACTTTAAGCAGTTCGTCGATGGCGTTGACGCGGTACATGCCAAGCTGCTCGATGTGTTTGCGCACGAGGGCGTTGAGCCCATCGATCCCAAGGGTGAGGCGTTCGATCCGCTCGAGCACCAGGCTGTGGGTCGCGTCGAGGACGCATCGCAGTACGACGAGACCGTCAACGACGTGTACCAGAAGGGCTACCGCATGGCGGATCGCATTCTGCGTTCCGCGATGGTGACGGTGACCTACGGTGGCGAGAAGCGCCCCGCACCGGAGCCCGAAGCGGCGCCCGAGGATGCTACGGCCGATACGGCCGAGAGCACCGAGGAGTAATTGAGAAGGGCCCCGGGGCAACACCCGGGGCCCTTTCTGGCCTAGTGCCATATGACAGTATGAGCCGCCGTCCGCAGGGGCGGCGGATATAACAGGAGAGGAGCTACGATGGCTGCAGGCAAAACCTTCTATGACATCCTGGGCGTATCCAAGAGCGCCTCCGACAAAGAGATTAAGAGTGCGTTTCGCAAGCTCGCGCAAAAATATCACCCCGATGCCGGCGGCGACGAGGCCAAGTTTAAGGAGATCAGCGAGGCCTACGAGACGCTTTCGGACGAGAAGAAGCGCAAAGAGTACGACCAGATGCTCATGTTTGGCGGCATGCCGGGCGCGGGCGGCGCGTATGGCGGCGGCTACGGTGCCGGTGCGGGCGCCAGCGGCTGGGGCGACATCTTCGACAGCATCTTTAGCGGCAACGGCGCCTGGGGCAGCGATTGGGGCTCGGGTTTCGCCGGGGCTGCGGGCGCTGCCGGTGCGGGTGCGGGTCGCAGCCGCGCTCGCAAGGGCGGCGACCTGTCGCTGACCGTCGATGTGACGGCCGAGGACGCGTTTCGCGGCGTGACGCACAAGGTCACCTACCGCATTCCCTCGACAGGCGAGCAACAGACCATTACGGTCTCGGTGCCCGCGGGTGCGGTCGACGGCGGCAAACTGCGCTACAAGCGTCGCGGCGAGTACGGCGTTGCCGGCGGCGAGCGCGGCGACCTGGTCGTGACCACGCACGTGGAGGAGCATCCGCTGTTTAAGCGTAAAGGTGCCGACGTGACCATGGAGGTACCGGTCTCGGTCTATGAGGCGGCGCTCGGCTGCACGGTGGACGTGCCGACGCCCGGCGGTGCGACGGTTCGTCTGAAGGTGCCCGCGGGTACCCAGACGGGCAAGAAGTTCCGCTTTAAGGAGATGGGCGCGCCCGACGTTAAGCACCGTGGCCGTACGGGCGCGCTGCTCGTCGAGATCAAGGTGCAGGTTCCCACGAACCTGTCTGATGACGAGCGCGATGCCATGACCAAGCTGCGCGAGGCCGACACGCGCGACTATCGCGAGAAGGTCAATCGTTACAAGGCGACGTACTAGGGCGGTCGCGGCGCACGACCACGCCCGCGGGCTTATGATGGACGATAACGAGACGGAAAGGGGTCAGGTAGCATGGCCGAGGACAATAGGAACAAACCGCTGTACATGATCAGCGTGGCGGCCGAGCTGACCGGCATGCATCCGCAGACTCTGCGCGTCTACGAGTCCAAGGGCCTGGTGAACCCCCAGCGCTCGGGCGGCAACACGCGCCTGTATTCGCGTGCCGATATCGAGCGCCTGGAGCTCATCAACCAGCTGACCGACGAGGGCATCAACCTTGCCGGCGTGGTGCGTATCCTCGATATGAAGGAGCGTGCCGAGGAGCGTGAGCGCGAAAACGAAAAGCTCCGTGCTCGCGTGCGCCAGCTCGAGGACGAGCTGCACGAGTACAAGATGCAGAAGAAGATCACCGCCCTGGCCCCGCGCGACGGCTCAGTTAACCCCGAGCAAGTCATGCGCAAGCTGCTGGGCGCCGGAGGGGATCTGTAGGTTACGCCGTTCTGCCGAACGGCGTAACGGCTCGACGCTGCGCGCCGCCCAGAGCGACAATTTGTCATTCAAAAGGCAAGGCATGACCAGAAGGTCTATGCCTTGCCTTTTTCATGCCAACTTGTTCGCTCTGGACGTCGCTCGCTGTCCGTCCTCTACCTGCGGCGTTGCCTTGCTCGCTCTGGTAGTCATTGGGGACGTTCCTTTTGTGCCGGCACTTGGGGACACTCCTTGCGCCAAACCTGTCTTCCCGTCCCCGGCTCGTTCTATGCTTTACCGAGATAAAGTGAACGTGCAGATTCGTAACCCACTCGCAACCGTTCTATGGCACGATATTGAACGAATGTATGCTATGCGCCCAAATCTTTTGGGCAGAGTGGGAGACAGTATGGTCAAGCTGTACGAGGACGGCATCTACCTGCGCGGCGGCAGCGAGGTCGTGCCTGCGGCCGAGGCTGCCGAGCGCGGCATTACGCAGGCGCCCGAGGATGCCAAACGCGGAACCATCGCGTATTCGATCCTCCAGGCACACAATACGTCCGGCGACCCCGAGGCGCTCAAGATTCGCTTCGACGCCATGGCGAGCCACGACATCACCTTTGTCGGCATCATCCAGACGGCGCGTGCCTCGGGCATGGAGCAGTTCCCGCTGCCCTACGTGCTCACCAACTGCCATAACTCGCTGTGCGCCGTGGGCGGCACCATCAACGAGGACGACCACGTCTTTGGCCTCTCCGCGGCCAAGAAGTACGGCGGCATCTTCGTCCCGCCGCACATCGCCGTTATCCACTCCTTTATGCGTGAGAACTTTGCCGGTTGCGGCAAGATGATCCTGGGTTCCGACTCGCACACCCGCTACGGCGCCCTAGGCACCATGGCCGTGGGTGAGGGCGGCGGCGAGCTGGCCAAGCAGTTGCTGCGCGACACCTACGATGTCGCCTATCCCGGCGTCGTTGCCATCTACCTCACGGGTGCCCCGCGCCCCGGCGTCGGCCCGCACGACGTGGCGCTCGCCATCATCCGCGCCGTCTTTGCCAAGGGCTACGTTAAGAACAAGGTCATGGAGTTCGTGGGCCCCGGCATCTCGAGCATGACGACCGACTACCGCAACGGCGTCGACGTCATGACCACCGAGACCACCTGCCTGTCGAGCATCTGGGCCACCGACGAGGACACGCACGCATTCCTGACCATGCACGGCCGCGGCGACGACTACCGCGAGCTCAAGCCCGCCGATGTCGCCTACTACGACGGCTGCGTCGAGGTCGACTTGTCGAGCATCAAGCCCATGATCGCGCTGCCGTTCCATCCTTCCAACGGCTTTGAGATCGACGAGCTCAATGAGAACCTCGAGGACATCCTTCACGAGGTGGAGCTTGAGGCCGCCAAGATCGGCGAGGGTAAGACGCACTTTAGCCTGCTCGACAAGATCGTCGACGGCAAACTGCACGTGCAGCAGGGCGTTATCGCCGGCTGCTCGGGCGGCAACTACGACTCCGTGGTCCAGGCTGCCCGCGTGCTCAAGGGCGCCAACACCGGCTGCGGCGAGTTCTCGCTGTCGGTCTATCCCACGAGCCAGCCCGTGGCGCTCGAACTCACGCGTCGCGGCTATATCTACGACCTTATGGAGGCCGGCGCGATCGTGCGCACGGCGTTCTGCGGCCCGTGCTTTGGCGCCGGCGACACGCCTGCCAACAACGGCCTGTCCATCCGCCACACCACGCGCAATTTCCCCAACCGCGAGGGTTCCAAGCCGGGTAATGGCCAGCTGAGCGCTGTGGCCCTGATGGACGCCCGCTCCATCGCGGCGACGGCTGCCAACGGCGGCGTCCTGACGCCGGCGACCGACCTGCCCGAGGAGACTTGGGACGAGGCCTGCGAGTACACCTTTGACGACGCTCCCTACAAGAAGCGCGTGTACTGGGGCTTTGGCAAGGCCGAGCCGGCAGACGAGCTGGTCGAGGGTCCCAACATCAAGCCGTGGCCCGCGATGGAGCCGCTCGGCGACGACATCCTGCTCAAGGTGTGCTCCAAGATCATGGACCCGGTCACCACGACCGACGAGCTCATTCCCTCGGGCGAGACGAGCTCCTTCCGCTCCAACCCGCTGGGCCTGGCTGAGTTTACGCTGAGCCGCCGCGACCCGGCCTACGTGGGTCGCTCCAAGGAGGTCGACGCTGTGGAGAAGCGTCGCGTTGCCGGCGAGTCCGCGGGCGACCTGGCGGCGTTCGATGCCGAGCTTGCCGGTGTGTTTGAGGCGCTGGCCGGCGCGGGTGTCGCGGCCGATGCCAAGGCGACCGAGTTCGGTTCCATGATTTACGCCAAGAAGCCTGGCGACGGCAGCGCCCGCGAGCAGGCCGCGAGCTGCCAGCGCGTAATTGGCGGCCTGGCCAACATCGTCCACGAGTACGCCACCAAGCGCTATCGCTCCAACGTGATGAACTGGGGCATGGTGCCCTTCCAGATGGAGGCCGAGCCCAACTTTGAGGTGGGCGATTACGTCTTTGTGCCGGGTATCCGTGCCGCGCTCGATGGCGACCTGAAGGACATCGCCGCCTACGTGGTGCGCGCCGATGGTGCGGTCGAGCAGATTGAGCTCTACATTGCCGATATGACGGCAGAGGAGCGTGCCATCGTCAAGGCCGGCTGCCTGATCAACT
Organism: uncultured bacterium; assembly: GCA_905214145.1. Lineage (GTDB taxonomy): Bacteria > Actinomycetota > Coriobacteriia > Coriobacteriales > Coriobacteriaceae > Collinsella. The sequence goes on along the minus strand of CAJMLB010000044.1, from coordinate 5,495 downwards.
ACAACAAGTTCAAGGCCGCTGCCGAGTAACTCTGCTGTACGCCCCTGCCACACCTTTCCCTCGTGCTCACGCGCTTCGCGAGGGTCGCCCGAGGGAAAGGTGTGGCCGGGGCTACCGCGATGTTCTCGTTGGGTCTTGAGGGACGCCAAAAATAGACTTGCTTGATGCCGCCTCTGCTATCGGGGCGGCTTCTTTTTGTCGAAAACCACCACAAAGGGGACAGGCACCTTTGTGGTGGTGGGGACTAGCTCGATGTTGTTGTGATCGTTGAGCGGCATGTTAATGGGCGTCCCTACAGGATTTCATCCAAGCCGGGAGTCTTGGTTGTTTTGGGGATGCCGAGTTTGGATGACGCGAAATCGTCAACATTGTCCTTAATTCCGTCTTTGGTGTAGACAGTGACTATATAGGTGCTGTGCCCAAATTCGCTCTTGTCGCGTATCGCCCAGGCCTGCCAGTAGGCAGCTCCGCCTCGCTCTCTGATTTTTCCAATGCGGCGGAGTTCTGTTCGCTTTAATTTCTGGTCGCTGTCGACGGTTCGGCCGACCTCATCGGTGAGCCCGCACTGTTCAAGCAGTTTGTCGAGGACTTGGTTCATGTGACGCTCATCGGTGTTTGGAGCATAGTCGTAAGTGAGGGTGATGGAGGCAAGGGGTCGGTCATCGATCAGATAGTTCATCGCTTGAGGTTCAAGGTTGAAGTAGGGAGAACGTCCATCGACCTGACCGAGCAGCGGCAGCTTTGACCGCCAAAGCCCGGTGGGAATTGCGTCTTCGTAGAACACACCACGGCAGATAAAAGAGAGCGAGGTGGCACGCGAGCTGGCGTCGACCATTCCGCATAAATCGAAGGGCGAGGTGATACCAAGGGAAAAGGGCGTGATGACGATAAGGAAGAGCATCACGATGGGTATGGCGAGAATGGCGATGACGTTGCGACCGGTGGAATGAGGCGGCTTCATATGCGCTCCTCGAGACAAAGATCTGTTGAGGATAGGCAGAAATGGATATGTTCAGAGAGCAATTCAAGTTTAATCTCATTGCGCGAGATGGTCGACCGTTAGCGTCGAAAACCACCACAAAGGTGCCTGTCCCCTTTGTGGTGGTGAGGAGCGCGCGGCTTCTTTTGGTAATAGTGTTAGCTGGCGGTATCATTAGTGCAGGTGGCGAAGGTTTGCATTGTGGGGTGTTTTGCCGTGAGCCGTTCTGCCCGTATTGGATTGATTGTCTTGGCGCTTGCGATCGCTGTGGTTGGCGCGGGCGCTGTCGGTATGGCATTTCTACCTGCTGCGGTGACGGAGCCGGTGGTCAAGCCTGTGACTCAATCTGTCGAACTTCTGACCGGCGACGACAAGCCCGAGACCATTACCGTTGATTTTGATGAGCAGCCGGCTGTGCTGGGTATTAGTAATTATCCGCGTATTCAGCTTGGGGCCATGCGCTATACCACGGATACAAGCCTGATCGATAGGGCGTCCGAGCTACTCAAGGGCAAAACATTTAAGCGTTGGTACGGATATGCGTCCTATCGGGCAAAAGCGAACGACATGGTTGGCGGATGCCACTCGTCCATCGAGCTGGACACTGCAAACGGCGCAAAGTTATGTGATGTCTCGTACGATCCGGGCTACGAGGGCAATGAGGGTCCGGGCATCTACATCATGGACGGCGATGTCGCCTATGTCATGGAGGGCGACCAGAGCGAGCTCAACGATTTTATGGGTCAGTGTATCCAAGATGCCTATAAACAGACCTGCTTGCCTGACCCGCAGACTGCACGCGATAGTGGGTCTGCCCGTACATGGCTGTTCGAGGATGAGATGCCCTGGACCGTCGAATCGGGAAGTACGGGTTCGGCGAAGGAGTAGAGACCGCGACCACCACAAAGGTGCCTGTCCTCTTTGTGGTGGTTTTCGGTCTGTCTCGATCTGTAACATCTAGGATCAAAAATGGCTGCTAGATGTTACAGATCGAGACGGTAGCGCGCCTGGGCAGCGGCGGGCTGACATCTCAGTACCCTATCCGTAATTCACTCAGAAAATCTTATATATAGAGACTTAGATTTGTGTATAAGATCGCGTAAAGCTGGCAACAATACTTCTCGAACAACGTGAAGCCGCCCCGTAGGGCGGCCGCCCCAAGAGAGGTGATTCCATGAGAATCGATAAGCTAGCAATGACGTCGCGCGAGGCGCTGCAGACCGCCATGAGCACGGCTGCCGATGCACAGGCCGGCGCGGTGGAGCCGATCCACCTGCTGTCTGCCCTGCTCGGTGCCGGCGAGCGCAATATCTCCGTGATCATCGAGCGCATCGGTGCCGACCCGGCTCAGCTCGCACGCTCCACACAAGATGCCATCGACCATGCGCCCAAGGTGTCGGGCGAGGGTCAGCAGATGGGCCTGTCCAACGAGCTCGTTCGCGTGATCGAGAAGGCCGAGAAAAAGGCCACCAAGATGGGCGACAGCTTTGTGGTGACCGAGCATCTGCTGATGGCACTTGCCGAGGACAAGGGTGAGGCGGGTCGCGTGCTGCGTGACGCCGGCGTGACCAAGGAGCGCATCGAGCAAGTCTACGAGGAACTGCGCGGCGATGACCGCGTGACGTCTGCCGAGGACAAGACGCAGTTTGAGGCGTTGGAGCAGTACGGTCGCAACATCTGCGATCTGGCTCGCGCCGGCAAGCTCGACCCGGTCATCGGCCGTACCGACGAGATCCGTCGTACTATTCAGGTTCTGTCCCGCCGCACCAAGAACAACCCCGTGCTTATCGGCGAGCCGGGCGTCGGCAAGACGGCCATCGTCGAGGGCATCGCCCAGCGTATCGTGGCCGGCGACGTGCCGAGCACGTTGCGCGACCGCGACCTCATCGAGCTCGACATGAGCGCGCTGGTCGCCGGCGCCAAGTACCGCGGTGAGTTCGAGGACCGCTTGAAGGCTGTGCTCAAGGAAGTGCAAAAGTCCGAGGGCAAGGTCATCCTGTTCATCGATGAGCTCCACACCATCGTGGGTGCGGGTGCCACCGAGGGCTCCATGGACGCCGGCAACATCCTCAAGCCGGCGCTTGCCCGTGGCGACCTACACGCAATCGGCGCGACTACGCTTGACGAATACCGCAAGTACATCGAGAAGGACGCGGCGCTCGCCCGTCGTTTCCAGACCGTAATGGTGAGCGAGCCTACCGTCGAGGACACCATCTCGATCCTGCGTGGCCTCAAGGAGAAGTACGAGATCTTCCACGGCGTGCATATCACCGATAGCGCGCTCGTGGCAGCTGCCGACCTCTCCGATCGCTACATCGCCGACCGCTTCCTGCCCGACAAGGCCATCGACCTGGTCGATGAGGCGGCAAGCCGCTTGCGCATGGAGCTCGACAGCATGCCGGTCGAGATCGACGCCACCACGCGTCAGCTCACCCAGCTGCAGATCGAGGAACAGGCGCTCATGAAGGAGACCGACGACGCCTCCAAGGAGCGTCTGGAGGCCCTGCGCCAAGAGATCGCCGAGGTCCAGGAAAAGCTCAACGTGCAAAAGGCCGGCTGGCTCAACCAGAAGAACGCCATCGACCACGTGCAGGAGCTTAAGGGACAGCTCGACGAGGCCAAGAGCGAAGAGGAGCGCGCGACGCGCAACGGCGACCTGGGCCGTGCGTCCGAGCTGCGCTACTCCGTGATTCCGGGCCTGCAGCAGCAGATTCAGGATTCCGAGGCCGCGCTCGAGGCGCAAAAGCAACAGGACGGCGAGGGCCTCAACGAGCAGGTGACCTCCGACGAGATCGCCGAGGTCGTGAGCGCCTGGACCGGCGTGCCCGTGTCCAAGATGATGCAGGGCGAGCTCGACAAGCTCAAGGGCTTGGAGGGCGAGCTGCATAAGCGCGTCATCGGTCAGGACGAGGCCGTGTCCGCCGTGGCCGCGGCCGTGCGCCGTAGTCGTGCGGGCCTCTCCGATCCGGACAAGCCCATCGGCAGCTTCTTCTTCCTGGGCCCCACTGGCGTAGGCAAGACCGAGCTCGCCAAGGCGCTGGCCGAGTGCCTGTTCGATGACGAGCGCGCGCTCGTGCGTATCGACATGTCCGAGTACATGGAGAAGTTCAGCGTCCAGCGTCTGATCGGTGCGCCCCCGGGATATGTGGGCTACGACGAGGGCGGCCAGCTCACCGAGGCCGTGCGCCGTCGTCCGTACTCCGTGATCTTGCTCGACGAGATGGAGAAGGCTCACCCGGATGTCTTCAACGTGCTGCTGCAGGTGCTCGACGACGGTCGTTTGACCGATGGCCAAGGTCGCCAGGTGTCCTTCAAGAACACGATCATTATCATGACGTCCAACGTGGGCTCCAAGGCCATCGCCGAGCTTTCCGGCAAGGACGAGGAGGAGATGCGCCATCAGGTCGACGCCGCCATGGCTCAGACCTTCCGCCCCGAGTTCCTCAACCGTATTGACGATATCGTGGTGTTCCATCCGCTCGGCATGGCGCAGATCGAGAAGATCGTCGATATTCAGCTTGCCGACGTCCGCGCACGTCTGGCCAAGGAGCGCATGACGCTTGCCATCACCCCGGCGGCCAAGCAGATGCTCGCCGTGGGCGGCCTGGACCCGGTCTTTGGCGCCCGTCCGCTCAAGCGCCTGGTCCAGCGCGAGGTCGTGGATGCCATCGCGGCCGCTATCATCGACGGCACGGTGCGCGAGGGCGATCAGGTGACGGTCGATGTCGACAAGGACGGTGGCTTTACCGTCGTGTGCGACAACACGCCGGCGGCCACCTACGAGGTCCCCGACGCCGAGTAGATCTTTAGGACATGCCTTAAAATCTGCCTTTAGAGCCAAACGCCAAGGGCGGCGGATCCGATTGGGTCCGCCGCCCTTTTTCGTGCGACAATCGATGGTGTTGAACGTGAGTACATGGCAAGGAGCTATGCAGACGATGGACAAGAACAAGACGAACACGCCGGCGACCGATGCCGCACCCGCCGCACCCAAGCCTGCGCCTAAGCCGGCACCCAAGCCGCGCGACCCCTATATTCGTGCCGAGAACGAGGACGACGACGGCTACGATCCCTACAGCGATCGTCGCCCCGAGCGCGAGCCGCTGTTCGAAGCCGACCCGTGGCGCTGAGTGCCACCCAATAGGCCACCAATAAGTTGCGGTGAAATAGGGACTGTTTTGCGGTTTGACCAGCAAAAACAGTCCCTATTTCACCGCAACTGCGTTAGAGATGTGGGCGTTGGGCGGCTGTCTTCGGGCCGGCTAGTCCTGGGCTTTGATGCTCGGCAGGAGAATCTGAGCGAGGTAGTCGGTCTCGAGTTTGGTCGCGGCGTCGGCCTTGCCGTCTTTGTCGACCAGCACGCTCTTGATCTGGCTGTAGGTGTAGCGGTTGCCGGTCGTAAGCTCGACAAGCTCAATGGCTGTGTCCATGGGATAGGTCGACACGGGGTTCTGCGTGCGCCCGTTGATGGTCTGGGGCACCACGTACGGATAGACGGGGCCGCTGGCGTAGACGG
>CAJMLB010000043.1:0-13789 GCA_905214145.1 uncultured bacterium | reverse complement strand
AATCCAAGTTAGACCATTTCAAATGGTTCGATGTCTGCCCGGATGCGACACTGAAGTAAGTGTCCATCCTCGCAGTATCCGGTTCTCAAGGTGCACGCTGTGCGGTCCATCCGGTTCGACCGGGCCGCGCGGCAAGGAGATATATTGCCAGACCGGAGGGGGCCCCGGGGGCGGGAATCATGCACTCCATATTTTGTTCACAAATGAATAGAACCCTCAGTTGCTTCACTGAGGCCGTATTCGAAGCAGCAGCTTCTGATATTGGCGATGACCAGCTGGTTTATAGGTGTTAAGGCATCGGTCATCTCTGGTGCGCCACTTTACTCCAAAAGCATCAGCTATTTGTTTCCCGTCGGTAAAGGGCGGGTTTTGTTCGCCAAGCGTTCTTATATATAGAGAAGTTCGGGTTCGAACCCGTACACCGGCAACAAAAAAGCGACCAACCGAAGTTGATCGCTTTCAATTCTATGCTGGAGCATCTAGAGGGTGTTTCCGAACTCATTTTCTCGCTGCCATTCATGCTTTCGAAGCATCGTTCGACCTCCGCAGCCTCATGTTTTGAGGATCTGCCGTGTTTATCACTGTTATTAATGAGTGTGTGGAAGTGATCCTCATACAGATACGTCGATCCGCCAGATAACTGAGAAGCATCTTTCTGCAGCCCTCGTTGTCTATCCTCACATCTCTCAGGTCTTCCGGAAATTCACAAGCAGTCTTAGGGTCAATTTGTTTCTGCTTTCAGAGACTTGTTTGAGAGTTTTTAAAGACAGTTCAAAACAATAAGTGAGACACCATAAAGCAGAGCAAGATGTGCCGGATAGAAAATGTAGAAGAAATATTTCAGCTTCAGCCCTCGCTTGCCATTATAAAGATTGATAAGCAGCAACGAAACGACCGCGGCGGCAACATCAGGATTTAATACATTAGCTGTAGCAAACTCAAATCCGCCGCCAACTATATGGCACGACGAAAGGAACACTGCGCATACTGCAGCAAAGAACATCTTGGCCTTGTTGTCGTGGAATAAATAGAACGCAGCCACAAGCAGAATGCCATACACACCGCCATCTAGTTTAGTGTATTCAGCTGCCAGTGCCGTCAAAACAATCAGAGCAATTTCTGCGATGTGCCTCTTCCATTTTGAAAGACTTTGTATCTTTTCCAGAATAATCAAAAAGACCAAGGAAAGCAGGAGCTCATACATAACATTCTGTTGCCGAAGGTCAAATAGCTGCCCGGTTTGAACGAAATCGTATATGGGCTCCGCAATGATTGCGAAGACAAGCATATTTCGCAGGTACTTCTTTATGTCATGAGTATGCAAAAATCCCTCAACTATCAAAAAGCAAAATAAGGGAAATGCAATTCTGCCAAGAACATGAAGCACATCCGAAGCCTCGCTTAGAATCGCCCACTGTTCGTCTGATATCTGATTGTACGATGCGTGAGTCATGATTCCATTGGTCAGGACGATCCTGCTTACATGATCGAGAACCATCGAGATGGCCGCTATTATCTTTAATGTGCTGCCGCTAATTCCGTATCTATCTGTTTTCATTTCTTTTTCCTTTCTTTGGGTGGGCCGTCAGGGGTTCAGCCTGCTCCGCAGGCGGCCGCTGCGGCGCTTCGCGCCTTGCGCGCTGCGCTGGCAAACGCTCACGCGTTTACTCAGCTCCGCGCCCCGACGGGTTCGAACCCATGCCTTGGCAACAAAAAAGCGACCAACCGGAGTCGATCGCTTTCTATTCTATGGTGGGCCGTCAGGGGTTCGAACCCTGGACCTTGGGATTAAAAGTCCCCTGCTCTGCCAGCTGAGCTAACGGCCCGCGGGTGGCATTGTACCACGGTCTGGGACTATTCCCAACTCCATTGGCCGTTCTGGAAAATCACAACTTCGCGTCCATCGGGCGTAATGCCCACAATATCGATGTCGTCCGTACCGATCATAAAGTCGACGTGCGTGCTCGAAACGTTGACGCCATGCTCAATGAGCTCCTCTTTGGACATATCATATCCACCCTCAATGCACTCGGGGAAGCCGACTCCCAGTGCAAGATGGCAGCTGGCATTCTCGTCATAGAGCGTGTCATAGAACAGGATGCCGCTTTCGCGAATCGGCGTGTTCTTGGAAATGAGCGCAACCTCTCCCAGATGAGCAGCGCCCTCGTCAGTATCGATGATACTTGCGAGTGTCGCCTTTCCCACACGGGCGTCGTAATCCACCACACGACCGTTCTCGAACTTGATCCAAAAATCGTCGACCTTGTTACCGTGATGGATAAGCGGCATTGCGGAATAGACGATTCCGTCAGCACGCATACGATCGGGCGAGGTGAAGACCTCCTCGGTAGGGATGTTGGGGAAGAAGGGGTGACCGTCGGGGGTCTCGCCCTTACCGCCGGCCCACTCATGCCCCTTCGTCATACCAATTACCAGGTCGGTTCCATTCGAAGCGGTATAGCGCAGGCAGTCGAAACGATTTTCGTTCAGAAAGCGCAGGTTCTTTTCAAACGCCGCATCGTGAAGCTCCCAGTCACTCTCCGGATCTTGGCCGTCAGCACGGGCGGTATGCAGGATCGCAATCCATAGTTTATAGATTGCAACCTCATCGGCGTCTCCCGGGAACACCTCGCGCGCCCAAGCCACGACCGGCGCTCCGGCAATGCACCACGGGTTGATGTTGTAATCCAGTCCGCGGCGGAAAATCTTGCACTGCGTGTTCCTCGCCTTGGAAGCGGCAGCGGGCTTGGCAGGATCGATGCCCTTGAGAGCGGCGGGGTCAGCACCCTCGATAAAGATAAAGCAGGCACCGTCCTGGGCCAGAGAATCCAGCTGTATGCGCTTCCACTCGGGCGTCTGCCCAAAATAGCTTTTCTCGACATGCTCGTACGCAAGCCTCGTCACGGCGTCGTCGGCCCAGATGACCGTCACGTGACCGGCACCGGCGTCATAAGCCTCCGCAACCACCACGCGCGCAAATGATGCGCACTCGACGGGAGACTGAACGACGACCTCCTGGCCGGGCTTAACGTTTACACCCTTGCGGATAACGAGACGCGCATAATTTTTAATCTTGGGCTCAAGGGTCTTCATGCCCTCAAGAGCTTCCTCGACCGTTAGGGCAGCTCGAATCATGTGCCACTCCATCTATCTATAGAACAGTAAAAAGGCGCGCCGCAAAAACGACGCGCCTTATATCTTAGCGATATGTATGGATACAAACGCTACTTCTTCTTGGAGTCCTTCTTGTCCTCCTCGGCAGCCGAGCGCTCGATAAGAGCGTTGAGCTTGTTCTCGGACATGCCCTCGGCCTGCGCGCGGTACATGTTGCGCAAGGGACGAATACGAACGAAGTCGTAGATAAAGTCACCCAGGATGATGACATAGGACAAAACGATGCCGACCATCTGAACAGGACTGGACACCGTGCCGCCGGGAGCGAAGTAGAGCGAAGCCCAAATTGCCACGACGAGTACCATGCCGATGGCGAGCACGGCCCACCAGATACGACGGCGCTTGGTGTAGTCCTCATCCTGCTTGAGAAGAATATTCGACACCGTATAGATACGATCCTCGCGAGCACGCTGCTTGGCCTTGCGGGCGCGCTTCTCCTCCTTGGAAAGGCCTTCCAGGTTTTCACCCTTCTCGAGCTCTTTGCGGCGAGCTTTAGACGAAGCCGGCACGACGCGAACGGAGCTCGCTGCTTGGCGGGCGGGTTTAGCAGATGCGGCGGACTTGCGCGCAACCCCGGTAACTTCGTGGGATTGCGTGCGCTTGTTCGTGGCGCTACGGGTACTCACTTATGCGTTCTCCTTCATGCTTGTGAACTGGGAGCCCGTGATGATCTGGAAGGCCTCGCGATAGCGCTCGGACGTGCCATCGATGACCTCGGCGGGCAGGTGCGGGGTCTCCCCCGTCATATCCCAGTTGGCCTTGAGCCAATTGCGGACGAATTGCTTGTCGTAGCTAGGCTGGATCTTGCCCTCCTCGTAGCTGGCGGCGGGCCAGAAACGGCTGGAGTCGGGCGTGAGGCACTCGTCGATCAGCGTGACCTTGCCATCGATAACACCAAACTCAAACTTGGTGTCGGCAATGATGATGCCACGGGTCGCTGCATACTCGGCAGCAGCCTTGTAGATCTTGAGGGACAGATCGCGAATCTGCGTGGCGATGTCCTCGCCAACGATCTCGCAGCAACGCTCAAACGAGATATTCTCGTCGTGATCACCGATCTCGGCCTTCGTGGACGGCGTGAACAGCGGCTCGGGAAGCTTGGAGGCCTCGGTCAGACCCTCGGGCAGCTGGATGCCGCAGACGGTGCCGTTCTCGTCGTAGGTCTTCTTGCCCGAACCGGTCAGATAGCCGCGGACGATGCATTCGATGGGAATCGTCTGGGCCTTCTTAACCAGCATGGCGCGGCCTGCGAGATAGTCACGATACTCGGCAAACTCCTCGGGGAAATCCGCCGGATCGATGGAGACGAGGTGGTTGGGGACGATATCGGCAAACTTATCGAACCAGAATGCCGAGATGCGGTTGAGCACCTCTCCCTTAAACGGAATCTCGTCGGGGAGAATAAAGTCGAACGCAGAAATGCGATCGGTGGCGACCATCAAAAGGTTTTCGCCGGCATCGTAGATATCACGAACCTTGCCACGGGAATCCGGACGACGCTCCATCGTTGTCACGTGAGTCACTCCTTACCTAAATACGACAGAAATGCGGGTTCTTTCCCGCATGTTTTCGCAAACTCGGAGCGGCAGGAACGCGGCCCCTCCTTCACCGAATAGCGAAAAGCTAGTGCTCCATTGTAGTAGATGCCGCGTCCGCCGTGTGCTCGCGAGGCAGATGAATCGTAAAAGTCGTACCCTTTCCAAGCTCCGACTCCACGGATATGTAGCCATGGTGACGCTCGACGATTTGCTTGGTCACGGCGAGGCCAACGCCCAGGCCGCCGGCTTCGCGGGCGCGGCTGGCATCTGCGCGCCAGAATCGCCCGAAGATGCGCGACAGGTCGTCCTTGGCAATACCGATACCGGTATCCGAAACGGCAATACTGACATGCTTGCGGTCACTGAGCACCGACACCACGACCCAACCGCCCTCGGGGGTGTAGCGCATGGCGTTGCTCATGAGGTTGATGACGCACTGCGTGATCATGTCGGGATCGGCCTCGACGACATCGTCGTGACCTTGGGTCTCGTCAGCAAAGCGCAAGCGCAGATCGCGGTCAACAAATAGGCGCTCCTGAGCGTTGACGATAGACCGCACAAAGGGAACCATGTCCACCGGTTCGAGATTGAGCGGCGCCGTGCTGTTTTCCATACGCGATAGGTCGAGCATCTGCTGCACCAAACGAGCCAGGCGGCGCGTCTCGGAAGCGACCGTCTCCAGATGCTCATCGTCGGTGGGATATACGCCGTCCTGCATGGCCTCGACCGTTGCAAGCATGGCCATGAGCGGCGTGCGAAGCTCGTGTGCGACATCCGAGGTCAGGCGCTTTTCGTGCTTCATATCTTTCTCGAGCGAGGTGGCCATCTCGTCAAAGGTCTCACCCAACTGATCGATTTCATCGTCGCCGCGCAAACCGGTACGAGCGGACAAATCGCCGTCGCGAATTTGCTTGGCTGTGCTGGTTATACGATGAATCGGTCTGGTAAGCATGCGCGACACGAACGATCCGATAACAACTGAGATGCAGACCGCAACAACCGCGGCAAGGGCCATGGCGTTAAAAGTCTTTTCCCTAAACGCAGAATCCGCCTTGGTGAGCAGGGCATCGGAGCCGATAGCCCATAGCTTCACCTGTCCGACATGCTCGCCAGAAGACGTTATGATTTCGACGTTGGCAACGCTATCGGAGTCGGTGGGCGCCGACGAGACCGGGCTATGCGAGGCCTTTTTACCGCTCGAGCTGCTCGACGCCGATTCGCTCTCGCGCACATCGGCGGTCGCACTTGCCGAAGGCCATGAGTCGTCATAGACGACAACGCCCTTTTTGTTGACAACCTGCATACTCAGGTCGTCGGACACCAAGCTCGATGTCGCGACCGTGCGTAGCTCGCCCGCAGTCCAGTTGCCGTTTTCCTCGTACGACGTCGCAAGCTTTTCGGCGGCAGAATTGGCAATCTCGACGATATTGGAGCGCGTGTAATCCGAAAAGACGGTACCCCACACAACGGAGACAACGCCCACCAGCACCAATACCGTCATGAGCGACGTCAGGGCAAAAGCCAAGGCCATGCGCGAGGGATAGCTCATCGCTGGCCGTGAATCGGAACGAGGCGTGTTCCAACTTGCCTTGGAACCCGCCTCGTTCTCCTGCTTATGCTTTTGCCCAATTTCAAAGCGCGCAGGTGTCATATGTGATTTCCCTATTTCTCGTCCGACTTATCGGTCTTGGCCGGAGCCTCGAAGCGATAACCGACGCCGTGAACGGTGTAGAGCCACTTAGGCTTCTTGGGGTCGTCGCCCAGCTTGGCGCGAAGGTTCTTGACGTGACTGTCGATGGTGCGCTCGTAGCCCTCAAAGTCATAGCCGAGCACCTTCTCGACCAGCTCCATACGGTTATAGACGCGACCGGGATGGCGAGCAAGCGTGGTGAGCAGCTTAAACTCGGAAGCAGTCAGGTCTACTTCCTTGTCCTCGACCAAGATCTTGTGGCCCGAGATATCGATGACCAGATCGCCAAAGTCGAGCACCTCAACGGCGGGCTCGTCTGCCTGGTGAGCACGACGGAACAGGGCGCGGACGCGGGCGACGAGCTCACGCGGCGAGAACGGCTTAATCAGGTAGTCGTCGGCACCAAGCTCAAGGCCGATGATGCGATCCTCGATCTCGCCCTTGGCCGTCAGCATAATGATGGGGACATCCGAGGTGTCGCGAATGGTGCGGCAAACGCGCTCGCCGGGAATCTTGGGGAGCATAAGGTCGAGCACAACCAGGTCGAACTGGTGCTTCTCGAACTCCTCGATCGCAGACTGGCCGTCCCCGACGCCAACAACCCAGTAGCCCTCGCGCTCGAGATAGGCAGCGACAGCGTCACGGATTGCCTTCTCGTCCTCGACCAGCAGAATCTTTTTTGCATCTGAAGCCATAACACGGCCCCCCTGTCTCAATTAGCTAAGAACAAGCCCATTTTAACGCACCTATGCCCGCCGAGCACCGCTACAGTGCGGCGGCTCGGCGGGCGGCACTCACAATTACAACGCGTTTATTCCCCCGTTGGCGCCCTTTTAACCCCTCGGCGCTAAAGAGAGAACAGGCGGGCGGTAACCGTCTCGGGAATTCCTTGGCTATTACGCACCGTGGCATAGGTTAAAAACGTATTCGATTTACCCGCCGTAGCTGGATAATCGCCATATTCGAGAGCGCGGTCGGGCGACAGCAGCGAACCATAGGTTTTGGCGGAGGTATCGATCAGAAAATGCGATGCCTGAACCTTAACCAGATATTTGCCTTTTCTGCCGGCAGCACACGCAAGCGGCTCGCGCGACAGGAATAGGAACGTCCCATTCTCGTTACCGATATAGGTGCCCATGTTGCCTAGGCTCCCCACGCCGCTATAGGTGGCCTCGATGGAGAACACAAACGTGTCGCCCATATATACGGCCTCGAAGGGAGACACCGATGAGGGAAGGACCAGCTGAGCCCTCTTGGTATTGTTGCCGTCCGTCAGGTCGATCGCCGTCATGCCGTAGTAGACGCCCTCGTCGTTGCGGACACGCGGCGAGATGGTCAAAATGCCGTCACTCACACGCGGGGCGGATGCAAAGCGGCCCGTTGACTTCCAAATGGCCTCGGCCTTTGCCTCGTCGAGCGAGCGGCGGTAGCAATACGAGTCGTGACTCGTCTTATTGCCGCCTGCAGCAGGCATCTTGTACCAAATGACGGACGATTCGAACGCCGTAAACAGCGGCGGGTCGTAGTCCTTGCCGCCTCGGTCGAGCTCGACCACATCGCCGACAAGCGACGCACCTGCCGTATTTTGCGCATAGAGTTTCCATGATGCATTCGCAAAGTTCATCTCGACCCAAGCAAATACGCCATCGCCGGCGCGGACATCGTAAAACGAATACCCCGCACCTTCCACGGGATCCTCGACGAGCGTCGTGAGTGAGCCGTCGCCCAGGTTGAGCATGCCGAGCGTATTGGCATGCCGCGCCGATGCGGGCGCCATCATCGCCGCGGCGTAATCACCGTCGCAGTAATACAGCAGCGTACCCAAAGGCAATGTCCATGAAGCTGCAGGCTCGAGGTCGATTTCGACAGCCTCGTACTCATCCGTAATCGAGACGATTTTTGAGTCATCTTTGATAACCTGCGGCTCGCCGGCGGCATCGTCGCTGGTGCCCGTTTTTTTCGAGCATCCGGCAAGTACCGTGGCAGCGCCCGCGGCAGCTCCACCGAGCACAAAGCCGCGGCGCGATATTCCGTTCTTGATGTGGTCGGCGATACCCATTAGGCGATCTCGGCGCGAGCGGCCTCGATAGCGCGGGTAAGCTGGTCGGCGCAGGAGGTCTTTTTCATACCGCAGGTATTACCGGCGAGAACCTCGATTACGCGATCGGCAGGAGCACCCTCAACCAGCTTGGAGATAGCCTTGAGATTGCCGTCGCAGCCGCCGGTAAACTCGACGCCCAGCACTTTGCTGCCGTCATCGGAAAGATTGAGGTGGATATTGCGAGAGCATACACCCTGAGGCTTGTAGTCAAAACTAATCATTGAGATCCCCTCTCAGAAAGAAATTTCAGACGTCTATTATCCCCGCCTGGCCCGACTTATTATCGTAAGCACCGATTCAACATCCTACGATGCATAGATTAGTGGGGGCAAGATTAGCAGCCCGTACCCCGTGCGTGGACTGTGCGCTTCTCCCGATACATATTGTGGTCGGCGACACGATATACATCGGCCAGCGTATTTCCAGCCGTCTCGACGGTCGCCACGCCAATCGATGCGCTGACCGTCAGTGCCTCATCGCTTACCGCGGCAAGACCGAGACGAAGATCCTGTTCCAGCCCGAGCGCAGACTCGTTGTCAGTATGGGGGCAAACCAGCAAAAACTCGTCGCCGCCAACGCGCATCGGCAGGTAATCCGCACCAGCCACCCGCCGCAGCACGGACGCCGTCCGTCGCAGCAGTTCATCCCCCATCTCGTGACCGTAGATATCGTTGGTCCGCTTGAGATAATTGCAGTCCAACATAATCACGCTCACGGGCAAGCCCTCGTTTACCAGGCTATCTCCGCGCGATTCAAGGTAGTTGCGGTTGCGAAGCCCCGTCAGTTTGTCTTGGTATGTCAGCTCCTCGGCATGTTTGACCATCGATATGTTGTGCGTCGCCACGACGACCGACTCCAGCCGGCCTTGCTCATCGCGATGCTGGGGGACAACCTGTAGCGAGTACCAAGCGCCTCGACAATCTCGCACCTCGGCAGCCAAGTACGGTACGCCCTCCATACGTTCGCGAAGCGTACTTATATCTACGAGTCCCACAACCGCTTCGCGGCTTTCGGGGCTCACGACATCCCGGCAGACCGTGTCCATAAAGTCATATGCCTCGCTGTGCTCGGCAAATATCTTCGCTATCGTCGGCGACATATTGATTCCCTCGATCTCGAGGGTGTCGAGATGCAAAAGGAAGGTCGAATCGTAGATGGCGCTTATGGCATTGATAATGCCGAGCTGTTTATCCTTTTCGACCAAATTGCGGCGATCAACGATATTTCGAGCCAACAGTACCACGACCCAAAACGCAAGGCACACCAAGACGCCAGCGGCGACAAATGTGATCCTGCCAGACATGACCTCAGATTTGGGATACAGCGCAAACAGGCGGTAGTCCTTGTATGCCGCACGCACCGCGTACCATTTGTCTCCTCGATATTCGATGCGCGTTAGGCCATCGTCTTTCCACTCAACCCCTGCGCTGGTGAGGAATCGGGCGAGCGACACGTCAGCATCGGCGCTGTTGGATGAGACAATCTCCGCATCCTCCATAACAAGCACCGTGGGGCCCTGGTGGAAGGTGCTGTTCGAAAGCACGTCGGCTATGGCATATGAATAGTCGTCCGCTGGATCGGAAACAAATGAGCGGTATGCCAAGGCAACGCCGTCGCCATACGGGATAGCGCAGACGGCAAAAACGACACCACGGCGCTCGACGACAGTTGAGTAGGTCACTTTGGAACCTTGATACATCGATGCGACCGGCGCACAGGCCAGCTCCTCTCGCCACAACATGAGCGGATCGCGACCATCGATGTCGTAGTGGGCAGCCATATGGCCATCGGAGTCCATGACCATCAGCCCCGAAAGGTTCTCGGCATGGACAAATTGCTCGATAAGATCGTCGTTAACCTCAACGCGATCAGAGGACAGGAACGTCGCAAACGATTCGATCGCGGCGAGCAAATCGTGCGTCTCTTCGGTTTTTCTCCCCTGTTCGTAGCGGTCATATTTTTCGCAAGCGTTTTCCAAAAACGCCATGGTTTCTTGGCCAAACCCAAGCGTTTTTTCGAGGCAGCGATGGGTTCCAACCGTATACAACAGGCCTAACAAGACAGCGCTGACAATAACGCCGACAGCTATGACGGTCAGAGTCTTTCGACGCAAGCGGTGCTCATCATTTGTCATGGATTTGCTCCTTGCCCGCCCGTCGTCGCTCCTGTCTTGTAATTGCCCACAATACGGTCAATCGTGCCATCTCGGTCCATGGCAAACAATGCGGTATTGAGATCCTTTACGATCGGTCCTTCATAGCCGTCATCAAACGCGACGCCCAGATCAACCGTCATAACGTTGTCAGCGAACACGCGGTAAAGGCCGGGATACCGGGCGACAAGTCGGTCAAGCGGCTGAACGTCCGCCATCCAACAGTCGACATACCCTTTGGCGAGGGCGGCTTTGCAGAGTTCGGCAGAACCATACGATTTGATTTGCACGTTCGGCGAGATTTCCAGATCCCCTGCGAGCAATCGGCGTTCACTCACCGAGCCCGCAATTACCGCGATGGTCTTGCTTCCATCGAGATGCGCCAAGGACTTGATGCCACTCGTTTTCTTGGCGGCAACCGAGACCGTCACGGTTAGATACGGCTCGGTCCAGTAATACTTATCCTCGCGATAACAGGGAGAATAATCACACCACAGGCAATCGATATCACCGTTTTCGAGCAGCCGGTCGCGATCGTTCCAGTCAATATCGACAAACTGTGGCTTGAGCCCCGCACGCTCACACGCCTCGCGGGCGATGTCGATATCGATACCGGCGTAATCGCCCGTGGTATCGACATACACATAGGGGTCGTTATCCGTAACGCCGATTTTGAGTACCGGGAGATCTTTGTCGGCTTCATTCGAGGAGGAAGAACTGCTTCGAACGGTATACGTCAGGGCGGCCACACAGGCGGCAACAAGGAGCATGAGCGCAAACGAGACGATGGCGGCTCGCTTGATACGTCCGGGCACAAGCCTCCCTTCATCGAAACAGCAGTCGGATTTCATTGTATACCCGGGGCTGATGCGGCGATAAAAAAGCGCCTCACCCAAGATGGGCAAGGCGCCAAAGGTTGGAATGCATCCGCAAACAGCCGAATTAGGTTAACCCTACTCGAAGCTCACCTGCTCCAGGCGATCGAAGACCGTGTCGATGCGGGTGAGGAAGTCCCACGGATCAAAGATCTCGTCGAGCTTCTCCTGGCTGACGGTGCAGCGCGGATCGGCCTCGAGACGCTCCTTAAAGGTGGGACCGGAAACACAATCCTGCACTTCGTGCCAGGTGGCCATGGCGTTTTCCTGCACGATAGCGTAGGCGTCCTCGCGGGTGATGCCCGTGTCGACGAGGGCGAGCAGCACCTTGGAGGAGAAGATGAGGCCGCGGGTCTTGTTGAGGTTGGCCATCATGCGGGCGGGATACAGCTGCAGGCCGTCGATAACGCGGATGAGGCACTGGAACATGTGGTCGAGCGCAATGAAGCTATCAGCCTGGGCGACACGCTCGGCGGAGGAGTGTGAAATGTCACGCTCGTGCCACAGGGCGACGTTGTCGAAGGCAACCTGCGCGTTGGCCTTCACGACGCGCGACAGGCCGCAAACCTTCTCCATGGTGATGGGGTTGCGCTTGTGCGGCATAGCGGAGCTGCCCTTTTGTCCCTTGCGGAAGGGCTCTTCGGCCTCGAGCGTATCGGTCTTCTGCAGGTTGCGGACCTCGGTCGCGATGCGCTCGCAGGTGGCCGCTGTAGTGGCAAGCACGCCGGCGAGGTAGGCGTGGTGATCGCGGCTGATGACCTGCGTGGACAGCGGATCGTGAACCAGGCCCAAGTGCTCGCAGACGTACTCCTCGACGAACGGCTCGATGGAGCTGTAGGTGCCGACGGCACCGGAGATGGCACCGAAGGCAACGTTCTTGCGAGCGTCCTCAAGACGATCGAGATCGCGCTTGAGCTCCCAGGCCCAAGAGCCAAACTTCATACCGAAGGTCATCGGCTCGGCATGGATGCCGTGAGTACGGCCGGCGCAGAGCGTATTGCGCTCTTCGAAAGCGCGGCGCTTGCAGATCACGCCGAGCTTCTTGACGTCCTCGATAATCAGGTCACAGGCCTGAGTAAGCTGATAGCACAGAGCCGTATCACCCAGGTCGGAGCTGGTCATACCATAGTGAACCCAGCGGCTAGGCTTGGGCTCGCCCTCCGGAACATCGGCGTCGATGTACTCCTTCATGTTGGTCAGGAAGGCGATGACATCGTGGCGCGTGACTTCCTCGATCTCGTCGACCTTTGCCTTCTCAAAGTTGGCATGGTCGCGGATCCATTGGGCCTCGTCTTTGGAAATACCGATCTTGCCGAGCTCCGCCTGGGCCTCGCAGGCCAGGACCTCGATCTCCTGCCAAATGGCGTACTTGTTCTCGAGGGAGAAGATGTGTCCCATCTCCGGGCGGGTATAGCGATCGATCATAGCGGCTCCTTTTTGGTTATTGGCACGTTGGTCGTAACTCGACTATTGTACCGTGCGCAGGCGCCCGTATGAGCAACGGGCATCAACCTAACATGTTGCAGATGGAGCGGTCATGAGGACGTCCGCGTATTTGCTTCGCAAATACGCACCGGCTTCAGGCGAGCCCCTCGGCCTCACGAAGCCGCGGGGGAAACTTTGTTGAATTGGCCGTCCCCATGTCTCCCGTGCCCGGTGGAGCGGGCAACGGGACGTCCGCGTATTTGCTTCGCAAATACGCACCGGCTTTAGGCGCCTGCCGGCGCCTTCGCCTGCTCGCTACAAACGCTTCGCGTTTGCTTTACGCTCACACCCTGGCGGGTTCGAGTCCCGGCACTTTATTGAAAAAGCACGGCACCGTAATGGTGCCGTGCTTGTGCTTTTAACTGGAGCGGGCAACGGGACTCGAACCCGCGAGTGTCAGCTTGGGAAGCTGATGCCTTACCACTTGGCGATGCCCGCATATGTGGAGGATAGTATAACGCGGTTGTCTTGTTCGATACAAGGGTGACGATGCTTGTTTTAGCTGTGGAGAATCGTCCTAAAAACAGGCCAATTGTGAAGATAGGGACCTGTACGTTCTTCTATTTACCGTTGTCTACCTGCAGATTTATTCCATTATCTTTCATAGGCGCCATTTGTCAGATATCGGGCAAGCATTTGGTCAGGTTCCGGTACTTACCCGCATGAACCTTGGGGATAGCCTCATCCTACGCGCCGCGGCCTCCCCGTGCGGCGCACGAGGGATAAGGAGCAGCCATGTCCAACGCACCCACGCACTCTGTCCACAGCGCAATC
>CAJMLB010000042.1:0-13928 GCA_905214145.1 uncultured bacterium | reverse complement strand
GTCAGGTTGCCTCCCAGACGCTCGAGAACATCATGGCCGTCAACGAGGCCGTGAAGATCCCCGTGTTCCGTCCGTTGATCGGTTCGGACAAGCAGGAGATCATCGCACGCGCTGAGGAAATCGGTACCTTCGATATCTCGACCGAGGCTGCTCCCGATTGCTGCACGCTTTTTATGCCGCGCCGCCCCGAGACGCACGCCAAACCCGATGCCGTGCACGAGGCTTGGGAGCTGTTCGATCACGAGGAGATGATTGAGCGTTTGCTCAAACAGACCGAGTATATCGACTTCGAGAGCAACACGTATAAGGCCCCTAAGACCTTAAAACGCAAACATTCCGAGCTCGCTCCACGTGAGATTTACCAAGATCACGAATAATGTTGTGTATAGACCGGCGGTGATTTTGCATCGTCGGTCTTTTTCTATCTGGGCATTAGGCGATAAACGGTTCATTTGTCGACGTGTGCCTGAATAAATGGACACTTTTCCGCAAGGTTTTGGTCAGCTTTTGGTTTGACCGCGAAAACCGGTGTGGGCGTGCGGAGGCTGCGGCGTTCGTTTCCTGACACGATGGTGTTGGGAGGTGTTTGCTATGGCGCAGCGCGAGCAACACGAACGGGTTAAACGGATGGACCGCTGGGCAGAAAAGCTGCTCGGCCATAAGGCGATGGTCGTGGCGATTCTGGTTGTCATTGCCGTCGCGAGCGGCTTGGCGATGGCAAGTTTTAATAGCCGCTCCAGCGGCGTGTCGTTTGAGCGTAGTGATGAGGCGAGCGCCTCGGATGTGCGCGGGGCCGGGGATGCCTCTCCTGACGATGCCGATGAGCCGTCTGCCAAGAGCTCCTCTGCTGCCGAGGTGTACGTCGATGTTGATGGCGCCGTTGTGAAGCCTGGCGTGTACCGGCTTAAAGATGGAGCACGGGTGTCCCAGGCGATTGATGCCGCCGGAGGGCTTACGGCCGAGGCGGATGTGACGGTTCTTAACCGTGCGTCCAAGATCACCGATGGCCAAAAGATCTATGTGCCGACGGTAGGGGAGCAACAAACGGCTGCGGCCGTCGGCGCCGCCGAAAGCAGTGCTTCCACGACCCCTGGTACAGGGTCTTCGTCGGGACTTGTGAATATCAATACGGCAAGTGCGGCGGAGCTGCAGACGCTTTCGGGCATCGGGCCTTCTATGGCCCAGTCAATTATCGACGAACGGACGCAAAACGGGGCCTTTGCCTCGGTCGATGACCTTATGCGCGTATCGGGGATCGGTGAGAAGAAACTCGCCAAAATTAAAGATTGCATCTGCGTATGAGTGCGACCGAGCGCGAGCATGTGATGCCACCGCGCCCATTGATGCCGTGGACGATAGCCCTTTGTGCCGGCTTGTGTGCGAGCTGTGGGTTAGTGCTTAACATGGCGGCCGATGCGCTGCTGGGAGAGCGGGCGGCGCCCGTCACATTGCTTATGGCCATTCCCGTTGCGGCAGCAGGGTGCATCGTATTGGCTCGGTCCTGCATGCGCCTTGTGCGGTGGAGGCGATGGCTGTATGCCGCGGCCCTCGGCCTCGTGGCGGGAGCGGTAGTGTCCGCGGGTTGGGCGATAGGGGCGCTGCGCGCTTCGAGGGCGTTGGATAATCGGGCTGCGAGCAGTCTCGAGTTTGTTGTGTGTGGCGACCCGTCCATCAATGACGGTGCGTACTCCTATACCTGTGATGCGTATGCGGGCGAAAAGCGTTTGGGTCAGGTACGGCTGTCGTGTGATCGTGAGCTTGGCGCCGGTTCGCATGTACGTGCTATCGGTCGAATTTCGCGCTTTGAGAATGATGCGTATGGGCGCTCACGCGTGCTTCGGGGCGAGCTTCGAAAGGTTAAAGTCGTCCGGTTGGTATCGATCGACGAGGGCCCTCCAGGCCCGTTGTCTTGGCTTCGAAACGAGCTCCTTGCCGTTATCGCGCCCGCGACCGATCCAGCGCGCTTGCTCATTGCCGGCGTTGTCTGTGGACGCTCGTCCGAGCTGCGCGCCCAGCCGGCGGGCGATTGGTTTTCGGTAACGGGCACCGCACATCTCATCGCCGTCTCGGGCAGCCATCTTGCCATCGTGGGGTTTGTGATTGAGAGCGCCCTGCAAAAGACACGCCTCTCTCGTGGGCTGCAGCGGGGACTGTTGATGCTGGCTCTTATTGCCTATGCCGTCTTTACGGGCGCCTCGCCCTCGGCCGTGCGCGCGTGCTGCATGGTGGCGGCGACGCTTGTCGCCAACGGCGCCGGACGTCGTCGGCATGGCCTCTCGGCCCTATTTTTGACCATGGCAATCTTTGTGTTGCTGCGACCGACGGTATTGTTCGAGATGGGTTTTCAGCTTTCGTGCGTCAGCGTTTTTGCCATCCTTTGTTTTTGCCCCTACGCCACCTACGCCTTGGGCGAGCTGGGCATGCCATCGGGTGTCGCCAGCGTTTTGTCTGTCACGCTGTGCTCGCAGCTGGCGACACTTCCCGTAACCATTCCCGCATTTGGGACGTTTTCGCTCATTGCCCCGCTTGCAAATGCCGTGATCGGTCCGGTGATAAGCGTGCTGCTCGCTGTATCGGTTGTGCTGGTGCCCTGCTCGCTTGTGCCGCTGCTGCGTCACGGGGCGCTCGTGGTGCCCATGATTGTCGCCCGCTGTGCGCTGTTCTTTGAACAGCTCTTTGCTGCCGTTCCGGGCGCATCCGTAAGCGTGCCGCCCGATACGCCCTTGGTATACGTGGTGCCGTTTGCACTGGCAGTCCTCTTGGTCTGGTGGCCACGCCCCCGCGCACGGAGCATGGCAGCGGGGCTGGTGTGCCTGATGCTTGCAGCGGGTGTTCCGTATATCTATTGGGATCGATGCGCGCCGCCTTCGGTGACGGTCCTCGATGTTGGCCAGGCCGATGCGATTCTGGTTCGTCAGGGTGGCACTGTGGCGCTCGTCGACTGCGGGCTCGATGAGCGCGTGGTGTCGGCGTTGGTTCGCAATAATGTCCACCATATCGATGCCGTCTTCGTGACGCATTGGGACGAAGACCATTGGGGCGGTCTTCCCGACGTACTCGATCGGTTTTCTGTTGGAACCATTGCGGTTGCAGCCGATGCGCTGGACGGTGCGCCTGCTGAGGTCCTGAATCGCCCCGGCGTAACGTATCGGCAGGTGGCTCGCGGAGACACGGTCGATATCGGCGCATTTCGGGCTCGTGTGATGTGGCCGTTTGACACGGTAGATGGCGAGGGCAATGAGGACTCGCTTGTCTTGCTGCTCTCCTATGCTCAGGAAGGCAAGAGCCTGTGCGTACTTCTCACCGGTGATGCCGAGCTCGACCAAGAGCGAGAATTCGTGCAGGAGGTGGGGGATATCGATGTGCTCAAGCTGGGGCATCATGGCTCAAAAGTTTCCGTCGACACAGACCTGCTGGGCACGCTTAAGCCCGAGTTCTCTATCGCGAGCGCCGGCGAGGGGAATCGTTACGGCCATCCGTCGGATGCCTGCATCGATGCAGTTAAGGAAGCGGGTGGTGCGTTCGCATGCACCATCGAACACGGCGACATTACCGTCACGCCGACCGCGAAGGGCTTTGCCATGCGATGCCAGCGACCGTGATGCCGTCGTTGGCGCGGGACCAACCCCTGGGCTAAAATGGCACGGTACGAATTCGAGAGTCTGCGAGAGGGGAGCGCGATGTCCGAAACCGGTCTGCTGCCGGCATATCTGATCGTCGGTACCGACGGAGTCAAGCGCGACCACGCCGTCTCGCGTATGAAGGCGCGTCTGGAAAAGACGGGCATGGTCGAGTTCAACCTCGACGAGCGCGATATGACCAAAGAGCCCGATATCGAATCGATTATCGGATCGCTCAACACCTTTCCCATGGGCAGCGAGTTTCGCCTGGTAATCCTTGACGGCTGCTCAAAACTTGCCAAAGTGATCTCCGAGCCGCTTGTCGAGTATCTGGCGAGTCCCAGCCCCACGACGGTTTGCCTCATAATCGCCGATTCGCTTGCCAAGAACACGCGCCTGTACAAGGCAATCGCCAAGATTGACAAGAAGGCCGTGATCGACTGTTCGGGCACCAAGCGCTGGGAGCTCCCGCGCCGCGTGCAGCAGATGGCGACGCAGCACGGAAAGTCCATCTCTACGGCCGCCGCCGAGGAGCTCGTTTCGCGCTCGGGCGAGAACACTCGTATGCTCGATAACGACTTGGCCAAGCTTGCCCAGATGGTCGAGGCGCCGCAAATTGAGCTTGCCGATGTAGAGCGCTGGATCGTGCGCACGGCCGAAGTTCAGCCCTGGGACTTTCTCAATGCGGTCTCGGCCCGTGACATGCGCCGCTCGCTTGAGCTCTTCAATCTACTGCCCGCCAAGAGCTATGTGTGGACCTACACGCTGCTATGCGGTCGCATCCGTGAGCTGATCGTCGCCAAGGCTCTCGATGCGCGTGGACAGGGTCGTGAGCTTGCCGCGACGCTCAAGCTTCAGGCCTGGCAGGTCAAAAATCACCTTACCTGGGCACGCCGCTTTTCGATGACCGAGCTCGTTGCCGCGCTCGAGGGTGCCGTCGATGTGGAGCTCGCACTCAAGGGTTCGGCCGATTCCCAGACCGCGCTTTTGCTCTGGATTACGAACATCTTGAGAAAATCGTGATGATACCTGCCTATTTGACAAATTCGTTCTATCCCTTTGAGGGGGAGCGTGCTATAGTAGGCGCTTGCATGACCTCACCGTGTCTCAGAGGTGTCATACATTTTTTGCAAGGAACTCGAAAGGAACTCCAGAAGTGGCAAACATCAAGTCTCAGAAGAAGCGTATCCGCACCAATGAGGCAGCTCGCATGCGTAACAAGGCTGTCAAGTCCGAGCTCAAGACGCTGACCAAGCACGTCCAGTCCGCCGTCGCCGAGGGCGACGCCGAGAAGGCCCAGGCTGCCCTCAAGACCGTCACCAAGCGTCTCGACATGGCTGCCGCCAAGCATGTTATCCACAAGAACCAGGCTTCCAACCGCAAGTCCGGTCTTGCCAAGCTCGTGAACAGCATCAACGCCTAAGTTGTAAATTTCACACCACACAGATTACGCGCATAAATGGAGCCTGTTTTATGGAACAGGCTCCATTTTTTGTACCGCTCGGGTAAGATAGTCCGCATGAATACTTCAATTGACATTTCCCACATCCGCAACTTCTCGATCGTTGCGCACATCGACCATGGCAAGTCCACGATCAGTGACCGTATCCTCGAGCTCACCCATACCGTCGACGAGCGCGATATGGAGTCGCAGCTGCTCGACACCATGGATATTGAGCGCGAGCGCGGCATCACGATCAAGTCCAATGCCGTTCGCGTTTCCTATGACGCCGACGATGGCGAGACGTATCAGTTCAACCTGATCGATACACCGGGCCACGTGGACTTTACCTATGAGGTCTCGCGTTCGCTGGCCGCCTGCGAGGGCGCGGTGCTCGTCGTCGACGCCACGCAGGGTGTCGAGGCACAGACCGTCTCCAACGCGACGCTCGCCATGAACGCCAACCTGGATATCGTGCCCGCCATCAACAAGATTGACCTTCCCTCTGCACACCCCGACGAGGTTAAGACCGAGATCGAGGATGACCTGGCGATTCCTGCCGACGATGCCGTATGCGTATCGGGCAAGACCGGCGAGGGCATTCACGACCTGCTGGAGTCCATCGTCTTTTTGATCTCACCGCCAAAGGGCGATGCGAACGCTCCGCTCAAGGCACTTATCCTGGATTCTTACTTCGATGAGTACCGCGGCGTCGTTGCCACGGTCCGCGTCTTCGACGGCTCCATCAAGAAGGGCGATACCCTGCGCATGATGCAGGCCGAGGGTGACTTTTTGGTCGACGGCGTGGGCGTCAAGCGCCCTGCCGAGACCCCGGTCGACGCACTGACGGTCGGCGAGGTGGGCTACGTGGTCACGGGTCTGAAGGATCCCGAGGCCGTGCACGTGGGCGACACCCTTACCTGGGCGTCGAACCCCTGCCCCGAGCCGCTTCCGGGCTACCGCGAGGCCAAGCCCATGGTCTACACGGGCCTGTTCCCGATCGACAACAAGGATTACGAGAACCTGCGCGACGCTCTCGATAAGCTGCATGTCAACGACCCGTCGTTGGTGTGGGAGCCCGAGACCTCGGTGGCGCTCGGCTTTGGTTTCCGCGTTGGCTTCTTGGGCCTGCTGCATATGGAGGTCGTCAAGGAGCGCTTGGAGCGCGAGTTCAACCTTGACCTCATTGCTACGAGCCCTTCGGTGGACTATCACGTCTATAAGACCGACGGCGAGATGATTGATGTTCGCAGCCCGCAGGATCTGCCCGAGGCTACGCGCATCGAGCGCATTGAGGAGCCTTACCTCAAGGCCAAAATTATCTGCCCGCCCGAGTATACGGGTGCCGTCATGCAGCTCGCTATCGAGCACCGCGGCATTACAACTGACATGATCCATCTCACGAGCAAATCGGTCGAGATGCGCTTTGACATGCCGCTCGCCGAGCTCATCCTGGACTTCTTTGACCAGCTCAAGAGTCGCACCAAGGGCTATGCCTCACTCGACTACGAGTTCAACGAGTACCGTCCCTCCGAACTCGTCAAGCTCGATATTTTGCTTTCGGGCGATGAGGTGGACGCGCTTTCGTTTATCGTGCACAAGGATAAGGCCTATGGCCTGGCCCGCGGCCTGTGTGACAAGCTCAAGGAAATCATCCCGCGCCAGCTGTTCGAGGTGCCTATTCAGGGCGCCATCGGCAACAAGATCATTGCCCGCTCTACCGTCAAGGCGCGTCGCAAGGACGTTTTGGCCAAGTGCTATGGCGGCGATATCTCGCGAAAGCGCAAGCTGCTCGAGAAGCAGAAAGAGGGCAAGAAGCGCATGAAGGCCATCGGTTCGGTCGAGGTCCCGCAGGAGGCCTTTATGGCGATCCTAAAGGTAGACGAGTAAGTCCATGGCGCTTTCTGAATACAGCAAGCGTCTGCTGGGCGCCTATGCCGAGCAGCCGTTCCTTATGGCTCCCATGGCGGGCGTAACCGACCCCGCCTATCGCATCATGTGTCGCCGCCGCGGTGCCAACCTTGCCTACAGCGAGATGGTGAGCGTTGCGGGCCTTGCCTATGCCAGCAACAAGACGTGGCGCCTGGTGTTGCCGGCCGACGAGGAGCAGCAGATCTGCGTGCAGCTCTTTGGTTCCAAGCCCGATCAGTTTGCGGGTGCCGTCGCTGCCGTCGAGGAACGCGTGGGCGATCGCCTGTCATTGATTGATATCAACATGGCCTGTCCGGCTCGCAAGGTCGTTACCAAGGGCGAGGGCTCGGCGCTTATGCGTACGCCCGACCTGGCCGAGCAGATTGTCGAGGCAGCGGTGGGCGCGGCGCATGTTCCCGTGACCGTGAAGATTCGCAAGGGCTTTTACGCCGAAGACCGCAATGCCGCGACGTTTGCCCAGATGCTCGAGGGGGCAGGGGCAGCTGCGGTGGCGGTGCACGGCCGCTGTGCCACGCAGCTCTATACGGGCCAGGCCGATTGGTCGGTCGTCGATGAGGTGGCCGACGCCGTCGAGATTCCCGTTATCGGTTCGGGCGATGTGTTCTGCGCCGAGGATGCGGCGGAACGCCTGCGCAACTCGGGCGCCAGTGCCGTGTTTATCGCGCGCGGTATCTATGGCAACCCCTGGGTGTTCGGTGATGCTCGAGCCCTTGCACTCGATGGCACGCCAGTACCGGTGCGTAGCTCGGTCGAGCGCCTGGATGCCCTGCGCGAGCACCTGACGCTCACGCATGAGCTGTTGCCGCTTATGTCACGTGCCCGCACGTACGCGAGCTGGTATCTTAAGGGCATGCCCCATGCCGCCGCCTGGCGCGCGCAGGTGGTGCGCTGCTCCACATACGAGGAGTTCATGGCATTGGTCGATGATATCGAGCGCGATGTGGTGGCCTGCGAGGCCGCGCTTGCCGCCGGCGAGTCGGTGCCCGCTCATCCGCTGGAGGCCTAACGGTGGCCGTTACCGCGCTGTACGTCCACGTGCCGTTTTGCGCCCAAAAGTGCCGATACTGCGACTTTGACTCACGCAGTTTTGCTTCGTGCGACCTGAGTGCTGCGCTCGATGTCTATTTTGAGCAACTGTATGCGCGCCTCGATGCCTTTGGCGACGCAGGCGCGCTTGCGCAGGTCCGCACCGTCTATGTTGGCGGCGGTACGCCGTCGCTGGCAGGAGAGCGTCTGGTGGAGCTTGCCCGGCGTATTTGCATGTGGTGCAAGCCCGTTGAGTTTACCTGCGAGGCCAATCCCGAGTCGTTGACCGCCGGGCTTGCCACTGCGCTTGCCAAGGTCGGTGTCACACGCGTCTCTCTGGGAGTTCAAACCCTTGACAACGCCGAGCTTGCTGCGATTGGCCGTATTCACGATGCCGATCGGGCGCTCGCTGCCATCACGACGGTTAAGGACGCTGGGCTCGATGTGTCCTGCGACCTGATGTGCGGACTTCCCGGGCAGACCGCCGTAAGCTGGCAACGCACGCTCGATGGCGTGCTGGCGGCGGCGCCGCATCATGTGTCGGTGTACCCGCTCACGCTCGAGGAGGGCACGCCGCTCTACCACATGGCGTGTCGCGACGAGTCGCTCGAGCCCGACGAGGATTTTCAGGCTGCGTGCATGGACGCGGCGCGTGAGTGCCTGGGTGCGGCCGGCTATCACCCGTATGAGGTGGCAAGCTACGCGCTCGACGGACATGAGTGTGCCCACAACATTGCCTATTGGACAGGACGGGGCTATCTGGGCTTGGGCCGCTCTGCCGCCGGTATGCTCGACGCCGAGGATTTCGATCGCTTGGCCGGGCTGTTTCCCGACGTGCCTGCTCGCGGCGATGCGTATCGCGTGCGCTTGGTGCAACGCGACGACGCCGCGACGACGTTTGATGCCGAGTATCTGTCGCAGCGCGAGGCTGCGGCCGAGGATTTGATGCTCGCCTGCCGCATGACGCGTGGCATTGGGCCCGATCTGTTGGTTCGCTCGGCAAGCGTGATCGCTGCAGACGAGCTGGTGGCGGCCTGTGACCGTGCGCTCGAGTTGGGTCTTGCCACTTGGGTGCCCGATTATGTTGAGGGGCATGCGGGGTGCGTCGCCTCGAAAGACGTTATCGCAGGTCGTGCCCACGCCCGTTTAGCGCCCACCCACTTGGGCTGGCTCGATGGAAATGTGCTGTTCGAGCTGTTTTGGGGTCTAGCTTAGGCCGCTCGGGTAGAATTACCGCAATATATACGCTGCTGTGAGCAGGAGGTTGCCGCGCATGGCGACGATGAACGAAAAAGATTACTACGAGATTTTGGGTGTCTCCAAGGACGCCACCTCGCGTGATATACAGAAGGCCTTCCAGCAAAAGGCCCGCAAGCTCCATCCGGACGTCAACAAAGAACCTGATGCCGAGGAAAAGTTTAAAGAGGTTTCCGAGGCCTACGCCGTGCTTTCGGACGAGCAGAAGCGTGCGCGCTACGACGCCATGCGCTCGGGCAACCCCTTCGCCGGCGCTCCTACGGCTTCGCCCTATGGCGGCGGCTACGCCGGCAGCGCAGGCTATGGCAATCCCTTTGAGGGCGGCTTTCCCTTTGGTGGCGCCTGGGGCCAGCCGCGTCGCGGGCAGGCTGCCTATAATCCCGAGAACGGCGCCAACGTGGTCGTCGATATCAAGCTCGACGCTAAGGAGGCCAAGGGCGGTGCCCGCAAGACCGTCCGCTATACGCGCTTCGATACCTGTGGCCACTGTGGCGGCTCGGGTTCTGTTTCGTCCGAGCATGCACATACCTGTCCGAGCTGCGGTGGTCGCGGCCACATCGATGTCGACCTGTCCTTCCTGTTCGGTGCCGGCACGTTTCAGTCGGTCTGCCCCGAGTGCGGCGGTTCCGGTAAGGTCGTCGCCGACCCCTGCCCCGATTGCGGCGGCAGCGGCCGTGTCCGTGTGACCTCCGAGCAGACGATTGAGTTTCCTGCCGGTACGCACGATGGCGACGAGGTCCGCATTGGCGGCATGGGTCACGCCGGCACCAACGGTGCCTCGGGTGGCGATCTGGTCGGCCGCGCTCATGTCGAGGCCGAGCGTCTGGAGGGCAAGGCCCGTACCGGTTTTTACCTGATGGGCATCGTGGCGCCGTTTTTGGTGCTGTCGGCCATCTCGGGCGTGTTCTCGGCCTTTGCCGTGATGTGCTTTATTCCGTTTGCCATGGGCCTGTTCATGGTGGTCTCGGACGGCGTGCTGCACCGCAGCCTGCTGTGGTGGAAGCGCGGCGCGATGCAGTTTGCCAACGGTTTTGCCAACGGATTTATGTTTGCGCTCGTGTCGGTTTGGTTTGCGAGCTGCTCGCAACGTGCCATGCTTTCGCCCTACGCAATGCAATAACATCAACCCCTCTGTTTGCGGCCGGCCCAGCTTGGGTATAGGACGCACTGTGACAATAATGAAAGTCGGAAGGATTCGGTCGTGTCGGAAAATAGGGATTACTACGAGGTACTTGGCGTCGACAAGGATGCCGACGCGCGGACGATTAAGCGCGCGTTTCTAAAGAAGGCCCGTACCGTACACCCGGACGTTTCGGACGACCCCGAGGCCGAGGCCAAGTTCAAAGAGCTCAACGAGGCGTATTCCGTTCTTTCCGACGAGCAGAAGCGTGCTAACTACGACCGTTACGGCACCGCGGACGGCCCCGGTGGCTCTGGCTATGTCGACATCAACGATATCTTTGGTGGCATGGGCATGGACGACCTCTTCTCGTCGTTCTTTGGCGGCGGTGCCGGCGGTGGCGCCCGAAATCGCCGTGAGCGTCGTCGCGGCCGCGATATGGCCATCTCCCTTTCGGTGACCCTTGAGGAGGCGGCACTCGGTTGCAAAAAGACGATCAGCTATGACCGCCTTGCCCCCTGCGAGGATTGCAACGGCACCGGTAGGGCCGAGGGCGCACAGGAAAAGCAGTGCAGCCGCTGCCACGGCACGGGCTATGTGACGACGGTCCAGCGTTCTTTCCTGGGCCAGGTTCAGTCCTCTTCGCCCTGTCCCGACTGCCACGGCGAAGGCACGGTCATCGACCATCCCTGCGAGACCTGTGACGGTCAGGGCCGCACGCCTTCGCACGAAAAGATCGATATCGATATTCCCGCCGGCGTTTCGACCGGTCGCCAGCTGCGCGTGAGCGGTTTTGGCGAGGCCGGCCTTCGCGGCGAGCCGTCGGGCGACCTGATCGTCAACGTGCGCGTCGCCGACCACGAGCGTTTTAAGCGCAACGGCGACGACCTGTACCTCGTGAGCGATATCTCGATTGCGCAGGCTGCGCTCGGATGCGAGATCGAGGTCGAGGGCATTATGCCTGACGAGGTCGTCAAGGTGTGCGTCCCCGCTGGCGCCCAGTACGGCGACACCGTGAGCGTCAACAATTACGGCATGCCGCGTATCGGCGGTGGCGGTTCGCGCGGTCGTCTGATCGTGCAGCTGCGTGTGGTCGTCCCCACGAACCTTTCCAATAAGCAGCGCGAGCTGCTTCGCGCCTTTGCCGACGAGATGGGCGATGACGTCGCATCCGGTAAGAAGTCGGTGACCGACCGTATCAAGAGTGCCCTCGACGACATCCTCGATTAAGGAGCCCGCGTGCTCGCACCTCATATCTCTGTCGTCAACCTCGGCTGCCGTGTCAACCGGGTTGAGTCCGACCGTATCACTGCCGATCTAATGCGCCTGGGCTTTGCGATGGTGGAGCCTCAGGATGCTGAGCTGATCGTCATTAACACCTGTGCCGTTACGGGCGAGGCCGAGGCCAAGACCCGTAAGGCCGTTCGCCATGCGCTGGCCTATCCAAACGAGCCCTATGTGGTCGTGACCGGATGCGTGGTCAATCTGCATCCCGAGGAGCTGCTGGAGCTCTCGGACCGCGTGATCGCCGAGCCGTCCAAGATCGATGTCGCCGAACGCGTCTGTGAGGTGCTGGGCGTTGAGTCCGATGACGTTCCCGCCTGCAGCGACGGCGAGGTTGTCGACGCGCTCGGTCGCTCGCGTCTGGGCGTGAAGATCCAGGACGGCTGCAACCATCGTTGCACCTATTGCATTGTGTGGAAGGCCCGCGGCCCCGAGCGCTCCGTGCCGGTCGAGTCCGTGCTCGAGCAAGTTCGCGAGGCACAGGAGGCCGGCGTGCCCGAGGTGGTGCTGACGGGTGTGAACCTGGGCGCCTACGATGGCAAGAGCGCGACTGATGAACACGTCGAGATCGATGAGCTGCTCGAGGCGATCATGGAGCGCACGTCCATTCCGCATGTGCGCATTTCCTCGGTCGAGCCCATGGATATCTCCGAGTCCCTGCTTAAGGTCATGGCGCGCTATCCGAAGCGCATCGCCCCGTTTTTACACCTGCCCGTGCAGTCCGGCTGCACCAGGACACTGCATCGCATGGGCCGTCCCTATAGCGCCGAGGCCTTCGAGGAAACGGTGCGCATGATTCGCACCAACTTGCCTCAGGTGTCCCTTTCGTGCGATGTCATCGTCGGTTTTCCCGGTGAGACGGACGAGGAGTTTGAGGAGTCGCTGGCACTGTGCCGCCGTGTGGGCTTTTCGCGTATGCACGTGTTCCGCTACAGCAAGCGTCCCGGTACCCTTGCTGCCGATATGCCCGACCAGGTGCCGCCCGAGGTTATGGCCGAGCGTAGCCGCCGCATGAGGGCCGCGGCGCAGGAACTCGCCATTGCCGACGCTCGCCGTCGCGTGGGAACCGTCGAGCGTGCCGTGCTTGAGTATGGCGACAACCTGACGCTCGGTTCGTTCCATCATGCCCGTCTTGACGATACCTGTGGACTCACAGCCCCGTGCCTGCTCGATGTTGCTATCATCGGAGTCGATGATTCCGGCTTGGTCCATGCACGCAGGGAGGTTCATGGAAGCCTCGAAGATTAGACTTACCGTTCCCGAGGGTATTGACCCCTCGCGCGTTTTGGGCGCCGGCGACGGTGTCCTTCGTGCACTCGAGAGTTTGGTTCGTGCCCATGTGGTCGTCCGTGGCGACAGCATCGCCGTGAGCGGTGACCCGGACGAGGTCGAGCTCGTGGCGCGTTTTTTCGACCATACTTTTCGCGAGGCGGCCGCCGGACGCACGCTGTCTGCCGACGATGTCTCTCGTTGCTTGGCCATCTTGCGCGACGGTGAGCACGAGGCTACGTCGCTTCGCGATGATGTGCTGCTTTCGTATCGCGGTCGTGCCATTCGCCCCAAGACGCTCGGCCAAAAGCGCTACGTGGATGCCATCCGCTCGCATACCATCACGTTTGGCCTTGGTCCCGCCGGTACCGGTAAGACCTATCTGGCCATGGCGCTCGCCGTTGCCGCGCTCAAGCGTCACGAGGTGGGCCGTCTGATCTTGACGCGTCCGGTTGTCGAGGCGGGGGAGAATCTGGGCTTTTTGCCCGGTACCCTCGAGGAAAAGATTGACCCCTACATGCGTCCGCTCTACGACGCCCTTTTTGACATGATGGATCGCGAGCGCACCGATGAGCTCATGGAGCGCGGCGTGATTGAGATCGCCCCGCTTGCCTACATGCGCGGCCGCACGCTGAGCGACGCCTTCGTGGTGCTCGACGAGGCCCAAAATACCACGCCCGAGCAGATGAAGATGTTCCTGACGCGCCTGGGCTTTAACTCCAAGTTTGTGATTACCGGCGACCTGAGTCAGCGCGACCTGGTGGGTCGTCGCGGCGGTCTTGCCGACGTCGAGCAGATTTTAGGCCGTGTCGACGATGTCGCATTTTCGCACCTCGAGCGTGCCGACGTGGTGCGCCATGCCTTGGTGGGGCGTATCGTCGAGGCCTACGATGCTTATGATGATGTGCGCGAGAAACGCGTGCACGACCGAAAGGAGTCCCGTTGAGTGTATTGATCAGCAACGATGCCGAGCTCGATA
>CAJMLB010000041.1:0-13943 GCA_905214145.1 uncultured bacterium | reverse complement strand
GACTTGCAGCGACGGACCTCGGGACGCTCTTACACCACGTCTGCGCGCGCCACCATCTAGGAGCTTTGATTTTATGGCAACCGAGGCAGCTACCCTGCAAAACGTGACGCGCTCGTTCCTCTGGCATTCAATTATGTTGTTTATAGGGGCGGCTGGTCTGTATTGTGTGGCGCCAAGTATTTATACGGGCCTTTCTGGCACCGTTCTTATCGGTCTGCATCTGTTTTCGGGCTTCTGTGTGGGCCTCATCTCTCGCCCTGTGAGACCGGGTATTTCCAAAAGGCTTTTTGGACTTATGCTCGTAGACATTGCACTTCTTGTGATGTACACGATATCTCTTAATGTCTTTCATCAATTTCATGTTGTGGTTTCGGCGCTCGCGTTCATTTTGTTGTTACTAGCCCCCTTGCTTGTCGCTTGCTGTTCTTGGGTGCTTGGCGGTGAATTCGCAAACATACGTGCGGGATTAAAGGGGAAACATGTGGCCGATGGCTCTGCTCTCCACGGGTATCCTGAGCTCGCACTTTACAGCCCCGTTGTGCTCTTGATTGCTTTGCTTGTTGGCCTTCAGTTTCTTCTCGTCCCGTTGATGGACTCCATCGGTTCTTTCCTTTCCGTTAACGCCGAGATGGGGGTTGCTGCCTCGCTCGTCGAACCTCTTGCGTTTGGTAATGCCGCCGTTATTCTCGATACGGATTGTTTGTTTTCGCGCAATATAAACATCGGGGCTGTGCTCCTGAGCTTTGGTGGGCATCAAGAGATCGTATTGCTTCTGGTTACCGTTTTGGGCAGTATCCTTGCCAGGGCCATAACGCGATTTTTCCCCGACTTAACGAGCGCTTTTTCTGCGG
This sequence comes from uncultured bacterium, assembly GCA_905214145.1. Lineage (GTDB taxonomy): Bacteria > Actinomycetota > Coriobacteriia > Coriobacteriales > Coriobacteriaceae > Collinsella. The sequence goes on along the minus strand of CAJMLB010000041.1, from coordinate 13,092 downwards.
CCGCCAAATTAGGAGGAAAACACTCTGCAGTTGCCGATATCCTTACGGCTTCGGGTTTTTCTCAAAGGGAGTCCGCGGTTTTCTCTATGAGGATAGAGGGAAAAACGTACGAGGAGATTGCTTCTGCCTTGGACATTTCCCCGTCTACTGCCCGTACCTATTTGTCGCGGGCCTTGACTAAAACCGGATATAAAAACATTTCAGAGGCGACGGCTGGACTTCTCTTGTCAAAGGATGCGTGGCATCTTGACGCAACAAAAGGCCATGATCACCGTTCAGAATCGCTGGGGTCCTCATCGTTCAATCAGAACTGCAGGATAGTCTTCGTCTGCTTCCTGTTTATGTATGCGTCTGGAATGGGCATCGAGGAAATCCTCGTATGCTTCGGCTTTGAGCATGATGCGATAATCCTATCGATAGCTATAGTGCTTGTGGCCCTGTGTTGCCGTGCGGCTATACGGTGGATGTCTAAAATGCACTTGTGCCTTTCGCCTGAACTCACCCTTTCTTCGGTGTCTGTGGGTGCTGGAGCAGCGTTCTGGGTTCACGATGTGGTAAGTCGACTGTACATTTTCTTTGAGTCCGTTGGGAGCGGTGAGGCCGTTGGCGGCCTTATGCCTGCCTTACGCGTGACTGCGTTCCTTGTCGTACTTATCCTTATGGCTAATTCGCTGCTATTCTTGCGTTCGAAAGATACGGTTCGGGTGGGTGATCGACGCGATACCGTGCGTGAGGCCTTCTTGAGGCTTGGTTTCACGCCGCTTTATGCCGATATCATGACATGCGTTTTTGATGGCAATAGAACCACCGAGATTTGCGCACATCTTAACGTTGCTCGGGGAACCGTCAAAGAGGCCAAGAGCAAGAGCCATGCCTTGCTTGGAGTTCACTCGGAGCGTGAACTTAGAGATAGGGTTTTTAGTCTTATGGCAGATGTTATAGAAAATAGCAGGTAGAAGCCTGTAGACAAATAAGATTGTAAATCCATCCTACACGTCTACAGACAGTTCTGACGATGAAGGCGATACTTCCGGACAACGGGTCCGACGACTCGTGTGTTGCGAACCGGAGGTGCTTGCTGTGAAGACCTGTGATTGCCTCACATATGTACGGCTTAATTTAGAAGTTCTTGCGCGCAACCGGGGAATCATGTTGCTGACGGCGCTGCTCGCGCTCGTATTCTGCATCCCGGTATTTCTATCCGTTCCAACGGGAGCAGATTATCTATATGGTAGAGCTTCCATCGAAGACCAGAGAGCCCTTTTGGTCTCTCAAGTCTCTGACGGCGTTTATGACACTGCCCCACAGGAGCTCAACAGCATCATTGCCGACGAAAGGGCGTGCCTTGATCGGGCGCTTGAAAGCAAGGCGGACTCCAGAGAGTATTACGATGCGATTGCCGATTACGACAATCTATTGCTCAAGGAATACCGACTCGGTTATTTGAATGGTGTTGATTCGGAGTTATCGCTTGAAGCCCAAGAACGTCTTCCCCGAGCCATATCGATGCTGGCCCATCCGGAATCGTACGACTCAACAACAAAAATGCCCGGGATGATCCTTCTCGCATATTATTGCGGCGCTGTTCCTGCAATAGCGTGGCTTTTGGTCCCGGTCCTCGTCCTCTATATGTCGCTTGAGGGGGATGGAAAGCGGTTCTACGATCGAGCGTTGTTGTCAAAGTTAGAGATGAATGCATGCCGCGTTCTCGTCTCTGGTATTGCATCGATGCTGGTTTTGGTTCTGGCGTTGGCTCCCTGTTTTGTATTGGCAACGGTGTTTAACGGTGTAGGTCAGACAGAGTACCCAGTCGTATTCATTCAGTATGGTGACGTAGTCGAAAGAACTGTGTTAGTTCAGCTAGGGCTATTTGCCGTCTTTGAAGCTGTGCTGTCGATGATGTTTGCTTGCTTGGGCGTGTGCGTGTACGCCGGAAGCAGAAACAGGGCCATTTCGTCCATGGTGATCGCTCTTGTGGGGGGCATAAGCCAGCTTCCGTTTTATGCGAGCAAAGATGCTCCATGGCATGCGTTGCTGCCGTATATGGTGTCGAGCTATTCTGCCTCTTCGTTTGCGCTCGGCGGCGCATCTTACGCCAATGGAGCGGAGGTATCTCTCGTTCCTGAAGCCAGTGCATCGCACTGCCTCTTTGCCGTGATGGGCGCGTTTGCTGTTTGCGCGTTGGGGGTCATTTCGTTTTCGCGTCTAAAAAGCAAGAATCGCTGGGCCTGGAACCATATTCGCCCGGATAGTTTGGGCGAGAAAAGCTTGCTCTCTCTGTCGCTGGATGCGTTGACGGTTGGAAAAAACCAGCTGGTAAAGGGATTGCAGTTTGATATGCCCGCTGGCCAGATATGGGGTCTTGTCGCGCCAAATGGACATGGCAAGACTACGCTACTGAATACTCTTTGGGGAGATGCTGGGCCATCAGTGCGCGTGTCAGGTTCTCTCTGTTTTCATGCAAAAGTATGCGTCGACCGTGAGGAAATGAGAAAGGTATTCTTTTTGGTTCCGAATAGGCCGTCGCTATTGATTCCATACATGACCGTCGCTTTTCATCTCGACCGATGCAGGAGAATTTGGCATTCACCTCGCACTTTGGACCAAGTGCTTGATCGCTTTGACTTGACTGGGTTGAAGAATACGCCCGTATCTAGGCTGTCTGATGGAAATAGACAATTACTTAATGTCGCGATGGCGTATATGTCCTATTGCGAAGTCGTCCTTTTGGATGAGCCCATGAATGCACTTGATGTGAGACACGTTGCGATTGTTTCGAATGCTCTTAGAGATGAAGCGGGTAGAGGAGCACATGTCATTATCTCTTCTCATCTTATCGGAAACCTCGAATCGCTCTGCGATGCCTCCGTATTGCTCACAGGGGATGACTCGCGTGTCGTTACCAGAGAAATGGGAGGTGATTCGAAGTGGATCGGTAATGTATACGCGCAGCTTTTCAAGACGAACGACAGTAAAACTAGGAAAGGAAGATAACCATGAAACGCCATGTAACGAAGAACTTTGTGAAGGCAATGTTCGCATGTTTTATGCTTACCCTGTCGATGGTCACAATTCCCGTTTGTGCGACGGCGAAACCAGATGCAGGTTCTGTCGCGCCTTGTCGTCTTGTGACAGCGGACGTCTTGGACACTTACAAGTCGTTCTCCACTGCGAACCACCCGAGCGAGAATGTTGATTGTTTCGACCAGACATACAAGAGGCTGTCTTTCAAAACTTCGTATTCTCGTACGGGGCAAACGATTCTCTATACGGGTGCCGCGTTAAGCCCACGCGGCAACGGGATGCCCGGGTTTGAGACAAAATATCAGTGCACATATCGTACCTGGTAGACAACTCTAGGATCGGATCTCTCCGAATAACTTTGTGGCGGACTTGTTTAACGCTACCGCTCCTTCGTTTATCTCAATCTGTAACATCTGACTGGCAAAAACGCTTCTACCTGTTACAGATTGAGATTATTCGACGCGCGTTCTGTAACTCGTCTCGATCTGTAACAGTAAGACGGCGATTTGGTCTCCATATGTTACAGATTGAGACGAAAGAAAGCGTGAGCTAGAAAACCGCCGCGAGGGAAAGTAGCTCCCTCGCGGCGGTTTTTGGCGTTTACCCAGATAAAACCTGCCAAAATAAACCTGTCCCTTTTTGGCAGGTTATCGCTTCCAAAAGTGGAGGATGAGCGTCGTGCGGTTTTGCTGTTCGGTTTTGACCAGGATGTTGTGGATGTGGGTCTTGACGGTGCCCACGGCAAGGAATAGCTCGTCAGCGATCTCTTGGTTCGATTTGCCCAACACAACCAGGCGCATGACTTCGGTCTCGCGGTTGGAGAGCTTGTAGGCGTTGCGATAGAAGGGCATCTGCTCTTCGATGTGTCGATCAAGATCGCTGACGTTCTTTTCCTCGGGTGCCTCCTGCATGCGAATCGAAAGCACGTGATAGGCATAGATGATCAGCAGAATTGCAAAGTAGCACGCAAAGACGTTCTCGCTAAAGTTGCGCTCGGACAGGTACAGCTGCAGCCAAGAGGGTGCCAGGCTCATGGGAACAACAAGGATGTTGTAGAAATTCTCGGCAACGATGCACCCGACCAGAATGGCGCCGATAATGAGGTGCTTTCGTTGATTGTTGACGCGCGCCTTAAGCTCGACCTGCGTGCTTTTATGCGCCGTCCAAAAGATATAGAGCCCCACAAATACAAGGAATACCTGACGCATCGTGTAGTAGAGCCATTGATGCATGGGGCCGTAGGGGATAGCGACGATAATCAGCGACTCGCACAGCAAAAACGTTAAGACGGGGATAGCGAACTGCTTTTTAGAATGCTTATCGAGTAAGTCCATGGCGATGGCCCAAATAAAAGCCTGTGAAGCGGTCGCCACAAGGGTCCGCAACACAGGCATGGTAATTGAGTAATAGTCGCTGGCCGGAAAACTCTGGTTTTGCAGCGTGTATTCAAAAAAGAAAATCTCGGTCATCTCGATGGCATAGCAGATAAATACGCCACAGCCATAGATAAAGATCCGTCGACGAGACGAGGCATAGGCGGCAAGCGAAAGCACTGCCGTCACAATGCAGATCACGAGTATCGCTAGGGTATAGAAGAACATCAGGGTGTTCATCTGCCACCGTCCCATCTCATTTATCTATGGCCGAGTCCTGTATATCTTGTGGGATATAGACGTCTCAACCCTTCGTTCCATTGCGGATTAGGCGCCGAGTTACAGCATAGCCGTATACCGTTCGCGGTTCTAGATGGTAAACCCCCTGCAAGCTGGCTACCTGCGGGTTTATATTGGTTTAGAGGGGGTGTAACTCCGTGAACGGTCTTTAATCCCGAATAAACTAGGTAAAAATTACAGACGGGTGAATGATGGTCTTGTCAACACGAGGCGTGATGTTCGAGCGTCTCATAGTAATAGTCGGCAAGACCGGCGGAAAGGAAATCGACATGGCACTGCCTAAGGATTTCATCGACACCAACGACTTCACCAAAGAGCAGATCCTGACTATCGAGGATCTTGGCCTGGCAATGAAGAAGGCCATCAAGGTTGACGGTTATTATCCGCACCTGCTCCGCAACAAGAGCCTTGGCATGATTTTCCAGCAGGTCTCCACCCGCACCCGTCTTTCCTTCGAAACCGCTATGACCGACCTCGGCGGCCATGCTCAGTTCTATGGCCCTGGCACCATCCAGCTCGGCGGTCACGAGTCCCTGGGCGACACCGCTCGCGTTATGGGCTCGCTGCTCGACATCATGATGGCTCGCGTTGACCGTCACAAGGACGTCGTCGGCCTCGCCGAGGGCTCCGCTGTGCCCGTCATCAACGGCATGTCCGAGTTCAACCATCCCACGCAGGAGATGGGCGACCTCATGACCATGCTCGAGAACCTCCCCGAGGGCAAGAAGATCGAGGACTGCACCCTGGCCTTCATCGGCGACGCCACCCAGGTCTGCGTCTCCCTCATGTTCATCGCTTCCAAGGTCGGCATGAAGTTTGTCCAGTTTGGACCTAAGGGCCACCAGATCCCCGACGGCGGCCTGCACGTTGGCACCGTCGAGGAGCGCGCCGAGTTCGGCAAGCAGATGATGGCCATCGCCGAGGAGAACTGCAAGGTCTCCGGCGGCTCTGTCGTCATCTCCGACGACATCGAGTGCATCAAGGGCGCCGACTTCATCTACACCGACGTGTGGTATGGCCTGTACGACGAGGAGGTCTCGGGCGAGAACTACATGGACGTGTTCTATCCCAAGTATCAGGTCACCATGGACATGATGAACTTCGCCGGCCCCAACTCCAAGTTCATGCACTGCCTGCCGGCCACCCGCAACGAGGAGGTCGTCGACGAGGTCATGGACGATCCCGAGCGCTCCCTGTGCTGGGTCGAGGCCGAGAACCGCAAGCACTCCATCCGTGCTCTCCTTGCCGCCCTGGGCAAGCGCACCCCGCTCAACGACGAGGGTGTCGAGTACTCCGCCAAGGCTGAGCTCCACGCCGCTCTCGAGGCTCTCGAGCAGCTCTAAGCCTCAAGGCTTCTAAAAGCACGTTTGCGGGCGGCGGATGCTCGTCTCCTGTCGCCCGCTCACCGAGGCCCAAGCAATTGCCTTAATACCTTAGGGCCTCGGATCTGTCCAAGACTGAGCGAAGGAGCTCATCATGAGCGACGGAAAGAAAAAGCTTTCCTTCTTGACGGTCATTTCGACCATCATCTGCGTCGTCTTCGTTTGCGAGGCCGCCGCTCCTGCTGCTGCCATTGGCAACCAGCAGTTCTTCTGGTGGATCTTCCTGATCCTGACCTTCCTGCTTCCCTACGGCATGGTTGTCGCCGAGCTCGGTACCACCTATGACGGCGAGGGCGGCATTTACGACTGGGTACGCGATGGCCTGGGCGACAAATGGGGCGCCCGCATCTCGTACTACTACTGGGTCAACTACCCGCTGTGGATCGCCTCGCTGGCTACCATGTTCCCCGACATTTTGGGCATGGTCTTTGGCGTCGAGTTCAACTTGATCGCCAAGATGGGTATCGATCTTGCCTTTGTGTGGATCGTCTACCTCATGGGCCGCTCCAAGGCGGCCGACTCCGAGTGGGTCCTTAACGGTGGCGCCATCATCAAGGTCGCCGTCGCCGTTATCGTTGGCGCTTTGGGCATTTGGTATGCCATGGAGAACGGTTTTGCGAACGACATGTCCGTTGCCACCTTCCTGCCCGAGCTCACCAACACCAACGCTCTCGGCTACCTGTCGATCATCATCTTTAACTTCATGGGCTTCGAGGTCATCTGCACCATGACCGACGACATGGCCGATCCCGCTCGCGATATCCCCAAGGCTATCATCGTCGGTGGCCTGTCCATCGCCGTGATCTACCTGTTCGCTGGCTTTGGCATCGGTGCTGCTGTGCCGGCCGATTCCATCGACCCCGACTATGGCATGATTGTCGCAGTCCAGACCATGGTGGGCGACTCCATGATCTTCAAGGTCATCTGCATCGCCTTCCTGATCACCCTGTTCGCCAACATGGCCGCCTGGTCCTTCGGCGTCAACTCCGTCGCCCGCTACGCTGCCGAGCACGGCAACATGCCCAAGGTCTTCGCCTCGATGATCTCGGATGACGACATGCCCAACGGCGCCAACCTGGTCAACGCCATCGTTGCCTCCCTGGTGCTGTGCCTGCAGCTCGTACCCATCGACGCCATCTCCAACGGTGTCTTCTGGATGCTCTTCGGCACCTCCGTCGTCTTCCTGCTGCTGACCTACATCCCGATGTTCCCGGCGTTCCTCAACCTTCGCAAGAACGACCCCAACCGCGAGCGTATCTTCACGTTCCCGTTTAAGGGCGCCATGATGAAGGTCATGCTGGCCATCCCTTGCATCGAGCTGATCCTGGCCATCGTTGCAACGCTGGTGCCGCTCTCTGCCGCTGAAATTGGCGACAAGCTCCCGATGATCGTTATCTTCATCGTGCTTCTGCTCATCGGCGAGGTTGTCCGCGTCGTCAGCGCCAAGGGCCGCGAGACCGAGTACAAGGGCCTCGCTCCCGAGCTGGCAGCTCAGCGTCTCGCTGAGGAGGCCGCCGAGGCCGAGGAGAACTAGAGCACCCGGTTCTGGGGCTCCAACCCTCCTCGCGTACCAACGTGCGCTTCGTCGGGCTTGTCGCTCCCGACTCCGGGCACTCTAGCCTCTTCGGAGACGTGCCCAAGCGACAGGTTTGCTAACCATTCCCCGGGGTGGGTGTGAGCGATAGCTCCGGTAACCACCGCCCACCCCAATCTCTCTTCCGTATCCTTCGTGCGTTTTGTCTCCGCGCACTTGGTTACGTCGTCGCTTGCCGGTGCGACTCCGTGAAAACCGGCGCCGGGCGCCCCGACCTTTGCCGGGGAACGGGCGCCTACCATCTCTTGGTTTTAGGCTGCGGGTAACCCGCCCGCAGCAAGCGATCGTTCGATTTGGAGGAAATCTTATGCGTACGATCACCGAGTCCGAGTCCACCCCCAAGGCCGACGGCTTCTTTATGCCTGCTGAGTTTGCCCCGCAGGATCGCGTGTGGATGGGCTGGCCCCACCGCACCGACACCTGGGCCCACGGCGCCAAGCCGGCTCAGAAGCAGTATGCCGCCATCGCTCGCGCCATCGCCGAGTTCACCCCGGTCACCATGTGCGCCAACCAGGCCGACTACGCCAACTGCAAGGCCGTCTTCGAAGAGGACGAGAACGTCACCGTCATCGAGATGACCACCGACGACGCTTGGTTCCGCGACACCGCCGCCACCTACGTCATCAACGGCAAGGGCGAGAAGCGCGCCAACCACTGGCACTTCAACGCCTACGGCGGCCTCGTCGACGGCCTGTACTTCCCGTGGGACAAGGACGAGCAGATCGCCCTCAAGATGGCTGAGCTCTCCGGCTGCCGCCGCTATCGTCCCGACGACATGATCCTCGAGGGCGGCTCCATCACCGTTGACGGCGAGGGCACCCTTGTCGTGACCGACCAGTGCCTGCTCTCCCCGGGCCGCACCTGCTCTGCGGTGCTCGAGGAGGAAGAGGATCCCGAGTCCATCTGGCCCAAGTTCAAGAAGAAGTTCGAGCCCTGGAGCGAGGAGCTCCGCGCCTACATGGACGAGCACCTCAAGGATTACCTGGGCGTCGAGAAGGTCATCTGGGTCAAGGAGGGCGTCGACCCCGAGGAGACCAACGGCCACATCGACGACGTCGCCACGTTCATCGCCCCGGGCGTCATGGCCTGCATCTGGACCGACGATCCCGAGTATCCGTTCTACGAGCAGTGCCACGCCGCCTACGAGACCCTCTCCAACGCCGTTGACGCCAAGGGCCGCAAGATGAAGGTCTACAAGCTCTGCATGCCCGTGAACCCGCTGTTCATGGACCAGGCCTCCTGCGACACCATCGACGCCGACGAGAACGCCGAGCCTCGCGTCCCCGACGAGCCGCTGATCGCTTCCTACATGAACTACCTGGTCACCAATCACGGCGTTATCGTCCCGCAGTACGGCGACGAGAACGACCAGCTGGCCGTTGACACGCTCCAGAAGATCTATGACGAGGTCTGGGGCGAGGGCGTCTACAAGTGCGTCGGCGTTCAGTCCGAGCAGGTCGTCTTTGGCGGCGGCAATATCCACTGCATTACGCAGCAGGAGCCGTCCGCGTAATTGTCTGTCTTCCCGAGGCACGGCACCTTGCCCTTCAATCGTCGGGCATGACCCTAAGGTCTATGCCCTCCTCTTTCAGGGCAATCTGCCGCACCTCGGAAACCCAGCCGATCAATCAGACGGTCGGTGAATCGGACCATCTCGGGGCATTGATGGTCGGTTTATTCGACGTCTTGGTCGGCTGGGTTTTCTGTTTGAGCAGATTTGCTTTTCTCCCTCTTTGTCTGCTGCGTTGTTTTTTGGGTTACCTGGTGCAGTGACGCGGAACGGGCACTCCGTTGCCTGCACTTCGGAGTGCCCTTTTCTTTGATTGAGTACGCGTCTGGCCTGGGATTTTTTGCGGGTTAGGCCAATTGTTCGCTTGAATTTCTCAGGTCAGAGGCGTCTTCAATTGCCGAAAGTTTCCGGCCGTCAACGCGGCCGTTTTGATCGGAGTATCTATGTACCAGCGTATCGTCATCTACACGCGCCTGTTCCGCGAGCGTTGGTCCAACAACTTCATCCTCTCCTCTCTTTGGGATGGCACCTGTACCGGTGACGCGGCCTGCAACCCTACCTTGGGCTGCGCCTTCGGTACAGATGCCATCCTTTTTGCTGTAGGGGGAACGTGCCATGGCAGGTAAGAAGTTTTCCCTGATTGAGGTCATCCTTTCGGTTATCTGCGTCGTGTTTACTATCGAGGCGGCAGCTCCGGCTTCTGCCATGGGTAACGTGCAGTTCTTCTGGTGGATTTTCCTTATCATCACGTTTTTGCTGCCTTATGGCCTGGTGGTGGCCGAGCTGGGTACGGCGTTTGATTCCGAGGGCGGCCTGTACGATTGGGTCCGCCTGGGCCTGGGCGACCGTTGGGGCGCCCGTTGCTCCTGGTGCTATTGGGTAAATTTTCCGCTGTGGGTGGCAAGTATCGCCTGCATGTTCCCCAGTGTCATCACTGCGGTATGGGGTTTCGAGTTTTCACTCGGGCTCCGAATTGTCATTGAGCTTGCCTTTGTGTGGGGCGTTACGGTCATGGCGATGCAGTCGGTGGCCGAGGCCGATTGGGTCATGGACGGCGGCGCTGTCATCAAGGTGCTCATTACCGCCGTGGTGGGGATCGTCGGTATCTGGTTTGCCTGTAATAACGGCTTTGCCAACGACATGTCGCTCAAGACCTTCATTCCAGATCTGGGCGACACCAACTCGTTGACGTATCTATCGATTATCCTGTTCAACTTTATGGGCTTCGAAGTGGTCGCGACCTTTGCCAGCACGATGAAAAACCCGTCGCGCGATATCCCCAAGGCGGTTATCACCGGCGGCGTTGCCATTGCGGCGATCTACATCATCTGCGGCATCGGCATTGGAGCCGCGGTTCCCACCGAACAGCTTTCGCTCGATTCGGGCATTGTGGACGCGGTCGCCGCCATGGTGGGGCGCAGCCACCCGCTGACAATGATCGTGGGCGTGGCCTTTTTGGTGACGCTCTTTGCCAACATGATCTGCTGGAGCTTTGGCGTCAACAACGTAGCGAGCTATGCCGCACGTCACGGCAACATGCCGCGCCCCTTTGCGCTGGTGTCCAAGAGGACCGGCATGCCCAATGGCTCGGCACTCATTAACGGCTGTTTTGCCAGCCTGGTGTTGCTGCTTCAGATCCCGCTGGGTGAGGGATCCGACGTCTTTTGGGTTTTCTTCTCAATGAACGTCGTCTTTTTGCTCATGAGCTATATCCCAATGTTCCCAGCGTTTTGGCGTCTGCGTGCATACGACGATCGCCCGCGCGTGTTCCGTGCGCCCTTTGAGGGTAAGGTGCTCGCGGTAGCGCTCGCGATTCCCGTGGTGGAACTTGTGCTTTCGATTGTCGCTACGATTGTGCCGCTCAACAGCTCACCTGCCGAGATGGCAAAGTTGCCGATTCTTGTGGGCGTGGCGATCGGTGTGTTGTTAGGCGAGGTCTCGCGCCTTATATCGCGCCGCGGCCGCAGCATCGACAATCCCGGCGTTGGTGCATAGGGGTCAGGTTATTTTGCACCAAAACAGTAGCGCCGCGAGTTGCGCGGCGCTTGCTGCATCTTGGATTATTGTTCGCGGTGCTCGGGATTAGAAGCGAGCTTAGGCGCAAAGTAGGGGACGTGGCCCAGGTACGGGCGGCTGTCCGAACGCTCCTCGGCGATGCAGGGGACCTCATCGTAAGTAAGTGAGTCGCTCAGGTGGGCGATGGCCTTGGCGGCAGGAGCGACGAGCATCTTGAGCGGTGCGATAGGCGCCATGGCATCTCCTTTCCTGTATGCGACCCGTGCTTTGGCGCGAATGTATATGCCGCAAGTCTAGCATCCCGCCCAGGAGAGCTTCAAACCACCACAAAGGGGACAGGTACCTTTGTGGTGGTTTTGGCGTTTGCCCAGATGAAACCTGCCAAAATGAACCGGTCACCAGGAGAGGAAATGGCGTTGGGCGAGAATTTGGTTTGTTAAATAGGGTCCCGACCTGGGCTACTTATAGATTGTGGAAAACTCTACTGTCAGATTATGGCGAATGCTGCTGTAGGATTATGACATGCGCTACTACAGCCTATGGCAACGTACCTCATGAGCGCCGGCATGGTGCGAGTTGCCATCGCCACTCGCTACAGCGAGTAGCAGGCGGGCAAAACCACCGCAAAACCGTCGCAAAACCGCGATGAACAACCGCCGCGAAGGGGGACGGGCCCCTTTCGCGGCGGTTTTTTGCCTGCCTGGTGCGTCTCGGATGCAAGTGAGTAGACTTTTTGGGATCTGCCGAGCACATCGCGACAAACGCTCGATAAAACCGCAGGCCAGAGCTGCGGCGTTTTGGGGTGCGCTCGGGATCCCGCCAAAAGCCTACTCACTTGGTTTTCACGGTTAGTAAACCGCCGCGAGGGAAAGCAGCTCCCCCGCGGTGGTCTTAACGTTCGCCCAGATACAACCTGTCACCACAAGGGGGATGGGCGCCTTTTGTGGTGGTTTTGGTACTTGCTTAGCGGGTTATCCCTGCGTGTCGCCTCCGTACATGTAGACGATAAAACCGTCGCCGGTGTCTTGACTATGATCCTCCAGGATGCGCTTCATGTTGAGGTGCTCGTAGAACTGCCAGTCGGAGTTGCAGTCGCTCATCAGGAAGAACTTGGTGCAGCCTGCCTTGGCGAGCTCGGCGCGCGCAAGGTCGATAAGCGCGCGGCCGAGCCCCTTGCCCTGCCACTCGGGCACGATGATGATCAGGTTGAGCTGGCCCTGGGCATACTCGTTGCCTGTGGCGGCAAAGCGATCCGCCGTGGCCTTTTCGCGACTGTCGCCGAAGAGCGAGCCCTCGAGCTTGGCGTCGGCAGCCTTTGCCATTTCGGTTGCCTGGGCGAGCATCTCGTTGTAGCAGGACTCCCACGTGGGGTTGGTGCGCGGCTTGCCGTCCTCGAAGATGCCGATGCAGCAGGCGGCGATAATGCGGCCCTCGGCCTCGGCGACAAGCGCGATAGGTGAGCGTTGCAGCTGCATAGCGATGTTAAAGCGCGCGCAGAAATCGGCAGCTTCGACGTCGCCGCGGTTGCGCAGCGTGTTGCACCACAGCTGGTTGTAGATGGCAGCGATGCCGGTCAGGTCGTCGAGCGTGACGGCGCGCAGGGTTACGTTGTCAAGGCTCATGAAGGCTCCTTCCAAGTTGGGTCAGGCCACCTCTGAGTGTGACATGGACGCAGGGCGGCCGCATCAATCATTCGGCAGGCGAGCCTCGAATCCTCGGGGACGGAGGGTCCTAAGAAGGAATGAGGGCGGATTTTCGGACACTTGCTCGATGAGAGTGGATAATCTCCCACTTTTAGCGCTGGTATAGGCCAAAAACGGGAGATTATCCACTCTCATTCGGTAGCGCGCAGAGATGTGGTGTAAGAGGCGGGGCATGCCCCGCCTCCGCCCT
>CAJMLB010000040.1:0-14293 GCA_905214145.1 uncultured bacterium | reverse complement strand
CGCAGGCGCTCAAGCAGGAATACCTCGATACATACGAGGGAGGTGAATGACATGATAGGCAAGAGCTATGCAAAGATAGCGATTGTTGGCTTTGTACTTTGTCTTGCAATGGTGCTATGTGCATCATTTGCGAGGTATAGGTCCGAGCAGTCGTTCATCGATGGCGCTGAAAATGGGTTTGGCATAGACGGGATGTATGTCAACGATGGCGCGACCAAGCCGTCTATGGCGATTCTTGCAGGCGAAGATATGGAATGGCAAATCTGTAATGACGATGGCTCTTGTATGAGTGGTCGTTTGGCCGCAACGAGCGATCCGAATTCGTTTGATCTTCTCGACAATGATGGATCGGATTGCGGTTCAGTTCACCTGTCGTATGCATCACGAGACGGGATGGACGGCATTCTCTACGTCTCCCACGAGACTGGCGATTTCAAGATGCGCAGGACTAACCGAGTGCCGGCTTTTATCGAGGAGTGAGAATTCCTGGCGGTCTGCCGATCAGGCCGCCAGGGTATCGAACCCCGCATTCATCCGTACACACACGGATGAATGCGGGAAGTGTCCGGATGAAGTTGATAATCAAGGAAACAATACCGTTCTGCCTGGGACGGCTTTGGCCTGGACTTTAACTACAACATCGCAATAGACACTTATCAGCTCGCGCAACGCGCATGGCCAGATCTCGGACGCTGGTGCATGGAGGACCTTCGAGATTTACTGGACATCCAAAACGACGACGCACACCGCGTGCTCGCCGACTGCGAAGACGAGATGGCTGTCTACAATGCGATCAGAAACGGCGTGAAGTCCGGAGATCTTTCTGTGGAACTGCCGCGCCGTCGCGCGAGCCGACCGGGCGACCCGGGCAATCTGGCCCCGGATCTCCCGGTCGTATTCCTACGATATCGCCCCTAAATCACCAATGTGTCAGATAAAGAATGATGCAATGGTTATGATCAAGCATACGGCGGATGCGGCGACTGCGCCTTTTTTCCTCTCCTGTAGTCCAACGAATAGGGTTGCCGTAAAGTAAAGGGCGGAAAGGCAGTCTATGGCAAGCAAAACGAGTTCCTTGGGCGGTTTCAGCAAAAGGTCGCTAGCAAAGAGTGCTGCGAGCAGGGTAAAGCCGATTGGGACCAAGTATCTCGATTGATTTTGCGACAGCATGGCAACTGCCTTTCAGAACAGGCAAGTGAAAAGTTGGTACGCTGCCCTTGCGGTTGCATACAAGGCGCCGCCAGGACCTTTTGTCACGTAACCGGCGATCACACCAGCGGTGCCAGCAACGTAGAGATCGCGCAGGCAAGCCTCCTCCTTCGGGATCAGCTTGACCTTGTGAGGGACAGGGCGGTTATTTGCAAATCCGTGAGAATCGCACCACGCCTTGGAATATGAATCCGTGCAGCGCCCGCGCTCAAAGGGGGATATATTGTAATTTTCGTCGTAGTTGTCTCCGACGTAGATCTCACTGCTCTCGGCGGGAGATCCCTCGTCGGCATAGGCTGCCGCAACGGGTACAAATGGTGTCATGACAAGGGAGAGGCAAAGAGTTGCTGAGACGATGGAGGGTAGACATTTCTTCATGGCGGGCTCCTTAATCTGGCCTTTGATAGTTACTCGATGTCGCCTCCTTCCGCTTTATATCCGTTGTATTCGGCGTATTTCTTTAATAAGGCAAGAGGTTCTTCCTCTCCTTCGGATGGGCCGATGATGTTTCCTTGATCATCCAGTATGAATACGGACGAAATATGCTCAAGTTCATATTGGTCATACACGGTCTTATCTTAATTTTTGCTGATGGCTCAGGCAAGGCGGGACTTACGTTCGAGGCGACCAACAATGCCCTGGCCCTACAGAGAATAAACGCCGCGAACACGCACGCCGGCGGCTGGGAGAAGTCCGAACTCCGCGGCCTCCTCAATACCGGCGACCTCTGGTCGCTTTTGCCTTGCGAACTCCAGTCCAAGGTGAAGTCCGTCACGAAGATGACCGACAACCTGGGCGACGGCGAGGCAGGCACCCCCTCGGCCACGACTGACAAGGTCTTCCTGCTCTCGATGACTGAAGTCTACGGTGACCTCCAGTCTGACGGCGCCCAGTACGAGTACTATAAATCCAAGGGCGTGACAACATCGAACTATTCCAGTGCTTCGTCGAGCAGCTATCACTGGACTCGCTCCGTGCATCCGAGCAACTCCGCGTCCTTCCGCTGTGTCCACAGCAACGGCAGCTATGACTACTACAGCGCGACGAACATCTACTGCGTGTTCCCCGCCTTCTGCTTTTAGCCTCATCTGCAACCAATGAAAAGCCCGTGCGATTCTGCGCGGGCTTTTCATTTGGCAAACAAACGAACGATTCTCGTCTTGAAGCATAGTTATCGGGTTGAGGAGAAATGGGGTCGTACAGCGGCTCTCAGAGCGTCTGCCGCACTCCCCCGCCATTACCCCTGCGGCGTCCTCGTATAGAGCCCATCCTGCTTGGCATTTCGTTGCAACAGCCCACTTGTCCACCGATCAAATGAACTGCTGGAATAAATACTGCGACACGCTTGTTCGTTACAGTCGCTATTTCTGTGTAAATCGCCGCGATAAATACAGCCTATACTCGGCTGTATACCAGCTACGCGTATGTAGATTCATAGCGCGTAAATAAATCGACTCAAGCGCGTGTAAAACGCGCAAGTAGCCGCAAAAGGTGATTATCGCGCAGGTAGATTTTTGGCACCCTGTTGCTTAATCAAAATTAAGCAATTGCTTAAAACAAAAAAGGTCAGGCACTAGGTGCCTGACCTACAAACTTCTGGTCGGGACGACTGGATTCGAACCAGCGACCCCTTGACCCCCAGTCAAGTGCGCTACCAAGCTGCGCCACGTCCCGAAGCTTTTGTTTGTTGCTCTGCTCTCGCTCGCAACAGGGAGTATATTAACCCGAAACTTTGCCCTTGCGCAAGAACTTTTTTACAAATTTTGAAGCAAGTCCAAAATTGTATCCGCGAGCTGGGGTTTTGTTAGTACGGGAAGTTCTTGCGTACCCGCTGTGCTCACGATCCAGGCCTTGTTGGTATCGGTTCCAAAACCCGAATCGGCACGCGAGACATCGTTGGCGATAATGGCATCGCAACCCTTGCGGGCGAGCTTGCGCTGCGCGTACTCCACGACGTTATCGGTCTCGGCCGCAAAGCCGATCACACACCGCTCTTCCTTTTGGCGCGAGAGCTCGGCCAAGATATCGACCGTCTCGACCAGTTCGATGCGATCCAGACGCTCGTTAGCCTTTTTGAGCTTATGGTCGGCGGGGGCTGCGGGGGTGTAGTCGGCGACGGCTGCGGCACAAATGGCCGCATCGGCCGTCTGAAAGGCGCCCAGAGCCGCCTGCAGCATTTCAGCGGCGGTTTGCACGCGTACGCATTCCACGCCGCTGGGGACATCGAGCGATGTCGGCCCCAGCACAAGCGTGACCGCAGCGCCGCGGCGAGCGGCCTCCCCCGCCAGGGCGATGCCCATCTTGCCCGACGACCGGTTGCCGATGAAGCGCACAGGGTCGATCGGCTCGTGCGTTGGGCCGGCGGTGATTACGATGCGCTTGCCCGCCAGGTCTTGCGGGACGGGGTTCAGCACCTCGCAGGCGGCCTCGACGATGTCCTCGGGCTCGCTCATGCGTCCCGTGTCCACGTCGCCGCAGGCAAGGTAGCCGCTGCCGGGTCCCACCACATGGACGCCACGGTCGCGCAATGTGGCCATGTTGGCCTGCGTCGCCGGCGCCTTCCACATGCCGTTGTTCATAGCGGGTGCGATCACGATGGGTCGCGGCGTGGCAAGCAGCGTGGTGGAGATGAGGTCATCGGCGATACCGTTTGCCATCTTGGCGATGATATTGGCCGTCGCGGGCGCCACGACCACCAGATCGGGCTCCTGCGCCAGCGAAATGTGGTGGATGGGGTCGGAGGGATCGTCGAATAGGCCCACGGCAACGGGCTCGTTGGTGAGCGCACGGAAGGTGAGCGGGCCCACAAACTCGGTGGCATGCTCGCTCATAACGACCTTGACACGCGCGCCGCGCTTTTGCAGCAGGCGCACGACATTGCACGACTTATAGGCGGCGATTCCGCCGGTAATGCCCAGCAGGATCGTCTTTCCCTCAAGTTGCATTGAATTGTCGGGTGCCGCCGTCATCGTTAGGCTTCCTTGCTGGGAAGCACCAGCAGACGGTGGCAATACGGGCAGTGCGCGATCTCGCTACCGTCGTGGTTGAGGTCGCTCATGGACGACGCCTGCAGCGCGGTGTGGCAGATGGTGGGAATGTTGCCCTTGATGGTCTCGACGGCCAGGCCGCGGAACTGCTTGAGCAGGCGCTCGTAGTCGGTGAGCACGTCGGTCGGCAGCGTGGCAGCCAGCGCAGTGCGCTCCTTGGTGGCGGCGTCAATCTGTGCCTGGAGGTCGGCGGCCTTGGCGCGGGCGGCCTTGGTGTCGGCCTTCACGCCTTCCTCGAACTTGGCGATGATGGCCTGCGCGCGAGCCTCGCGGTCGAGCGCCTCCTTATGGGCGATGACGACGTCCTTGCGGGTATGCTCGATCTTGTCCAGACGCTTGGCCAGGGTGGCGAGCTCGTTCTCCAGGTCCTGAACCTCGCGGTAGTCAGATCCGTCAACGTGGCGCTTCTTGGCGGCCTCGATGGCGTTATTGGTCTGGATCTCGGTGGTGTCGAGATCGTCGAGCTCAATATCCAGGTCCTTGCGCTGGGCGTAGAGCTTGGTCATCTCGGCCTTGAGCTTAACGTAGGTCTTGCGCTTGGAAGCGAGCTCCTTGAGCTCCGGCATATTGGCAAGTTCGCTCTTGTTGCGGGCGAGCTCCAAATCGATCTGTTGCAGCTTGAGTAGCGTAGCGCCGGCGCTCATAAGTTCTCTCCTTTTGTCACAGTCCACCATTGGCAAGGGTCCAGTATTTTAATCGCATGACGGGGGTCGACCCCGGCGTCAACTGCAGAGTTCATCAATATATCAACGAACGGCTCCTCGGAGCGGTCATGGCCGAGCAGGATCACCGGTAGCCCGCGCAAGGCAAGGTCTTGCGCCACATGGTAGCCCGCCTCGCCCGTCACGATGACATCTGCGCCTGAGGCGATGGCGAGCTCTCCAAAGTCGCCCAAGGAGCCGCCCAAAATGGCGGCGGTGCGGCACGGGTGATCGGCCTCGCCCCAAACGCGTGGGTCGCTGCCGAAGGCCGTGGCGGCGCGCACGGCAAGGTTGCGCAGGTTGCAGAAGTCGTGGAGGGTCGCGAGTGCACCCAGACCGGTGAGCTCAGGCTCGTTCACATGCTCCAGCGAGCTCATGGGCTCAGCGCCCAGTAACTCACTCAGGCGAACGCGTGCCTCGTGCGAGCGGTCCAGGTTGGTGTGGAGCGAGATAATGCTCACCCCGCAGCGGGCAGCCTCGTAGAGCGCCGCACTGCACTGGGGACGCGTCGCGCTGGGCGGGCAAAAGGCCTCGGGCGCCTTGATATAGATGGGATGATGCGTGAGCAACACATTGGATCCAGCTTCCAAGGCACGCTGCACGTTGTCCCTGGTAGCGTCAAGCGCACAGGCTACGCCACGGATTTCGTCATCGGGGTCGCCTACGGATAAGCCTGCGTGGTCCCAGGGCTCGGCGTCCGTCTTGGGATAGCGTGCCAGCAGCGCACGCTCGAGCTCGGCGACGATCATGCGGCACCTACGATCGAGAGCAGCGTCTGGGCAAAGTCGTCCAGATCTCCCGGATTCACGCGGTCATCGAAGGAGATGCGCAATGCGCCCAATGCTTGCTCGCGACCGATGCCCATCGCGCTCAGAACGTGGCTGGGATCCATGCTGCCGCTCGAGCAGGCAGAGCCTGCCGACACCTCAAAACCGGCGGCGTCGAGCTTGATGATGAGCTCCTCGGAGTCCATGCCGTCAATGTAGATCGATACCATGCCGGGCAGACGGTCGGCATGCGCATAGTCGCCCATGGTGGCGTGAATGCGCGGATGGGCCGTAAGCGTGGCGTAGAGCTTGTCGGAAAGGGCTTGCAGCGTCGCACGCTCCTGGGCCACATGGGGCGCCAGCGTGCGGGTGGCAGCGGCAAAAGCCAGCTGCGTGCGCAGGTCCTGCGTACCGGCGCGACGGCCGGCTTCCTGTCCACCGCCAAAGATGCGCGGACGCAGCGGCGTGCGGTTCTTAAGGTAGAGCGCGCCGGATGCCACAGGGCCGCCAATCTTGTGCGCGGCAACGGTCATGGCATCGACGCCCAGCTCGGTGACATCGAGCGGAATATGCAAGTAGCCCTGGATGGCATCGGTGTGGAACAGGGCGCCCACGGTATGCGCGGCCGCGGCCAGCTCGCGGATGGGCTGCACCACACCGGTCTCGTTGTTGGCTGCCATGATGCTCACGAGTGCGACGTCGTCGCCGAGCAAGTCGTTCAGCGCGGCGGTCTCGATGTAGCCCGCACGGCAGGGCTGCACCAGATCGACGGTAAAGCCGGCGGCGCGCAGCAGCGGCAGGTTGTCAAGGATCGAATCGTGCTCAATCGCCGACACGATCACGCGGTTGCGCTTGCGGTCGCGCTGACGGGCGCCCTCGGCAAGTCCGAGGAGCGCCAGCTGGTTTGCCTCGGTGCCGCCATTGGTCAAGATAATCTCGGACGGGCGGACGCGCGCGCCAAAGCTGCGGGCGATCTCGCGACGCGCCACTTCCAGGCGCGCAGCGGCCTTGCGGCCGAGCGAATGCAGCGAGTTGGGGTTGACGCCGGCAAGCTCGCTATCGTCGTACTCGCGCTGCGCATGGAGCGCCTCGGCGCGCATGGGCGTCGAGGCAGCATAGTCAAGATTCACGGGTATGCGGTTTTGACCTGCGGTCATAGGGGTTTATGCCTCCTGTGCGGCCTCGTTGCCCAGCTTCTGCAGCAGCGCAACCTCGGCGGCGGGATCTTCGGACTTAAATACGGCGGAGCCGGCTACGAGCACGTTGGCACCGGCCTTGACGACCTCGGCGATGTTTTTGGAAGAAATGCCGCCGTCGACCTCGATCATGGGCGACACGCCGTGGCGCTCGCACATGGCCTTAAGCTCGTGGAGTTTAGCAATGGTACCGGGGATAAAGCTCTGGCCGCCAAAGCCGGGGTTCACGCTCATGAGCAGCACCATGTCGACAACGTCGATGATGCTCTCGAGCACGCAGACGGGGGTGGCGGGGTTGAGTACCACGCCGGCCTTGACGCCGCGCTGCTGCAGATGCGTGAGCGTGCGGTGCAGGTGCGTGGAGGCCTCGTAGTGCACGGTGATCATGTCGGCACCGGCGTCGGCATACCAATCGACCGTCTCGTCGGGGTTCGACACCATGAGGTGCGCGTCGACCGGCACGTCGGTGGAGCGCTTGACGGCCTTGAGGATGTCAACGCCAAAGGTGAGGTTGCCGGTAAAGTGACCGTCCATGACGTCGAAGTGCACATAGTCGGCGCCGGCGATCTTGTCGAGCTCGCCCTTGAGGTTGGCCATATCGGCCGAAAGGACAGACGGAGCGATTTTGATGGAACCCATGGTAGTAGCCTTTCTGTGCTAGTCAGTGAGTCCGTAGAACTCTTGAGAGGGGACGCGGTCGGTAAGAATCTCGAGCGCCCTATCCAAAGTAACACCGTTGTAGAGCGTTTGCTCCACGGCAAAGGTGAGCGGAATGTCTACGCCCAGTGAACGGGCGAGTTCGCTGACGCTGCGGGCCGCAACGGCACCCTCGACCACCATGTGCGTGCGTGCCTGGTACTCGTCGAGTGACACGCCGTGGGCAAACTCGTAGCCAAAGGTGCGGTTGCGCGAATGCTCCGAGGTACAGGTGGCGATGAGGTCGCCCATGCCGGCAAGTCCCATGCAGGTCATGGCCTGTCCGCCGCGGGCGTGCACCAGGCGGCTGATCTCGGCCAGGCCGCGCGTCATGATAAGGGCGAGCGTGTTATCGCCCGCGCCGGAGCCGGCGGAAATGCCGCACACGATAGCGATGACGTTTTTCATGGCGCCGCATACCTCGACGCCGG
Organism: uncultured bacterium; assembly: GCA_905214145.1. Taxonomy (GTDB): domain Bacteria; phylum Actinomycetota; class Coriobacteriia; order Coriobacteriales; family Coriobacteriaceae; genus Collinsella. Next base: position 6,246 of record CAJMLB010000040.1, on the reverse strand, counting down.
TCATGTCCTGCGACAGGTAGATGCGGAAGGCCGTAGATAGGAGCAGGTCCTTAAAGGTCTCCCCTACCTGCGGATCTTTGCTAGCGATGACGGCGGCAGAAAGTCCGCCGCGGCAAATCTCCTCGGCATGGTTGGGGCCGGAGAGCGCCGCCACGCGCGCCTCGTTGCCAATCTCGCTGGCGATGACCTCGCTCATGAGCAGGCCGGAATCGGGCTCAATACCCTTGGTGAGGCAGAGTACCGGGGTGTCGGCGGCGATGAAGGGTGCTGCCTGATGGCATACGCTGCGCAGGTGCGTGGAGGGCACGGCAAAGATAATGGCCTCGGCACCGTCGAGCGTCTGCGTCAGGTCCGTCGTGGCAACGACGTTGCTGGGCAGCTCGTAGTCCACCAGATAGCGGGGGTTACGATGCTCGCCATTGATGCCGGCGGCCGTCTGCTCACTATGGGCCCACATGGTCACGTGCTCGGCTCGCGCGGCGGCAAGGCCGGCGACGGCGGTTCCCCAGGAGCCGGAGCCAATCAGCGCAACATTCATGACTCTCTCCTACTTATCGTCGGGTTCGGTGACGCGCTTGGTAAACGAGAGCTTGGACTCCTTGCCCGTCATGAGCTTTTTGATGTTCGCACGATGGGCCCACACCACGGTGATACCGATCATCGCCATGCAAAACTTGAGACCCAGGCTGCTGTACGGAAAGACCGCACAGACGGCGATGGGAAGACCGATGGCCGCGGCAAGCGAGCCCACCGACACAAACTTGGTGATGGCAACGGCCACGATAAACATGCCCAGCAGCGAAAGTCCGATGGGCCAGTACCAGGCGAGGATGACGCCCAAGCCCACGGCAATGCCCTTGCCGCCGTGGAAGTTGAGGTACGGCGAGAAGATGTGACCCCATACCGCTGCCAGGCAGATGACGCCGAGCATCCAGTCGCCGGGAGCTCCAGGCGCCATGATGCTCACAGGGAAGCCATAGCCAACGCCCGCGATAAGCGGACGGGCGATAAGGACGCAGATGGCGCCCTTAAGGCAGTCGAGCAGCAGCGTGAGCGCGGCCACCTTGGGGCCGGCCACGCGCAGGGCGTTGGTGGTGCCGATGTTGCCGGAGCCCGCCTTGCGAATGTCGGTGTGGTTGAACACGCGGCCCAGGATCAAGCCAAACGGAATCGCTCCGATAAAGAACGAGACCACGGCGCAGCTGGCGGTCAGCAGAATCGGATTATGCATCCTTTTGCTCCTTCTTCCTAAAGAAGAGTCGAATGGGCGTGCCGGAAAAATCGAAGGTCGAGCGCATGCGGTTCTCCACGTAGCGCTGGTAGGTGTCGTTGACCAGGTCGCTGTGGTTGACGAAGAACGTAAACGTCGGCGGGTTGACGCCCGTCTGGGTCACGTAGTGCATGCGCAGGCGACGCTTGCCGTCCACCACGGTGTGGCCAAACTCGCGCAGGTCGGTGAGGAAGGTGTTGAGGCGCGAGGTGGTGATCTTTTGCGAGCGCGTCTTCTCGGCTGCGTCGACCATCGCCCAGATCTTCTCGACGCTACGGCCGGTCAGGGCCGAGATGCGCAGGTACTGGGCCCAGGGAGCCATAACGCCCAGACGGCGGTCGACGGTCTCCATGCAGGCCTCGCGCTTGCGGTCATCGTCGAGCAGATCCCACTTGTTGAGCAGAACCACGATGGCGCAGCCGCGCTCGATGGCCAAGCCCATAACCTTCTGATCCTGCTCGGTGACGCCCACGGAGGCGTCGACGACGAGCAGCGCCACGTCGGCGCGGTCGATGGCGCGCAGGCCGCGGACCATGGAGTAGTACTCGATATTCTCGTACACGGTGCTCTTCTTGCGAATGCCCGCGGTGTCGACCATGCGGTAGTGCTTGCCGTCGCGCTCGACGACGGTGTCGATGGCATCGCGCGTGGTGCCGGCGATGTTGGACACGATGGAGCGATCGGCGCCCAGGATGCGGTTGAACAGCGAGGACTTACCGGCGTTGGGGCGGCCGATGATAGCCACGTTCAGCGCATCGGGGAACTCGTCGGCGACCTCGTCCTCCTCCTCGGGCAACAGGGCCACGATGTCGTCGAGCAGGTCGCCCGTGCCGTGGCCATGCAGGGCCGAGAGCGGCGTGGGCTCACCGATGCCGAGCGAATAGAACTCCCAAATGCTGTCGTTCTCGCGATCGGGATTGTCGAGCTTGTTCACCAGCAGAAAGACCGGCTTATCGCAGCGCTTGAGCATGCGGGCGACCGACTCGTCCTCCTCGGTGACGCCGGTGCGGCCATCGACCACAAACAGAATGACGGCTGCTTCCTCGGCGGCAGCAAGGGCCTGGTCGCGGATGGACGTGGCAAAGACGTCATCGCTCTTGAGCGGCTCGATGCCACCCGTGTCGACGATGGTGAACTCGCGGCCGTTCCAATCGGCCGTGTGATACGAGCGGTCGCGCGTGACGCCGCGGGACTCGTGGACGATGGCGTCCGAGGTCTGGGCCAGGCGGTTGACGAGCGTGGACTTGCCCACGTTGGGGCGTCCGACGACGGCGACGATAGGTTTCATCTGCTCTCCTTTAATGGGTAGGGTCAGCGGGAATAGTTGAATTGGCGGGCGTTATGCCAAGGATGTGCTCCAGGGTATCGAGCAGCTCGTGCGGCATGGTCGATACCACATGAACCTCGGCGCCGCGACCGGTAAGGCTTGCGAGTAATTCGTCACGATGATACTCGTCAAGGGTCATGCCGTCGGCGTTGAACATGAGCTTAGGCACAAAGAGCATAACCCCCGATAGGTCCTGTGGCAGTTGCTCCAAGATGTCGCAGGCGACGATGAGGCCGGTCACGTCCACGTTGCCGCCAAAGTAGCGGTTTTTGATGGCCGTGACGGTACCGGCAAGGCCCTGCGGCGATTCCACAAAACGCGCTACCGTATCGCGCGCGCTGGCGCCCGAAAGGCACAGCAGGCGCTGGTCACGGGCGGCGATTGCCTCGCGAACGCGGCGCAGGCGCTCGGCATCGGCGGCGAGCACGTTGTCGGTCTCGTCCAGATAGGAGCGAATCATACCGATGCCGTCGTAGTACTGCGGGTAGCCGTCGTAAAAGTCCGCCTCAGGCGGCTCGATGCCGGCATCCAGGTAGAACTCGTCGCTCATCTGGAAGGTATGGCGGCCAAAGCGCTCGAAGGCACGGTCCTGGAAGGGCCGGATCATGGCGATAGTCTCGCGCGCCAGCTCGGGCTTGTCACTGTAGGACCAGCTAAAACGGTTCTGATGCTTGGTAAATCCAAGCGGCACAATGCCCAGGCTCGTGATTTGCTCGTGCTCCTCGCAAAAGCGCAGAGTCTTTTCCAGCTCCTCGCCGTCGTTCATGCCGGGGCACAGCACGATCTGCGCGTGAATCTCGATGCCGGCGGCCATGATGGCCTCGAGCACGTCCATGCCGCGCTGGGCGTTGCGGCCCATCATGCGGCGACGGATGTCGGGGCTCACGGCGTGGACCGACACGTTCATGGGGCTCATGTTGCGTTGGATGACGTTTTGAACATCTTCGTCGGTGAGGTTCGTGAGCGTGACAAAGTTGCCCTGCAAAAAGCTCAAGCGGTAGTCATCATCGCGAATGTAGAGCGTGGAGCGACCGCCCTTGGGCAGCATGGTCATAAAGCAGAACACGCAGGCATTTACGCAGGTACGCATGCCATCGAAGATAGGGCCATCGAACTCCAGACCCCAGTCCTCGCCGGGAAAGCGGTCAAGCTCGACGGGGGTGACGGTGTCGTCGCGCGGGTCGAATACCTCCAGCTCGACAGTGTCGTCATCTGCCTCCCAGAGCCACACGATCATATCGGTCAGTTGCTCGCCGTTGACCGTGAGCACGCGCATGCCCGGCTCGATACCCACATCCCATGCGGGCGATTCGGGGCGCACGTTTTTAACGAGCGCGCCCTCACCCGGCTCGGGGTCGCGGCTGCGCCCGTAATCGGCCACCTCAGCGGCGTATGCGGGTACGGTCTGGTCCATGATTAGCGGCAAAGCTCCTTGATGCGCTCGACGGCGCGTTCGATGTGTTCTTGCGGGGTGGAGGCTCCGGCGGTGATGCCGATGTGGTGAGCGTCGGTAAACCACGCGGCCTGAAGCTCGGAAGCTTCCTCGATGTGATACGTACGCTCGCAGGCGTTTGCGCAAATCTGCGCCAGGCGGCGGGTGTTGCCCGAGTTCTTGCCGCCCACCACGACCATGCAGTCGCAGCGGTTGGCAAGTGCGGCTGCTGCCTGTTGACGCTCACTCGTGGCGGCGCAGATGGTGTTGATCACGCGCAGTTCCTGCACGCGCGGCGTGATGGCAGCCACGACCTCGGCCAGGTTCTGCGCGGTCTGGGTGGTCTGCACGACGAGCCCAACCTTGCCCTTGAGCGGCAGCGCGTCCGCATCGGCGGCGCAGCTCACGACTTGAGCGTCATCGCCGGCATGGCCCAGGATGCCCTCAACCTCGGGGTGGCCCGGCTCGCCCACGACGATCACGCGGTAGCCCTCGCGTACCAGGCGCTCCGCCGCCACGTGGACTTTTTTCACGTAGGGGCAGGTGGCATCGACCACGTCGAGACCGCGCTCGCGAGCGGCCTCGATCACCTGCGGCACCACGCCGTGCGCGCGGATGATCACGGTGCCCGATGCGGCGTCGTCTAGGGTCTCGGCCAGACCGACGCCTGCCTCGGAAAGCTCGCGCACCACGATGGGATTATGGATGAGCGGGCCCAGGGTGTGGACCTGAGCGTTCTCCCCCGCCTGCGGGGCGGCCGCCAGGGCCATATCGAGCGCACGCTGCACGCCGTAGCAGGTGCCAGCGTGGGCGGCGATTTCGATGGTGGGGGCGTCTGCCTTGCCGGTCACAGCCTCGGCAGTGTTCATGACATACTCGCCCATGGCTAGAACCTTCCCGGGTGCTCGGCGCACAGGTCATCGCGCATGGCGTAGACGCGACTCATGGCTTCGGACTCAAACCATGCCAGGCGTTCCTTGCGCTTGAGCTCGGCCGGAGCATCGGAAAGCGAGATGGCCTTGCCGGCACGGATCCAGCATTTTTTGGGGCGCATGAGCTTTTTGCCCTTAGGCGTAATATCGGACCAACCACAAATGGCGAGTGGGTTGACGGGCGCCTTGCCCATCTGAGCGATGAGCGCAAAGCCGCCGTGGACTTCGGGTTTGATCTCGCGCGAGCGGATGCGCGTGCCCTCGGGGAAGATCAAGACGTCCTCGCCGCGCTGCAGCGCATGCTGGGCGGCACGCAGACACTTCATGTCTGCAGTGCCACGCTCGACGGGAATGCCGCCCACGCGGCTAAAGGCCCAGCGCACAATCTTGGTCTTGGCAAACTCGGATTTAAAGATCGGGCGGATGCGGCGGCCGCCAAAGAACAACGCCGTCTCCACGGCCAGCAACTCGGCCATTGAGGTGTGGTTGCAGATGACCACACTGCCGCGGCCTTCCTGGCGCTCAAACAGCAGGTCGCTGTCCTCGACCTTCCAGCGCCACATGAGCTTGGAGAAGACCCACAGGATGCCCATGACCACGGCGACGGCGCCGCGGATGAGCGCCGGAAACTCGTCGTAGGGGGCGTTGTAGTAATCCTCGGGCGTCTGCTTAAACAGGCGCATGGGCTACCTCCTTTGGTTGATGAGGTCCTCGATGATCGAGACGACCTCGTCGATGGTGTGAGCGGTGGAGTCGACATGTACCGCGTCCTCGGCGGGAACGAGCGGTGCGACCTCGCGGCTACTGTCAAGCTTATCGCGCTGCTTGAGGGCGTCGAGGGTCTCGTCGACCTCGGCCTCGAGCTGCTCTTCGGTGAGCGGCTGGGCGTTGTTTTGGTGGCGCTGCAGCACGCGGCGACGGGCGCGCTCGCGCGGGTCGGCGGTCAGGAACACCTTGACCTGCGCATTGGGGAACACGACGGTGCCGATGTCACGGCCCTCGGCGACGATGTCGCGGTCCTCGGCGGCGCGGCGCTGGTGGATGAGCATGGCGGCGCGCACGCCTGGGTAGGCCGAGACCTTGGACACGTTGGCGTCGACCTGCGGGGTGCGGATGGCAGCCGAGGCGTCCGCACCGTCGATGGTCAGGCGCGTGTCCTCGCCGGTGCCGTTGGTAAAGCGAATCTCGATCTGCTCGGCGAGGGCTTCGATGGCCGCCTCGTCGTCCAGGTCGATGCCGCGGTCGAGCGCGGCGAAGGTGACGGCGCGATACATGGCGCCCGTGT
>CAJMLB010000039.1:0-14715 GCA_905214145.1 uncultured bacterium | reverse complement strand
AAAGCTGGCCGCTGCGCGGCCAGCAGACTAAAGTCTTGAAAACACAAAAGGAGGGGCCTCGTAAGGCCCCTCCTTAGGAAAGGGAATCGATTTATTCCACAGCCGTAGATTAATCCTAGCCGCTACTCCATCATGTCGAGAACGGAGGGGCGAAGCTCGCTCTCGGCGGCCTCGGGATCGGTCTCGCGCAGGCGGTTGATGTAGCGGTTGTACCACATCACGGCAAGGCCCAGGAAGACAACCACGCCGCCAACGTTGTAGACCAGCGTCAGCCACAGAGGCTGATCAAGCGGAATGGTGCCGCAGATAAGCACGAAGCAGAAGACCACAAGCAGGAATGCGGCAACGACCAGGCCAAAGCTGCGCGAGCCCATGCGGAAGTCACGGGGAGCGGCGTCGAAGTTCTTGCGCAGCATAAAGTAGGCAAGCAGAATCAGCAGCGGCGGGAGCAGAGCCGTGGCAGCCGTCATGTTGGTGACAATCATGAGCAGGTCGTCGAGGTTACCAGAGCCCAGAGCCGGGATGATCAGGATGGGAACGACGATAGCGAACTGCAGCCAAGCGGCGCGGGCGGGAATGCCGTGCTCGTTAAGCTCGACAATCTTGCTACCAAAGACGCCCTTGGGGATCTCGGTGAAGAAAACCTTGATGGGAGCCGAGGTCCACATCATGAGGGAGCCCAGCGTTGCGGCAAGAAGGATCAGGCCGATGACGCGCGTGGACACTTCCATGGGAATGCCAAAGTGGGCAAAGACAGCGCCGAATACGTCGAAGATGCCGGTGGAGATGGCAACGCTGCCCTCGGGGATGAACAGGTTAACCAGCAGCGAAGCGCCTGCATACAGAAGGCCGATGGTCAGGCCGGCGATAACGACGGTGCGCACGAAGGCCTTGACGCCACCCTTAAGGTCGTTGAGGAACACGCCGACAGACTCAGCGCCGCCAACGCCCTGGATGATCCAGGCAAGCGTACCGAAGAAGCCCCACGTAGTTGCGAAGTTGCTCGTGTCGGGAGCCATGTTAGCGGGCGTGGGAGCCGTAGCGAACTCGACGCCGCCAAAAGCAGCAGCCAGAGACAGCAGGATGAACACGGCGGTCAGGCCGAGAGCCGCGGTCGAACCGAAGGAGGAAATGGAGCCGATCCACTTAGCGCCCTTGGTCGAAACCCACGTGGCGATAGCAAAGACGACGATCTCGATAATGGTGATCCACAGCTGCGAAAGCTCGGCGTTGGCACCAAAGAACACGTAGCTCGCGTAGATGATGACGTTGGGCAGGACGGACGCAAAGAAGAACAGGTTAACGAACCAGTAGCTAAATGCCGTCAGGAACGCCCAGCGACCACCCATCGAGGTCTTAACCCATGCGTACACGCCAGACTCGGAGTCCTTGTTGAGGCCGACGAACTCGGCGGTAACCAGGGTATAGGGGACAAAGTACAAAAGCGTGGCGAAGAAGAACGACGGCGCAGCCGCCAAGCCGATGGCCGCGTTGTTGTTGATGATGTTCTTGATACCGAACACGGCGGCGACCGTCATGCCCAGCAGAGCGAACGAACCAATCGTTCCTCGTTTTTCAGAGCTCATAAGCCCTCCCAATCATCTGTTAAATGTCATCTAAAACCGTCCGAGCTGCAAGTGCAATCGTGGACGGCGCACCTGCTAAGGGGAATGGGGAAAAGGGAGTCAACAAAGCCATCCCCCTTAACGGCGCGAAGCAAACGTCCAGGCGGACGAATACTACTTGTTGGGGAAGGAATAACCTTCAACCGTCACGTGCAGTACCACGACGCGGGGATCCGCGGCATCGGCCACGACACGGTAGGCCTCGTCAATTTCGACGACGGCAACGCCGCCGGCGGGAATCGTCACAGTCTCCCCCGTACCCTCAAAGCGCTCGCGATCATCGATATCGCTGTAAGCGCGGGTGCAGGTTAGGCTTGCCTTGGGGGCAACCTCGACGGTCAGGTCGCCGTCGAGCGGGGCGAGCACGGCATGATAGCGACGGTGACCGACCAGATCGGCGGTAGCCGCCTCGTGGGCGTTCACCCACCAGTACACCAACGAGTCGCCGATGGAGTAAGCCACGTCGTGCTGCAGGTCGGCAACACCATCGAGCGCCTGGCCGGTACGCATCCACTTCCTGACGGACTTCATCTGAGCGTCGAAATCGGCGCGCGAATTAAAGACATGCATGACTTATGCCTCCTTAATGGGTGCCAGCGCCTGAGCCAGATCGGCAGACGTCAGCGGTCGCAGGGACACCTCGAAACTGAAGCTCTCAAAACGGGTGCGATAGGAATCGAGCACCTCGGAACCCCAAGAGTTCGAGCCAAGGCCGAGCAGCTGGTCGTTGATGTTGACCGTGACCGTGTCACCCTTGACAAGGTCGTAGACGTGCTTGGCGTTATCGATGGCCTCGCAGCTATAGGGCCATGCCGAGAACGAGAACGGGTTGGAAGCGGCGTCGGTCGGACGAGTCACCAACACGCCGTCACCGTGGCTGGAGCGCAGGGCGACCCAACGGGTGCCCTCGCGGTTAGCGCAATCCTGGGGCATGACATACGGCGTGAACATGTCGTCGACCGTAGTGCGGTAATGGCCGACCGGGTTGGCGCGCAGCGAGTCCGGATAGCTCTCGCCCGGGCCGTGGCCATACCACTCGACGGCACGATCGCAACCGGGGACCTCGAAGGAGATGCCGATGCGCGGGATAATGTCCGAATAGTCGCCGTAAGGCTCGCCGGAAACCTTGAGGTCGACACGACCGCTCGGAAGCACGGTGTAGACGAGCTCGACGCGCATGCCGAACGCGCGGACGGGAGGAGCGATACGCTGGCTCACGGTCACGACGACCGCATTGCCATCCTGCTTCCAAGAAACCTTGCGGGTAGACGTCTGCATCACATCGATGAAGTTGTCCTTCCACAGTGAGTCATACTCCTGCGCATGGTTATCGACGAGCGGATGCCAAAAACCAACCTGGGGACCAGAGGCCATGACGTCGCGGCCGGATGCCTTCCACTCGCTCACGGTGCCGTTTACCTTACTGAAGGTCAGCTCGCCGTTGAGGGAGTGAATGCGAATCTCCTGCTCGGTCTCCTCGACCGTAAGCTCAGGACGAGTGGGAGCCGCGATGGCCGACGCTGGATGGTTTGCGATGGCAAACTGGCTTACGCCCAGTTGGAACATCGGCTCGCACCAGACGTGAGCGGCCATGGTGTAAGCGCGCACGGTCAGCAGGGTCTCGCCTACCGCGGCCTCGCGAATCACCAGCGGAAGCTGGACGGACTCGCCGGGGGCAACCGCGCCGGGCATGAGCGTCTTGCGGCACACTACGTCGCCGTTCACCAGGGTCTCCGCCGACAGGCAGACATCCTCGAGGGTGGTGAACCAACGCTTGTTGGTGACGGTCAGCTCGCCCGCCTCGGCGTCATAAGCCATGCGAACCGGGCAGATGACCTGGCCATACTCAGTGAGGCCCGGGCTCGGCTGCTGCCAGGGGAACACCATGCCATCGATGCAGAAGTTGCTGTTGTTGGGGTAATCGCCGTTGTCGCCACCATACATATCGTAGGCAACGCCGTCCTCGGTCACAGCAGCCAAACCGTGGTCGCACCATTCCCAGATAAACTGGCCTTGGATGCAATCCCAGCGATCGAAGACCTCCTGGTACTCGGACAGGCCTCCGGGGCCATTGCCCATGGAGTGACCGTACTCGCAGTTGATGCGCGGCTTGGGGAACGGATGCTCGCCAAAGTCGTTCATCTGCGACACACGGGAGTACATGGTGGAAATGACGTCGACGGTATCGGCGTTGCGGTCCTCCTCGTAATGGACCGGGCGACCATCGAGCTCGTGAGCCTTGGCGTACATCGCGCGGATGTTGCAGCCATAGCCGCTCTCGTTGCCCATCGACCACATAATGATGCAGGCGTGGTTGCGCTCCTGCATCACCAGGCGCTCAATGCGGTCGACATAGGCCGGCTCCCATGCCGGGTCGTCGGTGACCAGGGCGATATTGCCGATATTCTCGAAGCCGTGGCTCTCCATATCGGTCTCGGCGACCAGCATGATGCCGTACTCGTCGCACAGCTCGTAGAAGCGCGGATCGTTGGCGTAGTGGGACGTGCGCACCGCGTTGATGTTGTGCTGCTTCATGAGCTCCAGGTCGCGGCGCATGCGATCGAGGCCCACGGCGCGGCCCTTGTGATCGTCGTGATCGTGGCGGTTGACGCCATGCATCTTAAAGTAAGTGCCGTTGAGGTAGATATGATTGCCCTCGACCGTCACCTCGGCAAGACCCTGGCGATGTGGGACGTACTCGCTCACCTTGTCGCCGTCGTAGACCTCAAACGTAAGGTCGTAGAGGAAGGGGTCCTCGGGATTCCAGAAGTGGGCATCGGTCACGCTGCACTCGGCATGGCCGTCGACGCACTCGCCCGTAGCCACCACGTTCTCGCCATCGCTGAGCGTAAACACGATGCGGGAAGCGCCCTCGGCAACCGTATCGAGCGTAATCAGAGCAGTATCGCCCTCGCGGTGCGTGCGGAACCTAAAGTCGACCAAGTGCGCGGCGGGACGCTGCATAAGGTACACATCGCGGAAGATGCCCGAGGCCCACCACATATCCTGGTCCTCGATATAGCTGCCATCGCTGTACTGCAGGACCTTGACAGCAAACAGGTTGTCGCCCTCGACGAGCGCGTCGGTCACGTCGAACTCGGCAGACAGGCGCGAACCCTTGGTCATGCCGATAAACTGACCGTTGACGTACAGCTCGCCATAGCTCTCGATGCCGTCGAAGCGAATGATCTCGCGAGCGCCGGCAGGAACGGCGGGAAGGTTGACGATGCGCTGGTAGACGCCCGTGGGGTCGTCGGAGGGAACGAACGGCTGATCCACCGGGAACGGGAAACCCTCGTCGGTGTAGGCAAGGTTGCCATAGCCATCCACCTGCCACAGATGCGGGACCTCCACGCGATCCCACTCGGGCTTGTACGTGGAGAGCTCCTCGTTGGAGACGGTAGCGGGGCCCTCAAAGAGGCGGAACTGCCACGAGCCGGACAGCTGGACAAACCCGCGCGACAGCTCGCGGCTGTACGTCGCAGCGAGATCGGCGGTCTCGTAACCCATAAAGTACGCATGGGGTGCCAGGCGGTTCCTGTGGGTGAGCGCTTGGTTTTCCCAATCGTTAATGGCGTCCATGGTGATGCTCCTTCGTCATCGTAGTGATTCTTGTGCAACCGGTTGTCCTTATCTTACGGGCGATGCAAAAAACTGTGCAACCGGTTGTCCGCTGAACGGTCGATTTCGCCGGATTAACGGTGCAACCGGTTGTACAACCGCGGCACTTATGTCACCCTGAGTATCGAAACTCAGCGCAAGACATCGTTCTTAAGCTCGTAGGCAACCGCCACGCCCGCTGATATCTCACCCATACGAGACGTATTCGATTGCGGCTTGGTTGCAAAACGACACCGGTCACCGGATATCATGAACGCTGTTCAGGCGCACTATAGTAAGCTGTATCCGCACTAGCCCGTACCAGTGACAACATCGACCGCATTTTCCAGGAGACGCCATGACCCAACCAGTTCGCACCGCACCTACGCTTGCCGAGGTTGCCGCAGCTGCCGGCGTGTCGCGCTCCACGGCATCGCGCGCCCTCAACGATTCGCCCCGCATTAGCGAGGAAACCAAAAAGCGCGTCCGCGCGGCGGCCAAGGAAGTCAATTTTGTCCCCAACGCTCGTGGCCGAGCGCTCGCTGTCGGGCGCACGGAAATCATCGCCGTGCTCGTGACCGAGCCTCTGAGTGAACTCTTCAGCGACCCCACCTATAGCGAGTTTTTGAGCGGCATTACCGAGGAACTGTCGGAGTCTTCCTATCTGCCCGTTATCTTGCAGGCGTCTTCCACGCATGAGCGCAACCGCGCACGCGAGCACTTTGAGCGCCGCTCGTTCGACGCCGTGATCGACGTCTCCCCCTACAAGGGCAGCGAGCTGCTCGAGGTGCTGCGCGAGCTGGGCGTACCCACCGTGTTGTGCGGCCAGCTCGAGGGCCACCCCTATCGCGACGTGTTCTCGACGGTCTACTCTGACGACGAAGAGGGCGGACACTTTGCGGCACTCGCCATGAAGAAGCGCGGGCGCAAAGATATCGTCGCCGTGTTGGGACCGCAAGACAACCCCGCTGTTGTCGACCGCCTGCGCGGCTACCGCGCCGTCTTGGGCGAAGATCTCCCAGACGCAAACGTTATCTATACCGGCTGGAACAGCGGAGACGGCTATCAGGCCATGCACCAGATCCTCGCGCGCGAGATGGCTTTCGATGGCGTGCTCTGCGGATCGGACCGTATCGCGGCTGGCGTCATCACCGCACTCAACGAGGCAGGCCTATCCGTTCCGGCGGACGTTTCTGTCGTCGGCTTCGACGATCACGAGATTGCGACGCGCTGCGTCCCCGCGCTCACGACCGTCCGCCAGCCCCTGCGCGAAGAAGGCCACATGGCCGCCAACATTGCGCTCGATATGATCAAGGGTGCCGAGCCGACCACCTCCGTGATGCACATGCAGCTGATCCAGAGAGACTCGCTATAAGATACTGGGACAGGCTTTCCGCCAGACAGTTGTTGCGGAAAGCCTGTCCCGTTCTGGGCGCTCATTCTGGGGCACAGTTTCCGTTAGACAGCTCAACCGGAAACTGTGCCCCATTATTTTGCCGAATTCTGGGTCGCGCTTTCCCAGAGGACCCCCTTTGGGAAAGCGCGACCCGTTCTGGGCGCAGATTCCGGGACGCACTTTCCGCGATGCCCGGTCACCCCATACCCTCACAATCTCGGCGTATAAAAAACGAGGGAAGGCACACGTCCTTCCCTCGTTACGAGCAATATATAGCCGCTCGCCTACATCAGGCGCAGGCTGACGTCCTTGAGCTGGGCGCCGGAAACGGCACTCGGGGCGCCCGACATAAGGTCGGAGCCGCTGGCCGTCTTGGGGAACGCCATGACGTCGCGGATGGAGTCGGAACCGGTGAGCAGCATGCACACGCGGTCCAGGCCCAGAGCGAAACCGCCCATCGGGGGCGCACCAAACTTGAGCGCCTCCATGAGGAAGCCGAACTGAGACTCGGCGCGCTCCTCGGTAAAGCCCAAGAGCTTGAGCATGGACATCTGCATCTCGGCGTTGTGGATACGCATGCCGCCGCCGCCAGCCTCAAAGCCGTCCATGACAAAGTCGTAGGTGCAAGAACCAGCCGCCAACGGGTCGGCCTCGATCTTGGCGATGTCGGTCTCGGTCGGCAGGGTAAAGGGCTGATGCTCGGCTGCATAGGCCTTGCGGTCCTCATCCCAGTGGAACAGCGGGAAGTTGACGACCCACAGGAAGTCGTGGCCCTCGCGCTTGATCTCGAGCGCGTTAGCCATGTGGGAACGCATGCCGCCCAGGATCTCGTCGGAGAGCAGGCGCGGGCCGGCGGCAAACATCACAAGGTCGCCGGGCTCGACGTCCATGCGCTCGCGCAGAGCCGCCATCTCCTCGTCCGAGAAGAACTTGACGATGGGGCTGTTGATGGAGCCGTCCTCGCGGAAGGCGATCCAGGCCAGGCCCTTGGCGCCAAACGTGGAGGCCACGCCGGCGAGCTTGTCGATCTTGGCACGTGCCCAGGCACCGGCGCCCTTGGCGTTGATGGCCTTGACGACAGAGCCCTCCTCGTTCGCGGCAGTCGCAAAGACCTTGAACTTGGAGTTGGCAAAGATGTCGGTCAGGTCGACCAGGTGCATGCCATAGCGGGTATCGGGCTTGTCGGAGCCATAGGTGTCCATGGCCTCCCAGTAGTCCATACGACGCAGCGGCGTGGGCATCTCGACACCCATGCGGCCGAAGGCATCGGCAAGAACCTCCTCGAGCGCGCTCATGACATCGTTCTGGTCCACGAAGGACATCTCGATATCGACCTGGGTGAACTCGGGCTGGCGGTCAGCGCGCAGGTCCTCGTCGCGGAAGCACTTGGCAACCTGGTAGTAGCGCTCGACGCCACCGACCATGAGCAGCTGCTTCAGAAGCTGCGGGGACTGCGGCAGGGCGTAGAAGTTACCCGGCTGGATACGGCTGGGAACGATGAAGTCTCGAGCGCCCTCGGGCGTGGACTTAAACAGGGAGGGCGTCTCGACCTCCATGAACTCACGGTTGTGCAGCGCCTCGCGAATGGCAAAGGTGAAGTCGGAGCGCAGCTTGAGGTTGGCCATCATCTCGGGACGGCGGAGGTCCAGATAGCGATAGCGCAGGCGGGTGTCCTCGCTGGTCTCGATGCCGTCCTCGATCTGGAACGGCGGGGTGACGGACGTGTTGAGCACCTCGGCGTGGTCGGTCAGGACCTCGATCTCGCCGGTCGCGAGCTTAGTGTTGGTGGTCTCCTCGCCACGGGCGCGCACGACGCCGTGGATCTTGATGGGCCACTCGGGACGCATGGTCTCGGCGATCTTAAAGGCATCGCCGTCGGAGTGCTCGGGGTCGAAGGTGAGCTGCGTGATGCCCTCGCGGTCACGAAGGTCGCAGAAGATAAGGCCGCCGTGATCGCGGCGACGGCTCACCCAACCGGTGAGGGTGACCTCTTCGCCCACGTTCTCGAAGCGAAGCTCGCCGCAGGTACGGGTGTGCATGGAATGCTCATCGATGGGACGGGTCTGGCTCATACCAGTGATCCTCCTTTATGGATCTGTGCCGCCCCGTGTCGTTCCGGGCGGCGTCGTACAGATTTGCCCAGCCTGCGTAAACCGCGCAGCCAGACATGGCGTTCTATCTTATCGCACCCGCATCGATGTGCCGCGAAAAAGTAGCTCTTGCCCAAAGACTTGACGGAGACGAAACAATTGACGCACCGCGGCACCCGCCCGCGCTCGTCACGTGCGACAATGTGCCCCAATACAACTGCACTCGGAAAGGCCCGCCATGACCGCACGCCTCATCGTTATGGATATCGACTCCACGCTCATCAACCAAGAGGTCATCGACCTGTTGGGCGAAGAGGCCGGCGTGGGCGAGCAGGTGGCACAGATCACCGAGCGCGCCATGCGCGGCGAGCTAGACTTTAAGCAAGCACTCGAGGAACGCGTGGGGCTGCTCGCCGGCCTGGACGAGAGCGTATTCGAGCGCACCTTTGAGCGCGTGACATTTACCCCCGGCGCGCTAGAGCTTGTGCGCTCGGCACACAGCAAGGGCTGGAAGGTCGGCGTGGTAAGCGGCGGCTTTCACGAGGTCGCCGACAAGATCGTGGCCGCCGCGGGCATCGACTTTTGCCTCGCTAACCGCCTGGAGGTCGTGGACGGCAAGCTCACCGGCAAGCTGGCGGCAAACATTGTGACCAAGGAGTCCAAACTTATCCAGCTGCTGGATTGGGCAGTTGAGTGCGGCGTCGATATGGCACACACCGTGGCAATCGGCGACGGCGCCAACGACATCCCCATGATTCAGGCCGCGGGCACGGGCATCGCGTTTTGCGCCAAGCCCAAGACGCGCGAAGCCGCCCCGTTTGCCATCGACGAGCGCAACCTGATGCTCGCCATGGACATCATCCTGCGCGACTAGCAAGTTCGCCCAACAATTGAATCAGCCTGTCCTATAGTTTCCGAACAATTTTGTCTTAGTGTTCGGAAACATACCTTTTGAGTGCTAGACTTTGCGCCGTCGAAGGGAACATATATGGATAAGCGAGATCTTGAGCAGTTGCTGAGCGATGTTGCCGGCGGAGCAGTCACCCCGGCTGTCGCCCTTACGCGCATCCAGACGGCGCCAACCGCCGATCTGGGCTTTGCGCAGCTCGATCTTTCGCGCGGAGTGCGCCAGGGAGCCGGCGAGGTCGTCTACGGTGCCGGTAAAACCGCCGAGCAGATTGCCGCCATTATCGAAGCGCTGCACGATACCGGCCAGGAGCGCATCCTGGTCACGCGCCTGGACGCCGAAAAGGCAGCCCGCACCTCGGAGCTCCTCGACAACGGCATCGACCTGGGATATGTCCCGGACGCACAGCTCGCCCTCGTGGGCGGCAAGCCCTCCCCCACTGGCAACGGACGCATCGTCGTCGCCTGCGCCGGCACGAGCGACCTGCCCGTCGCCGAGGAAGCCGCATTGACGGCCGAGTTCTATGGCAACGAGGTCGACCGCCTCTACGACGTGGGTGTCGCCGGCCTGCACCGTCTGCTCGCGCATGCCGAGGAGCTTGCCCAGGCACAGGTGGTCATCGCCATTGCCGGCATGGAGGGCGCACTGGCGAGCGTTGTCGGCGGCCTGGTGAGCTGTCCGGTCATCGCCGTTCCCACCAGCGTGGGCTACGGCGCAAGTTTTGGTGGCGTAGCCGCACTGCTCGCCATGCTCAACTCCTGCGCCAGCGGCGTATCGGTCGTCAATATCGACAACGGCTTTGGTGCCGCCTACCAGGCAAGTCTTATCAATCATCTGAGCGCCGGCACACCCTGCGCCCGTTAAGGAGCATTCCATGTCCAACCATCAGCACACGCTTATCATCGACGGCACCTCGGGCATCAGCGGCGACATGACCGTCGCGGCCCTGCTCGACCTGGGCGCCAGCGAGGAGCACCTGCGCGAACAGCTCGCCACACTGCCGGTCGACGGCTTTACGATCGCCGTCACGCGTGCAAACAAGCATGGCATCGACGCCTGTGATTTTGACGTCCAGCTTGCAGAGGAGCTCGAGAACCACGACCACGATATGGCCTGGCTCTACGGCAACGAAGCAGCTGCCGAGCACATGCACGAGCATGAGCACCACCATCATGACCATGACGAGCACGAACACGAGCACTGCCACGAGCATGACCATGAGGGTCACCATCACACCCACCACCATCATCACCGCTCTTTGGCAGACGTCACCGCCATCATCGATGGTTCGCAGCTGAGTGATGGTGCCAAGCGCCGCGCCCTCGCCATTTTTTCCGTACTCGCCGATGCCGAGGCAAAGGCTCACGGCAAAACGCCCGAGACCGTCATGTTCCACGAGGTAGGCGCCGTCGATTCCATCGTCGACGTCTGCTCTGTCGCCATCTGCCTCGATGACCTAGGTATTGAGGACATCGTGGTCGAGTCGCTCTCCGAAGGCCACGGAACCATTCGCTGCGCCCACGGCCTTATGCCCATTCCCGTCCCCGCTGTCGTCAACCTGTGCCAGGCGGGCAATATCGCCCTCACGCCCGCACCGGTCGCTGGCGAGCTCGTGACGCCCACGGGCGCCGCCATCGTCACCGCGCTGCGCACGTCCGAGCACCTGCCGGCACGCTACCACATCGAGGCCGTCGGCTACGGCGCCGGCAAGCGCCCCTACGAGGGTTGCTCTGGCACGCTCCGTTGTCTACTCGTTGACGTGGATGCATAGCCATGGATGCCCGCAAAGAAAAAAGCCGCGCTGCCATCGTTGCAGCGTTCTCCGAGCTGCTACGCGAAGAGGATTACGGCAAGATTACCGTCGGCGACATCATCGCTCGTGCCCACGTAGGCCGCGCGACATTCTACGGCCTCTTTAAGAGCAAAGACGACCTACTGTCCGAGCTCGTGAACGACATCTGCACCCACGCCCTCGACGACGATGGTACGCCGCTCGACGACCCACTCGTGCAAGTCGAGCATATCCTCAACAACCTCTGGGAACGCCGTCAGGGCGTTCGAGCCCTCGTAGCCGGCGCCGGCTCACGCGTCTTCGCCGACTGCCTCCGCAAGACCATCATGTCGCGCGCAGCCGAAACCGTCCCCGTCGACCCCGCAGGCCCCGCCGCCACCATGGACCGCAGCTTCTTACTACACCACATAGCCTCAAGCTTCGTAGGAATGGTCCAATGGTGGGCCTGGCACAACTTCCAAGCAAACAAAGCCGACGTAGCCAAAGACTACCTCTCAGCCATAAAGCCCCTCTTCACCTAAGTAAGAAGCTCATCCCAAATCATCGACCCAACCCAGGCCGCCACGCATCCCAAAGTGTCATTCACACTTCAACGCCCCCAACAGCAACAAGCCCCTCCCATCTATATTCAGATATATATGTTGGGCTGCTTGTTCGAAGGCAACTGGATTCCCGCAGGGTCCGGCATAGGTTAACTTTCCGCCGCATTCCGCAGGACGCAAGAAGCTCCCGCCGCACGAAGTGCGCAGCGGGAGCTTCTTGCATGTCCGAGGACGCGGCGGAAAGTTAACCTATGCCGGACCCGGGCGTTATATCAATTGTCTTGGCCTAGAACATGCCCAAGAAACCATGCACAAACAGCGCGGCCAGAGCGGCACCGACAAACGGAGCGATGCCAGGAACAAGCAGGCCGTACTTCCAGTTGTTGTCAGCCTTGTTCTTAATCGGCAGCACCTGATAGGCCATGCGAGGACCAAGGTCACGGGCCTGGTTCATGGCGAAGCCAGTGATACCTCCCATGCCCATGCCAACAGCCCAAACGATCAGACCGACGCAGATAGCGAGCATCAGGACGTTCTCGCCAGCACGGTTAGCAGCAGCAAGGATGGCGCTGATGAACACAAAGGTGCAGATAGCCTCGCAGAAGAAATTACGGGCATAGTTCGTACCCTCGGTGGTGGGGTTGGTCGAGAAGATGTTGCGCTGAGCAATGGGATCGATGACACCATCGGAAGCCTTGAACTCATCGGCATACATCAACCATGCGATCACGGCACCCGCAAAGCCGCCGAGCATATCGGCAATCATGAAGGGGATGCAGCTGCTCCACGGCACCAGACCGACGATGCACTGGGCAAGCACCATAGCCGGGTTCATGCACACGGCGCCACCAAAGACAAACAGGCAGACCGAGATGCCAAAAGACCAAGTGGTGATGGCAAACATATGGCCGGAGCCCTGATACTTGGTACCCTTAAGCACGGTATCGCAGTGCACGCCCACGCCAAAGATGATCATGAGGGCCGTTGCGCCGAATTCGCAGAGGAGTTTGGTAAGCATAAAACCTTATCTTTCTTGTCGGTTATAAACGATTCGTTTAGGCCGCGTACTAGTGCTGTGCGACGACAACGCCCAGGCCATCGGGAATGACGGCCACCTTGGCATCGGCACCCTTCATCTCAAAGGCGAGCTTGAGCGCCTCATCGAGGGTGTTGACCGGCGTCATGTGCATATCCTTGATCATCTGGTGATCGCACAGGTCGGTGACCATGATCACAGGGTGATGCGCCAGGATGCGGGCAAAGATCTGGCTCGTCCACTGGTCGGGCAGGGTCTCGTCCTTAGGACGGTCGATGCAGGCACGCTCAAACTCCGCCGGATCGTTGTCGGCGATGTTGTGATAGAAGCCCTCGCCACCGTGACCGTCGGCACAGCCGGCGACGTCGATGATCACGCCGCCCTCGGGAAGCGTAGCCTCGGCAGAGCACATGCCCTTCACGGCCTGATAGATGTTCTGGTCGAGCGGGTAGCCGCCGTTGGTGGTAATGGCAATCTCGCACTCGACGGGCTCAACGCCGGCAAGGCTCTTCACGAACTCGCAGCCAGCCTCGTGCGCCTTGTGGATGTCGCCGGCAAAGGAGCCGATGACCTCGTGCTTGCCGTTGAGCACCACGTTGAGCACAAAGGCAAGGTGAGCCATCTCGGCAGCGGCAAACATGTCCTCGCTCACGTGGTTGTGGCACAGGTTGCCGGCACGCGAATGGGAATCGTTCACAAACTGACCGTTGTGGTTGTACATGATGGTCTTGTAGCTGGCGATGCCAGGCAGGACGGACTTGCGGCTACCAGAGAAACCGGCAAAGAAGTGCGGCTCAATAAAGCCCTCGGCAAGCAGCAGATCGCAATCGGCAGCAATCTTGTTGATGATGCACTCGCCGCCAGAAGGCAGGGTGCCGATCTTTTTCATCATGCTGTCATCGGTCGCGACGTGCATAACGATTTCCTCGTTGGCAACGATCTCCTCGCCGTACTTGTTGACGAGTTCCTCATGCGTCGACGGACGATGCATACCCGTAGCAACCAAAATGCGCACGCGAGCCTCGGGCGCAGCGGAATGGATGTGATGCAGCAGAATAGGCATCGTCACACGCGAGGGAACGGGACGCGTATGGTCGGAGCTAATGATGACGATATCCTTCTTGCCAGCACAAAGCTCCTCGAGCGACGGCGAGCCATAAGGGTTGGCAAGCGACTCCCCTACCAGCTCTTCCTGCGATTTCGTGGTCTTAAACTCGTTTTGATGACCTTCCATCACACCCGCGAAGTTCTTATCCTCGAGCTCCAGATGCAACGTCTTGTGGTCAAACGGCAGTTCACATTCAAACAATGACGAGCGCCCTCTTCCTTTTCAACTGACACACTAGATAAACCGTTGGAAGGATACGCCGCTCACCGAAAAACACCACCGTCCACCGACTCATTAACACAACGTTCATATTTGACCCACAACAAAACGGCCGCGACCCCAAACGGGACCGCGGCCGCTACAGTCGTAAGGCGAGAAGCACCACATGCATCTCAATCCCGATCGATAAGGCGCGCGGCGCGAAGCGCCAAACGCGCCGCCGGGACAGACCCCATCCAAAACGCGCGAAGCGCGCCATTAATTCCCCCAGCAGTAATCCACTGAAGACCGGACATCGCAGGGCCCGCCATTAGTTTACTTTTAGGCACACTCCGCAGGACGCAAGAAGCCCTCGCCGCACGAAGTGCGCAGCGAGGGCTTCTTGCATGTCCGAGGACGT
>CAJMLB010000038.1:0-14820 GCA_905214145.1 uncultured bacterium | reverse complement strand
GGCGGAGGCGGGGCATGCCCCGCCTCTTACACCACATCTCTGCGCGCTACCGCGCGCTACCAGTTTCAAGTCGAGTTTTGCCGATTTCGACCAAGAATCGCTGCTACTAAAAAGGTAACAGTACTCACATTTGCCCTTTTTTGGCCACAAGCCCTAAAACAAGCCTCGCCAAGGTCGGGAAGCGGGCCAAATCGCCGGCCTCGAGGCTTATTCCACCGTTCCGTAGACGGCGCCCCAGCCGTGGGCGGCCAAGGCGGAGTTCAGCTGGTCGCAAAGCGACTGACGGTCGTAATAACCGGGCGGCAAAAGGTTCACGATCTCCATGAGATCGGGCGCCAGGTCCAAGATTTCGGCCTGTACGATCAGATCCAGACGATCGATGGCGTGGCGGTCGTAAAACAGCCCGTCGACCAGGCGCTGCAGGTCGCCGAATTCCTCGGCCTGGAACGATCCGTACTCCATAGTGCCTCCTTGGGCGCCCCACGCCGGCATGCGCGGCGATGTCGTAATTCATTGCGATGAACTTAATCTATCACGGCTTCATACCGTTACGGCGGTGGCGGTCTATACTTAGACGAACTGCAACGTCCCGCTTCGTGAAAGGTCGCACCCATGCAGACGATCTACCAGAAGATGGAAACCACCGAACTCGATGCCGCCATCGAGGCGCTCAAAGCCGAGGTCGCCGAGGTCAAGGCCAAGGGCCTGGCGCTCGACATGGCCCGCGGCAAGCCGTCGCCCTCCCAGGTGGACATCTCTCGACCCATGCTCGATATCCTCAATGCCGATGCCGATCTGCACGACGGCAACGTCGACTGCTCCAACTACGGCTGCTTTGAGGGCATTCCCTCGGCGCGCAAGCTAGCGGGGGAGTTCCTGGGTTGCCCCGCCGAACAGACGCTCGTACTGGGTTCGTCGAGCTTGCTGATCGAGCACGACATCGCCGGCATGTTCTGGCGCTGCGGCTCGTGTGGCAGCGAGCCCTGGGATGCCTACGAGGCCGCGCACGACGGCAAGAAGGTCAAGTTCCTGTGCCCTGTTCCCGGCTACGACCGCCACTTTGGCATCACCGCCGACCTGGGTATCGAGAACGTCCCCGTCGCGATGATCGACAATGGCCCCGACATGGACGAGGTCGAGCGCTTGGTTGCCGCCGACGACTCCATCAAGGGCATCTGGTGCGTGCCCAAGTATTCCAACCCCACGGGCATCACCTTTAGCGAGGACACCGTGCGTCGCCTGGTCGAGATGCCCACGGCCGCGCCCGATTTCCGCATCTTTTGGGACAACGCCTACTGCGTGCACGACCTGTACGACGAGACCGACGAGCTCGCCAATATCTTCGACCTCGCTCGCGCGGCGGGCACCGAGGACCGCGTGGTGGCTTTTGCCTCGACGTCCAAGATTACCTTCCCGGGCGCCGGCATCGGCTTCATCGGTGCGAGCCCCGCGGTTATCGCCGAGTTCTCCAAGCGCCTGAAGGCCGGCCTCATCAGCGCTGACAAGCTCAACCAGCTGCGTCACGTGCGTTTCCTTCCCACCATCGAGGCGGTCAAGGAGCACATGAAAAAGCATGCCGAGTTCCTGCGCCCGCGCTTTGAGGCCGTTGAGCGCAAGCTCACCGAGGGCCTGGGCGATACGGGTTGCGCCACTTGGACGCATCCCCGCGGCGGCTACTTTGTAAGCTTCGATGGTCCCGAGGGCTCGGCCCAAAAGGTCGCCGCGCTTTGTGCCGACCTGGGCGTCAAACTCACGCCGGCTGGTGCCACCTGGCCTTATGGCAAGGACCCGCGCGACACCAATATCCGCATCGCGCCGAGCTATCCCACGGTCGAGGACCTGGAGGCCGCGCTCGATGTGCTGGTGCTGGCCGTCAAGCTTGTCGCTGCTGAGCTTGCTCGTGCCGAGCGCGCCTAACGCGCAGCTTCCCGTACTATCCGCACTTTCGATACGTAAAGGAGCGTATACATGGATTTGGGCATTTCCACCAACCCCACGCCAGAGCTCTACACCATTAAGGTAACTGGCGAGATCGATATCTCTAACGCCGACAGCCTGCGCAATGCCATCGATCTGGCGCTTGAGCAGCCCACCGAGGCCGTCGAGCTCGACTTTGCCCAGGTGAGCTACATCGACTCCACGGGTATTGGCGTGCTCGTGGGTGCCGCGCACCATGCGGACGACCACGGCAAGCGCTTTAGCTGCGTCAACGTGCAGCCTCCGGTGATGCGCGTGGTACAGCTGCTGGGCGTCGACCAGGAGATTTCGATCACGGCGGCATAAGCCCTGCCCCAAAAGGGGCGTGCCGTTTGGCATATGTTTGTGATGCGCCCGAACGTTTTGGCGTCCGGGCGCTATACTTGACCGAATGAATAGACGAGTTCCGGCCGAATGGCGCGGTGCGGGCTCGACTCACATCGAGCCTTGGAGGTATGTGTGTTTGGTATTGGAGAGGGTGAGCTGGCAATCATCGTGGTCTTCGGCTTTTTGCTGTTTGGCCCGGATAAGCTCCCACAGATGGGCCGCACGATCGGCCGTGCCATCCGTCAGTTCCGCGAGACGCAGGAAAAGATGACGGCCGTTGTTCAGTCCGAGATTATCGATCCGGTGAGCGAGGCCGCGTCGGCCCCGGTCAAGCCCAAGAAGACTGCTGCGACCGACGACGATTCCGATGCGGACGAGGATGCCGCCGAGACGGCAGCGCCCGCCAAGAAGGAGACCTTTGCCGAGCGTCGCGCCCGTCTTGCTGCCGAGAAGGCCGCAAGCGAGGGTGCTGCTGAGGGCGAGGGTGCTGCTGAGGAGTCCGAGGCCGAGAGCGCCGAGCCTGCCGCTGCCGCCAAGCCTGTCGTCGAGCCCGAGCCTGCTGCAGAGCCGGAGCCCGAGCCCGAGCCGGCAGAGCCCACGACGGCTGACCTCTACGCCCGTCGTCCCCGCAAGCGCAAGGCCGTCGTCGACCAGCTCGCTCGCGAGCTCGAGGCCGAGGACGACGCCGCTGCCGCCGACGCCCCGAAGGGAGGCGATGAGTAATGCCTATCGGACCTGCGCGCATGCCGCTCTTCGATCACCTGGGCGAGCTCCGTCGCCGCCTGACCATCGTGGTCGTGTCGGTGTTTGCCGCCGCCATCGTGCTGTATTTCGCCACGCCCGTGGTGCTCGACATCCTGGAAGACCCCATCCGCTCCTTTGTGCCGGACGGTAAGTTCTACATCACCACCACGCTCGGCGGCTTTGGACTGCGCTTCTCGCTGGCCATCAAGATGGCCGTGGTCATGTGCACGCCCATGATCATCTGGCAGATTCTGGCATTTTTCCTGCCGGCACTGCGTCCCAACGAGCGCAAATGGGTCGTGCCCACGGTGCTCGCCTCGACGGTGCTGTTCTTCCTGGGTGCCATCTTCTGCTACTTCATCATTATCCCGGCAGGCTTTGAGTGGCTCATCGGCGAGACCTCGGCCGTCGCCACGGCGCTGCCCGATCTGGAGAACTACGTCAACATGGAGCTGCTCTTTATGATCGGCTTTGGTGTGGCGTTTGAGCTGCCGCTCATCATCTTCTACCTGTCCGTCTTCCACATCGTGTCCTACGCTGCTTTCCGCAGTGCCTGGCGTTATGTATACGTTGGCCTGCTTGTGGGCTCGGCTGTGATTACGCCCGACGGCTCGCCCGTTACGCTGGGCCTCATGTATGGCGCCCTGCTCTCGCTCTACGAGATTTCGCTCGCCATCGCCCGCGTGGTCATTACCGCGCGCGAGGGCAAGGAGGGCTTGTTTGTGAGCCGTCTGGACCTGTTCTCGGACGATGAGGACGACGAGGAGTAAATCGGTATGCACGAGGTTGGCATTGTCAACGGCATACTCGATACAGTGATTCGCGCGGCGCGTGGGGCGGGGGCCTCGCGCGCCGTTTTGGTAACGCTGCGTATCGGGGATATGACCGAAGTTGTGCGCGAGGCGCTTGACTTTGCATGGGAGACGTTTCGCGACGAGGACCCGCTCACGCGCGGCTGCGAGCTTGCCGTGGAGGAAGTCCATCCACAAAGCGAGTGCCTGGACTGCGGCGAGGTCTTCGACCACGACCGCTTTCATTGCCGCTGTCCCCAGTGTGGCGGCGCCAACGTGCGTCTGCTGCACGGCCGCGAGCTCGACATCGCCAGTATCGAAATCGAGACCCCCGACGATTAACCCGCCAGCCACCTGGGGACAGGGTACAAAGGGGCTAAAGTAAGGAGCGCTAAGTATGGCCGAGAAAACGATTGATATCGCGTCGCCGATCCTGTCGCGCAACGAGCGCCTGGCAGATCAGCTGCGTCAGCGATTTAATGAGACAGGCACCTATGTGATCAATGTGCTGTCGAGCCCTGGCTCGGGCAAGACCACTACGATTCTGGGCACCAACGAGCGCCTGCGCGACAAGGCCGGCTTGCGCTGCGCCGTCATCGAGGGCGATATCGCCTCGGACGTCGACGCCATCACCATGAAGGAAGCCGGCATGCCCGCCATCCAAATCAACACGGGCGGCCTGTGCCACCTCGAGGGCAACATGATCATGGAGGCCGTTGACGCCTTCGACCAGGCTGTGGGTCTGGAAAACATCGACGTCATCTTTATCGAAAACGTGGGCAACCTGGTCTGCCCAGTCGACTTTGACCTGGGCGAGAACCTGTCTATCATGATCCTCTCGGTGCCCGAGGGCGACGACAAGCCCATCAAGTACCCGGGCATCTTCCAGCACGCCGGCGCACAGCTGCTCAACAAGGTCGATGTGGCCCCGGCTTTCGATTTTGACATGGATAGGTATACTAAGACACTCGATGACCTCAATCCGCAGGCGCCGCGGTTTGCCGTGAGCGCGCGCAAGGGCGAGGGCATGGATGCCTGGTGCGATTGGCTCATCGGGCAGATTGAGCAAGCAAGGGCGTAAGTCGGCCGCCATACGGGCGGGCGTAGCCGCAGAGATACGAGATAGGAGCCTCTTTTGAAGCTCATCATCGCCGAGAAAAACGACGCCGCGCGTCAGATTGCCGAGCGGCTGACCACGGGTAAGCCCAAAAAGGACAAGGTGTACAACACCGCCATCTACCGTTTTGAGTGGAAGGGCGAGGAGTGCGTGACCATCGGCCTTGCCGGTCACATCCTAGCGCCCGATTTTTGCGACAGCGTGCTGTTCGATAAAAAGCTGGGCTGGTATTCGGTCACCGAGGACGGCGAGATGCTGCCGGCCGACATACCCGATGGCCTGGCCCGTCCGCCCTACGACACCAAGCGCAAGCCGTTCCTTGCCGACGGTATCTCCATTAAGGGCTGGAAGCTCGAGAGCCTGCCCTACCTCACGTGGGCACCGGTCATTAAACTGCCGGCCGAGAAGGAACTCATTCGCTCGCTCAAGAACCTGGCTAAGAAGTCCGACAGTGTCATCATCGCCACGGACTTCGATCGCGAGGGCGAGCTGATCGGTTCGGACGCCCTCAACAAGGTGCGCGAGGTTGCGCCCGACCTGCCGGTCGCCCGCGCCCAGTATTCTTCGTTTACCAAGGCCGAGATCACGCAGGCCTTTGATAATCTCGTCTCGCTCGACCAGAACTTGGCCGACGCCGGCGAGAGCCGTCAGCACATCGACCTCATTTGGGGCGCGGTGCTCACGCGCTACCTGACGCTCGCCAAGTTTGGCGGCTTTGGCAACGTGCGTTCCGCCGGCCGCGTGCAGACGCCGACGCTCGCCCTGGTGGTCGAGCGCGAGCGCGAGCGCATGGCGTTTGTGCCCGAAGACTATTGGCAGATCCGTGGCATGGGCGCCGCGCAGGGCGCTGCCGAGGACGACCGCTTTAAGATCGCGCACAAGACGGCGCGTTTTACCGACAAGGATGCTGCCGAGACGGCGTACGGCCACGTTGACGGCGCTACGACGGCGACCGTTGCCGCGGTGACCAAGCGCTCGCGTAAGCAGCAGCCGCCCACGCCGTTTGCGACCACCTCGCTGCAGGCTGCCGCCGCGGCCGAGGGCATCTCGCCTGCGCGTACGATGCGCATCGCCGAGTCCCTCTACATGGCGGGCCTCATCAGCTACCCGCGTGTCGATAATACCGTGTACCCTGCGACGCTCGATCTGGGCGCCGTGGTGAGCGACCTTGCAAAGATCAACCCGGCGCTGGCGCCCGTGTGCAAAAAGGTGCTCGCCGGCCCCATGAAGCCCACGCGCGGCAAAGTCGAAACCACCGACCACCCGCCTATCTATCCCACGGGCGAGGGCGATCCGTCCGCGCTCGACGGTGGCCAGCGCAAGCTCTACGACCTCATCGCCCGTCGCTTCCTGGCAACGCTCATGGGTCCCGCGACCATCGAGAACACCAAGCTCGAGCTCGACGTCAATGGTGAGCCGTTCGTGGCCTCGGGCGATGTGCTCGTGACCCCGGGTTTCCGCGAGGCGTATCCGTATGGACTCAAGCGCGACGAGCAGATGCCGCCGCTGGAGCAGGGCGACACGGTCGACGTGTTCGACATTAAGCTCGAGGCCAAGCAGACCGAGCCGCCCGCACGCTACAGCCAGGGCAAGCTCGTGCAGGAGATGGAAAAGCGCGGCCTGGGCACCAAGTCCACGCGCGCGAGCATCATCGAGCGCCTGTACGCCGTGCGCTATCTCAAAAACGATCCCGTGGAGCCGAGCAAGCTGGGCATCGCCATCATCGATGCACTGTCGCAGTTTGCCCCGCGCATCACGAGCCCCGATATGACCAGCGAGCTCGATGGCGATATGACCCGCGTGGAGCGCGGCGAGGACACCGAAGAGCATGTCGTGACGCACTCGCGCGCGCTGCTGGCCGGTGTGCTCGACGAGCTGCTCAAGCATACGCAGGAACTGGGCGATGCTATCAGCGACGCCGTCACGGCCGATGCGCGCGTGGGCGCCTGCCCCAAGTGCGGCAAGGACTTGGTTATGAAGACGAGCGCCAAGACCCGCGGCAGCTTTATCGGCTGCATGGGCTGGCCCGACTGCGACGTGACCTATCCGGTGCCGAGCGGCGTCAAGGTGAGCCCGCTCGAGGGCGAGGCTGCTGTGTGCCCCGAATGCGGTGCGCCGCGCATTAAGTGCCAGCCGTTCCGCCAAAAGGCTTTCGAGATTTGCGTGAACCCCACATGCCCCACCAACTACGAGCCTGACCTTAAGGTGGGCGAGTGCAAGGTGTGCGCCGAGGCAGGACGCCATGGCGACCTGATCGCACACAAGAGCGAGAAGAGCGGCAAGCGCTTTATCCGCTGCACCAACTATGACGACTGCGGCGTGAGCTATCCGCTGCCGGCGCGTGGCAAGCTCGAGGCGACGGGCGAGACCTGTCCCGAGTGCGGCGCTCCCATCGTGGTGGTCAACACGGCGCGCGGTCCGTGGCGTATCTGCGTCAACATGGACTGCCCGACCAAGGAGAAGAAGCCCGCCCGCGGCCGCAAGACTGCGACCAAGGCGAGCACGGCGAAGAAGACCTCGACTGCGAAGAAGACGACGGCTAAGAAAGCCACTGCCGCCAAGAAGACGACCGCGAAGAAGTCGACTGCCAAGAAAGCAGCCGCCGACAAGTAACGGCGCAGTCGAAACATTGCCCAAAAAACGAGCGAGGGTCCCATGATCCTCGCTCGTTTTTTGACCGGCAGTTAGGGACATTCCTTTTTCTGCCGGCAGTTTAGGAACGTCCCTAACTGCCGGCTCGGAAACGACAAGGCGTTAGTTCACTTCGACGGGTTTGGCGCCGGGATAGCGCTCCTCAAAGTCTAGGCGGTACTTATTGTCATTGGTGCCCGCCACGTTGTCGCGCGACAGCGGCGCCACGATCTCGTTCTTATGGTCCGCGGGCTTTGCGTACTTTAAGCTGATCTCCCAGGCATCGCAGATCGCATCGATGCGGTGATCCAGGTCGTCGTACAGAGCAATGATGTCCTTCCACGAGCTGTAGTTCTTAGAGCTTGTGGGGACGTCCAGGTCCTCGACAATGTCGTAATACTGCTCGATGGTGTCCTCCGTGCGCTCGGCGACGTCAGCGAGATTTTGACGGGTGGTACGATCCTCTTCCAGATAGCTGCCATTAAACGTCTCTGCGCAGGCACGGACCTGGCTATCGAGATCTTCCAGCAGGTCGTAGTATTCACTCAGGCGACGGTAGAGGTTCTGTTCGGAGAGGCTTGCTTCGCCGCCATCCTCGTCGTCATCGTCATCATCGTCGTACAGGCTGTTGGGATTGCCGAGAGGCTTTAGATCATCGTCGTCGACGTCATGGTGCAGCTTAGCTACCTCGGCAGTCGTCTGCGTAGCGGAGTTGTCGAACGGCTTGATCACAAAAAAGATGACCAAGGCGATGATGATTGCCACCAGCACAACGATAACGGCGATAAGCGCCTTGGTGCTGCTCTTTTTGGCGGCGGGGGCCTGCGGTGAACCAGACGCGTATGTAGACGCCGGTTGCTGTTGGGGCGGGGTGTCCGCGACGGGTATGCGCTGCGTCGTTTCGACCGCTGCAGGGCCGGCGGCGGGGTCGGGGCGATAGGCGAGGGGGTCGTCCGGCTTAGCTTGCGGCGTATCGAGGGAGCCGGTCTTCTCAAACGCGGGTTGGCCATTGCTTGCGGTTGTCTGCTCAACGGGTGCACCGCACGAGGTGCAGAACTTGGCATCATCTGCAAGAAGCTTGCCGCACGAGGCGCAATACCGAGACATTGCCACTCCTTTCGCCACATTTCAAATTAATACGACGATTATACCCAGCGTCCAAAAGTCCCCATCATAAGTTGCGGTGAAATAGGGACTGTTTGGCGGTCTCAGAGCTTCAATCAGTCCCTATTTCACCGCAACTTTGGAAAGACACCTTTAGCCATTGGGGGCGCGCCTGCCCCTGGGGTATCATGGCTTGGTTGATATATCTGCATTTACGCGCCTTGTAGGAAGGGGCTGCGCCCATGGCTTTTGAGCCCGCTCAACATAGCTTTATCACGCTCGAGGGCGTCGATGGCGCCGGCAAGTCCACGCAGGCGCGCCTGCTTGCCCGTGCGCTCGAGCTCGCTGGCTACCAGGTTGTGAGCCTGCGCGAGCCGGGCGGTACCGCCATCAGCGAAAAGATCCGTGCTCTGCTGCTCGACCCCGCCAATACGGCGATGGGCGACACTTGCGAGCTGCTGCTGTATGAGGCCGCCCGTGCCCAGCTGGTGCACGAGGTCATCGCGCCTGCCCTTGCTGCCGGCAAGGTGGTCCTGTGCGACCGCTTCTACGATTCCACAACTTGCTATCAGGCGTTTGCCGACGGCCTCGATCGCCAGATAGTGCGCGACGCCAACAACCTGGCCGTCGCGGATACGCACCCGGCGCTCACACTCGTTTATCACATCACGCCCGAGCAGGCGGCGCTGCGCATGGCAGCCCGTGGCGCGGCAGATCGCATGGAGGCTAAGGGCATGGCCTTCCAAGAGCGTGTCTACCAGGGTTTTTGCGCAATTGCCGCCGAGGAGCCAAACCGCGTAAAGCTCATCGACGCGACCGCGTCCATCGAGGACGTATTCGCACAGACGGTCGAGCAGGTTCGCGCCTACGGCCTCGACATTTCCCAGGATGCCGTCACCGCCGCGCTTGCCCAGGAGGCCGAGTAACATGGCCCCCGCTCAGGCAAGCCTGCTGGCCAAGCTTGACACCCAAGAGCGCGTGCGCGACTTTTTGACCAATGCCGTCGCCAGCGGTCGCGCATCGCACGCCTACCTGTTTTTGGGCGCGCCCGGCGCGGGCAAGCTCGACGCCGCGTGGGCGCTCGCCCAAGCCTTTCTGTGCGAGCAGGATGGCTGCGGCTCATGCGATAGCTGCGTGCGCGTCGCCCGCCATACGCACCCCGACGTGCACTATTACACGCCCGAGAGCGCCACGGGCTACCTCATCGCCCAGACCCGCGAGCTGCTCGACGACGTGCCTCTGGCGCCCATCCGTGCCAAGGCCAAGGTCTACATCATTGACCGTGCCGAGCAGCTGCGCGCCAACACCGCCAACGCACTGCTCAAAACACTCGAGGAGCCGCCCGAGGGCGTTATGTTTATCTTGCTGGGCACCTCGGCAGACGTGATGTTGCCCACCATCGTGAGCCGCTGCCAGTGCGTGCCGTTTCGGCTGGTGTCGCCCGCCGTCGCCGTGCAGGCCGTGAGCCGCGCCACCGGTCAGGACCCTGTGCGTTGCCGCATGGCCGTCGCCGTAGCGGGAAGCCCCACGCGTGGCATCGAGTTCCTCAAGAGCGCCGAGCGCCAGGACGCCCGCCGTCAGATGGTTCGCGCCATCGATTCGCTCATCGCCGCCGACGAGGCCGACGTGCTCAGCCGCGCCAAGTCGCTCATCGTCGCCGTTAAGGCGCCGCTCGCCGAGGTCAAGTCCACGCAGGAAAAGGTGCTCGAGCAAAACGCCGACTACCTGTCGCGTGGAGCATTGAAGCAGCTCGAGGACCGCAACAAGCGCGAGCTCAACGCGCGCGAGCGTTCGGGTATCATGGAAGCGCTGGCGAGCGCGCGGACGCTCATGCGCGATGTGCTGCTGACGCTTCAGGACGAGGCAGCCGACGTGGTGAACGAAGACGTGCGCGACACGATCGGTCGGCTTGCCGCCGCGACCAATGTTGCGGGTGCCACCCGGGCGCTCGAGGCAGTCGCGACCGCCGAGCGCAACATCGCCAGAAACGTTACTCCCCAGCTGGCCATCGAGGTCATGCTGTTCGATATCAGGAAGGCACTGAAATGCCGTTAGTCGTACCCGTTAAGTTTACCTACGCCTCGCGCGACCTGTGGTTTGACCCGCAGGATCTGGATATCCTCGAGGCAGACTACGCTATCTGCTCCACCGAGCGCGGAACCGAGATCGGCCTGGTTACGGCCGATCCCTTCGAGGTGCCGCAAGACGAGATCGGTCAGCCGCTCAAGCCCGTGCTGCGCGTGGCGAGCGACATCGACCTGCAGCTTGCCGATGACCTGGCCATCCAGGGCGACGAGGCCATGGTCGACTTCCGCCGCCTGGTCAAGGAGCTCGACCTCGAGATGAAGCCGGTCGGCGTCGAGTACCTGTTTGGCGGCGAGAAGGCCGTGTTCTACTTTGCGGCCGAGGAGCGCGTCGATTTTCGTCAGCTCGTCAAGGACCTGTCCTCGACGCTTCACATTCGCGTCGACATGCGCCAGATCGGCGTGCGCGACGAGACCCGCCTGGTGGGCGGCTATGCCCAATGCGGACAGGAGCTCTGCTGCACGCGCTTTGGCGGACAGTTTGAGCCCGTCTCGATTCGCATGGCAAAAGAGCAGGACCTACCGCTCAACTCGTCCAAGATCAGCGGCGTATGCGGCCGCCTGATGTGCTGCCTGCGCTATGAGTTCGAGGCGTACAAGGACTTTAAGAGCCGTGCGCCCAAAAAGAAGACGCTCATCGATACGCCGCTTGGCAAGGCGCGTATTCAGGAGTATGACACGCCGCGTGAGCAGCTGGTGCTGCGCCTGGAGAACGGCAAGGTCTTTAAGGTCAACCTAGCCGATATGACGTGCTCGGAGAGCTGCAAAAAGAAGGCTGCCGAGCAGGGCTGCAACTGCCGCCCCGACTGCGTGACGCGTGACGTGCTCGAGCGCATCGAGTCGCCCGAGATGCGCCTGGCGCTCATGGAGCTCGACCGCGAGAACGGCGTCGACGTGGGCGATGGCCTGTCGAGCGCCGACCGTCTTGCTGGCACGTCGATGCCCAAGCGCCGTCGTCGCGATGCCGATTCCGATGCTCGCGCCGGTCAGGGCCAGGGCGAGGGCCGTGGCCGCGGAAAGGGCCGTGGTAAGGCCGAGGCACCCGAGGCCGAGGAGGCCGCCGGTGGCCGTCGCCGCCGCAAGCGTGCGGGCTCTGCCGATGCCGGCGAGGCCGCAGCCGCCGGCAAGAACGGCGCTCGCGAGCGCGAGGTTCAACAGCCCCAGCAGCAGAATCGCGGCGGTGGCATGAATCCCACACGCCGTCGTCGCCGTCATCTGTCGAGCGAGGAGCGCGAGGACGCCTTCCGCGCCGCAGCTGCTCGCGAGGCTGGTGCCGCTTCCAAGGGTCCCTCGGGTTCCGATGCGCCTGCCGACAAGGGCGGCAAGTCACGTGGCGAGGATGAGCGCGCGCCGCGTCCGCGCCGTCGCCATTCCTCGGGCACGCAACAGAAGCCCTCAGTGCCCTCCGTTGCCGATCAGGTCTCGGATGGCGAGGTCAAGGTCACGCGCCGTCGTCCCGGAGATGGCGGGGGAGCGGCTGCTAAGGCTTCGCGTGGCGCCGCTCGCGACGAGCGCGAGCCGCGCGAGGATCGCGGTGGCGAGGGCTCGGCCGACCAGGGTCAAACGCGCCGTCGCCGTCGCCGTTCCCGCAAGCCGCGCCAGGATGGTGGCGAGGGCTCGACCCCGTCTTCGTCCGCACCACAACCGCCCGCCGGCGAATAACGCCCGCGAGCGGATTTAGCCCGCCTTGCCCCGAGCACATCGGGGTACCATAGCGCTGAATCAACAACCCTCCCTGCGACCGAACGTAGGGAGGGTTGTGTCTTGAAGAGCCATCTGAACAAATTGAGCCGTCTGCAGGGTGCCGGCGCCCTACCGTTTGCGGACGAATTGCTACCGTTTGCCGAGCGGGTGGCACGCGAGGCGCTCGAGGCATTGTCGCCAACACGATGTGCCGGCTGCGAGCGCGCCGGTGCGCTTATTTGCCAAGACTGCCTGGCCGCGCTCACGCTCATCGACCCACGTCATAGCTGTACCCGATGCGGCGCCCCGTTTGGGGATTTGCTGTGCACTGAGTGTTCGGTCGAGGGCACGTCCTCGGCAATGGCGGAGGCGCTCGATCGCTGCCTGGCGTGCGCCGTCTATGCGCATCCGCTGCCGCGCATCATTAAAGCGTACAAGGATGCGGGCGAGCGACGTCTGGCTCCGTATCTGGCGGAGCTGCTCTACGACACCGCCCTGCATGCCCAGGTCGTAGCGCCCGATCGCTTAGGAGGTGTGCTGTCCGGTGCGGATGCGGTGGTGTTTGTGCCTGCGACGGCGGCAGCGTTTCGGCGGCGTGGTTTCGATCATATGGAGGCCATTGCGCGCCCATTTTGCGAGCTGTCGGGTGTTCCCCTGCTCGATGCCCTCGTCAAGTACGGGCATGGCGACCAGCGCGAACTCGGTCGTGAGGAGCGTCGCGAGCGTGCCCAAGGCATGTACGAGACGGTTGAGGACGTGCGCGGCCGCCGCCTACTGCTTATCGATGACGTTATCACCACGGGCGCGACCATGGCAGCAGCCTCGGCGGAGCTCAAGCGTGCCGGCGCTGCGGCAGTCGATGGCCTTGCTATCGCACGTGTTTGGTAGGGGTGGTTTTGTGGCAGTGAAGATTGAGCGGCGCAACGAGCCGACAGGCGAACAGCTAGCGGCTTCCGTAATCCTAACAGGCGCTTCAGCGCTGCGCATGATGCGCGCCGAGCGCCGGCAGATGGGCTATATCAGCTGGAAGGACCTTAATCCCGATGAAGAGCGCCGTGTGCTGCGCACGTCGTCGCCCTCGACCGAGGATATCTATCTTCCTGACTTGGTGCGAATTGGAGCCAAAAGTGGCGAGGTGCAAGAAGATCTGTGCTTGCTGGTGGGATCTGCGGCGCAGCGCCGCCGCATGCCTGGCGTAGGCTGGTCCGTGTGTTCCGGGTTGCCCGCCGGCTCGATTCTAGAGGTGGAACCGGGGGTGTACAGCCTATCTCCCGAGGCCCTTTGTGTTGCCGTTGCGCGCGAGGTCGGCTGCATCCAGGCGTTTGCCCTGGCCCAGGAGCTGTGCTCTAAGATTTCACTGAGCGACCGCGGGAAGTATCTGCCTCCCTACACCTCGCCTGTTACGAATAAACTTGCAAAGGACAAGGACCAGCCAGCAGACGTGGGCTACTTTGAAGTCGAACCGGTGCTGACGCCCGATCGCCTGGCAGATTACCTTACGACATGCAAGGGAAGCACGGCCAAACAATTGCAGCGTCTGTGTCCCTACTTGTCAGAAAACCTGCTCTCGCCCATGGAGTGCATCATGCTCGCTCTGTTTTCGCTTCCGTTTTCCTATGGCGGGTTTGCCTGCGGACCTTTTAAGACCGACTACAAGATCGAGTTCGATGACCGTGCGCAGGCAATCTCGGGGATGCCTCATGCAGTTTGCGATGCGTATCAAGAAGCGGCCCGGTTTGACCTGGAATACAACGGTGAGCTGGGCCATTCCTCTCGGAGGGGACGTATCCATGATGAAAAACGCAACACGGGCTTGATTACTATGGGAATCGAGGTCGCAACGGTCAACAACGAAATGCTTTGCGACATGGAAGCGATGGAAGCGCTCGCATGGCGCATCCACCAGCGTATGCGAAAGCGGTACCGGAATCGCGTCGATGCCCGCAGAAAGAAGCAAGAGGCGTTGCTTAACACGCTGCGGGTGTGTTTTGGGCTTAAGCCGGTCTAATATCGTATCGAAAATAGGGGGTTAATCATATGCCCTGGCCAAAATATGGCAAATATGAGTACTGTCACTAAATCAGTAACAGCAAAATCAAGGAATTTAGGACTTGGAGGCGGTGTAAAGTAAGAAAATAATAAACAAATGTAGAATAACTAAGCATCAGGTTGGCGACACTGAGCGCAAAATCTGTCCGAGAGGCCAAAATTGCCTGTTACTAAATTGGTGGCAGTACTCATATTTGCCATATTTTGACCAGGGCACCCTAAGAAGGGCGCCCCGGAGCTCCCCGTAGGGGAGCTCCGGGGGTGGCGCGCGCAGACGTGGTGTAAGAGCGTCCCGAGGTCCGTCGCTGCAAGT
>CAJMLB010000037.1:0-15135 GCA_905214145.1 uncultured bacterium | reverse complement strand
TCTCCGTTGCCATCGAGGCTGCCGAGGGCGAGTGCTGCGACCGTTGCTGGAACTATCGCACCACCGTCGGCGAGTACAACGGCCACGCGCAGATCTGTAAGCGCTGCGCGGAGGCGCTGAACTAGTCGTTGGGGACGTTCTTAAACGACTAGTCTAACAAGAACGTCCCCATTGACTACCTGTGTCACATTCAAGCGGCATTCTGTTTTTCGGGATGCCGCTTTCGTTTTTAGCTGGTTATTTCGCTTGCGTTGGTGTATATGTCGTGCGTTCAGCGTATGGCAATATAAGATGGTTCTTTGCATTAAACGTAATTCGATTTTTGAGGGTAGGGGATTTCTTTGGGTCGTGGTGCGGATATGACGCCGCCTTTGCGTTGGCGGTTGGGTGTTGCTGGTGGCGTGGCGCTCGTTGTGTTGCTCGTTGACCAGCTGACCAAGCTTGCGGTTCGTTCCGTGGGCGATGCCCTGCATATGACCGTTATCCCCGGCGTGATCGATTTCCTGTTTGTTCGCAATATCGGAGCCGCCTTTAGCATGGGTGAGGGGCATGGCATCGCGTTTGCCGTGCTGGCGTTGGCGGTCATTATCGCTATTGCCGTGTACCTCGTTCGTGCGCCCCAGCTCGCCCATCTTGAGGTTGTAGGCATGGCTATGGTTGCGGGCGGCGCCATCGGTAACGCGATCGACCGCCTCGCCTTTGGCTTCGTGACCGATTTCATTGCCACCACGTTCATCGACTTTCCTGTCTTTAACGTGGCTGATATCGGCATTACGGTCGGCGTCGTGCTGGCGCTCATTGGTTACATGTTCTTGAGTCCCGCCGCTCGCGAGGTCGATGCGACTGCCGAGCTCAACGCCCGTGACGAGGCCCGAGCCAAACGCAAAGCTAAGCAGCGTGGGGAGCGTGCCCGCAAGATTCGCGAAAGGAATGAGCGCTAATGGCCGACATCCATATTCTCGTTGCCGACGATTCCGCTGGTCAGCGTCTTGACGCCTATCTGGGTGCCAACGATGGCTGTCCCACGCGCTCTGCCTGTGCGCATCTGATCGAGGGCGGTGCCGTTGCCGTCAACGGCGAGACCTGCCTGTCAAAAAAGTATGCCGTGCGCTCCGGTGACCGCATCTCGGTCGACCTTCCCGAGCCGCACGATCCGACTGACGTGATTCCCGAAGCCATCCCGCTCGACATTCGCTATGAGGACGATTATCTCATTGTACTCTCCAAGCAGCGCGGCCTGGTGTGCCATCCTGCGCATGGTCATGAGAGCGGTACGCTCGCGAATGCCCTGGTCTATCACTGCGGTATCGACCATCTGGGCACCGTGCAGGGCGAGGACCGCCCCGGTATTGTGCATCGCCTGGATCGCGATACCTCGGGTCTCATGCTTGCGGCAAAGGACGACGACACCCAGCGCGCGCTCCAAAATCTCATCCGCACGCGTACGCTCGACCGTCGCTATATCACACTTGTTCACGGGCACATCGCCATGGACGAGGGCACCATCAACACCGGCATTGCCCGATCGACGCGCGACCGCGTCAAGATGGCGGTTTCCGATGACCCCTTTGCGCGCCAGGCCATCACGACTTTCAAGGTGCTCGAGCGCTTTGATTCCACGCGCTTTGACGACGGCTACACGCTCGTCGAGTGCCATCTGTTTACCGGCCGCACGCATCAGATTCGTGTGCATATGCGCCATATCAACCACGCCTGCGTGGGCGATCCACTCTACGGTAAGTGCGATGCACGCGCCGATCAGGGCCTGACCAGGCAGTTCCTGCATTCTTGGCACGTGGCGTTCGACCATCCCGTGACGGGGGAGCGCATTGAGTGTCGTGACGAGCTGCCGTGGGACCTTGCCGCGGTTCTGGATGACCTGGCCTCGCGTTCGCTCGGCCGCACTGCCGCCGGTGACGAAATCGTCCCGCAGCTCGGCCTGCTCGAAGCCTAGCCAGTATTAGGTGGTTTCTTGAACTCGGTAAGCCTGCGGTAAGATATACGGTTGTTTACGTAATGCGTTGCTGGGAGCCTGCATGCTCGCCTTTTTACAAACCAACACACCCATCGTGATCTTCAACCAGATTGTCGTCACGCTGCTCACGGTCTGCTTCCTGTACCAGGTGGTCTTCTTTGTCATTGGCGCTCTTCGTGGCGAGGTCGCGCCTCCCAAGGCCAAAAAACTCCATCGTTATGCCTTCTTTATCGCGGCGCATAATGAGGAGGCCGTAATCGCCAACCTCGTTCGCTCCATCAAGGACCAGGATTATCCGTCCGAGCTTATCGAGGTCTTTGTGGTCGCCGACGCCTGCACCGACAACACGGCGCAGCTCGCGCGCGAGGCGGGCGCTGTCGTTTATGAGCGCAATGACCTTGCCCGCAAGGGCAAGAGCTGGGTCATGGACTTTGGCTTCGACCGCATCCTTAACGAGTATCCCGATACGTTTGAAGGCTACTTTATCTTCGATGCCGATAACGTCATCGCCCGCGATTACGTCTCCAAGATGAACGATGCCTTTGATCAGGGCTTCCATGTGGTCACGAGCTATCGCAACTCCAAGAACTTCGGCAGCTCGTGGATCTCGGCGGCTAATGCTACGTGGTATCTGCGAGAGGCGCGCTTTCTCAACAACGCGCGTAATATCTGCAAGACGTCCTGCGCTGTCTCGGGTTCGGGTTACCTTATCTCGGCGAGCGTGATCGAGGGCATGCACGGTTGGCAGTTCCATACGCTGACCGAGGATATTCAGTTCACCACGTTCTGCGCCATTCACGGCATTCGCATTGGCTATGCACCGGCGGAGTTCTTTGACGAACAGCCCGTGACGTTTAAGGCTTCCTGGAAGCAGCGTATGCGCTGGACCAAGGGCTTCTACCAGGTGTTCTTTACGTATGGTAAGCACCTGGTCAAATCGACCTTTCGCTACCATCGCTTTGCCGCCTACGACATGTTTATGACGATCGCCCCGGGTATGTTGCTATCTCTGATCTCGATGCTCGCCAATGCCACGTTCCTGATTGTGGGCGGTCTTTCGCACGGCTTCCTGGCCACCGAGGTTGAGATGCAGGCGTGTGCCGCTTCTCTCATTATGACCTTCGCCATGATGTATCAGACGTTCTTTATCCTGGCGCTGCTCACGACCATCTTTGAGTACAAGCACATTCACTGCGCGCAAAAGTGGCGTCTGGTGACCAACCTGTTTACCTTCCCGATCTTTATGTTCAGCTATATCCCCATTACGGTGGCAGCACTGTTCTTGAAGGTCGACTGGGTGCCGACGCAGCACGCCGTGAGCGTTACCCTTGACGAGGTCATGCAAGGCGCCAAATAACCACGATCAAAACCACCACAAAGGGGACAGGCACCTTTGTGGTGGTTTTTGCGTTTGAGCTGCTGCCCAAGGAGGTGTTAGATGGTCTATATTCCGTTTTGGATTTGCATCTTTGCCGGCGCGGCGATTGATGCCCGTGAGCGACGGTTTCCCAATCAGCTTGCCGGCGCGTGTGCGGTGGCGGCGTTTGCAGGCGTTTGGCTCGACAAGGGCGTTAACACTGCGCTTGACCATGCCGGTCTTGCTGCCATCGCCTACCTTGCCCTTATGCTTACTGAGTCGCTCTGGCGTCGTGTTCGCCACGCTCCCGGCATTGGTATGGGGGACGCCAAGGCACTCTTTGCCCTTTGTACCTTCGATCCCTTGGGTGGTATCGTCGCGTTTGCGGCTGCGCTCCTGGCCCTTGCCGCCGCCTGTCTCATCGCAAAATCGCGCTCCCTGCCATTGCTGCCGTTTTTGGTGCCGATATTTGCCATAATCGAGGTTGTGGGTAGTACGCTGTAACCGTTTGCGCGCCCTTTTTAAGGAGCATGCCATGGCAACCAATCAACAGACAGCCGCCATTAAGGCGCGTATGGATCGCATTCCCGCGGCGTTGTCGCCCGAGTTGGTCGGGCGTATCGCCGCCGACCGCGGCTCAGGTGTCGTTAATCCCTATCAATGTGGTGACGACCAGGTCATTCGACGCTTCGATCGAGCCGCAGATGTGGGCACGCTCATGCGTCCGGCATTTATGCGCGATACCGAAAAGATTTTGCATCTGCCCGCATACACCCGTTATGCAGGCAAAACGCAGGTCTTTAGTTTTCGCAGCAACGACGACCTGTCGCGTCGCGGCCTGCACGTGCAGCTTGTTTCGCGCATCGCGCGCGATATCGGACGTGCCCTGGGGCTCAACTGCGATCTGATCGAGGCGATTGGCTTAGGCCACGACTTGGGCCACACGCCCTTTGGCCATGCCGGTGAGCGATTCCTCAACGATATCTATCACGAGCGCACGGGTCGTTATTTTTTCCATAACGTGCAGTCGGTCCGCGTGCTCGACGCGCTGTACGGCCGCAACGTGTCGCTCCAGACGCTCGACGGCGTGCTATGCCACAACGGTGAGTACGAACAGCGTGTGTTTGAGCTTTCGGACATGAGCTCCTTTGACCAGTTCGACCTTACGGTTGAGGATTGCATTGCCACAGGTTACAGCGCAATTGAGCACCTGCGCCCCATGACGCTCGAGGGCTGCGTGGTTCGCATCTCGGATATCCTTGCCTACGTGGGGCGCGATCGCCAAGACGCCATTTCGGCGGGTCTGCTGTCACCCGACGCCTTTGACGATGACCTGGGCGGGGCATACAACAGCTGGATCCTTACGCATGCCTCCATCGATATCGTCGAGCACAGCTATGGTAAGCCACGCATCGAGATGAGCGAGGACCTGTTTGAGGAGATCCGCCGAGCCAAGCGCGAGAACTACGAGAAGATCTATAGCAAGGGCGGCATTGAAGGCGACTCCGAAGCGGAGCTGCGCGAGGCCTTCGAAAAGCTCTACGACCGTTGCCTGCAGGATATAAACGAAGGCGACGAGTCTTCGTATATCTTTAAGCACCACATTTCTCGCATTGAGCGGCAGCTTTTCTACTACGATCGCACCTATGCCTGGCAGGACGACAAGGATCAAGCGGTGGTGGATTACATCGCGAGCATGACGGACGGCTATTTCTGCGAGCTTACGAGCAAGCTGTTCCCGGGATTGAAGTTTCCGCACCGTACCTATATTAACGAACGGTAGTTCGTATTTATTCGGTATACTGTTGGTGGAAAACGTTTTTGATTGACGCACGGGATGGCTATGGACGACCTTTTTTCTGCTTCGACGCGCGAGCGTTCCTTTCAGAATGCGCCGCTTGCGGTGCGCATGCGGCCCAATTCGCTCGACGAGTATGTGGGCCAGCAAAAGGCCGTCGGTAAGGGTTCGTGGTTGCGTGCCGCGATTGAGCACGACGTGCTGTCGAGTGTGATTTTGTATGGGCCGGCCGGTACGGGCAAGACGACGCTGGCACATATTATCGCCAACCATACTAAGAGCGAGTTTGTCGAGGTCAGCGCTGTGACGGGCACCGTAAAGGATCTTCGTCGCGTGATCGACGAGGCTAAGACGCGCCTGAATACGTACGACCGCCGCACCATTCTTTTTATCGATGAGATTCATCGCTTTTCCAAGTCGCAGCAGGATGCCCTGCTGCATGCAGTTGAGAACCGTACCGTCATTATGATTGGCGCCACGACGGAGAATCCGTACTTCGAGGTCAACTCGGCATTGCTCTCGCGCGGTCGCGTGGTGGAACTTGAGCATCTTAAAGACGAGGATATCGCCACGCTTATTGAGCGTGCGCTCGAGGCGCCGCAGGGTTTGAACGGTAAGTTCTCGGCCGATGAGGATACGGTTAAGACCATTTGCACACTGGCAGCGGGTGACGCTCGATCGGCGCTCACGACGCTTGAGCTTGCGAGCGAGATTGCCGTCACGCGCCCCGATACCGAGGGAACGCCCGCGCCGGCGGCGGGGGAGCGCTATCCCATCACTGTTGACGACGTGAAGATTGCCAATCCGCGCCGTGGCTTTTCGTACGACAAAAACGGTGACATGCACTACGACATCATCAGTGCGTTTATTAAGTCTATGCGCGGTAGCGACCCCGATGCCACGATTTATTGGCTCGCGCGCATGATTGACGCGGGGGAGGATCCTAAGTTTATCGCTCGTCGTATTATGATTCAGGCTTCTGAGGATGTTGGCAACGCCGACCCACAGGCGCTTTTGGTGGCGCATGCCGCGTTTAAGTCTGCCGAGGTCATTGGCTATCCCGAGTGCCGTATTAATCTGGCTCAGGCTGCTCTCTATGTGTGCTTGGCGCCTAAATCCAACGCGTGCGAGGCTTCGATCGATGCGGCGTTGGCCGATATCCATTCAAGTGGGCTCCGCGAGGTGCCGAGTTATCTGCGCGATCGTCATCGCCCGGGCAGCGACGAATACGGTGTGTATAAGTATCCGCATGATTATCCCGAAGGCTGGGTCGATCAGCGTTATTTGCCCGAGGGGTTGGAGCGCGGTGCGTTTTGGCAGCCTGCCGGCCGCGGCTGGGAAGAGTGGCGCGTAGAGCAAAGCGAGCGCGACCGTAGCGGCAATGCGCCCAAGTAGGTCATTGGCACCTCGCACATCCCCTTTGGGTATCTTTCCCCTTCTTTGGGGTACCATGAACAGCGTCTGTATTTCGATTCCTTCGGGAGGCTTGTATGAGTCCCATTCAAATCGCCCTGCTGCTGCTCGCCGTTGCCGGTGTGTGGGCTGTTATCGAGCTCGCGCTCACACTGCGAAAGACCCGCACCGTCGTTGATTCGCTCGATAAGACCGTGAGCGACCTTAACAACACCATCGCCGAGGCTCAGCCTGTGGTGGCAAAGCTCGATGGTGCCGTTGACGAGCTTACGCCCGCACTTGCCCAGATGGAGCCGCTGCTTAAGTCGAGCAAGACTGCCGTTGACGCCCTGACGTCCAACCTCGTTGAGGTTGAGGCGGTCGTTCGCGACATCTCTGAGGTCACGGGCACCATGGCCGAGGCAAGCAACGCTGTGTCGAGCGTGACTGATTCTGCTGCTGGCGCCGTGCAGAAGCTTTTCAATAAGGTGAAGGCTCCTGCAGCCGACGCCGATCGCAAGCTCGCCGCTGCCGCCACCGAGGCCGAGCAGCCTATCGAGCGCGTTCTGATTGGTGAGGCTGAGGACGAGGCCGCCGATGGTGCGGATGCGGCTCAGAAGCCCGCAGCCAAGCCTGCTCAGTATTACACCTATACGCCCGCCGAGACCTCCGAGGAGTCCTGCGATGAGTAGCGAAGCAACTTGCCCCATCACGCTGACTGTTGCCGGGGATCCGCGTCTGGCGCGCCTTGTGCGCATGACGGCGGCAAATGTCGGTGCGCTGTGCTCTATGTCCGTCGATCGCATCGAGGATATCCGTATGGCTGCCGAGGAGGCCTTCATCTTTGGCTGCACGGCCGTTGATTCTGACGACATTTCGATCAAATTCGACGTCGACGAATCGCACGTGGGCATGACCTTTACCTTTGGTGACCAGGCGACTGTCGATGAGGATGATCAGGCTGCCGTGTATGCCGAGCTCATTCTGGCAAGCGTGTGCGATTCCTACGAAAAGACTGCGGCGCCCCTGACGCTTTCCCTCGACCTCAAGGCGGATATCTAATATGACCGAACGTTCCCGGAGCGGTAAGACCGCTTGGGACAAGGAGAAAACCCGCGAGCTGTTTCGTCGCTACAAAGAGACCGGTGATCCGGACGCACGTGAGCAGCTCGTCATGTCCCATATGAACCTGGTAAGGTTTCTTGCCAACAAATTTAAGAACCGCGGCGAGCCGCTCGACGACCTCATGCAGGTCGGCTATCTGGGTTTGCTCAAAGCTATCGACCGCTTTGACCCCGAGCGCGGACTCGAGTTCACGACGTTTGCCACGCCTACCATCCTGGGCGAGATTAAGCGTCACTTCCGTGATAAGGGCTGGAGCGTGCGCGTGCCGCGCCGTTTGCAGGAG
This sequence comes from uncultured bacterium, assembly GCA_905214145.1. Taxonomy (GTDB): domain Bacteria; phylum Actinomycetota; class Coriobacteriia; order Coriobacteriales; family Coriobacteriaceae; genus Collinsella. Next base: position 7,205 of record CAJMLB010000037.1, on the reverse strand, counting down.
CTTTCTGCCAAGGTCAACCAAGCCACCGACAAGCTCACCAATGAGTTGCAGCGCTCGCCTAAGGTTGAAGAAATCGCTGAGTACCTGGGTGTGACCGTCGACGAGGTGCTGGAGGCCATGGAATCGTCTTCGGCCTATACCTCGGTGCCCATCGAGGCTCCTGGCGCGTCCGATTCCGATGATGCCCCCTCGATTCTCGACCGCTATGCCGATGACGACAACGAGCTCGATTTTACCGATGACCGCCTGGTGATCGAGGAAGCCATCCGCGATTTCTCGCCGCGTGAGCGTGAGGTTATCGAGCTGCGCTTTGTGAAGGGCATGACCCAGATCGAGATCGCCAAGAAGCTGGGTATCTCGCAGGTGCAGGTTTCGCGCCTGCTGCGCCGTACCCTTAAGAAGATACAGGACAAGATCGACCCCGACGGAGTGATGGTTCGTTCATGATTGAGCACCCCCAACAAACCGACCGCACGCTGCGTGATACTCGTATTCTGACGCTTCGCATTTGGGCTGTCGTTGGCTGCATTGTCATCGCAGCCGTCATCTTTAACCTTATGGGTATCCTGGCGCCGGTTATCGAGTTTCTCGCTGTCGGTTCCATCATCGCTTTTGTGATGTCGCCGATCACTAACTGGCTCGAGCATCACGGCGTCGGTCGTGGCATCGGTTCGCTCATCGCGCTGATCGTGGTTGTGGCAGTGCTCGTCGGCGTCGTCTGCATCCTGTCGCCTATTTTGCTCGGTCAGATTATGGAAGTCCTGAGCCGTCTGCCTGAGCAGCTTCGCGTTGCGGGCGGTGATCTCAACGAGATGATTTCGCACGCTAAGACGCTCAACAACACGCCGCTCAAGGAGTACCTGGACGATAATCTGTCCTCGCTGGTTACTGTGGCGTCCAAGTACGTATCGCAAATCGCCGCTGAGCTCGGTCGCGGCGTGTTCCCGCTGATCACCAACACGGCCTCGCAGCTGTTCGTAATCTTCCTGGGTTTGGTGCTTGCCTACTGGCTTGCCTGCGATTATCCCCGTATGCACCACGAGGTCTGTACCATCATCGGACAGGAAAAAGAGACCTCGTACCGCTTTATGGTCGCGATTCTTTCGCGCTCGGTCGGCGGTTATATGCGCGGCATGGTCGTGACGTCCATCTGCGGTGGCATCCTCGCCTTTATCGGCTTTACGCTCATTGGCCATCCCTACGCGGCACTCATGGCCATCTTTACCGGCATCATGCACTTGGTCCCGGTTGTCGGTCCCTGGGTAAGCGCGGCTATCGCCACGGTGCTCGGCTTTATGTTCAGCCCCATGCTGGCGTTGTGGACGCTCGTTGTGACCATGGTGGCTCAAAACGTCACCGATAACGTCATTTCCCCCAAGGTCATGCAGAGTTCGGTGCAGGTGCATCCCATCATGAGCCTGACGGCCCTCGTTATTGGTTCGGCACTTATGGGTCCCATCGGCATGGTCATCGCCATTCCGCTGTGCGCGGCCCTCAAGGGCATTTTCGTCTACTACTTTGAGAACGAGACCGGTCGCCAGCTCGTGGCATACGACGGCGCTGTATTTAAGGGCACGCCATATCGCGATGCCGAGGGCAACCCGGTCGCCGCCTACGACGCGCTTGGAGACGATACGTTCATTTACGAGTCCGAGCTCATCGGCAACGAGACCGCGCCCGAGGCCCAGGCGATGCCCAAGCCCGAGCTCGAGAATCCCTGGATCAAGCTCTCGGGCCTGCAGCCCGATGCGACGAGCTTTTTCAAGAATCCCTTCGCCAAGGACGATGACTCCAACTCGGACGACGATACCAAAACCGGCATCGACGGCTCCATGGACGATTCGGATTCCAAATAGGCACCGCTAGCGTTTCTTGAAGTTGTAAATGACAAGAAACGCGAGCAAAGCGATTGATAAGGGGCCGGCTACATAGAAAAAGAGAACGTCAATTGCGCGTAGAGTGTAATAGGCTTTATCGCCGGACATTACTGCATACAATACGTAGCCAAATGCTGGTTGGTTTGCGTACCAGCAGGAGAAAGCCAAAAGCGCTAAAAGTGCTACAACCAGAAGTGCATTCAGGACAAATCGTTTGCTTTTCATCGATCGCTCCTTCCGGGTGAATCTTATATGTAATTATACAGTAGCCTTTTTCAAAGCATCGCATACTCCTAAATAACGTGCACTTTCGCTGTAGGGTCGGCTTTATGTCGGCCCTCTTTTTTGCACTTGCGCGGCGGGATGGTAATATCGTTACGTTTGAACTGTTTCGATGTGAAACCGAGGAGATTCCCTCTATGAGTGCTGACTACCCGTCAATGACTACGGCCGAGATCCGCTCCAAGTTCCTCAACTTCTTTGAGGAGCGCGGTCTTAAGCTCTATCCTTCTTCGTCCCTTGTTCCCGACGACCCCTCGCTGCTGCTTGCCAACGCCGGCATGAACCAGTTTAAGGAGTACTACCAGGGCAAGAAGGCCATGAAGGAGATCGGCGCGATCTCCTGCCAGAAGTGTGTCCGCACCAACGACATCGACTGCATCGGCGAGGACGGCCGTCACCTCTCGTTCTTTGAGATGCTCGGCGACTTCTCCTTTGGCGGCGTCTCCAAGCAGCAGGCTTGCGCTTGGGCCTTCGAGCTTATCACCAAGGAGTTCAAGCTGCCGCTCGACCGCCTGTACTTCACCGTCTTTACCGAGGACGACGAGACCCACGACGTGTGGCGCTCCCTGGGCGTTGCCGAGGATCACATCTCGCGCCTTGGCGAGGACGACAACTTCTGGGCCGCTGGCCCCACCGGTCCCTGCGGTCCGTGCTCCGAGATCTACTTTGACATGGGCGAGGAGGTCGGCTGCGGTAGCCCCGACTGCAAGCCCGGCTGCGACTGTGACCGCTTCCTTGAGTTCTGGAACCTCGTGTTTACCCAGTACGACCGCCAGGAGGACGGCTCCATGCCGGAGCTGCCGCACCGCAACCTCGATACGGGCATGGGTCTGGAGCGCATGGCCGCCATCATGCAGCACAAGACCGCCAACTACGACGGCGATCTGATGCAGCACCTCATCAAGCTCGGTGAGAAGATCAGCGGCAAGACCTATGACGCCGACGATTACTCCGGCGCCAGCCGCTCGCTGCGCATCATCGCCGATCACTCCCGTGCCGTCGACTTTATGATCTCGGACGGCATCCTGCCCGGTAACGAGGGCCGCGAGTACGTCCTTCGCCGCCTGCTCCGCCGCGCCGTGTTCCACGGTCGCCTGCTGGGCATCGAGGGCGCCTTCCTGACCAAGTTCATCGACGAGGTCAACGCTCAGATGGGCGAGGCCTATCCCGAGCTGCTAAAGAACGTCGCACTCGTCAAGGGTATCGTCGCCTCTGAGGAGGAGCGCTTCTCCACGACGCTCGACAACGGCCGCGTCTACCTGGACGAGGCCCTGGCTGCTCTTGCCGAGGGCGCCGTGCTTCCGGGCGAGGTCGCCTTTAAGCTGCACGATACCTTTGGTTTCCCCATCGACCTGACCGTTGAGATCGCGGGCGCCGCTGGCCATGACGTCGACATGGACGGCTTCACCGCTTGCATGGAGGACCAGAAGGCCCGCGCCCGTGCCAACGCCAAGGGCGATGCCTGGGGCAGCTTCAACGACGTGTGGGTCGAGCTTTCCGACAAGGTCGCTGCGACCGACTTTGACGGCTACGACAACGACGTTATCGAGGGCGCCAAGGTTGTCGCCATCGTGCGCAACGGCGAGTCCGTCGAGTCTGCCGCCGCGGGCGAGGACGTCGACGTCGTGCTCGACCGCACCCCGTTCTACGCCGAGATGGGCGGACAGCAGGGCGACGCCGGCGAGCTTTCCGCCGAGGGCGTTGTTCTGACCGTTGCCGACACCAAGAACCACAACGGACTGTATGCCCACGTCGCGCACGTTGCCGGGGGTACGCTGACCGTCGGTGCTACCGTGACCGCCGCGCTCGACGCCGAGCGCCGTGGTTTCCTGCGCCGCAACCACACCGCCACGCATCTGCTCGACGCTGCGCTTAAGCAGGTACTGGGCGAGCATGTCTCCCAGGCCGGCTCTCTGGTGACGCCCGAGCACCTGCGCTTTGACTTCACGCACTTCGAGGCCCTGTCTTCCGAGCAGCTCAAGGCTGTCGAGGACCTGGTTAACCAGCAGATTTTCGCTTCCAAGCCGGTCGTGACCCGTGTCATGGGCATCGACGAGGCCAAGGCCGCCGGTGCTGTCGCCCTCTTTGGCGAGAAATACGGCGACGTCGTCCGCGTCGTTTCCGTGGGCGCCGAGGACCAGCCGTTCTCCCGCGAGCTCTGCGGTGGTACGCATGCTGCCAACACTGCCGAGATTGGCCTGTTCAAGATTATCTCCGAGTCCTCCACGGGCTCGAACGTCCGCCGTATCGAGGCCGTTACCTCTAAGGGCGCCCTCGACTACATGGCCGACCGCCTGGCACTCGTTGACGCCGCTGCCGCTGCGCTCAAGTGCCGTGTTGACGAGGTTCCCGCTCGTGTGGAGAACCTGCAGGCCGAGCTGCGCGAGACGTCTAACAAGCTCAAGAAGGCGCTGACCGGTGGCTCCTCCGACGCTATCTCCAGCGCCATCGAGGGTGCCGTCGAGCTCGACGGCTATAAGCTCGTCGTCGCTGAGCTCCAGGGCCTTGAGGCTGCTGACCTGCGCAACGTCTGGGATACCGTGCACCAGAAGGTCGCCGGCCCTGTCGCCTGCGTCGTTGCCAGCGTGACCGAGAAGGGCACCCCGGCCCTGCTCGCCGCCGGCTCCGATGACGCCGTGAAGGCCGGTTTCCACGCCGGCAACGTGATCAAGCAGATCGCGGGTCTGGTCGATGGTCGCGGTGGCGGCCGTCCCAACATGGCCCAGGCCGGTGGCAAGAACGCTGCCGGTATCGCCGATGCCCTCGCGGCCGCCAAGACCGCGCTCGGCGCCTAAGTAGTCGCTGTGGTCGCGCTCGCGCTGGACATAGGGGAGACCAGGATCGGCATCGCCGTCTCGAGCCGTGATGGCAAGATGGCGATGCCCGTCAAGGTGCTTCCGGCCGCTGAGGTTACCGGTATGGCCAAGACGTTCCGTTACCTGGTCGAGGACTATGAGCCCGACATCTTGGTAAGCGGGCGTCCCCTGACCATGGCCGGCGAGCCTGGCCCCCAGGCCGAGCGCGTTGCCGCCATAGCGCAAAAGATCGCCGACGAGCTCGATCTTCCGCTGGAGTTTGAGGACGAGCGCCTGTCCTCGCAAGAGGCCAAGCGTATCCTGCGCGAGCAGGGACTCAACGAAAAGCAGATGAGGGGCAAGATCGACATGATCGCCGCCAGCCTGTTCTTGCAGACATGGCTCGATCGTAAAAACGAGGAGGTTTCGCATGTCTAGCGCTTTCGATCCGCGCCAGCCGAATTGTACACGACAGCCTGCGCCACGCCCTGTATCGTCCGGTCAGCGTCCGATGCAACCGACGCAGCGTTCGGCTCAACCTACTCGGCGTACTGCTCAACAGCCCGCCGCTCGTCCCGCGCAGCCCGCGGGCGGTTCCCGCTTTAAGCAGCAGGCTCCTGCCCAGCGTACGCAGGGACAGGCACCGCAATCACGCTCCCACGCACATCATACTCATGGCTCGCACGGCGTTGCTCCGGCTACGCGCTCGAGCTATAACACGCGCGCTCGCCGTGGTGCCCAAAAGAAAAGCTCCCCGGTGCCTATGATTATCGGTGGCGTCGTCGCCGTGCTTGCGCTTGTCGCGATCGTTTTCTTTGTCGTGCCAGCTGTCAAGGGCTTTTTTGCTGGTGAGGATGCGAAAGTCACTGCTGGCCAGCAGGTTACTATCACTATTCCCGATGGTGCCTCGGGTGACAGCATCGCTTCGATTCTCTCCGAGAACCATATTGTCGAGAATCCCAAGGATTACTATGCGGCGGTCAAAAAGCTCAACGCGGACATGTCGCTTAAACCTGGCACGTACTCGTTCACGACGCTGATGGATGCGACTAAGGTCGTCCAGCAGCTCATGGAGGGCCCCAATGCCGGCTCCGATGCGCTGACAATCCCCGAGGGCCTGACGGTCGACCAGGTTGCCGACCGCGTGGCCCAGGCCTACGACAGTATCTCCAAAGAGGACTTCCTCAACCAGGCGAAGGCCAGCAATTATGTGAACGACTATGCGTTCCTGAAAGGCGCTGCGAACGATTCGCTCGAGGGCTTCCTGTTCCCTAAGACCTACTCGTTGGGCAAGGACCCAAGTGCCGATGATGTCATCCGAGCCATGCTCGATCAGTTCAACACCGAGTATAAATCGCTCGACTTTGCCGGTTGCGAGGCCAAGATCAAGGAGCGCTACGGCGTGGAGATGTCCGATTACGATATCATCAATCTCGCTTCCATCGTTGAGCGCGAGGGCCTCAACGCCGAGCAGCGCGCGCATGTCGCCTCGGTGTTTTACAACCGTCTTGCCGGCAAGCTCGACGGTCTGCGCTACCTCAATAGCGATGCGACCATGATGTATGTCACCGGCGGCGAGGTTACCGCCGACGACCTTCAGAGCGATAGTCCGTACAACACCTATAAGCATGAGGGGCTGCCGCCCACGCCCATCTGCTCTCCGTCGCTCGAGGCGCTCAAGGCCACCCTTGAGCCCACCGACTCCGATGACCTGTATTTCTACATTACGCAGGACGAGGAGTATTTCTCGCAGACCTACGAAGAGCACCAACAGTCTTGGAATTAAACATGAGGATTTTCAGCCCCAAACGATATGTTGCCTCGGTCGACCGCATCGACCTCGATACCCTTTGGGCCGATGGCAAGCGCGCCATTCTGCTCGATCGCGACAACACCCTGGTGCCGCGTGATACCGAGCAGGTACCCACTGCGGTCTCCGCTTGGCTCGAGGCCGCCCATGCCAAGGGCTTTAAGCTGTGCATGGTGTCCAATAACTGGCATCGCGACCAGGTCATGGCGTCGGCGCGCGAGCTGGGGCTCGAGGCCATCAGCCATGCCATGAAGCCCGCCCCGTTTGCCCTGAAGGCGGGTCTTAAGCGCCTGGGGGCCACGGCTAACGAGGCCGTACTGATCGGCGATCAGCTTTACACGGACGTGTGGGGCGGTAACTTTGCCGGCGTTGACACTATTCTGGTTAAGCCGCAGGCAACCCAGGACCTGTGGTACACGCAGATCTTCCGTATCTTTGAGC
>CAJMLB010000036.1:0-16214 GCA_905214145.1 uncultured bacterium | reverse complement strand
GCATTGTGCTGGGCGCGAGCGACATCACCGGCAAGGTCGAGATGGCGCACTTCTTCGATACCCTTACCGAGATGACCGAGATGACCATCTTCTTTCTGCTCGGCCTGCTCGTGACGCCCGCGCGCCTACCGCAAATGCTGTTACCGGGCCTGGCGCTCATGGCGTTTATGCTCTTTGTGAGCCGCCCCATCGCCGTCGGCCTGCTGCTGGCGCCCTTTAAGACCAACCCCCGCCAGGTCGCGCTCGTAAGCTGGGCGGGCCTGCGCGGCGCGGCTTCGGTCGTGTTTAGCCTCTTTGCCGTGGTGGCCGGTGTTCCCGGTGGGCACGACCTGTTTGACCTGGTGTTTGTGATTGCCGTGGCGAGCATTGTGGTGCAGGGCTCGCTGCTACCGGCGGTGGCAATGAAGCTCGACATGATCGACGCGGAAGGCGACGTGCGCCGTACGTTTAACGATTACCGCGACGAGGACGGCATGTCGTTTGTCAAGCTCAAGGTGGGCGCGGGCCATCCGTTTGCCGGGCGCTCGCTTGCCGATATTGGCAGCGTCACAGACATGCTGGTGGTCCTGGTGCTGCGCGACGGTGCACACCCGGTGCTGCCCAACGGCGATACCGTAATTGAAGAAGGCGACCTGTTGGTTATGGCCGCGCCAACGTTTGAAGAACGTGCCGAGGTAACGCTGCGCGAAGTCACCGTGACGCCCCACGGTCGCCTGGCAGGACTGCGCCTGCGCGACGTGCCACAAGGCAAGCACCCCTTTATCGTGGTAATGCTCAAACGCGACGGCCAGACGATCATCCCCGACGGCAACACCCTCATATACGCCGGCGACGAAGCCGTCATTGCCACGCTAGCATCGTAGCCATCCCCACCCATAACTTGCGGTGAAATAGGGACTGAATAGGCCTTCTAGCAGCCTAAACAGTCCCTATTTCACCGCAAGTTATTGAGGGGATAAGGTTGAGGGGTGGCTATGGCTACCAGCCGTCGTCCGTATCGTCGCCTGTGGCGAAGGCACGGAGGTTAAGGCCTTCGCGTTCGGCTCGGGCTAGGAGCTCTTGGGGCGACTCGTCCTCGATATCCGCTACGTCGAGCATGGCGGCCGGAAAGCCCACGCCAGCCGCACTCCCCGCGCGGTCGAGCAAGCTCTCGCGCAGCTGGTCTACATCAACGTCGATCTTCATGGTGAAACCTCCTACCAGGCAATCGCGACCGAACAAACCGCACACCCCAAATGATGTGCAATAAATACCAGATACGGCCATAATAAAACAATGAACATCAGGGAGGTTGCGGACGATGGATAAGCTCGATGCCATGACGGAACAAGTCAGGGACTTTTGTGATGCACGCGACTGGCGCAAATATCACACGCCAAAAGAGCTTGCCATCGGCATGGCAACTGAGTCCTCCGAGCTCCTTCAGCTCTTTCGTTTTGTGAGCGACGAGCGCATTGCAGAAATGTTCGAAGACACCGAGCAACGCCAAGCTATCGAAGACGAAGTCGCCGACACGCTCCTTTTCCTTCTGCGTTTCGCAGATTTAAATGAAATCGACCTGCCAGCGGCGCTTTCGTCCAAGCTCAAGCGCAATGGCGAGCGCTACCCCGTCGACGCATCATCTAACGAATACAGAAAGGCGGACCATCATGAGTAATGAGTTCGCCCTTCGGCAATACACGCTTCCCCTACCCCAGCCCTTTGAGACAAGCGAATCGCTTCAGGACTTTGGCACGCCAAAGCCCGGGACCCATCATGACGAGAGCTGGCCTGTCCTTTACATTCTTACCAACAGCAGAAACAAGACGGCATACATCGGCCAAACAACCAATTACCAGCGCCGTATGAAACAACACGCTGCAAACGTGGACAAGGACTTCGACCGGACCCTTCTGATCGACAATCCCACCTTCAACCAATCCGCAACGTTCGAGTTCGAGAATCGACTTATTGAGCTGTTCTGTGCCGACGAAAAATACCAGGTCACCAATGCCAACAACGGCTATGCCCAATTCGATTATTTTGAGCGGCCTCAGTATCGCCAGAGGTTCCGAGACCTCTGGACAAAGCTTCGCGAAGAAAACTACGCGATTCATCCGATTGAAGAGCTCGAGAACTCCGATCTGTTCAAGTTCTCGCCTTTCAAGACGCTTACGCCCGACCAATACGAAACGATTGAGACGATTTTTAAACGTCTCGAACAGGAGCATGAAGACGTAAAACATGGCGGCTCAAAAAGAGAACGTATAACCGTCGTGAATGGCGCGCCGGGAACAGGTAAAACAATCCTCGCCATCAGTCTCATGTTCAAAATCAAAAATGAGCCCAACCTTTCCGGCCTGCGAGTCGGTTTTGTCACCCCCATGGATTCCCTGAAAAAGACCCTCAGGAAACTCACGCACTTCCTTCCAGGGTTAAAGCCTGGCGATATCTTGAGCCCCAGTGACGTAACCAAAAATGATCGTTATGACATCCTACTTGTCGATGAAGCACATCGACTGGGTAATTATCTAAGCATGGGCTCCGGCATCAAGGCCTTCTATAGCACCTGTGATCGTCTCGACCTTCCGCATACGAGCAACCAAGTTGACTGGATATTCAAATGCTGCGACAAGGCATATCTGTTTTATGACCCCAAGCAGCAAGTCAGGGCATCCGGCCTCAATCGAGACGGTCTTGAGCGGCGACTTAACCAACTCGAAGAAGAGGGCATTGAAACTGAAGAGTTCAGCCTAAGCACGCAAATGCGAGTACGCGGCGGCGATGAGTATCTCGACTTTGTATATGATCTACTCGATAACAAAGCGTATATGCATGCCGGCATGAAATTCAAGAATCTCTTTTCATCGGAGCCTTACGATTCGCGAACCGGGGATCCGAACAGCGATACCCCCAGATACCAGTTTGGAATCGTCAACCAATTTGAGGATTTCTGTTCCCTACAGCAAGCCAAGGAAGAAGAAGTTGGTCTATCCCGCATGACGGCAGGTTTTGCGTGGAAGTGGGAAACGAAGAAACACAAAGACGCGTTCGACATCGTCATTGAGGGCATCCCTAAACGTTGGAACTCGAGTCAAAAGGATTGGGTTAACTCCCCCAACGCCGTCAACGAGGTCGGATGCATCCACACGGTACAGGGCTACGACCTCAACTACGGCTTCGTAATTCTGGGGCCAGACATTTGCTACGACAACGACAAAGGAGGCGTCTGCGTTAACAAGGCAAACTTCAAAGATACCGTCGCAAAGAAAAAGGCAAGCGACGACGACCTACGAAAGATTATCGTCAACGCCTACTACGTTCTCATGACGCGCGGCATGCTGGGAACGTTTCTTTATGTATGCGACCCGGCGCTCAAGGAGTATTTGTCACGGTATATCCCGGTGATATAGACCTAACGACCGCCCTCCCCCATGTAACCATCCTGTAAATCATAGCGGCGCACTCGAGTTTTACCGTGATGCGGTCGCGCCTGGCGCTCCACTGTGCTAAAGTATCCCGAACGTTCAAACGACTACGAGGGGAACTAGAAGATGGCACGTGTGCACAACTTCTCAGCTGGCCCGGCCGCGCTGCCCACAAGCGTGCTCGCCGAGATCGCCGACGAGATGATGGACTACCGCGGTTGCGGCATGTCCGTGCTCGAGATGAGCCATCGATCTAGCATGTACCAGCAGATCATCGACGACGCCGAGGCAACCCTGCGCCGCCTGATGAGCATCCCCGACAACTACCGTGTCCTGTTTTTGCAGGGCGGCGCCACGCTGCAGTTTGCGGGCATCCCCATGAACCTCATGCGCCGCGGCCGCGCCGGCTACGTCGTGACCGGCAACTTTGCCAACAAGGCGTACAAGGAGGCCGCCAAGTACGGCGAGACCGTGCTGCTCGCGAGCTCCGAAGACACCAATTTCGACCGCATTCCCACCATGACCGATATCAACACGCGCATTGCCGCCGAGGCCGCGGGCGATGGGCTCGACTACGTCTACATCTGCCAGAACAACACCATCTTTGGCACCATGTACCACGGGCTGCCCGATTGCGGCGATGTGCCGCTGGTCGCCGATGTCTCGAGCTGCTTTCTGTCGCAGCCGCTCGACGTCGAGCGATACGGGCTCATTTACGCCGGCGCGCAGAAAAACGCCGGCGCCGCGGGCGTGACCGTGGTCATCGTGCGCGACGACCTCATCGCCGAAGGCCCCGCCTTTGCGCAGACGCCGCAGTACCTGGACCTCAAGACCCAGGCCGCCAAGGGCTCCATGCTCAACACGCCCAACACCTTTGGCATCTACGTGTGCGGCAAGGTGTTCCATTGGGTGGAGCAGACCGGCGGACTCGCCGCCATGGCCGAGCGCAACTGGGCCAAGGCCAACCTGCTCTATGACCTGCTCGAGCACAGCGAACTGTTCCATAGCACCACGCAGGCCGACAGTCGCTCCATCGCCAACGTTACCTTCCGCACCGGCGACACCGAACTCGACGCGGCCTTTGTCGTAGGCGCTGCCGAGCACCAGATCCAAAACGTCAAGGGCCATCGCCTCGTCGGCGGCATGCGCGCCAGCGTGTACAACGCCGTAACCATGGAAGACGTGCAGGCCCTGGCCTCGTACATGAAGGACTTCGAAGCACAGCATAGTTTGAGCCCGCGATCTAACTAGCCCGCAACGCGCGGGCCGACCAGCCACTTCAAACCACCTGTTTAAACCTAACCTGCTAAGGAGTTTTTCCATGCGTAAGATTAAGACCATCGACGACATCACTAAAGACGGCAAAGTCGAGTTTGGCGAGGGCTACGAGTTTGTGGGCACCGCCGAGGAGGCCGACGCCATCCTGATGCGCTCGACCGACCTGCACGGCTACGAGCTGCCCGAGGGCATCCGCGCCATCGCCCGCTGCGGCGCCGGCGTCAATAACATCCCCGTCGAGGAGTACGCCAAAAAGGGCGTCGTCGTCTTTAACTCCCCCGGTGCCAACAGCAACGCCGTCAAGGAGCTCGTCCTGGGCATGCTGGTGCTCTCGAGCCGCGGCGTGGTGCAGTCGATGAATTGGGTGCGCGACAACGCCGACGACCCCGAGATTCAGGTCGACGCCGAAAAGGCCAAGAAGGCCTTTGTGGGCCGCGAGCTCAAGGGCAAGCGCATCGGCGTTATCGGTCTGGGCAACGTGGGCTCCAAGGTCGCCAACGCCTGCGTCGATCTGGGCATGGATGTCTACGGCTACGATCCGTTCATTTCCGTCGAGCACGCGTGGGTGCTGAGCCGCGAGGTGCAGCGCGTGGGCACGCTCGAGGACCTCTGCCGCGGCTGCGACTACCTCACCGTGCACGTGCCCAGCAAGGCCGACACCATCGGCATGATCAGTACCGAGCAAATCAACCTGCTGGCACCCGACGCCGTGCTCATCAACTACGCGCGCGAGACCATCATTGACGAGGACGCCGTCGACGCCGCCCTGCGCGAGGGCAAGCTTAGCTGGTTTAGCTGCGACTTTGCCACGCCCAAGACCGTCAAGATGCCCAATACGTTTATCACCACGCACTCGGGCGCCGGCACCGGCGAGGCCGAGGCCAACTGCGCCGACATGGCGATCAGCGAGCTCAAGGATTACCTGGAAAACGGCAATATCGCGCACAGCGTCAACTACCCCGCCTGCAGCATGGGCAAGGCGCGCGCCGCGAGCCGCATCGCCTGCCTGCACGCCAACGTGCCCAACATGATCGGCCAGATCACGGCCATTCTCGCCAAGGACAACGCCAACGTGCAGCGTATGACCAACGAGTCCGCTGGCGAGAACGCCTACACCATGTTCGACACCGACGAGCACCTGAACAGCAGCACCATCGAGGCGCTCAAGCAGATTCCGTCGATGTATCGCGTGCGCGTGATCAAGTAGCGTCGGCGCCAAGCCTGCCAGACAGACCACGAAGTCCATTCGGCCCCCGTTTTCACGAAACGGGGGCCGATTTCGTTGCTCCGGCTGGTTTTGAAAATGCTACCCATAATAAGTTTTTTCGGATAATCGACAGTGAGGCCCTAGTCGCTAAGCACAACTGCTTTTACAAACAGCTTTATCAGGGGTTTTAGTAGGTAAAAATCGATCTCTATATGCCAAACTAATGTTGACTGTCCATTTTCCGAAATAACTTGCTCTAGGTAGCACTTTTCAAGCCAATTCCAAGGAGCAATTGAAGGCTATTCGCAACTAAAACCCTAGCTTCCGCGACCGTTTTCCACCCGCGCGGCTACATTCCCGCCCAATCGATAAAAATCTCCTCACGAAGCCGCCGTTCGAGCTCTTGCTGCCGCGGTGTCTTGTCTTTCAACGGCATATCGAGATAGGACATGATGAGTTCCATCACTACATGGAAGGCATCGGAGTCGACCAGCTGACCATAGGTCATCAGAACGACGGGATATCCCATGGCTTGCAGGGCCGTCGTTCGATCGGAGTCCGAGATCTTGGATTCTATGGATCCGTGAATGGCTTTACCTTGGCATTCAACCAGGCACTCTCGGCTGCCGTCCTTATTTGCCAGCAGAATATCGGCGTAGCGCCTATCAAGCCCCGAAATCAGGCGGGCGCTGCGCGTCATGCGAATCTCAACATTATTGGTAAGGCGCAGCCCTTCGCCGCCGCGCAGCCTCGAAAGGCCAAACAGCATCGAAGCTTGGACCTCAAGCGGCGATGCCACAACCCCCGTAATGCATTTCGCGGCACGTGTGAATGATTTAGCACCGCGGAGTCCCTGGATCTTATTGGCGAACTCCGTAAGGTCAGAGAGCTCGATCAAGGGAGGTCGTTTCCACAAGTCCGTTGGATTCCCCGAGGCATCCTTTACGTTTCCCCAGCCCGACCGTGCGTCACCCCACCGGCTCCCATATGCCTGCTCAAGCGCCAACTTTACTTGAGGTGCAATCTTGCACACGGCAAAGGTGCCGCACATCTCAAACATGCACATGATCAGACGCTCGTTTGAAACCGAGGAAGCCAGGGTCAGCAGGGTAAAGAGCGGGGACGCGACATCAAGGCCAAACTCCGTCTGCTGCACGGAGCCAAACGGCCTCTCCCCGTTCCAAACATGTCTGACAATGCGACCGCCCTTACGTCCGCAGCCGCCCTGCGCCAACACATGTAACGGAGTGCGCAGGAAATGCTTGACGAGTGGATGTTCACAAAGGCGCTCCCTGCGCGGATCGTCCGCAGAATCGGGCAGGTCCGGCATTATCGCCAAGACCTGTGGGGGTATCCGGTGACACCGAAAGGCAGATATGTCGCACAGCATGTCGTCCATGGAGAGTACGTACCCACTGCGTCGTTTGTAAACCCGCCCGGACGGCAAACGCGATGGCTCGGCCTGCGAACGGTAAATGCTGCTACGTGCACGTCGCGAATCTGCAGGTGACTTACAATCGGTTTGCAAAGCAAACTGATTCTGAGGTTTCATATGGTTGATGATGACGAGGGCGGCTATCGCCCCTTTGTCGTGCCCGACCACGCCAAGGTCTGGGTCGACATGCGCCTGACGCCGCCGACCGATACGGCCGCCGCGATCAACATGGTCGAGCAGGCCACTGCCACCGCCGAGGCCGCGGTTCCCGGTTGCCATGGCAGTTTCGCCGTGACGGGCGATCGCCCCGCCATCGAGCGCGACCCGAACTCTCCCCTTCTAGCTGCGCTCAAGCGCGCCGCCGATGACGTGACGGACGCGGACACGACCGTCGGCTTCTTTACCGGCTGCACCGATACCGCCGTCATTGCCGGCAAGACGGGTAACCGCAATTGCATGAGCTACGGCCCTGGCTCGTTGGTGCTCGCGCATAAGCCCAACGAGCCGGGGCCCATGCCGATATCGTTCGCTGCCAGAACGTGCTCATCGCGCTTGTTGACAACACGCTCTGGGACGCAAGCGTCCAAGTTGGGGCATAATAAGCCGCGAACAAACCGACTCGCGCGTTAGGATCGCCCATGAAAGCACTTCCGTTTCCCTGCATCCGCCCAGCTCAGGATCGCGTGCTCGAAGCGCTGCCGCAGATGGGCGGCATCCTAAGCGGCAACGACGCCCTGCGCGGCGCCATTGCCGACGGGCTCATGCTCAAAGATCCGGGCGCGGCGTATTACGTGTACGAATGCTCCGGAGAGCCAGGGCGCGTGACGGGCGTTGTGGCAATTTGCCCGGTCGGCGTACTGACGGGCGACGGCGCGACCCCCGCAGATGCGGCTGCAGCCGCCCGTGCAATCGCCGAGCTTAAGGTGCAGCCGCGCCCCGTGTCGCTCGCCTACGAGGCCTCGCCCGTTATGGATATCATCCTCGGTGCCGCCAAAGAGGGCGCGTCGCTCTATGCCGTCACCGACCCCGCCGGCATTACGCACCGCGCGTGGGAGGTCAAGCGCGAGGACGCCGTTGCTGCCATCCGAGCCATGCTCGACCAGGCACCGGAGCCGACGCCGGCAGACGACCCCACCTATGCTGCCGCGCTAGCAGGGGCGGCGCAGCTCCTGGCAGACGAAGCCCGCGCAGCCGGCGCCTACACGGGCAAAGAGCCGTTCAACTTTACCGTTGCCGCGTTATTCCCCGCCGCGCAGGTTGCCGGCGGCGCACCGCAGGTTCCGACGGGTTTGCTGACCCACCAGATCGCACGGTTCTAACAGGGCCTAAACGCCCGGCACAAAGACTCGGCAGCTCGACAAACAAGGGGCGGGGATACATGCGCATGCATCCCCGCCCCTTTCGCATCGAGCAATGATGTCGGCAATCCGCATCGCCACGCCCGCGCTACCCGCGCTGCGGACCCGCTGCCGCCACGAGCGGCTCAAGACCCAGCTCGCGCGCATAATCTTCTTGCGTAAAGACTTCGACCAGTTCAAACGTATCCGTCGCATCGTCAAACGCAAAATGCAGCACCGAGCAGTTGCCCGGAACGCGCTCGCGCTCGTCGGCCGCCGCTCCCCTCACGTGGTCCAAAAATTCCTTGATGGACGAGGCGTGGCTCACCGCGAGCACGCACTCGTGGTCCGGACGTCGCATAAGATCGGTCAACGTCGCCACCATGCGCTCGCGCACCTGCATCTGCCCCTCGCCGCCAAATTGGCGGTAGAAGTCACGCCACGGACGCTCGGGCATGAGCATCACGCGCTCGGCCTCAAAATCGCCAAAGAACCACTCGCGCAGGCCATCAAGGCGCTCGTAGGCAAGGCCCGGCCACAGGTTGGCGATAGTCTGCTCGGTGCGGTGCAGTGTGGAGGTGTAGGCATGATCGGGTTCGATGCCACGCGCACGCAAGAACATACCGGCGCGCACCGCCTGGTCGCAACCAAGCTGCGTGAGTGGCGAATCGCTCCAACCCTGAATAATGCGCTTAAGGTTGAATATCGTCTGTCCATGACGGACCAGATACAGATCTTTATTCATAGGGGGGTCCTTTCGCTCGTTACCAATCAAGGAGCGAAAACGCCCCATCACAATAGCTAAAATGAAGCACGGCGCCGTTGTCGAGCTGTTCTCCCCCGCCGGCCACATACTCAAGAAACTCCTGGCAGGCTGAGCCGTGGGAAACGGCCAGCACGCAGTCGTGCCGAGGCCGGGCCATAATACGAGACAGCGCCGCGACCATACGTGCGCGAAGCTCACTTTCCGACTCGCCACCAAAGGCGACCGGATAATCGCCCCAGGGTTGCGCCGGCATCTCGCGGTTTGATGTGCCCTCCAACGATCCCAAATGCCACTCGCGCAGGTCATCGACCAGCTCTATGGAACGGCCCTCGCCAACGATCAGCTCTGCCGTACACCGTGCCCGACCCAACGGAGACGAATACGCATGGTCAAAGGAGATGCCGCGCGCCTCAAACGCCGCGCGCGTCGCCAGTGCCTGCTCGCGCCCGCGCACCGTAAGCGGCGAATCGTGCCAGCCCTGCAAAATGTTCCGCACGTTGAGCTCGGTCTGCCCATGCCGTACCAAATACAGATCGGCCACATGCCCTCCCCTCGCAGCACCACAAAGGGGCCAGGCACCTTTGTGGTGGTTTTGCCGCCGGATCGCGCCGCGACGACGCAGCTACACCAGCACGTCGGCAAGCGGGCGCTTGGGTACGTGGTGTACCTGTGCCTCATCACGCCAGTAATTAATAGAGCCGTCGGGGTTGGAATCAATTGCATCGATCACCTGTGTCTCGGCGGGAACGCCAAAGACCATGATCAGCTTGACCTCGTACTTGTCGCCGTCAAGTCCCATGACATCAATCGCACGAGGCGGAAAAGCCTTGAACATGCACGCCGCCACCTCGGGCGTAGCGCTGCGGGCGGCGAGCATCATCGTCTGCGCGGCGATACCAGTGTCTGCCTCGGTGATTGGCGCGGCAGGCTTGCCCGGAGCGGGACGCTCTGCAAGGATCGCGATATAGCCGGTCGGGCGCTCGCCCTCGACAGGACCCGACCAATCCTTGAGCGCACCAGCCCATGTGAGCTTTTCAAATAAGCTCGAACACTCCTCGGCGTCGCTCACCACATGAAAGCGTAGGCGCTGAGCGTTGGCGCCGCAGGGAGCCAGGTGCGCCAGCTCTGCCAGCTCAAGCAAAAACTCGCGCGGCACGCGCATGGACTCGTCAAAACGGCGGCATGTGCGGGCGCGACGAACCAGCGCGTCAAACGATTCCAGACCGAGCTTTTCGCAACCTTGCTTTGCCATCGACTCCACGCTCGACGGCGCCGCGGGAACAGCTTCGTTCATAGAGACCCCCAATACAAGGCAATTGTTCTTAGGAAAATCTAACCTAAAACGCAGGCAATAACGAACAGAGCCGCAATGTTCTACACCTGTTGAATAGAAAAACGCGACATGGGGAACAACGAGAACAAATCGGGACCTTTGGGTTACACTTCGCCCTCCCCGACCCATACGCCGGCGCCTTTAGGCGATACTTGTTGTAGCAACTGCGGCATACGCCGCAAAAACAACAATGACGGCAAACGCCGTGCGGAAAGGAGACCTCATGGGCATCTTTAAGAACGACGACCAGCAGTCGAATCTGTTTGGATTTGACGAGAAAAGCATGGCAGGCAAGGCAATCAAGGCCGTGCGCTGGATCTACGCCGCCACGGGCGTCATCGCACTGCTTGCCGGCATCGCGCTGCTGTTTGCGCCCGCCAAGTCCCTCGTCTTCCTGACGACCGTCCTGGGCTTCTACTTTGTGATCACGGCTGGCGTCAGGCTGTTCACCGCCATTTTTGAGCCGCTGCTGCCCGCCGGCTGGCGCGTGACGAGCATCATCTCCAACCTGCTCATCATCCTGGGCGGCGTCATAATCCTGCGCAATCAGGCCTTCTCGACCGCGACGCTCACCACGCTCGTGGTGGTCGTGGCTGGCTTTGGCTGGATCGTCGAAGGTGTCATGTCCATTCTGGAGTCCGAGCTTTCGTCCAACCGCGCCCTCGCCATCCTGAGCGGCGCGCTCTCCATCATCGCCGGCATGTTCGTGTTTATCTATCCGCTGTGGTCGGCAAAGATGCTCGTCATCTTTAGCGGCGCCGCGCTCCTGGTGTTTGGCGTGACGCTGATTATTCGCGCTATCCGCTTTGGCAAGCTGGTGCACTAGATGCCGCGGACGCTGTTTATTGATGCCGACGCCTGCCCGGTTACGCGCGAGTCGATCGACTGTGCACGGCGGGCGGGCGTCGCCGTGGTGATTGCCGGCAACAGCACGCAGAACCTGGAGCGGCACATTCGCCGCGACGATCCACGTGATGCCGAGCACGCACGACACGGCTTTTGGGTCACGACGCTCGACGTGAGCGTGGGCGCCGATAGCGCCGACTTTGCCATTGTCGAGCGTCTGCAGGCGGGCGATGTGGTCGTGACGCAGGACATTGGCCTGGCGAGCATGGTGCTCGGCCGCGATGCCGCCGCCATCGGCGTGCGCGGGCGCGTGTACGACAAGGCGACCATCGACATGCAGCTGTTTATTCGCCACGAAGAAAAGAAGGTGCGCCGCGCTGGCGGTCGCACCCGCGGGCCGGCAGCCTTCACCGGCGAAGACCGCGCCCGCTTTAAGCGCAACCTCACCGAGCTGCTGCGCTAACCAAGGCAGATTTTTAGGCTATGCCCGGAAATTTGCCTTTTTGTTCTGACCGGTGTGAGCGCTCAGGATCCGTGGCTCAACAAAAAACGGGCTTCAAAATGCCATGCGTCGCCGCATTGTGTAGGCGCCGTGCATAGCTATTTTGAAGCCCGTTTTGTTAGGCCTACTTAGAGGCCGAAGGCAGATAGGGCGAGGCCCCAGCCCACGCCGATGACGTACATCATGACCAGGAACACGGCATTTTCGCGAGCGCTGCGGTTGGTGCGGAACAGGACCAGGTAGCCCACGCCGGCGGAAATGAGCGTGCCGGCGAGCATCGGTGCCAGTTGCAGTGCGCCTTCCAGATACAGCTGCGTAATGACCACGCTCGCCGAGCAGTTGGGGATCAGGCCGACAAGCGCCGAACCCAGGACGGCGAGCGTCTCGTTGCCACGCAGGAACTGCTCGATCGCAGATTCGCCAAAGGTCTCGAGCACGGCGACCAGAATCAGCGTCACTAGGAAAATGAATACCGATACCTGCACGGTATGCGAGATGGCGCTGCGGATAATCGACAGGACGGGCGCACCTTCGTGTGAGTGAGAGTGACCATGGCCATGATGGTGTTCATGCTCGCCCTCATGACCGTGATCGTGGACATGTCCATGTTCGTGCTCGTCCTCGTCTTCATCACAACCGCAATGGTCGCGCTCGCACAGCTCATGGATGTGATCGGCACTCACGCCAGCCTCGGCCACCTCGTCGATGATGTCACCGCCGCTGTGATCGTCATGCGCGCAGTTAACGTGCGCCGGATTGACAGCGGTTCCCAACACGGTACGGCGAATCGCCACATGCGCACGGGCGTTGCGACGCAGGCCGCGAATGGCAGCATCCACGATAAAGCCCGTGACCAGCGCGATCAGCGCCTTCGAAGCCAAAAGCATCGCCATAGTCTGCACGGGAACCTGCTCGGCAAGTAGCAGCGGCAGCATCTCGTCGGAGGTCGAGAGAAACACCGCCACCAGGGTGCCCAGCGTCACGACGCGACCGGCGTATAGCGTTGCCGCCATGGCCGAAAAGCCGCACTGCGGCACCATGCCCAGCAACGAGCCAACCACGGGGCCAGCGGCGCCGGCACGCTTAATGGCGCCGTTAACGCGGTCGCCCGCAACATGCTCAAGCGTCTCGAGGACCAGATATGTCACCAACAAGAACGGCACCAGCGAGAACGTGTCCTTGCCGGCGTCGAGCAGAATATCAATCAGCAAATCCATGACGGATGGAACCTTTCGTGTCTTTCGGCAGCATTGTAAAAGTCCTAGCGGTCAACTAGGGTATTGTAATTGTCCTAGGCGTGATGCCAATAGTTGCCCATGGTAAACTATCATCTCGCCATAACTCGACAAACCCGAGCCGCGCGACGCGGCCCGTCCAAGGAGCAGCATATGAACGTTTCGCAAGCACTCGAATACGAGCGCCAGCCGTTTATCCCCATGTTTATCTACGGCGACCACGGCGCCATGGAATCCGAGCGTCAGAAAGGCGAAGAGGCCCTCAAGGTGCTCGAGACTGAGTACTTTACCGCCGAGGACGACCCCGGCTTCGACTTTGCCACCGTGCGCGACCTAGCCGACCGCAACCGCGACCTGTGCGACCAGATTGGCGAGGCGCGCCTGCGCAACGTGACGCCCGCGACGCTTTCGCGCGGCCTGTCCGACGCCGACACCTGCGCTGCCATCGGCAAGATGCAAAAGCGCACCGCCGCGTCCGTCATGCGCGAGATCCGCGGCGACCGCGACGCGCTCGGCGTCGCCTACGCCCGCAAGCCCATTCAGGGCACGGTGCTCGGCATCGACATCGAGACCACCGGCCGCGCACCCGAGCGCGGCTATATCATCAACGTGGGCTGGGAGATCATGGACCTCACCAGCGACGCCGTCCCGCACGACGCCGAGGCGCACTACTGCGGCCTGCCCGATATCTACCGCGGCGAGGATGTGCCGTTGTCGAATATCCACCACATCACCTGGGACGACATCGACGGCAAAACGCCCTTCCGCGAGAACAAAGAGCTGCAAAAGCAGCTGCTCAAGCTTATGAAGAAGTACCCGTACATGGCGCACAACGCCGCCTTTGAAGACAGCTGGTTCAAGATCCACTTGGACGGTTACGCCGAGGCACGCCGCGCGGGTAAGATCATCGTCATCGACTCGCGCCAGATCTGCCGCAGCCTGGACGCCGATGTGCGCTCGCTCCCCCGCGAGTCCGCGCCCGCCGCGCTCGAGAACTGGGCGCGCCGCCGTGGCACCCTCGCCGCCGACGCCAACGAGCAGCACCTGGGCCTCGACGACACCGACCTCATGCTCCGTACCGTCCAGGCCGAGTTCAACCTCAAGAACCTATTTGCCAAGTAGATTGCCAAGCAGAGGCGCCATTCGCGAGCGATACTCGTCGGGCCATAACGCCCCGCGCAAAAGCGACACGCCGAGGCGTCCCTCTCAAGCAACGCAATGCGGGCCGATAACCAAGTGGATATCGGCCCGTTTTTCCGCACCGCACAACGCAGCTCCCGGCCCTCGGAGCCTAGCCGCCGCACAACCAAGTACTTCGTTTGCGCATGTTCAAGCCAAATTACACATCATTTTTGACGCCGTCTTTGCATCAAAACGGCGCTGACCGGCATCAGTTGTGGAGGTCTGTGTAGCCAACGAACTGCGAAAATGCTCCAAGCGGCATCTTTCTCCATCATTGGCGTCAAGCTCTTGGACAGCTTTCGTTATGTCGCAAGATTTTACCTTGGCGTTTATCGCAAACACCGCCGCTCCGTCTGCCATGCTATCTGTATGAGTATCGTGCTTTCACATAACACGGCAAAAGCGGTCTACCAAGCCGCATACTCGGTATCCGCAATTGGAACCGAGCCCTGCAGTCCCGCCGAAATCTACGGGGCGCGCCCCAGCAAGGAACTGCTTGACTCTGCCGCCGACTGGCTCGTCAGGCACAATATCGCCCTCGATGACGACGCCCCGCTCGATACGACGGTGTTCGAGCGCGCAAACGTGCGCAACATACTGGGCTGCAAATGCCACGTATCGTCTAAGCGTTTCTCGGGCTCGCGCTTTATCCGGATCGCCGATGACATCTATATTGTCAGCGTCGAACTCTGTGCGCTTCAGGCCGCAACCTATCTTCCCTTTCGCGAACTTGTGGAGTACTACTTCGAACTGTGTGGCGCCTATTCCCTTGGACGCGATGCCTCGGCAGCCTATACCGAGCGTTTCGCGCTCACCTCGACTTCGAGCCTCAAGCACTTCTTTAACTCCCTCACCGACTGCAAGGGACTCGAACTTGCCCGAAAAGCCGTCCGTTGTGTGCGAGACAGATGCCGCTCGCCAATGGAAACAGCGTTTGTCATGATGCTCACGCTACCCAGACGTGAGGGTGGGCTGGGCATTAGCGAGATCGAGACCGACTACGAAGTAAAGGTCACAGCTGCCGCAAAAGACCTCACGCGGCGCGAAAAGTTCTATATGGATGCATATCTTAAGCGGTCCCGAACCGACATCGAATACAACGGATTTCAGCACGATGCCGAAGAAGACCGCGCCATTGACGAAGAGCGCAAGAACGCGCTGGCGTCCATGGGCTACGGAATCATTACCGTCAGTCGCTATTCCTTTATGCACGCCAGCGCCTTCGCCAGGGTCATGGAGGCGATCCAGCGAAAGGAGGGCATTCGCCCATCGCGCCTACCCAAAGATTTTGCAATTAAGCAAGAAGAGCTGCGACGATTTGTGCTCAGGAGATTTATCGAGGAAAAGAAGCGTATTGAGGAGCTCCTCTGTCAAGATGCAGAGCAGCGTAGTGTACTTGAGCTCGAACACGCTGTGCTCGAAGGCATCTCGCTGAACGACCCGACAATCAACGATGCCCCAGCCATCGACGACATGCAAGTCATCGAGTTGGATTACCCGGAGTTCGCTCAAACAAGCACTTCCACGCCCGAAGGCAGGGTGTACGGGGCCAGAACAGAGGCGGACTGACGGGGTGGGTACCCAGGCGACGTGCAAAAACGGGAGTTTTCAGCAAAGCCGGGTATCAAGGAGGGTAGCGCGCAGAGATGTGGTGTAAGAGGCGGGGCATGCCCCGCCTCCGCCCTT
>CAJMLB010000035.1:0-17118 GCA_905214145.1 uncultured bacterium | reverse complement strand
ATCGCTGTGACGGTACCGTCGTGTGCGACATCGTCGGTCACGTAGTCGGCGACCGTCTTGACCTCGGGCATGGCGTTGCCCATGGCGACAGCTGTCTCGACCGCAGCGAGCATACCCAGGTCGTTGCCCGAATCGCCAAAGCCAAAGGTGCGCGCATTTCCCGCGCGACCCAGATACTCCAGCGCCCGCGCCACGCCCACGCCCTTGTCGATGCCCTTGGGGCTCAACTCGCGATTTGTTTGCTGGGCTCACTTGGAAGAGCGGCGGTAAACGCATCTCCCGGTTAATCCGGCACCGCCGAAGCGAACCCCACACACGCCCTCCGGCAAGCGGCACGCGCCCGTCAACGCAAAGGTCCGGCGGGACGCACCTAGCATCCCGCCGGACCGCCACTCGTCCAGGAGGCCGCCGCGACGAGCCCCTAGATCTTCGCAAGCTCCTCGGAGATGACGCGGCAGACGTCCTCAGCCTGAGGCATCACGCCGTACATCTCGAAGAAGCCGTGGTCGCAGCCGCGATAGCGAATCGCGGTGACGTCAACGCCCGCATCCTGCAGCCTCTTCGCGAATAGCTCGTCCTGATAGCGCAGGTAGTCATACTCGGAAGAGATGATGACCGTGCGGGGGAACGCGCTCACGTCCTCCGCGAACAGGGCAGACACCCTCGGGTCGAGCATCTCCTCCGCATTGCCGTTGGTATACATCATTGGCAGGTCGTCGTTGGCGTTGCGGATGCGATCCACCCTGCTCAGAGCCTCGGCCCTCTGGTCGTTCACGATCTCATAGAGGTCATAGGACCATTCCTCCGGAACAGGGCCGCCGTCGACGAGCGGATACAGCTCGGCCACGAGCTTGATCCTGTCCGCATGGGACCCGTCGAGGACGACGGCGTTGGTCAGGCTTCCGCCCGCGGAGTCGCCAGCCACGGCGACCCGCGTCGCGTCGACACCCAGCTCATCCGCATGCTCGACAAGCCAGTCGAGCGTCTTCACGCAGTCCTCGACACCACCGGGGAACATCGTCTCGGGAGACAAGCGGTACTCCGGGTAGATCGCGACGCAGCCCGTTCGCTCCGCGATGTCGCGCAGGCAGTTCTCGTACTGGCCAATGTTGCCCACCATGAAGCCGCCGCCGTGGATGAACACGAGCGCGGCGGAGCCGCACCCGTGGCCCTCGGGCGTGAAGACGTGCAGGGGAATGCCCCTGTCGCCAAAGTTCATGACGACGGTCTTCTTGGCGACGTTCGAGCCCCTCACGACATGGGTCTCCTTGTTGGGAGCGGAGCGCCACGCGATCACGTCCACCGGCCCCGCCGGCGCCGGGCCGGCGGCGAGCTTCGCATGGGCGCGCGCGTAGACGCGCGGATCGAGCACGCGCTCGCGCTCGTCTCCCGGCACGGGCTTCAGCAGGAGCTTCAGCCCGTTGGGCTCCACGACCTCCCTAGATCCACGCTCAAGCACTTCAAGCTCGGAAGTGGGGTACTTCCTCTCCTCGGTGCCCATGGCTAGCCGATCTTCAGCTCGTCAAGCTTGGCGTCAAGCTTGGCCATCTCATCGGCGGAAAGCTCCCACTCGAACGTCTCGCAGTTCTGAATCGCGTGGGCGTCCGTGCGCACGCCAACGAGCGCGGTGCCCACGTACTCCTTCTGGGTGCTCCAGTTCACGGCGACCTGTGCCACGGGCTTGTCATGAGCCTCGGCGATCTCGTCCATGACCTTGAGCAGCTCCTGGACGCGCGAGAACTTGGGCTCCTGGAAGTAGTCGTAGAAGCCGCCACGAACATCGCCCTCCTCGAACTTCGGCAGCTCGCGGAACTTGCCCGACAGGATGCCCGCGCCAAGGGAGCCATAGGTGAAGGAGTCGATGCCACGCTCGTAGCCCCACTTGATAAGGTCCTCGGAGGAGCGGTCGACCATGGAGTAGGGCGGCTGCTGGACGTCGACCTGAGCGACCTTCTCGCACTCCTCGATCATCTCGGTCGTGAAGTTGGAGACGCCGATGTGGCGAATCTTGCCTTGCTCCTTGAGGAGCTGGAGGGCGCACATCGTCTCGGAGAACGGGGTCTTGGCGTCGGGCCAGTGCACGAAGTAGAAGTCGATGTAGTCGGTGCGGAGATTGCGCAGCGAGCTCTCGACCTCCCTCATGATGTTCTTGAACGAAGAGTCGCGGTCATAGCCGGCGGCGCTGGTGATCAGGCCAACCTTGGTCGAGAGCAGGTAGCTCTCTCGGTCGACGCCCCTGAGCGCGTTGCCGACGACCTTCTCGGACGCGCCGTTGCCATAGCACGGCGCGGTGTCAATGAGGTTGACGCCGTGATCGAGCATGGTGCGGATGGCGGACATGCTGGCGGCGTCATCGTTCTCACCAAAGGAGTCGCCGCCGATCGCCCAGGTGCCCACGGCGAGCTGGGAGACGTCAACGTCGGAGTTCTTGAGGTGCGTGTAGCGCATATTCTCTCCTTCTAATGGGGCAGCACGCGTCGAATGTCCTCGATCGCGTGCCGCCAGGAATTGCCTTGAACAGGCTTCGGATGATCCGGAAACCGCCTTACACGATGCCCACGAGGCCGAGGACGAGCGCCAGAACCATGATGCCGACCAGGATGATGTTGACGTTCACGTTCTTCTTGCGCAGGAGCCAGAGGACGACGAGCGTAAGTCCCAGAGGCACGATGCCCTTGAAGATCGAGTCGAGGTAGGTCTGGATCATGACGGGGTCGGAGTCCTGAACCGGAATGGACAGGATCGTGTTGAATTGGACGTTCGCCGCGGTCATGGCGCCGATCATCACCAGGCCGATCGTGGAGGTCGCCTTGGTGATGAGCTTCATGAGACCACCCTCGTACATCTCGGAGATGAAGTTGGTGCCCATGCTGAAGCCGAGGTAGGTCATGAAGTATCGGCAGAGGATCGACGGGATGTTGTAGATCAGCAGGAACATGATCGCGCCGAGGGGCGAGCCGCTCATGGCGAGGTTAATGCCGATGCCGGCGGCGATAACACGCAGGACGCCCCAGAAGATTGCGTCGCCGATGCCGGACATCGGGCCCATCAGGGAGACCTTGATACCGTCGATGGACTCGGTGTCGAAGTCTTCGTGCTGCGAGTTCTCCCTCTCCATGGAGGCGACGAGGCCCATGGCGAACGTGCCGACGTTCTGGGTAATGTTGTACCAAGTCGTGTGACGCTTCATGGCGTCGGCACGAGCCTCGGGGTCATCGGCGTAGTAGCGGTTAAGCGCGGGCTGGACGGAGTACAGCCAGCCGTCGGCGCCAGCCTTGACGGAACCGCCGGCGCAGGAAGCGAACACGGAGAAGGAGCGCAGGAAAATGCTGTTGAGCATCTTCTTGTCTTCAGGGCTCACATTCTTGGTCAGGTTGCTCATGCGAAGAAATCCTCCTCGTCGCTGGTTACAGAGTCGCCGGAAACGGCCTGGGTGGCCACTCCCTTCTTGGTGAGATCGAAGATCTCCTTGTCGCGGAGGGCGGAGGCAACCGCGATGATGACACCGAGAACTGCGATGGCGATCATCGGGAGGCCGAGGTACTGGTAGAGCGTAAAGCCCAAGAAGAAGTAGATGCTGAGCTCGGTGCTCCACAGCATCTGGAGCAGGAGCGCCATACCAACGGCGGGCAGGAGGGCACCCACGGCGTTGAGGCCGCTCATGACATTGGCCGGAATCTGGTTGACAATGGCGGCAACGGGCTCGGCGCCAAGGTAAACGCCGAGGAAGGCGATGAGGCCAAAGGCGGCGTACTTAACGAACCAGAGAACGAAGTGCTGAAGCGCGAGGCCCTTCTCGTTGCCCTCGGCGGCCATCTTGTCAAAGGTGGCTGCGAAGAACGCGAGGAACACGTTGTTCATGAAGATCGAGAGAAATGCGGTGACGACGCCCACGGGAACGGCCAGTGTGATGGCGGCACCCTGGTCGATACCAGCGCCAACGGTGAAGGCGACGGCGAGGGCGGTCGCGGTAACAGGCTCGGCGGAGATAGCGCCACCAATGTTAACCGCGCCCATGAAGATCGCCTCGAGAGAGGCACCGATGATGACACCGGTCTTGACGTCGCCCATCAGGAGGCCCGCAACGAGACCTACCACGAGAGGACGCTCGATCATGCACTGACCGAGAACCCAGTTGCCGCCGTAGCAAATCAGCACGGTCAACCAGGCCATTATTGCCAACCCAACCATTTGACTTCCTTTCTTTCATTTCATTTGGCCGCCTGGCCAAATCCCCTTATTTCCCCGCCGCCTCGATCAGACTCTTGAGAGGAGTCTTGGGATTGGACGGGATAAGCTGATGGAAAACCGGAATACCCTGCTCGCAAAGCTCCTTCGCGGCCTCGAGCTCATCCGGGTTGAGCATGATCGTGGAGTTGAGGGCGACCTTGCTATCCGGATCGGACTTGTCGAAGCGGCCGACGTTGGCAACGTTCACGCCCTCAATCTTGCCCGGCGCGCCCTTAACGAGCTCAAGCACGTCACGCACGCAGTTGGTGAGCGCGAAGATGCGCATGGAGTCCGCGCGCGGATCGTTCGCGATGCGGCAGGCATCCGGAACGTCCTTGACGAGGAGTTTCTGGCCCGCCGGCGTACCCATGGAAAGCGTCATGCGAAGGGCGTCGCTCTCCACGGCGTGCTTGTTGGCGACGATGATCCTGGTGGTGTTGAGCTCCTTGGTCCACACCAGGGCGACCTGTCCGTGAATCAGACGGTCATCGACTCGAACCTGAACAATCATTGCTTCCTCTCTCTACTTGTTAGTACTCTCTAATCAAAGAAGTCTCCCTCGGACTCCTCGTTGTCCGCGGCCTTGCTCGGAGGCTCGACGACCTGCATCGTCGCCCTCGCCAGCTCGACGCTCTGCTTGATCGAATCTGCCGTGACCGGCTCGGCGCCGAGGAGCGTCTCGATCACGAGGCCGAGGTTCATACCGGTGACGTGGACGATCCCGCGCTTCTCCGGCTCCATAAGGACGACCTTCTGGAAGACGGAACCACCGTAGATGTCGGTGAAGATGATGGCCTCGTCCTCAGGGCCCACCGAGTCAATAAAGGCCTGGATGCGAGGGGTGAAATCGGAGTCGTCCACGTAGCAGTCAACTGCCTCCACCATGTCCGCCATGCCGGTCAGGATTCCGATCGAGCTCCTGATTCCGCTTGCGAGGTGGCCGTGCGACGCGACAAGAACTTTCTTCATCGAGTCTCTCCTAGAGCGAATAGTGGTTGGGGTTCAGAAGCTGGATCTTGCTGACGACGAACGCGCGCATGTCGGGGGCGGCGTCCATCAGGAGGCCTATGCCGTTGCCGTCGTTCTTACCGGAGTTGATGTCCTTCTCGAAGGCGCGGTACATGGAACGGAAGTACTCCGTGGCGATGTTGAACTTACTCATGCCGAGGTTCACGGCCTCCTGGAGCTGCTCGTCGGGGATGTCGGAGCATCCGTGCATGACGAGGGGGACGCTGACGGCCTCCCTGCAGGCCTTGATGCGCTCCATGTCGAGGTTCGGGACCTTGACATAGGGGCCGTGGGCATTGCCGACGGCGATGGCGAGCGAGCCGCAACCGGTGCCCTCGACAAACTCCTCGGCGAGGTTCGGGTCGGTGTAGTGGTCGCTGTTCACGAAGTCGTTGGCGTCAGAGCCGTTGCCGACATGGCCGAGCTCGGCCTCGATGTCGACGTCGAAGATCTTGGCGACCTGGACGACGTCCTTCGTGAGCTGGAAGTTCTCCTCATAGGGAAGTGAGGAGCCGTCGACCATGACGGATGGGAAGCCGGCCTTGACGCCCTTGACGGCGATCTCGTAACCAGCGGAGTGATCCTGGTGGACGGCGACGGGCACGCTCGCGCGCTCGGCGTAATAGCGGGCGGCGAAGGCGATGATGTCGAGGGCGCAGTGGTCCTCGAAGCCAGGCCAGTACTGGATGATGATGGGCATGTGCTCATCCTCGGCGGCCTGGATCGCATAACGGATGGTCTCCGTATTGATGACGTTAATCGCGGGCACGCCATAGTGGTGCTCGGTCGCATGTTGAAGAAGCTCGTTGACCTTGATGAGTGACATCTTTGTCTTCCTTTCACCTGAATAATCATTGGATCGGACAGTTCTCAGCTCGTCAGCTGGTTGAACACGAAGCGAAGCGCGAGGCAGGCAGGCGCTTGCGAGGCGCGGTGGAGCCTATGCGGCCGCCTGGCCCTCAGGCTGCGGCGCCGCGCTTCGACGCCATAGCACGTACGCCACAAGAGCAGCGACTGCAGCAATCGTTGAAGCGAGGGCGAAGGCCAGGAAACCCGCGTGCGTGCCGAGCGCATCGCACGCCCAACCGCCAAACAGGTTCGCAACCACGACGGACAGACCGCTCTGGACCATCGCGAAGGCGCTCTGACCTCGAGCGCGACAATCCTCGTAAGTGTGGTTGGCAATGTAGGTAACGCAGGAGTAGTAGACGGTCATGTAACTCACGCTCTGCAGCAGCTGGCCGCAGACCATGACCGGGACGATGCCGGTGCCCACAAGCACGAGCCTGAGCGCCGCCATGAAACAGGAAAAGATCAGGAGGTTCATCTCGCCGAAGCGCCTGACCAGCTTGGAGGAAACGAGCAGGATGGGGATCTCGCTCGCAGCGGAGACCGCACTCAGGACGCCCACGAGGTTCTGACCCTCGCCAAGCTCGACCGCGTAGCGGCCCAAGAACGCCCCGATGAAGCCAATCGCGGCCGAACTGATGAAGGCGAAGACCAAGACGAAGGCGATCTCATTGCTGGTGAACAGCGAGAGGAGGCCCTTTCCGTGGGAGACCTTGGGATCGTCCGCGGCATTGGCGCGAATTCCCGCCTCGGGGAGGCGCCACATGTGAGCCGCGAAGACCACCAGCGCGGCGGAGACCACCGTGAACTGGATTTGAGGAGCCATGTCGAGCAGCCGACCGACGATCAGGACGACGATGGCATAGCCGATAGTGCCACCCATGCGAATGCGAGAAAAGTCCAGGCCAGAGCGATCCGCGAGCTCGATGACGAGGGAGTCGCTCAGGGGCAGGAGCCCCGAGAAAAACGCCGAGAATGCAAAGGTTACGAGAAGGACCGGGACGAACGTCGACGCCAGGTAATACAGCGGAGCGAGTACCGCCGCCGCAAGGCAGAGGGCCACGATGACCGCGCGGCGGCGCCCGAGCTTGTCGGCGATCGTCGACCAGAGCGGCTGGATGGCGAGCGCACACACCGGGGTCGCCGCGAGGAGAATGCCGGTCTGGGCCGCGCTGAGGCCGAGGCTCGTGTAGTGAGCGGAGAGAAACGGCGAGTACACGCCCGCGCAGACCCAGTAGAGTACGTTCGCGAAGAACAGCGAAGTCATGCTTGCGTTTGTCTTGGCGTTGTGCATCGTGCTTCTCCCTTCTTGCTCGCCGGGTGCCTGTCTGGGCTTCGAAGTGATTCACCATCTAGCGTGAAACGGAGTTGCGAGGCGTTGAAACAATGTTCTGTTGTTTCATCGTTTTCGTGCCGTTGTTTCACGGCTCATAAGATAGCAGCTCAAGCTGAGATTGCGCCGAGGAAGTACCGATTTACCGTGAACGGTAGGAAATCAGCGGTGAAACGC
Source organism: uncultured bacterium (assembly GCA_905214145.1). Lineage (GTDB taxonomy): Bacteria > Actinomycetota > Coriobacteriia > Coriobacteriales > Coriobacteriaceae > Collinsella. Next base: position 9,521 of record CAJMLB010000035.1, on the reverse strand, counting down.
TATTTCACCGCTGATGAAACATTTTGCTTATTTTTCACCTCTCTTGACCTAAGATACAAAGCAAGCTAGGACCAAGGAGTAACCATGGATAAGACAGGGGATGTGCTCAGCCACATCTGCGCGGTCATGAGCAGCCTATCCCCCTCGGAGAAGGCAATCGCAACGTATGTGCTCGACCACCCGTCGGATGTCGCAACGATGACCGTCCGCGAACTCGCCGCAGAAACCGGTACGTCACCGGCGTCTGTTTCGAGATTCGCAAGGACGCTTGACTACCGAACCTATTCGGACATGCGTCTGGCGCTCGGCATATCCATCAGCAGGGCATCCGGCGAAGAAAAGGCCACGGACGGCAGGATTACTCTGGACGACGTCGAGGGCTCCATCAAGTACGTCCTGTCTCACAAGGTCAAGGAGCTCTCCCAAACCGCCTCGCTCATTGACTCCGATGACTTTTCGGCAGTCGTCAATCTGCTCCACAACGCCAACCTCGTCCTGATCGCGGGCGTCGGCAACTCGATTAACATGGGCGTAAACGCGGCGTTCAAGCTCTCGCAGGTTGGAGTCAGAGCGTTTTGCCCCAGTACCACCGAAGCCATGGTCTCCGTCGCAACCAGCCTCAAGGAGAATGACGTTCTACTCGTCATTTCGACGTCCGGATACTCGAAGCGTCTCGTCAACATATTCGACTCTGCCGAGGATTCGAACACCCCCATCATCATGATCACAGACAACCCGGATACGCCGCTCGCGAAGCGTGCCACGCATATCATCCGAGCCATCTCGCGAGATCAGGCCATCACCGGAACCGAGATCGCCTTCTCGCACAGCTCGATCAACTTCGTCATCGAGCTGCTGTTCCTCTTCCTGACCTCTTGCTGGGATGACCCGGTAGAGTTTAACAGGATCATCTCGAAGAATCTCATGGGAGACAAGCAATACAGCTAGGACGACGCATGCCGGCGCACCGATGCCCAGACCGAAACGGGAGGACCCCTTGATAAAGCTCATCCTCGCAGACATGGATGGGACCCTGTTGCCGTTTGGCTCAAGGGTCGTATCGGAGCGCACGCACAGCGCGATTCTTTCGGCGCTCGATGCGGGCATCGCGTTCGGCCCCGCAAGCGGGCGCGACTACGCCGACCTGGCCGATGCCTTTGACGGCGACGCGCGCTGTTTCTCGACCGGCATCATGGCCAACGGAAAGAAGGTCTTCTCCAGCGGCGAACTCGTGTTCAAAAAGACGCTCTCGACGGAGGCCCTCGTCAAGCTCGATAGCGCTGTACGCCCCTACGCGGGGACGTCACTCTGGCTAGTCGCCGATGTCGATGAGACAGGCAAGCGCTGCGAGCAGTTCCTCTGCGCCGTCGAGCCTGGCGACGAATTCGCCCTGGAAGTCGTTAAGGACTCCGGAAGAGACATGGCGCTCGGAGACGTGCCCACGAACCGTGACGTCATAACCGCCGGCATCTTCGTCAACGTCAGCTCCGCCCCGACGGAAGTCGTTCGGAGTCGATGCAAGGAAGCCTGCCCAGAACTTGATTTCCCCTCGCCCGTCCCATTCTTCCTCGATGTTGTTCCGGCTGGCTGGAGCAAGGTAAACGGACTCGACGCGCTTCTCAGCAGCCTTGGGGTCACGCTGGACGAGGTCGCTTTTATCGGAGACTCGGAAAACGACGTGACGCTCCTCGAAAAGGTGCCGAACTCCTACGCAGTCGCGGGCGCGATGCCAGAGGCGAAGGCCGCGGCCCATCACCTGATCGGGAACGCAGCCGAGGACTCCGTCGCGAAGCTCATCGAACAGATTGTCCAGCAGCGAGTCTAGGGTTCCGCCAGCGTGGCATGCGCCGCGTGCCTCGTCATCCGTTCGTGGCGCGCTACCTCGTGACGATCCAGAGCGTGGCCATCGTCGCAACGCCGATGCCTACGATGAGCGCGGCCCACAGGACGCGGACCACGGGGTTCATGTCGCCCGTCACCACCATGTCGTTCGCGTGCCAGAACCAGCTCTCGTTTCCCTTGCGCATGATGCACTCCCTTAGCCTCGATTACGCCATCTATGGCCGAGCAATCGCAGGTCACGTGCCATAGATTTGCCCTACGCCCAGCTTTCAGTTCTGTAAGGCGGCGGGAGCCTGTGCGAGGCCCCGAGTCCTGAGGCCGTTGCAATGAAAATGGGAATCAAGGGGCACGCATCAATCATATGGGTTCCTTTCGAGGGCGATGGCAAACGAAGCATCCATCATATAATGGAGCGACGCAACCAGAGAGGTCACCCATGGAATTTTATGCAAGCTGCCCCGAGGGCTTTGAGTCCGCACTCGCCGATGAGCTTAAACACCTCGGGCTTTCGCATGTCCGCCGCCTGAAGGGCCGCGCTACGTTTGAGGGCGAGCTCGAAGAAGGCTACCGCGCCTGTCTGTGGTCGCGCCTGGCCAGCCGCGTGTTTGTGGTGCTTGGGCGCTTTGAGGCGCAGGATGCCGATGAATTGTACGACGGCGTTTACGACATCGCCTGGGAGAGCATTGTTCGTCCAGGCGCCACCATCGCCATCACCGCCCGCGGCGTGACCGAGCAGCTGCGCAATACGCGTTTCTCGGCTCTGCGCGCCAAGGACGCGCTGTGCGACCGTCTGGCCGAGACCACGGGCCGTCGCGCCGATGTCGACGCCGCCGACCCCGATGTTCACCTGCTGCTTTCGCTGCGTCAGCGTCGCGCGAGCATCAGTCTGGACCTTTCGGGCGATCCGTTATTCAAACGCCTGCCGCCTGCCGCGACCCGCGCCGGCGAGGGTACGCACGTGCTGCGCCCCGACTACGCCGCCCTGGTGCTTTCGCAGGTCGGCTGGACCGCACTGTGCGAGCGCGAGTTGACGGCCGACGATTACGAGAACGAAGCCCTTCCCACGCTGATCGATGCCTCGTGCGCCGGCGGCGGTCTGCTGCTGGAGGCCGTGAATATTCTGACCGACCGCGCCCCGGGCGCCGCACGCGAGCGCTGGGGCTTTGAGGGCTGGCAGCTGCACGACGCCGCCCTGTGGGAGCAGCTGCTTGCCGAGGCGCGCGAGCGCGAGGCGGCAGCGCGCGAGCGCCAGGCGCGCATCGTGGCCGTAGACATCGACCCCGCCGCCCGTAAGACCGCTGAGCGCATGGTTAAATGTGCCGGCTACAAGCGCTTTGTCGATTTTTGCGCCGCCAAGTCCGCCACCGTACTGGACCACGCGGGCGCTGTCGCCGGCGCCGCCGTGGTCGCGGATACGACCGAGACACCGCTTTCGCTCATGCACGACGCCATGACGCTGGTCGGCGAGCTGCGCCGCGCGCCCGAGCTCACTTCGGCACCGGTCGCCGCACTCACCCGCGACGGATTGCTGGCCCGCGCGCTCCGCGCTGAGCCCGAGCACTCGATCGCCGTCATGCCCAATAACGAGGAAGCAGCTATCGAGGTTTGGCTCTCGCTCGACCACGCCGCCGCAGTGTTTGAGGCTGCGACCAGCGCGGATGCTGAGGGCGAGACCGCGGACGCCGACGACGTCATCAGCGACGAAGCCCCCGCCCCCGCCATGCCCGAGCCTGCTGCCACGCTCGACCTGGGCGACGGCAAGCCGCTGCCCGTGCTCATCCCCGAGTCCGAACAATTCGCCAACCGCCTGCGCAAGAACGCTCGCCTGCGTCGCAAGTGGGCCAAGCGCGAGGGCGTGAGCTGCTACCGCGTCTACGATGCCGACCTGCCCGATTACTCCGCCGCCATCGACCTGTACGAGGGTTGCCCGCAGGCGCCGGGCCGCTGGCTCGTCATCGCCGAATACGCCGCGCCCAAGACCATCGACCCCGCACTGGCCCAGGCCCGTATGCTCGATATTCTGGCCATCGCGCCGCGTATCCTGGATATCCCGGCCGAACACGTGCACGCCAAGGCCCGCATGCGCTCGCGCGGCGGCTCGCAGTACGGCAAGCAGGGCGCCGGCAAGGGCGGATCGGGCGAACGCGCCAACATCGCGCGCCGTCGCCTCCCGCTCATCGAAGAGGGCGGGCTCACCTTTGCCGTCAACTTTGACGACTACTTGGACGTCGGCATCTTCCTGGATCACCGCGTCACCCGCAACCTGGTGCGCGAGCACGCCAAGCAGGCGCGTCGCTTCCTCAACCTGTTCGCCTATACCGGCACCGCCACCTGCTATGCGGCAGACGGCGGCGTCGAGGAAACCGTGACGGTCGACCTTTCCAACACCTATCTGGACTGGGCCGAGCGCAACATGCGCCAGAACGGCTTTGTTGGTCCGCAGCATCATTTTGTGCGCGACGACGTGCTCGCCTGGATTCGCGACCAGCGCCAGACGCGCAACCGCTGGGACCTGATCTTTGTCGACCCGCCCACGTTCTCGAACTCGTCCAAGATGGGCCGCCGCACCTGGGATGTCCAGCGCGACCATGTTGAGCTTTTGGCCGGCGTATCTCGCCTGCTCGCACAGGGCGGCCATGCCATCTTTAGCTGCAACCTGCGCGGCTTCCGCCCCGAGACGCGCAAGCTCGCCCGCGCGGGCGTCGTGCTGGAGGACATTACGGCACAGACCATCCCCGAGGACTTCGCGCGCAACCAGAAGGTGCACCACTGCTATATCGTGCGCCGCCTGTCCATCGAGGACGCCATGGCCGAAGTCGGCTTTAGCGCCGAAGAGATCGCAGAGCGAACCGAGGAGCTGCGCAACCCCGAAGCCCGCAAGCCCCGTGCGGCAGTACCCACGCACGCGCAGGCCGACCATGGCAAGCCCAACTTTGCCGGCAAGCCCTCCCCCGCCGGCAAACCTAAAAAGAAGAAGTTCTACGCCAGCAAGCCCAAGGGCAAATAACAAAGTTGCGGTGGAATACGGACTGTTTTGCCTGGAGTTAGGCAAATTTAGACCGTATTTCACCGCAACTCATATTGGGATGGTGGTTGGCGATCTAGCCTTGGATGACCAATCGGTAGCCGATGCCCACATGCGTCTGGATATAGCGCGGATGCGCGGGGTCGGACTCGATTTTCTTGCGCAGCGTGCCCATAAAGACGCGCAGGCTCGCCAGGTCGCTCTTGGTCGCCGTGCCCCAAATCTCGTGCAGGATAAACTGGTGCGTCAACACCTTGTCGGCGTTGTGCGCCAGCAGACACAGGAGCTTGTACTCGATCGGCGTCAGGTGCAGTTCCTCGCCATCCATCATGGCGATGCCAGCATCAAAATCGATATGCAGCTCACCGGTATCGAACGAGCCCTCGGAGGCAACGCCGCCCGCTTGCGCATACGAAAGGCGCCTGAGCGTCGTGCGAATGCGCGCGAGCAGCTCCTCGACCGAAAACGGCTTGGTCAGGTAGTCGTCGGCACCAGCATCGAGCGCGCGGATCTTGTCCGCGTCCTCGCTGCGCGCCGAGACCACGATGATCGGCATGCCCGACCACGTGCGCACCGACTCCACCACCTTGACGCCGTCCATATCGGGCAGGCCCAGATCGAGCAGCACAATGCTCGGCGCCTGCGACGAGGCGGCGGCGATGGCGGCATGGGCGGTCTCCACAGCCATATGGCGCAAGCCGTGCGCCTCGAGCGCGGCGACGATAAGGTTGCGGACGGCGGGGTCGTCCTCAACGACCAAGATGAGCGGTTTCACGGCAGAGTTCGGCACAGCGCTACTCCTTATCAAACGAAACGTCAGCGGCGGGAAGCTCGATCGTAAAGACCGAGCCGTGCGGGTCCGCCGCGGCAACCTCTATGCTACCGCCATGCGCCAGCGCAATGGAGCGGCAAAGCGAAAGCCCCAGGCCCACACTTCGTCGGCTATCGGCCAAACCATGGTTGGCGGTGTAGAACGACTCAAAGATACGCTCGCGGTCCTCGGGAGCAATGCCCGGGCCGTCATCGGCCACCGAGCACGCCACGCGTCCATCGCCGGCGTCAATCGAGATCACGATATGCGAGCCTGCGGGCGTGTAGGTAATGGCATTGTTCACCAGGTTTACCACCAGCTGCACCATCAGGCGCGCATCGACATTGACGAGCGCCGGCTCATCGCTCGCCACCACCTTAAGGTCGTGCTCGCGCACGGCCGGATTTACATGGCGCAGCGCCTCCTCGACGATATCGTCCATAAGCTCGAGCGTGGTCGACAGATGCATGCCGCCGCCCTCGAGTTTGGTGATGGCGAGCAGGTTCTCGACGGTGGCGTTGAGCCACAGCGCATCCGAGCGAATGGATAGCAGCAGGCCGCGGCGCGTCTGGGCATCGAGCACCGCGGTGCCGGTCGAACCCTGATCGAGCAGCACGTCGGCATTACCCGAAATACTGGTAAGCGGCGTGCGCAGATCGTGCGAGATGGAGCGCAGCAGATTGGCGCGCAGCTGCTCATTTTTGGCAAGCACCGCCGCCTCCTCGCGGGCCTCCATGGCGCGGGCGCGATCGAGTGCCAGCTCGCCTTCGCTCACGATGGCATCGGCAAGTGTCCGCTCCTCGTGCGTCAGCACGTCGGGCTCGGCAACGATAGCCAGCACGCCCACCACCGAGGCGGGATCGCCCGCGCGCACCATGGTGTCGCCCGAGCGCACGGTCAGGTAGATGCCGTAGAACGTCGAGCCGCCGTAGGTGGCATCGAGCGGCGTTCCCACATAGGCGGACGCCGAGAGCCGCGGCGGCATCTGCGGCGCCAGTTCATGCACCGGCGCGACATCGCCCACGGCCGTGTATGTCGCACGCGGCAGCAGGTCATCGCCCTCGGCGTCGGCGCTGTACCACACGACAGGACAGCCCGAAAGACGCGCCAGCTGCGTTGCCATAGCATGGACAATCTGCTGCTGATCGGCGCAGCGCTGCAGCATGCGGTTGGTCTCGAGCACCATCTGCGTGCGGCGGTCGCTGGCGGCGGCCTGCGCCAAGGCACGGCGCAGGGCCAACGCAATCGAGCTCGACACGAGCGAGACCGAAAACATGATGAAGAACATGCCAGGATAGACGCGGTCGATAAACGACAGCGAGTAGCGCGGGTCGACAAACAGGAAGTTGTAGAGCGCCACGGCGGCAGCCGAACTCAGCAAGCAATACAGGCGGCTCCAGGTAAAGAACGCGCACAGCTGCACGGCGAACACATAGACGATCATGATGCTCGGCGCGAGACCCGGATGGTCGAGCAGCGCGCCCACAATCGTCGCCGCGACCAGCAGCCCCGCCGATACGCAGGCGTCATACAGAGGGCTGCGACGCGTCAGCGTCGTGCGCCGCCACCAAAAGTTCTCGGCAATATCGCCGTCCGCATGGACGTCCATCAGCGCCCCGCCCCTCTCTCAAAAGCAAAAACCACCACAAAGGGGACAGGCACCTTTGTGGTGGTTTCCCCTTGTGGTGGTTCCAAGTGTATAGCCTTTGCAGCCTGCGGTCGTTAGACAAACAGCGCGTGCGCGAGCAGTGCGCACACGCACGCCGCGACAAACACCAGCGCCACGACCGAAATCACGCGATCGGCCATGTCCATGTTGGCCCGATTCGTAAAGAACCGATCTTCGGCGGCATCGGCGCGTGCCTCGCGCACCACTTCGGCAACCACCTCGCGGCCATCAAGCATCTTTGCATCCATGTTTGCCTCCCCGGCCCCAATCTTGTCCATCGAAAACCAACTCCGTGCAACCTGTCGGCGCCTACGGGCGCTCGTTGGGAGCCAGGCGTTGCATCTTGTTCACGGCCTTGAACTTGGTGAACAGCGGCACGTACTCAAAGCTCACGTTGGAGTTCTCCAGGCCGTACCAGCGTGCAGGCGTGCCGGCGGCGCGACGAATGATGTACTTGAGCGTGATGGCCGTACGCTCGCTCGGCTCCACATCGCTTTCGGGCGCCAGAAGCTTACGGATCAGGACGAACTTGAACGTACCGATGTTGCCCGGATCCTTGTAGACCGAGTAGTCATGCGTCTGCGCCGGCAGCTCGCCGGTAGCAGCCAGGTCCTGAACGACCTGACGCAAATAGGCATTGACGCGCTGGTTGATCTTGTAGCCCAGGTACAGATGCACGCGGAACACGTAGTCGGTGCCGAACGTCTCGACCGAATAGGCAAAGGTATGTGGCTCGTCCATGGTCTCGACATTCACAAACCACCAGGCGCGGGCGCGCTTGGGATGCTTGTCCAGAATCGAGTAGACGATATCACGGTCGATGTAGTCGGTATGGGTGTCCTTGGTCAGGTACACGATGTTGTCGCTCAGGCGCTCGTAGCGATCGTCATCGCGCAGGCGCTTGAGCTGCGGCAGGTAGCTGCGCAGCGGCAGCAGCGTAAACTGGCGCTGCTCAACAGCCGTACCGTTGTACCAGCACACCATGATACCCATGATGAGCGCGGCCATGAGGATAGTGAAATAGCCGCCGTGGAAGAACTTGGTGAGCGAGCTCACGAAGAAGAAGCCTTCGAGCAAAAGGAAGAAGGCCGCGAAGATCCACGGCGCGACCTTGAGCTTGCGCTCCTCGTGCAGGTAGAAGAAGAGCAGCAGCGTGGTGCACATCATAGTCAGCGTAATGGCAAGGCCGTAGGCGGCTTCCATATGCGCCGAGTTCTGGAACAGCAGCACCACGATGACGCAGCCCACGAGCATGACGTTGTTGACCATGGGGATGTAGAGCTGGCCTTTGGTCTCGGCAGGGTAGAAGACCTGCATGTGCGGCATGAGGTCCAGACGGCTGGCCTCGGACACCAGCGAGAATGCGCCGGTAATGAGCGCCTGCGAGGCAATGATGGCCGCGACGGTGGAAAGGCCGACGGCAAACGGGCGCAGGCCCGGGGCGAGCATCTGGTAGAACGGGTTGAGATCGGCAATGCCCATGAGCTCGGGGTTGGCAGCGTTGTTCATAAGCCAAGCGCCCTGGCCCATATAGGAAAGCAGCAGGCAGCACTTAACGAACGGCCAGGTAGCGTAGATGTTGCCGCGGCCGACGTGGCCCATGTCGGAGTAGAGCGCCTCGGCACCGGTGGTGGCGAGGAAGCAGCTGCCCAGAATCATGATGCCCGCATGGTTGTTGGGGCTCAGCAAAAAGGCGATGCCGCGCACCGGGTTGAGGCACAGCAGCACGGCGGGGTGCTGGAGGACAAAGAACAGACCCGTACCGCCCAAGAACAGGAACCACAGCGTCATGATGGGGCCAAAGGCGTGACCGATCTTGGCCGTACCGATGCGCTGCACCAAGAAGAGCACGATGATGATGGCGAGCGTAATGGCGACGACGCGACCCTGGTCATCGCCCAGCACGGCATGGACCGCCGGGATGGTGCGCAGGCCCTCGATGGCCGTGGTAACGGTAACGGCCGGCGTCAGGATACCGTCGGCGAGCAGCGCGGCGCCACCCAGCATGGCGGGGATGATAAGCCACTTGCCGCAACGCTTGACCAGGCTGTACAGGGCAAAGATACCGCCCTCGCCGTGGTTGTCGGCGCGCAGCGAGATGAGCACATACTTGATGGTGGTCAGCAACGTGACCGTCCACACGACAAGGGAGAGCGCGCCGAGCACGAACTCCT
>CAJMLB010000034.1:0-17121 GCA_905214145.1 uncultured bacterium | reverse complement strand
ACCAGCCAGAGAGATTAACGCCGAGTATCCTCTCCATCACTGCCCCCTTCGGATCGTGCAGGCCAAGCCTGCATCGTATTGCATAGGAAAAGTATTGTTTTGAGTATACCCGCGCGTGCGGACAGACGACCGAACGGTCTGTAAAGTGGCGCAAAAGCGGGAGGAATGTCTGGGCGGGCGGGCACGAGCTGGTGCGCCGAGATGTGCACGCACGTCGGAAGTAAGCACCGGAAAGCGCATGCCGTTTTCTCGTTCAATAACGGGATGCATTTCCGCGGGTCTACATAAAAGAAAAGGACCCCTTTGCAGAGGTCCTAGTCAATTCAAGGTGGCGGGGAAGGGAATCGAACCCCTGACACGAGGATTTTCAGTCCTCTGCTCTACCAACTGAGCTACCCAGCCATTTGAGGTGTGCCTTGTTTCAAGACTTGATTAGTATAACCAAGGACACGCTCCGGTCAACCGAGAATTTGAAAAAAGTTTTTGAGCACGGCGTCGGCCACAAGTCCGACCCTATAGAACAGCACGTTGGAGACATCAACCCGCCGCAAGAAGTTTTTCGCTCAGGGCTGCACGGGCAAACTCACTTGGCGTCATTCCTTCAGCCGCCGCCCGTCGACGAATCGCCTCCTTCATCCCTAGGGGAATCTTGACCGATAGCGTTGCCGTCCCTTCGCTTGAGAGTGGAGGCCGCCCGTGCACGATCCCCCCAACGGTATGCTCGCCGTCCGGAAACTCGCCATGCTCGTACGACTCGCACCACGTGTCAATCATTTCATCCGTTATAACCTGACCATTGGCAGCCGTATACGCCTTGCTCATCATCGGCCCTTCCGTCAAGTGTTTTTTGGCGTTCGGATGGATCTCAACATCCATGCACCTTCTCCTCCATCTTACCCAATTTCGTATGACGAAAGTCCGCTGTCGCCAATTCTTACGCCGGCACTTGTTGGAGGGCGGGAGGTGTAGCGAGGATTGAAGGGCGTTCCAGCACCGCCCAGGCACCGGGACAGGAACACATGCGCCAAGGACGGACGTTTTCGTAGTGCGCGAGGACGTTGCCGTTTCGATCGATAAAGGCAATGTCGATGGGATAGACCATAAAGCAGGTGTGAACCGAAGAGCAGCGTGGAAACGCCATAACGAGCGGCAACCCGTTGGCAGCAATCGGAGACTGTCTCAGCATGCCACGCAGGCGCACGGCAAACGACTCCGCCACCACAAACTCGGCAGGCGTCCAACCCAGCCTGTTGAGCGCCCGCGCGTAGGCAATGTAGGATGAGACCGCGGTCACATAACCACCCCCGGACGCCACGGATCGACTGTCACCGCGCGCTCGTGCGACAACTTTGCCGGCGCCCCCAGCGAAACGCCGGCGATGCTGAGCGAGCTCGGCCACGGCTCGTAGCGCATGGTGCAGGTATAGGTCCTAAACGTACCGGAAAGCGAAAGCAGACCGCCATCCGATGTCGTCGCACCCTGTTTGCTTGAGACCTCGATCTGCAAGCCATAGCCTTCCATGGCATGTTGAATCTGAGCCTGAACGGTCGCGGAGGCATCGATGGAGCTGTCGTCGCCCTCCCCGCTCGGAGCCACGGCGTGTGCTAGCACGATATCGGGCACCACGCGGTCGAAGCGTGCGACCGCACCGGCAAAGATCATGACGTTGTACACGATGAGTGCCAGAACCAGCAGGACGGGCGTGACCACGGCCATCTCGACCGTCGCCTGGGCGCGCTCCTCGCGCAGGCGCTTGCGGATGCTCATTACGACCCACCGCCCAGGGCACCCGCCAGCGTGGCAACATCGACGGTAAGTGGGATGGAACCGCCGCCGGGCAGCGGAATCTCCGCTAGCGTGAACACCGCACCGCTGATAGTGCGCTCGACTTGATATTCCAGCGCCTCGCAAAGCGCCTTGGGGTCGGTCACGCCCAGCGGAATACTTCGTAGCTTGTCCTGCACTTTAGAAAGACCTGTGATGTCAGACCCCGGGCTCTTGATGACATTGGCGGTGTCGGTCAGCACCGGCTTTCGTAGGCGCAAGTCGCACGGCTCCAAGCCCAGCGCCGCCACGGACGCCGAAACGGTATCGCCGAGCCACGACGCAATGGAGCCCAACGCACCGCTGCCCCCTCCCAGGCCATCGATCATCTCGCCCATGAGCTCGTCAGCCGAGCCTTGGATGTCTCCGTATCCCACAAGCAGCCGTCCCCAGACATCCATGACGCCATCGAGTACGCCGGCAACGCCACCCGAGCGTTCCTTCAATGTCGAGAAAAATCGCGAAAGCACGTTGTTTTGCGCCGTCGCCTCATCGGGCGCCAGCACCGCGGCAGAGATGGCACCGCGATCGCCAAGCCTGACTGCCGCGTTAAACGAAGAGTTGAGCTCATCGGGGCTCGAGATGGCACCCGAAACCGCAAAGGCAACCACGCCGTTGCGACCGGGCGGAGCGATACGCGGACGCTCGCCCGAAAGCGCTTTAATGGCCTGGTCAAACGCATTGCTCGCACGGTCGGCCTCATCCTCGGTCTGACGCATGAGCTCAAGCTCTTTGTTCCGACATTTGACGTATTCCTCCAAGGCCTTTTTGAACTCGTCGAAGTGATATTCGAAGCCGTTTTCGATAGAGGTTGAAGGCGCCGCAACAGCACCAAGCGACAAAACGCCAAAATGGCATTTGCTGCATTTATCCTGTCCATCGTAATCGGCAACCGAAGCAAATCCGCTCGGCGTCCCTTTCTTATAGTTAGGGCAGGTCGTCCCGTAATGCAGATACGCCTTGTCATCGTTCACGCTAGTCGGCCACACCGCATCGGTATAGAGTTCCGTCGCCCGAACCTCATCAGAGTTGCGCGGCAGCAGCGGAATATAGGAGGAAACCCTGTCTCCGTTCTCGGTTATATGCGCCCGATCGACCTCCGCGCTCGCATAGGTATAAAACGCCTTACGCGCCGCAGACTCTGCCTTCATCTCGACACTCGAGCCGTGGGGCTTCTCATTTGTCAGACGCCAATGGTAGTAGTCCTTCGCGCGATCAAGGGCAACTTGGGGCTCCCACGTAACGCTCGATGAGTAATGCGGATTTTGAACACCGGAGAGATCCGTTAGGCTTTTCGCACGCTCCCACATGCAAGAACAGCTGCCGACCGAGCCCTTGTCAGACCCACCACAATCCGCCAGCCAAGCACGCTCTTTAGCCTTCGCCGTGTCCTCAGAAGCCTTCCGCAGCTCCTCGGCCGCACACTCTAAATCATCTGATGTGTCTTTAATGGCATCGGTCGAGATCTCGGACCCCTCGAGCGCAGCGAAGTCAGACTCGGATGTCCTGGGCACGGCAAGCGCCGTACCGGTATAGGTCACACTATCGGTATCCTGCGCCGACACCGCCTGCGTGGCACGCGCGGCGATCAGATACGGCAGAGCCGTCTCGATTTTCTGTAAGCCTTCCGATGCGCTTTTGGCAAACTTGTTGCGCGTTTTAATGATCTCAATCCCGGTGTCGACCATATTGCCGGCAACCGGCTCGGCACCCGGGATGAGGATGGCGACCAGGCCCGTCCCGATCGTGGCAAACCCCGCCAGCCCCAGACTCAAGATGCTCGCATCAACCACCGTGGCAGCCGTGTGATAGGACGACACTACGTTGGCACCCGCCAGCGCGCCACTATCAGCCGCCACCTGAGTATCCCCGGCACGCGACATGCTCCATATCGCCGCGGTCGACGAAAACAACAATGTGAGCACCACTAGGATGACCACGGCAGAAGAAAGCGTGGTATAGGCGCCGTCTTCGATAAACAGATCGACACCGGCTCGACCCATAAAGCCGCCTCGCTTGCGATGGCAGCTCGGACGGTGCGTCAAAACGCGTCTAGACCAGAAACGCTTAATCCCATGCAGCAATCCACGAATCATAATCTCCCTCCAGCCATTCGGGACGCGATTGATACGAGACATCGACCTTGAGCTCAACGTAGCCGCCCTCGGCGGTACCACCCATAGCCTGCGCAAACGCACCGATCACAGGCAACGGCTTGACCTCGCCGGAAACGGACACGGACGAGACGCCACCCGCACCGGCCCGGCCAAGCTCGATATCCCACGACAACGGCCCGCCGGCATGAAAGATCGAAACGTTGGGCACTGCGGCAAGTCGGCGGCGGGTGAACTCCTTAAGATCGTCGTCCTCCGCCGTCGTCGTGGTCATGAGCCGCGCGGTCTCGGCGGCGGCAGACTCCATGACCGCGCGCGTATAGAGCAGGCACACCGGTTGCAGCGCGAGAAGGATGAGTGTCAGAAACGTCGGCAGCAAAAAAGCGGCCTCGACCGTAGACTGCGCCCGGTCCTCGCGCGCGGCATCAATACAACGCGATGTCCTTAGCGGCCGCAGCGGCGTCGATAACCGACGTCGAGGTGACGCCGTGAGATGCCGTCCGCTCGACCAGCGCCGCCAAGCGCCCATCGGCACCGGCACGCCAAAGCCCTGCGATCGCCAGCACGATGGAAAGCAGTGCCACCGTGACGATGGCGTATTCGACCGTTGCCTGGGCAGATTCCTCGCGCAGGACATAATGCATTTCACGACCCCTCCTTTGAGTTCGTTGTCTGCGGGGTCAGGCGGACCACACGCAGGCAACACGAAGTATCACCAGCATCCGCGGCAACCGTCACCATATCGACCCAACCGCGTCCGTCACGCACGATGGCGCCCCACACGTTGCCCTTGATGTCGAGATAGCCGCTCAGAGCAAGTTGCGCCGTGGGCACCTCGCGATAGGCACGCAGCATATCCGCCGCCGCCTCGGTCATCGGTCGGCACTCGGACCATGCGAGACGAACAGCGACGGCATTGTTTGCAGATGAACCCGTTGCAGCGTCCGCTCGCTCGTCGAGTGCTTGCAAGAACGTTTGCGCCGTGACGGCGGCATTCGCATCGTCCGCGTCTCGCGCATCGTCTATTTGAGACGCCGCAGCCGAACCCGATCCCGCATCCGCGGCAGCCCCTAAACGTTGTTGCCGTGCTGCGTTAAGCCCCCAAACCGCCACTGCCACCGCCACGACCGCACAGGCGAGCACCAGCAACGTGCCGACGGGACGGGCGCCCTCTACAGGCTGTTGATGCCCTCGCTGATAGCGCTCCATAAATCTTGGACCTTGCCCTTAAATGCGACGATGGCAATGATGGCAATCACCACGAGCACACCGACTAGGATGGCGTACTCGGTGGTGCCCTGCGCGCTCTCCTCCCGCAGCAGTTCTTCGGCACGCTGGCGAGCGTGAATTGGCTGGCAAAACGCCAAGCTCCAGACCTTGCCAACAACGTCAGTCATCGTATTCATGTATTCCTCCCTACATCATCCCGCCTGCTCCCAGCAGCGGGCCCAATATGGACAGAAGCAACGCCGGCAAGATGAGCGTGCCGGTGGGAATCAGCAGCTTGACCGGCGCACGCTCAATCTCGCGCTCGACCGCGGCGCGATGGGCCGCGCGAATCTCGCGACTTTGGGCCGCCAGCGTCTCGGCAAGCGGGGCACCGAGGGCAAGCGCCTGCCCCGCTGTGATGGCAAAGGTCTCGAGCGCCCGCACATCCAGGTCGCGCGCGGCCGCCAGAAGCTCATCCTCTCGCGTCCCTACGCCCACACGCCATGCCATGCAGGCTCGCTCAAGGCGGAGCGCCAACGTCGATCGGCGATTGGCGCAAAAAACCTCAAGCGCCGCATCGAACGAAAGGCCGGCCGAAAGCCCCAGACGCACCACGTCGATCATCTCGGACACCTCGCCAAGCGACACCTGCGCCGTACCACCCGTGCCGAGCATGCCCCTCAACCGTGCTACCAGGACATCGGTCACCGATCGGGCAGCCGCAACAACCAGCAGCGCCTCGCGTTTGCAGACCTGGGCGATCTTGCATGCGTCCGCACGATTGAGCCCCGTCGCGACAAACACGCTGAGCGCGCACAGGCATGCCGCGACCCCGACCAGGGCGCTCATAGCTCCACCCGCATAATGCGTCGGATGACCACCAGGGCGACGGCGTTGAGGGCAAGTCCCAGTACCACGGCACCGGCACCCGCCGGCGTCGCAAGGCCGCGGCGAAAGTCGGCCGAAAGCAGCGCCAGCACCGCGCACATACCCGCCGGCATCGCCGAGACCATGTGTGCCGACATACGAGCCTGCGATGTCTTGACGTCCAAGCGGCGCTTGAGCTCAATGCGCTCCCCCACCATGCTCGACGCCTCGGACAACAGGTCGGCAAGCGGGGCACCGGTTCGCTGCGACACCTTAAGCGCCAAGGTGACAAGCGAAAGGCCGGGGGCATCGATACGGTCGAGTAGGTCATCCAACGCATCAGTCGCCGAGACGCCGCAGTCGATCGCCCCCGCCACGCGCAAAAACTCGGTATGCACCGGCTCTTGCGCGTGAGTTCCCACAAACCTCATGCCCTGGGCCAGCGAATGACCCGAGGCGAGCGACATAGAGAGCGCCGTAAAGGCCTCGGGCATGGCTTCTTCCACATCGTGTTGCTCGCGGCGACGGTCGAAGGTGTCGCGAGCGGCGCCTACGCCAAACGGCGCGAGCAACCCCAGGACAAAGCCGATGGGCGACAGCGATACGACAGTCAGGGCAATGCCGCAGACACCACTCGATAGCAGCAAGCATGCCAGGCGCGCCTCGTCATCCTCGATAACAAGGCCAACGCGATGTGCTGGAACCAGCGCCGCCCAAGAGCGGGCAATCTTTTTTAGCAGGTCGTTTTCTACCAACTCGCGCGGCAGCTTCTCGGCAACCAACTCAAGCGCATGGCTGACCAGCTCCGCCGGCGGCACGCGCGGCGCACGAGGCTCCGCCCCGCACGCCACCGCGGCAGAAAGTCCTGTCAAACCCCCTACGACGAGGGGCACAACGATCTCCACTCGTCCACCTCCTCTTGCGTGAGCGTTCCCGAGCGCAGGCCCTCTGCGATAAACGGAGGCTCGCGATCGAGCGTCCAGGCGCGCGTGGCGGCATCGAACGTCACGTAGCGCTCAAGCTCCACGCCGCCTGATGTGCCGCGTCGCACCCCCGAATAGGAGGACACGAAACGCCTGCCGTCCGCATGGCGCTCGGACATCACGATGCCGTCGAGCGCCATGGCAATCTGCTCCTCGATAAGCTCGCTCGGCAGGTCGATGCCATAGCGCGCAAGCAGCGTCAAACGCACCACGGTCTCCTGCTCGGTGCCCGCATGAAGCGTGGTGAGCGACCCATCGTGCCCGGTGTTCATGGCCTGCAGCATGTCGCAACATTCCGCACCGCGCACCTCACCCACCACGATGCGGTCGGGACGCATGCGCAGGGCGTTGGTCACCAGGTCGCGGATTGTCACCGCGCCCTCGCCCTCAATTGAAGCCTCACGCGCCTCCAGGCGAACCACATGCGGGTGATGCGCAAACTTGAGCTCGGCGGAGTCCTCGATCGTCACGATGCGCTCGCCGGTGGATATTTCGCACGATAGCGCGTTGAGCAATGTGGTCTTGCCCGACCCCGTGCCACCTGCAACCGCCAAATCCTGACGCAGCGATACCGCGCACGACAGCAGCTGTGCATACCAAAGCGGTAGCGACCCCAGGCCCACAAGCTCGTCCAACGAACAGATGCGGTCTGAAAACTTGCGGATGGTGAGGATCGGCCCATCGATCGCCACAGGCGGAATCACCGCGTTGACGCGATAACCCGTCTTGAGGCGCGCGTTGACGATGGGGCTGCGCTCGTCGATGCGTCTGCCCAGTGGCGAGATGATGCGGTCGATGAGCACGCGGATCTGCTCGTCATCCTCAAACGCATGCTCGATGGGATATAAGACGCCGCCGCGCTCAAAGAAAGCCGATCGGCAGCCGTTGACCATGATCTCGGTGACGGTGTCGTCCTCGATGAGCGGCTGCAGCGGGCCCAGGCCCACCACGTCGTCCAGGATCTCATCGATGATGGTCTCGCGCTCGGGCGTCGCCAGGTCGCCCGGCTCCTCCACGTTGAGCGCCGCCTCCACCGCAGGACGCAATTCCGAGCGGGCGCGCGCCGGATCGATGTATGCGCTAATACGCGCCACCTCGTCATAGCCCATGCGATCCATCACGGCGCGCTTGGTGCGGCGCTTGACGGCACGGTGGCGCCCTGCGTCAACAGGCACTGTCGCCGCGGCCGCGCCGGCCGCCTTAATCCTTGTTTGCAAGCTCATCGCGAATCACCCTCGCGCGACCAGGGAAGACGGATGCGCGGGCGCTCGGTGCGTGTCGCACGGTCGGTGACCATGTCACTCCAGGGACCGACGGCGCAGCCCAACTCCACGAGCATCTTGCGCGTGGCTTCGCGCACGCTGGTGGCAAAAGCGCTGGTCTGGCCCACTGCCTCGTCAGCACGGCCGAACGCCATGAGCGCCGCCAAGTCCTGCCCGCCGTCGGCGATGCGGATCTTGGAACTCAACGCACAGGTAATCTCAAAGCGCATGGCGACATCCTCGTCGGCGCCGCGCGCGCCAAACCGGTTGAACACGGCGCTCATGCGCGTACGCGGCACGCCCACACGGCTCGCCAGCTCGATGACGCGCGCCGCGGACGTCGCAGACGACACCGATGGATCGCCCACGACCAGGCAGCGGTCGCTTGCCGCCACTGCGGCCGCCACGGCGTCGCCCCAAAAGACCGAGGTGTCGACAAGAACCACGTCGGATTCGCGACGCAAGACGTCGAGCAGCAGCTCCACCGGGCGCGCCATGAGCTCAGCCTGTTCGGGCGCGGCGACCGGGCCCCAAAGCGTGACGCCCGGAGCCACACGCATCGAGGCGGCCACGATGTCCGATTCGGCAAGTGCGCCCGCAGCCGATGGCTCGATAAGCGTCGCCATGTCATGCGGGGCATCGGCACCCAACAGGTCGTAGAGGTTTCCAAACATCAGGTCCAAATCGAGCACGGCAGCACGCAGGCCCAGCAGCGACGCCGCGTGCGCCATGGCGGCGACGATTGTCGACTTGCCGCAACCGCCCGAACCCGAGACGACGCAGACAACCGGGGCTCGATGCGACGGAGCGGCGGCATCCGCTGGCGACGCGGGGGCAGGCGACGCGGGCACGGACGGCAACGCCCCCGTCTCCCCGGCAGCGCTCATATGCTGCGCCCAAGCCGGTATGGCAGGTTGCTCGGTCTGCGGAACCGAGTCTGGAGACTTCACGGTCGCATCGACACGCACGCTGTCGCTCCCGGCAAGCCCCTCCACCTCGTCGAGTTCATCGACCAGGCTTACGCCATGCACGTATCCCATATCTACAGCTAAAAGATCCTCGCCATACGGCACCGGCTCTCCGACTTCATCGTATGCAAGGGGGTCCCGGGGACACCGACCATGCTCGGCTTCCGCTTTTCCACAATCATCAACACGCGGGCCTCTTGTAGCGCGAGGCGCCCCGGGTTCCCTATCAACAAAAGCATCGGGCTCAATCGTCAGACACCGGTCGTAATCAACCGTTCCCTCGCCCGCGCGCCCGTTGCCGCATATGCTGCGCGCAGCGATAACCTCGGTCGCCCCCGCGCGAAACAGCCTCTCGATATCCGAAGGATCGAGCGTCTCTATCAGTACGACCACGCGACTCACGCGGCCCTCGGCCGTCAGACGCGCAACGGTCTTTCGCACGTCTTCGGCATCGAACAGGGCTGCCGCGATAATCGCCGCCCCGCGGCGCGACGGAAACGCCCGCGCCATGGACACCAGCCCATCCAGGTCGCCCACGCGAAGCACCTGCGCGCCCGCATCGCGGCCCTCGACTTCCCGCTGCAGCAATCCGTAATCACCGCACGCGCAGCATGCAAGCCAGATCGCCTTCATCACTCGTCGCCTCCGCTCTTTTTGCCGCGCACCGTGGCGGGGATCGTCAAACTGACCGTCCCCTTACCCGAGGCCCCCAGCAATTCCTTAACGTCTTCGGGGTCGGCCGCCAGAGTCACCCATTCGATCTTGCCTTCGCGCGTGGCGCCGGCCACTTCGCTGGTATCGATCACGCGCGCGCCGCACAGCCGATCGGTCACGCCGTCCTTTTGCACGTACACGTCCACGTAGCTGCCCACGCCCGTGGCGCCCCCGACCGAATGCTCGGCATCGACCGCCACCGAAACGGCGACCTTGCCTTTGGGCACCTCGAGCGTGTGGCTTTCGGCCTTGGTGTAGACATCGCAAATCACGGCATTTTTAGGGATGCGCGAGGTCGTCACGTCACCGCGCACCTGGCGCAGCTCGGTCGCCGCATCGCGCGGCAGCAGGCTCACCAGCCATTCCTGGGTTATGACATTGGTCTCGTCGAGGGTCTCGCCCGCATCGATATCACGCGCCGCGACGCACACCTCGACGCGATCGCCGCCGTACTTGGCCAGTGTCTCGGCCTGGGCCTGCTCTGCCTGCGAGCGAATCGATGACGCGTAAACCATACAGAGCAGCGCGGCGAGCACGCCCGCGATCAGACTGATGGCGATGCGCTTGCTCTTGTTCACGGCCGCTCCTCTCAAGGTAGCACCGGGCGGATGCCCGTACCACCATTGTCCGAGCGAGCAAGCGGCAAAACAACGCGATCGCAATCTTGGTTTTGAGTGTCAAACCAATTGCCGACCAAAAGCTGACCGACCCGTCAAGCTCGTGGCAAGGTTTTTGTCAGCACGTCGGATAAATGCACGTTTAGGGGCGCATCGGCAATAAAAAAGCCGCCTCCCGCACCATTGGGAGACGGCTGTCATAGATAGATTCAATTACAGATGAACATCGGGATCGAGCATCTGAGCACTCACGCGCATGGATGACGCCAAGTTTTGGAACGTCTCCAAACGCAGGCTGTCGATCCGCCCGGCACCCTCGGCCTCGCGAACGGCACAGCCCGGTTCGTGAGTATGTGTGCAGTCGGCAAACCGGCACGCACGCGACGCCTCGACAATCTCGGGAAACGCGCGTGCCAAGCCCCGCTCATGCCCCACGAGCGGCAGACTGCGCAGGCCCGGCGCGTCAGCAATAACGCCGGCTTCGCCCGGCAGCGCCACCATCACGCGCGCGACCGTGGTGTGGCGACCCTGGTCATCGCGCTCACGTACGCCGCCGGTCGCCAACGTATCGTGACCCAGCAGCGCGTTAAGCAGCGTCGACTTGCCAGCACCCGATTCACCCAAGATCATGGCGCAGCTCCCGGCGGGCACGCAGGCGCGCACCTCGTCCAGGCCACGACCCTCGGCAGAGGACGTCACGATCACGCGCACGTCCGGACCCACCAAGCGGTGCACACGGTCCAGATCGCGCTCGAGCTCATCGGCGTCGCAGCGGTCGGCCTTGGTGAGTACCACCACCGGCTCGGCATCGCAGTCGAGTGCCAACACCAGCGAGCGCGCCACGCGGTCGAGCAGTACCTCGCCGGCGCCGAGCGCCTGCACGATCAGCACGCTATCCACGTTGGAGCAAAGCACCTGACGCTCGCCGCGAGCGCGTCCGCGCCAGCGCTCAAAACTCGTGCGGCGTGGCAGCACGCACTCGATCACGCCCATGTCGTGCCCGGGCGCACGACGCACCGCCACGCGGTCGCCCACGGCGGGCAGCAGAACCTCGTCCTCGCCACGCGACTTGGCAAACCCCACGGCATGCTCGGCACGAAAGGTGTCATCGGCAGTCGCCACCAGTGGAAACCCACGATCCAGGCGCACCACGGCACCAAGCTGCATCTGCTCGGGCTCCTCGGCCCGAGCACAAAAATCATCGAAGGCAGCCCGCTGAGCATCATCGACCGGCAGATCGTCGAACGCCGGAACATCCTGCAGCGCATCGAGTCCCGGCACGCTTGCCAGCAGCTCCTCGGCAGACGCGGGAGCTTCGGTCGCAAGCTTCCGACGACGATCGCGCTTAGCCCGCGCCCCCGTCGTCTTTTTCTTCGCCTTAGCCTTCGCCTTGCCCACAAGCGCCTCCCAGCACCACAAATCACAACTGAGCAGGTATTTTACCCACAAAAAAGAGCTGGTCGAGCAAACGCTCGACCAGCTCACATACTTTCCCTTAGCCAATGGTCCCGAGAGGTTATCCGAAGGCCCGCCCGCCGGGAGGGGTTTCTTCTGAGCGATCCCGCAGCGCGAAGCGCGAGGACCAGCGAAGAAGAAACCCCGCAGGCGGTCGGACCGGTGGGAAGGTTGACCTTTCGACCTACTCCTTCTCCACTGCGCGCATGATCGCCTTGTAGATCTCCATCAACGGAATGATCAGGAAGGCAAGGCCCAGGGCGGCGATAACGCCCTTGAGCTCAAGCGTCACGGGGCCAAAGAACATCTCGGCAAGCGTCGGCTGAACGGTCACGATAACCGTCAGTACCAGCGCCAGCGCGGCAGATGCCCACAGCCACTTGTTCTGCTTCTTCATGCTAAACAGCGACGCACGACGGCTGCGCATATTGAAGCAGTGGAAGATCTCGACCATGTTGAGCGTGATGAACGCCATCATCACGCCTTCCTCGTCGGCATTGCCGGCGATCATATCGGCGATGTGGATGTAGCCCATGTCAAAGTACACGCCCACAAAGAAGCTCGCCAGCACCAGCACGGTGATGATCAAGCCCTGGACCACACAGTCCAGGCCCATATTACCGGCAAAGACGCCGTCCTTGGCGTTGCGCGGCTTGCGCTTCATGATGTCGCCCTCGGCATCCTCCATGCCCAGCGCGAGCGCGGGGAAGCAGTCGGTGACCAGGTTCACCCACAGCAGCTGCACCGGCTGGAAGATGGTAAAGCCGATGAGCGTGGCGATAAACACCGAGAAGACCTCGGCAAGGTTGGCCGAAAGCAGGAACTGGATGACCTTGCGGATGTTGTCGTAGATGCGACGGCCCTCTTCGCAGGCACCGATGATGGTGGCGAAGTTGTCGTCGGCAAGCACCATGTCGGCGACGTTCTTGGTGACATCGGTACCGGTGATGCCCATGCCAACGCCGATGTCGGCGCGCTTGATGGACGGGGCGTCGTTGACGCCGTCGCCCGTCATGGCCACGATCTGGTCGCGCGACTTCCAGGCCTCGACGATGCGGGTCTTGTGCTCGGGCTGGACGCGGGCGTACACGCCGTAATCCTCGATGTGCGCGTCGAGCTCCTCGTCGCTCATGCGATCGAGGTCGGCACCGGTGATGGCATGGCTGCGATCGGTGACGATTCCCAACTGCTTGGCAATGGCCACGGCGGTGTCGATATGGTCGCCCGTGATCATGACGGTGCGAATACCGGCGTCGTGCGCCTCGCGGATAGCGTCGGCCACCTCGGGACGGACCGGGTCGATCATGCCGGACAGGCCGCAGAAGACCAGGTCGTGCTCGAGCGCAGCGGGGCTGCAGTCGGCGGGAACCTCGGTGTAGGTGCGGCTCGCCAGCGCCAGCACGCGCAGGGCCTCGTCGGCCATGGCCTTGTTGGCCGCCACGAGCTCGGCGCGGCGCTCCTCGGTCAGGGGGACGACCTTATCGCCCTCGTAGATATGGGTGCACAGGCCGATCACCACGTCGGGCGCGCCCTTGGTGTACTGCTCGTACTCGCCGTCCAGGGTCTCGACGACCACGGACATCATCTTACGGCCCGAGTCGAACGGGGCCTCGCCCACGCGCGGGTGCTCGGCAGTCAGGCCAGTAAGACCAGCCTTGCCGGCATCGTTGACGAGCGCGCACTCGGTCGGCTCGCCCACGGCCTCGCCCAGCTCCTCGTCCCACTGGGCATCGGAGCACAGCGCCATGCCGGCCAAGAACTTTTCCTTGGGCGCAGCGAGCTCGTGCTTGACGACGGTCATCTTGTTCTGGGTAAGCGTGCCGGTCTTGTCGGAGCAGATGGTCTGCGTGCAGCCGAGGGTCTCGACGGCAGAAAGCTTGCGGATAATCGCCTGGCGCTTGGCCATCTTGGTCACGCCAAGCGACAGCACGATGGTCACGACGGCGACCAGGCCCTCGGGGATGGCGGCGACGGCAAGCGAGACGGCGACCATAAAGGTGTCGAGCAGGGCAGTCGGGTCGGTGAGGACGTTGCCCACGCCGTGACGGATGATGTCGACGCCAAAGATGACGACGCAGATGACGATAACCATAATGGTAAGGATGCGGCTGAGCTCGGCGAGCTTCACTTGCAGCGGCGTGAGCTCTTCCTTGGCCTCGGCCAGGGCGCCGGCAATCTTGCCCATCTCGGTATCCATGCCGGTGCCGACTACGACGGCGCGGCCACGGCCGTACACAACGGTGGAACCCATGTAGCACATGTTCTTGCGGTCGCCGAGCGGCACGTCATCGGTGCCCGCGGCAAGCTCGATCACGTTGGCGTGCTTCTCTACGGGCACGGACTCGCCGGTGAGTGCGGCCTCTTCGATCTTCATCGTGGCGCTCTCGAGGACGCGGCAGTCGGCCGGAACGGAGTCGCCCGCCTCGAGCATGATCACGTCACCGGGCACGAGCTCGGCGCTCGGCAGATGCACGAGCTTGCCGTCGCGCAGTACCTTGGACTGCGCCGCGCTCATCTCCTGCAGGGCCTCGAGGGCCTCCTCGCTCTTGGCTTCCTGGACCACGCCCAGCACCGAGTTGACGATAACGACGAACATGATAATGACGACATCGGCAAAGTCGGGCTCGCCCTTGACCATGCCCGTGAGCGCACTGATGACGGCGGCAACGATCAGCATGATGACCATGGGATCGGCCATCTGCTCAAAGAAACGCTTCCACAGCGGCGTCTTCTCGGCTTCCTCGAGCTTGTTAGGGCCTGTCTTAGCGAGGCGCGACGACGCCTCGTCGTCGCTCAGGCCGAGGTTCTCATCGACACCCTGGTCGCTGAGCACCTCCGCCGCGGCGGACAGGTATTCCTTTTGCATATAGAGTCCCCTCCTGGGATTCGGGCCACTCAGCAGATTGATGCCCGATCATAATTCCCAGGAGAAGGGCAAGGGCTCATCAAGGCTGCCGTGCTGAGCGGCAGTTGATAGTGGAGCTATGGTACCCCAAAGCAACGCGTCTAGCCAAAACAATCCATTTGGAAATATGGTCCATAAGCAACGGTGCAGGCCGTGTGATGCTCAACATTGATAAAACGTTTTTTCTTCGGCGCATCATCAAACTGAAATATCGCCCAGATAGCAGCGGTTAGAACGGTTGGTAAAGTTTTTGCATATACCGTTTTTCCGCAAAAAATGAACTTCTAATTCGGCATACGGTCGATTTTTTGGGGTATTCGGTCGCCATTTCGTTATAATCAACTCAGTTTTATTTCTTATGGTTTATCTATCAGCGCAAGACGATGTCAGATGGAGGTCTGAATGTACAAGCGCACTAAGATTGTATGCACCATGGGTCCCGCCTGCGATAGCGACGAGACCATCCGCGAGATGATCAAGGCGGGCATGAACGTCGCCCGTTTTAACTTCTCGCACGGCTCCTACGACGAGCACCACGGTCGCATCGAGCGCGTCCGTCGTATTTCCAAGGAGCTCGGTATGCCCGTCGGCATCCTGCTCGACACCAAGGGCCCCGAGGTCCGCACCGGCCTTCTGGTCGATGGCAAGAAGGTTGCCGTCAAGACCGGCGACAAGATCGTCGTCACCGCTCAGCCCACGACCGAGGATTTCCACGGCACCGCTGAGCACATCTCCCTCGACTACCTGGCTCTGCCCTCCGAGGTCGAGAAGGGCTCCCTCATCCTGATCGATGACGGCCTGGTTGCCCTCGAGGTCGAGTCCGTCGACGGCCAGGACATGACCTGCGTCGTCAAGAACGACGGCCTGATCGGCGAGCGCAAGGGCGTCAACATGCCCAACGTCAACATCTCGCTGCCCGCTATCACCGAGCGCGATCGTCAGGACATCCTCTTTGGCCTGACCGAGAACATCGACTACATCGCCGCTTCCTTCATCCGTGACGGCGAGTCCGTCCGCGGCATCCGCGAGCTTTGCCGCGAGAACGGTGGCGAGCACGTGACGATCTTCCCGAAGATCGAGTGCGCCCTGGGCGTCGAGAACTTCGACGAGATCCTCGAGGCTTCCGACGGCATCATGGTTGCCCGTGGCGACCTGGGCATCGAGATCAAGCCCGAGCTCGTTCCCCACATCCAGAAGGAGATCATCGCCAAGTGCAACGCGGCCTACAAGCCCGTTATCACCGCTACGCAGATGCTCGACTCCATGCAGCAGAACCCGCGCCCGACGCGCGCCGAGGTTGCCGACGTTGCTAACGCCATCTACGACGGCACCGACGCCGTTATGCTCTCTGGCGAGTCCGCTGCCGGTAAGTACCCGGTCGAGGCCGTTAAGATGCAGGCCAGCATTGCTCTCGAGACCGAAAAGTACCTCCCGGCTCACGCTCCGCTCGAGGTTCCGGCCGATGCCCACGGCACCCGTGTTGTCAACAACGTTGTGGGTATGTCCGCTGTGAACATGGCTACCACCGTTGGCGCCAAGTGCATCACCGTGCCGACGACCACCGGCCGCACCGCTCGCCTGATCTCGCACTTCCGTCCCAACATGCCGATCTGCGCGTTCTCCCGCCACGAGTGGGCCGTCCAGCAGATGATCATGTACTGGGGCGTTATCCCGCACCAGGCCGAGATTACCCAGGGCACCGTCAACGGCACGATCGTCAAGGCGATCGAGACCGCTAAGGAGCTCGGCTACGTCGAGGCCGGAGACCTGACCGTCGCTACCGCTGGCGATCCCCGCATGAGCGTCCAGCTCGAGGACAAGGTCTCCTCGACCAACGTCGCTTACGTCGCTCAGGTGCGCTAAGTCGTACTTGCAAGCACACTTGCATTGCAAAGGGCCCGGAAGGCAAAGCCTTCCGGGCCCTTTTTCTATGCCAATGCCGGCGCACAGCAAAACACGCACTCATTTCTTTACCAAAAGTGCGAAATCCACCCTTCGAGGCCCAATGAATAAAGTCCCAAGCGCTAAAAGTGTTCGCCCGGTGGCAAACCCACACCTTAACCGACGCTGATAAATCGTTTTAGCAAGAGCCAGATCGACCTGGTTTTCGGAAGTGCGGGGAAAAATTGCTTACCTCCGAGTACAAGCCGGTAGCGCGCAGAGATGTGGTGTAAGAGGCGGGGCATGCCCCGCCTCCGCCCTT
>CAJMLB010000033.1:0-17467 GCA_905214145.1 uncultured bacterium | reverse complement strand
GGTCGCTCACCTGCTTAAACGATGCCGACAGGCGATCGTTGAGCGTACGGGAGAGTTTCTCGTCCACCGTCGCGCGCATCTGATCGAGCTGCACGTTGTTGTCCTTGCGGATGGCGCCCAGCTGGGCATCGACCGTCTCGCGCACCTTGTCCAGGCGGTGCTCGATGCCCTCGCGGTTGGCGCCAAGCTGTTGGGCTGTCTCGCGGCGCAGGTCATCCATACGGTCGCCGGCCTGCGAGAACTCACGCGCGATGGTCAGGTAGCGCTGCTGCTCTACGGCCGCATCGGTCGTCTGCTGCTGCGCGATGGCATTTGCCGTGCGACGGGTTTCGGCCAAAGCGACGTTCAGGGTGTCGAGCGCATTGTTGGCCTGCTCGAGCGCAGCCAGCATCTCTGCCCCGCTATCGCCGCGCTCCTGCAGCTCGACGCGAAGGCCCTTGAGCTGCAGGGCACAAGCCACAGCAACCCCCACCGCCACCAAGGCGGTCACAACAAGCACGATATCAATAGCAGACATAGACTCCGCCCAACAAACTCAATCGATCATCAATCAAAACCGCGATCAATCTTACCCCGCCACACGCACCGGGCGTCACATGGCAATCGGACAAATGGATTTTGGGCCACAGGTACTAAAACGCTAACTCTCCCAGCCGGCGCGGATGGTTGCTACGACATCGCTTAGGCGCTGGCCGAGAACCGCCAAGTGCTCAAGCACCTCGCTGGGCGAGGCGCCGTTGAGAATGCACGTGAGGGCATATGAGGCCAAGAAGATTGCCGCGAGCCCCAACGGAATCAGCACGATCATCGCCAGCGTACGCAGGCGCTGGGCCCAGCGACGGCGACGCGCACGACGCTTGTCGAACGCAAGCTCCTGCGCATATGAATCTTGCTGTACGGAATAGGCTCCTGGGTCCACCTCATCCGCAGACGATACCGCGGGCGCGGCGTTTTGCACAGGAGGCTGGACGGCCGCCCCTTGCATTTGCATCTCCATAAGCCGTTGCTGCTGGCGCAACATGCGCTCGGCTTGTTGCCGCGGGGTCTCAAGAAACAGATCCATGTTGGCCTCCTCAATCGGAGCATTCGACGCTTACGCCCAGCATCACGCACCATCGCGGCCGCGGCAACGAAATCCGCGGCAATAGCCGCAAAGATTCTATAGTCAGAAAACTGTCGAAAAGCTCAACAACTCCCCTACCAGCACTTTCTCTGAGCTTTTTTATCGAATGATCTTTTGCCCTTCCGCCCTTACGCCAACCGACCAAAACCTAACCAAAAGCTTGACGGAAATTGTGAAGACCGGGACCCCACACAAAAAGTGCCGCCCCAAAAGGGGCGGCACACAAACTTCTAATCAGCTTTTCAGTAACGAGCAAGCGACGACCCGAAGCGGGCCGGGAGGGCCGGACTACCTTCCCTCAACGCGACCCTGCGAAGCCGTGAGCGAGGAGGGAAGGTAGTCCGGCCCTCCCGGCCCAGCTCACGCTAGCACCACGCGCTAGTAGTTCACCACCTGCTCCTCAAAGTACGCCTTCGGGTGGTTGCACACCGGGCACACCTCGGGCGCCTCGGCACCAACATGCAGGTGTCCGCAGTTCAGGCACTTCCACACCTTTACGCCCTCGCGCTCAAACACCTCGCCCGACTCGATGCGCTCGACAAGTTTGTTGTAGCGCTCCTCGTGAGCCTTCTCGACGGCACCGACGCCACGGAACTTTGCAGCAATCTCGGCAAAGCCCTCTTCCTCGGCGGTCTTGGCAAACTCGTCGTACATCGTGGTCCACTCGTAGTTCTCGCCCGCAGCGGCATCACGCAAGTTGTCCAGGGTGTCGGGAACGGCGCCGTCGTGCAGATACTTAAACCACAGCTTGGCGTGCTCGGACTCGTTGCCCGCGGTCTCGGCAAAGATATTCGAGATCTGCACGTAGCCATCCTTCTTGGCCTTAGATGCGTAGTAGCGATACTTGGTGTGCGCCTGGGACTCACCGGCAAAAGCGGTCTCGAGGTTCTTCTTGGTCTGAGAGTTCTCAAAATCCATAGGTGTACTTCCCTTCAACACATGCCGCCCGTAGGCTTCGAGCGGCCTTGTCTTTAGGATGCCCTCAAGCCGAGAATTTAAACCTTACAATCCTGTTCTTCAGATTCGGGTTGGCTACACGCTTAGCCAGCGGTCACTCTCCACGCGGCAAAAGCCCTCACGCTCCAAGTCGGCCAAAATGCTTGCGACCAGCTCGCGCTCGACCGGCTCTCGGCCAGCTGCCGCCTCCATCTCGTTAACGCCTGCAACGGCCTCATCGAGCGTAATACCCGCCGGCTGCCCATCGCGCGCTGCCAGCAGCATGCGCACGATGTGGGCACGCTTTTGACGACGCGAACCCTCAAACTTGGACTGGCGACTATAGCCCGCCGATCGCCTAGACGGATTGGGCAACGTCTTCTTAAGATACGCACCATAATCCAGCAGCGCGTAATACCACGCGCGCGGCGTGTCGGCATCATCGAGCGGCACGGCAAAGGGAGCAATCTCATCCGCCGTCGCGCCGGGAGCCGCCGGACAGGCGGCCTGAATCAGCGGCACCAGCTCGCGATCAGGAACGGCCGGCACATCGGGAAAGAAATGATGCAGAAAGACCGTGCGCACGTTGGTCTCCAGATACACACCCGGTAGATCGAACGCGAACGACCGGATGCCCTGCGCCGTCGCCGGGCCAATACCGGGCAGGGCGACCAGGTCGCGCGTCTCACGTGGAAACTTCCCGTCCCAGTCCTCTACAACGCGCTGAGCGGCCTTGTGGAGCGCCAGGGCGCGTCGGTTGTAGCCCATCCCCTGCCAAGCGTCCAAAACATCGGAAGGCGCGGCCTGGGCAAGCGCCTGCACGGTTGGAAAGCGATCGAGCCACGCGGGCATACGCGTCTCCACACGCGGCACCTGCGTTTGCTGCAGCATAACCTCGGAAAGCCAAATAATGTACGGGTCGCGCGTACGGCGCCACGGAAGGTCGCGATAACGCAGGACCCCTTCCGAACGAATCATCGAACGAAAGGGGTCCTGAATCATGGCTATGCTCCTTATGCGGCGCTATTCCTCCCGGCAAGCATACGCGCAGGCGGCGTACTCGGGAAACGCATCGCGATCGGCGAACTTGGGATCGACGGCCGGGAACTGGCGATGGGCGACGATATCGCCGAGCGAAACGGAATCGAGATAGTCGCGCATCAGTGCCTGGGCTCCGGCCCACAGGGGATGATAGCAGCACGTGCCCATACGCGCACAGTCGCCATCGGGGGCGGTGCAGTCGTTCATAACCATGGGGCCCTGAACGGCCTCTACAACCTGACGGATCGTAACATCGTCGGGGCTCACCTTAAGGCGCATGCCGCCATGAACACCACGCAGGCTCTCCACAATGCCGGCCTGAACCAAGCCGTGCTGAATCGAACGGGCAAACGAATACGGAACATTGACCTCTTCGGCAGCAGTGCGAACAGAAAGCAACCGCTCCGGCTCCTCGGCAAGCATCGCAAGCATGCGAAGGGCATAATCGGTCTTCCTCGATATGTCCATGTTTCCCCTTTCAAGGAATACGAACAGCTCGAACGAGCTCCGGGGCCGAGCTTGTGTCGAGATGCCAAATGACCGCCTGAACAACCAAATTATAAAATGGGTGTTCACTGAATGCCGCACTTGAAGACTAGCTGAATCAGGTACGGCCTAAAGTGCAATTTAGTATAACCGAACCCCCTGCTTCATTGAACAGATGTTGCGCAACAAACCCCCTGTTTGAACACATATATCAGTAGAGGCCGGCTCGCTCGTTGCGAATGCGGTGATTTGGATAAAGAGGCATATAAGATCGAGGGCCTATTAAACGCAAAAAGCCACGTCCGAAGACATGGCTTTAATTGCGTTGGCGGGAAGTACGGGGCTCGAACCCGCGACCTCCGACGTGACAGGCCGGCGCTCTAACCAAACTGAGCTAACTCCCCAGGCAGTCGTTCGCGTTTGTTTCCGCTCGCGTGCGCTGCGGGGATTAGTATACACAGAAGTCTGTCCGGCGCGCAACAACTTTTTTGAAAAAGTTTTTCGGTCCCTCCGGGAGGGTCTCCGGGGCTGGGGGCGGGGGTTAAGTTTGCTGCTCTACAGTCCTGCGCAAGACGGAAAGCACATTAAGTGCTTTCCTTTGCGTGCGGAACTCGCGACAAACTCAACCCGCGCCAGCCGGCCCCGGAGACCCTCCCTGCCGTCACTTGCTTCAAAGACTTTGTTCCTCGCCGCTTCCGCGGCTCGAGGTCCCCGTTCTCCTCGGCGGGGTTGTCTAAGATTGTTGTTGAACTTCGGCCTTTGGCTCAAAGAAAAACGGGAGATGCGATCTGCATCCCCCGTTTTTGTTGCACTTACTCTAGGTCAATAAATTTGATGCTCAGAATCTTGCCGTCCTTGACAAGCATTCTGGCCATGGTGGGGCCTCGGGTGCCTCTTGGATAGCTGGCGCTGCCTGGGTTGAGGACCAGGCAGCGACCCACTTGGGCTTCTTTGGTTACGTGGGTGTGGCCGTTGATGGCTACGTCTACAGATCCCACCGGGAGGTCTTCACGGTAGTGGGCTACGGCAAACTTGAGGCCTTCGTAGGTAAAGAGTGCCAAGCGGTCCACATCGGGGCCGTAGTCGCGGTAGTAGTCGTTATTGCCCAGCACCGCTCGCACGGGGGCGATGGTGCGCAGGTGTTCGTAGTCCATCTCCGACGTAAGGTCACCGGCATGGATAATCAAATCCGCGCCCTTAAGCTCGTCCAGGAGCGCAGGCGAAAGATAGCCGTGGGTGTCCGAGATAATGTCGATACGCTTAGCGCTTGCACTGTTCATGGGGTCCCTTCCGCAAAACGATTTGGTGTATTCATACAAAAAGCCCCACGGCTCCGCAGACGATTTTGGTCTACAGGGCTGCGGGGCCAGCGTACTAGAGGCTCAGGGCCTTCTTGAGCGGTACGACGCGGCGGCGCGAAACCGGCACGCGTTCGTCGACGCCCGTAATGCCCAACTGGATAGCGCCCGAGGGAACCGTCTCGACGTCGGTGACACACGCCAAGTTGACGATATAGCGGCGGTGAACGCGAAAGAAGCCAAAGTCGCAGAGCTTGGCCTCAAACTGTGCCAGCGAGGTCGTCGACAAAAAGCGGTCATCGACCGTATAAATACAGGAGTAATCGTCCTTGGCCATGATAAAGCGAATGTCATCCACGGGGATGAGGACCTTGCGGCCGCCCTTTTCCACCGGGATGCGCTCGATGGTCACCTTGCTATCCGTGACAGGCTTGGCGCGTTGCATAACCTTATCGATCGCTCGATCCAGGCGAGCTTCCTCGACCGGCTTCATCAGATAGTCGACGGCATCCACATCAAACGCCTCGACCGCATGATCGCTGTACGCGGTTACAAATACGATCGCCGGCGGATTCTTGAGCTTATGCAGCGCCTCGGCAAGTTGCAGACCCGAGGCACCAGGCATCGAAATGTCGAGGAACACGACATCGACGCGACTCTCCATGAGCATCTCGATGGCGGAGCGAACGCTCGACGCTTCTGTGATCGTGCCGATCTTGCCCGTCTGCTCGAGCAAGAAGCGAAGTTCCGAACGGGCCGGGGCCTCATCATCCACAATCATCGCACGCAGCATAGGGATAAAACCTTTCGTCAACAAACTACGTCGGGCATCCGCCAACTGGCGTTAAACCCGCAACCAATTATTCTACTCTTGAATGTCGAAGATGCTCTCCGACAAATCGAGATGTAGGAGCACTTTAGTACCCTTGCCCGGCGCCGATTCGACGCGCGTATAGGAGTGCGGTCCAAAAAAGCGATGGATGCGCTCCGAAATATTGTGCATGGCCACACCGGCGCCGCCGCCCTGTGGGGAGTTGGCGTCGGGACGGGCAGAGCGCTCGTCAAACAGTCTGGCAGCGGTGCCTTCATCCATGCCCACGCCGTTATCGGCGACCGCAATCAAAATAGCATCGTCGCCATCCGTGTGGACCGTCACGTCGATCCTCAGCGCATCGCCATCACCCATACCGTGGCGCACGGCATTCTCGACGATCGGCTGGATTACAAATGCCGGCACCAGTGTGTCCTCGACGTCCTCGGACACATCGAAGGTCGCCAGCACACGATCCTCGCCAAAGCGTGCCTTCTCAAACGTCAGGTAGCGCTTGGTCTGTGCGACCTCGCGCGACACGGGAATGAGCGAGCCCGAATTGTCGAGCGTGGCGCGATAGAACGAGGAGAACTCGCGCAGCAGCTCGCGGGCGCGCAGCGGGTCGGTACGCGTAAACGATGCGATGGTGTTGAGCGTGTTGAACAGGAAGTGCGGGTTGATCTGCGCCTGCAGGGCACGCACCTCGGCACGGGCCGTGAGCTCCTTTTGCACCTCGAGCTCGTGAATGGCGAGCTGCGTGGACAGGATCTCGGCAAAACCCGAGGCGAGCGCATACTGGGTACGGTCAACGGCGCGCGGGGTCTTGTAGTAGAACTTGAGCGTACCGACGGTGCGGTCACCCACCTTGATGGGCGCGATGATACCGGCGGGAACATGGTTGTGCGAACCATCCGAGCCCACCACGTCCACCACGCGGTTGAACGACTGAACGATACCGTGCTCGATGACGTAGCGCGTGGCAAGTGTGTGGATGGGCGAATCGGGCAGCAGCTTTTCCTCGAACTCGCCCGCGCAGGCCAGCACGTTGCCCTCGTCGGTGATGGCAACCGTCATGGCACGCGTCTCGGGCAAAATGCGCTGGCACACCAGACGCGCCGACTCATGCGTCAGGCCGCCTTTGATGTCCTCGAGCATGGCAGAGGCCACCGAGAGTGTCTCTTCGGTGTACTGCGAACGCACCGAATCGGGATTGAGCGTCAAATAGATAAAAATGCACAGAAAGATGCACAGCAGTGCGCAGGCGACCACGGTCGCGATCGGCTCAATCCCGGTCGCCAGGGCAAAAATAAAGTACACCAGCACGCAAATGGCGCAGACAACGGCGATCACGCGAAAGATTGATATTGAGTTATCGCGCTGGGCGCGGCGGTCGATCATTCAGTCCCCTCCAGGATGCTGGTCAGTTGTGCGTCGCGCCAGAGCCCGTCCATGATCTTGGGCCAGAAGCTCTGAAAGCGCAGGTAGCTTGCGGCGTTTTGGCGCGCGTAGGTCTTGGCCTCGTCAATACCGTGCCGCCAAATGCGTAGATACCCCTCGTGCTCGCGGGTAAACATACTGCGGACCATGGCGGTCTTGCGCACGCGGTCGTCGAGCTCGCGCGAAATCCACGGGCCCGGATAGGGCATGAGCGACGCGGCCGTGACGGGAACGAGCTCCTGCTGGTGCGCAGCAAATGTCAGCTTGGCACGCTCGTAGTACCAACGGTACACATCCTGCATAAAGCGCGGCGAGCGCTTCTCGGACTCGGGCGGCAGGTGACGAACGACCCACTCGTTGTCAAACCACACGTCGTAGCCAAACATACGCATGTTAAAGAGGTAATCCAGGTCCTCGCCTCGGGTGATAAACGGGTCAAACGCCACACGGGTAAAGGCGCGGGCATGAAGCGCCACAAGGCCGCCGCACACGTAGTTTGAACGCGAGATACGGGTACCCGAAAGCGCCTTTTTCATCCAGCGATTAAACTCGATGCGTTTGGTCCACCAACGATGGCAAATGCCCACCTTGTCTGTGGGCGCCAACGGCGATCCGTCTCGATCGTAAAAGTAACCGCTCTTAACCAAAATCGGCAGGCCCTGACGCGTCTGCTGACCCAGTGCATAGGTCGCGCGCTTCATAAAGTCGGCATCGATAACGGTCTCGTCGTCATCCAAAAAGACAACGGCATCGTGGCCGAGCACCGCAGCGCAGGCAAGCCCCATATTGCGAATGGCGCCGTATCCGCGCAGGCTCACGCACTCGCCCGAGCCCTTGGGAGCAATCTGTGCCACACGGTCGGCGATGCGCGATGCCTGGGTGTTGGTAACCACGGTGACCTTGAGCGTAGGGTGCGCGTCGACGATTTCGTGGACGCGCTTCGACACATCAGCCGTGGCCGAAATGGGACAGACCACCAAAAGGATAATCCTCGGAATGTCGCGCACCTGCTCGAGCGAAGCAAGACAGCGGTCGAGTTCGGGATTGGTGGCGTTGAGCTTCGTCGAGTGGTCATAGACGCCGGGAGCGTTTGCACGGGCATCATCGCCCGCCCAGTATGTTGGAATCACAACCGTGGCGTTCATGCCTTCCCTCCCTGCAACACAAAAACGGGGCGCCGCCAAACACAGGCGACGCCCCGCGACCTAGCCGATTCCATCATACCCACTTGGGCAAATCATTGCTCGCAAGTCGCAATGTTTATTGCGGATAACCCCAAAAGAGTACCGTGGACAGGCACAATAGCCGCTCGCTCCTATGCGGCATGCTCTGCCGCCCGAGTCATGCGGGACAGGCGAACCAGCAGCATAAAGCCAACGATCAGCAGCACGCCAATGGAAAGGACACCCAGCGACGGGTTGCCGGTCAGCGAGGTGACGACCGACACTAGGAAGGTGCCCATGACGCTTGCATAACGACCAAAGATGTCAAAGAAGCCGTAGTACTCGTTGGACTTTTCCTTGGGGATAATGCGGCCAAAGTAGCTACGGCTGAGCGCCTGCACGCCGCCCTGGAACAGGCCGACCATAATGGCAAGCACCCAGAATTCGAAGGCGGTCTTTAGGAAGAACGCGGCGAACAGCACAATGCCCATGTAGGCGGCGACGGCCACCAGGATCATGTTGAGCGTGCCCACGCGTCCGGCGAGCTTGCCGTAGATGATGGCGGACGGAAAGGCCACGAACTGAGTAACGAGCAGCGCCAGCACCAGCTGCGTCGAATCGATACCCAAAGCCGAGCCGTAGCTGGTGGCCATGGAAATGACCGTGTGCACGCCGTCGATGTAGAAGAAGAACGCGATCATGTAGACTAGCACGGTCTTGTTGTGGGCAATCTCGCGCATGGTGTGTCCGACCTCGGAGAACACACCGCCCACGACGTGGCCGATGGTGTCCTCGGGACCGCGCTCGCGACCGTACTTTTGCTTATAGGTGCGAATGAGCGGCAGAGTAAAGATGAGCCACCAGGCACCAGTGATGATAAACGACAGACGCGTTGCCAGCATGGTGGGGACGCCAAGAGCGGGGCCGCCCATGATGAGCGCCAGGCAGATGATGAACGGCACGGTGGAACCGATGTAGCCCCAGGCATAGCCCGAGCTGGACACGGCGTCCATGCGCTCGTCGGTGGTAATGTCGGGCAGCATGGCGTCGTAGAACGTCATAGAAGAGTTAAGGCCGATGGTGCACAGCACGTACACGGTCAAAAATGCCATGGCGGACATTGGGATAGCCTGCGCCAGGCAAAGAACCAGGCCCGTGAGGAAGAAGCCCAAGAAGAACTTAATCTTGTTGCCGGCGTAATCGGCAAGCGCGCCCAGAATGGGCATGAGCATGGCAATGACCAGCGAGGCGATCGTCTGAGCGTTGCCCCAAGCGACCACCAGGTCTGCCGAGGAAGCACCAGTATTGATGGCGTTAAAGTAGATGGGCACCACCGAGGTATTGAGCAACACGAGGGCCGAATTGCCCACATCGTACATAACCCAGTTACGCTCGAGCTTGGTGTATTTCATGGACAGGGCCCCTTCGTATTCGCCCGATATGCAGTTAGTTCATCGTACCCCAATTGCACAGAAGCGCTGGTAAGGATTCGGCAAAGGGGCACGCACGGGTCCTACTCCTCGCGGTCGAACTCCTCGTCGGCGTCGAGTACGCGGCCGCTATAGTTGATATGGCCGGTCACGGCATCCATGTCACCGGTCTCGATAAAGCGGGCGACGGTGAGCTCGTAATCGGTCAGCGCGCGCTCAAAGACCTCGGGGAAGCTCTCGGTCGAGACCTCATCGGTAAAGGGGTTCTTCCATGTCAGGTGGCCCAGGTTACCGGTGCGCTCGGGCAGCTCCGTCGTCACGCGATGAGCAAGGCCGTCGAGCAGCGAGTAGTCATGCACCAAGCCCTCGAGCAGGGCAATCGCGCGCGTCTTTACCGAGCCGGCCGGCTCAATGGTGCGATAGAGCATCTGCATGTCCGAGACGGCGCCGGCGTACTCCCCCGCCGGGATGTCGATACCGTACACGCGCCCGGCGATGTAGCTCATCAGCACGCCGGCCACACGGTTGATGCGGTCGGTGGTGACGATCTCGCCCGCCGGCGGATAATCCTCGACCGTGGCACCGTCGCGCTTGAGCTGTAGCATCAGCACGTCCAGATCGCTTTCGAGCACGGCGTGAACTTGGCTGCCCGAAGCCTCGAGCTCGGGATCGGAATCTACAATGCCAAACTGCTGCTCGTAGACAAAGGGGTGGGCATTACGGTCGAGTACATAGTGAGACAGCAAGCCCAGCGCAAAGGCGCGACCCAGATTGGCATCGCGCGGCTGCAGGTGCGACACGCCGTCGCGCAGGCACGAGAACTGGCGCGACATGCGCGAGCGGTGCATGACCTGAGCAAGCGACATACAGTCGGAAATGCGCGGCGTGAGCATGTGGAAGAAAAACGGGTCGGGACCTTGGTTTCCCAGGATAAAGGCGATGCGCTCCTCGTCGGACGTAATAACGCCCTGCGGAAGACGGTCGATGCTTTCCTCGCCAAACAGATGATGCGTAATGAGCGCGGGCATGATGATCCTTTCGATTTCATTCGATGTCACCCATTATGCCCACCGCACGGTCATGCCAAACCTGCGGCGGCAAACGATGGCATGCAGACTGTCTACGCAAGCCCCAAATGCGCCTTGACCTCGGCAGCGCGACGACGGGACACAGGCACCGTCGAGGTTACGCGATCGAGCCTGAGCTCCATAAGACCTGTGGAACCGATCTCGACATTATGCACGTCTTCCAAATTGACCAGATAACTGCGGTGGACACGAATAAAGCCCTCGGAGGCCAGGCGCCGCTCGAGCGAGGAAATCGACTCATTGATCAGGTATGTTCCCTCGGCGCAGACGGCGTTGCAAAAATCGGCACGCGCCTCAAAGTAGCAGACATCCGCCACGGGAATGAACACCCTTTTGCCCCCACGATCCACCGTCAGGCGCAAAGGCTGGCGCGGAGCATGGACGACACGGCGAGCGCCCAGGTCAGTCTCGATCTTATCGAGTGCCTTTGACAAGCGGGCATCCTCGACCGGTTTGACGATGTAATCGACGGCATCGAGGTTATAAGCATCAGCCGCATACTCGGCAAATGCCGTCACAAACACCACGACCGGCGGCGTCTTTAGGTTCTGCAGCGTCTCGGCAAGCTCAATTCCCGAGCGACCGGGCATGGTAATGTCTAAAAACAGCACGTCGGGCTTGTTCGACAAAATCGACTCCACAGCTTCGGTGACATTGCCCGCCTCGGCAATCTGACCCACACGCATATCCTTTTCCAACAGATAGCGTAGCTCAGCCCTAATGGGAGGCTCGTCATCAACCACCAGGATGTTCCAGCCTTCGGACATATGCGCTTCCCCTCTTTTTCTCTCAATCCAACCGCGTGCTACACCGTTAGCGGCGCCGGCTCATGCGGCTCGCCGTTCAACTCTACGATGACCTGCGTCCCCACGCCCTCCTGGGACTTCACGCGCATGCCAGAATCTTCTCCGTAAAAGAAATGGATGCGCTGAAGCACGTTGAAGAGCGCCAGACCGCAACCTCGCTTGACGGAACCGTCGGCGGTAATGCTCTCGGGCTCCTCTCGGCGATGCTGTTCAAACAGATGCGCGCAGACTTCTTCGCTCATACCGATGCCGTCATCTTCGACGATGATCTCCAAGCCGTCATCGGTCTCAAAAGCCCTAACACGAATAGAAAGCGGCTCGGTCTCGCGCTGCGCATGCTTAATGCAGTTTTCGAGCAGCGGCTGCAAGATAAACGGCGATACCAGGGTGTCGCGCACCTCAAAGTCGATGTCGACCGAAACGCGCAGACGGCCGTCGCCATACCGGGCCTGCATAAGATTGATATAACGAGTGCCCTGTTCCACCTCGTGCTCGAGCGTGGTGAGCGTATCGGAGTCAGAAAGCGTCTGACGATAGTAGTTGGAAAAGTCGATCAGCAATGATCGCGCCTTGTCGGGCTCGGTTCGAACGAGCGACACGATCGTGCTAATGGTATTGAATAGAAAATGCGGGTCGACCTGCGACTGCAGGGCGCGAAGCTCAACACGGGCTGTGAGCTCGTCCTGGCGCTCGAGCTCAAAGCTGGCGAGCTGCGTGGAAATGAGATCGGCAAAACCCGAGGCAAGGGCCGTCTGGCGCATATCGATGCTGCTCAGGCGGGGATAG
Source organism: uncultured bacterium (assembly GCA_905214145.1). Classification (GTDB taxonomy): domain Bacteria; phylum Actinomycetota; class Coriobacteriia; order Coriobacteriales; family Coriobacteriaceae; genus Collinsella. Next base: position 5,062 of record CAJMLB010000033.1, on the reverse strand, counting down.
TACAGCTCGAGCGTACCCACGCAATGCCCGCGCACGGTAAGCGGCGCGACAATGCCGGCGCGCAGACGGGGAAAATAGCCGCCCGTCTCGGTCGAGGCATCGCGCGAGAACACGCTTTGCTCACCGCTGTTGATCACGTTGAGCGTAGTCCGCAGCACCACCGGGGTGCCCGCGGGGCACTTTGCCGAGTCCTCGCCCCAGCTTGCCAACACCTGCTTGCCGTCGGTAAAGCAGATGGCAGAGGCGATAGTTTCGGACAGGATGATCTTAGAGGCGCCCAGGGCAGCTTCGGGCGTAAGGCCGCGCGACGTGTAGGCGAATATTTTTGAAGCGATGGCGAGCGTGCGGTCGGTTGCGCTCGATGTGAGGTCATCGGGAACGACAAAGACGTACGAGAAGAAGAAGCACAGCATGACCAAGCCGGCAATGACGACAACGGCCGGAACGGGATTGGGATTATCGGTTAGATCCCAGATGAGCAGCAGGATAAGCAGCGGAACGACAATACCGAGCAAGATGGCCTGGACCACATGCTGAGCGGTACGAAAGACCTTGGTAGAGTTGTAGCTCTTGCCCAGAATCAGCCTATTGAGATCCACCGTCATCTCCTTCTTACTGACGCACCCCATAGCAATAAAGAGGGCCGCAAGCGACCCTCTCCATTGCATTATGCAATCAAAAACTGTGTTTTACATCCAGTCATCGACAAACGGTATCTTAGGCGCTGTATTTGTTGGCCTCGCCAAAGGTGCCAGCCTCGACGATCCAACCGTCCTTCATGATGACGTCCATGTTGTCGGTGTTGAGCACATGGATGTCGGCGGCGACGTCACCGTTGACGACCAGCAGGTCGGCGCACTTGCCGGCCTCGATGGAACCGGTCTCGTCCTCGATGTGGCACATCTTGGCGCCGTTGAGGGTGGCGCAGGTGATGGTCTCGACCGGGGTGAAGCCGATCTTGTCGACGAACTCGTACATCTCCTCGATGGAGCAGGTGCCGTACGGGGTAACGAAGGAGAAGGAGTCGGAGCCGATCGTCATGACGACGCCACGCTTCTTGGCCTCGCGCAGGCAGTCGTAGTTGCGCTGCAGCTCCTTCTCGACCAGGGTGCCCTCGTACTTGTCGTGCAGCTCGGGGACGTAGACGGGCGGATAGGTGGCGTACCAGGTGGGCAGGAAGGCGATCGTCGGGGTGAAGAAGGTGCCCTGCTCGGCCATGAGGTCCATGGTGCGCTCATCGATATCGAAACCGTGAATCAGCTGCTCGCAGCCAAAGCGGACGGAATCGTAGGCAGCGGCGTGGTTGTTGTAGCAGTGGCTCCACACGGGGATACCGACCATCTTGGCCTCTTCGACCACGGCCTGGATCTCCTCGGAGCAATAGTGCTGATCGCGACCGGAGTCCCAGCGCCAGATGCCGCCACCGGTAGCCCAGATCTTGATGGCATCGGGGTTTTCGCGCAGGCGACGACGGACGGCCTTGCGCAGATCCCAAGGGCCATCGACCTGGTCGCCCCAGGGATGGGATTCCTTGTTGAGCTCCTGGGTGCAGTGGTGGGAGTCACCGTGACCGGCAACGCGGCAGAAGCCCAGGCCGGTGGCCAGAACGCGCGGGCCCTTAAAGACGCCCTTGTCGATGCAGTCACGGATCTGGATACCAAAGCGGCCGATCTCGCAGACGGTGGTGAGACCGTGGGTGAGGCAGTCGTAGGCCTGCTTGACGGCGACGGCCTGCTTCTCGAGGAGCGGCTGCATGACCCAATCGGTATCATCGTCGGTCAGGTTGCCCGAGAAGTGCAGGTGGGTGTCGATCAGGCCGGGAAGGACGGTCTTGCCGGCGGCGTCGATAACCTCAACGCCCTCGGGAAGGTCCTGCATGGCACCGGCGTACTCGATCTTGCCGTTGTCGTCGACGAGAACGAGGGAGTTCTCGACCGGCTCGGCGCCGGTACCGTCGATGAGCTTGCCGCCAACGATTGCATACTTAGTGGACATGGTTCCTCCTTATGGATCCATATAGTGGGCGAGGCCGTATTGGGTTAAGGCCTCACAAAGCTACCCAAGTGGTGCCGGGTTCGGTGCGCGGAAGAGAGGGTCCCGCGCACCCGATCCGCCCCGGCTCGGCGTTACTTTCTGCGGGAATTGGTGAAGGCCATAAGAGCCAGGCCAATAGCCAACCAGCCGATCACGATGCTCCACTCCACCATGTTGAGGGAGGCGGGAGAGAACGGAATCACGAGCAGGCCGATGATGATGGCGCAGGCAGCGACAGCGAGGCAGATGCCAAACTTGCCGCCGGGCACCTCGTAGGGACGAGGCAGGTCGGGCTCGGTGAAGCGCATACGCAGGCAAGCGAGGGCGACCATGCCGCAGGAGAAGATGAAGGCGAGAGCCGACACGTTGGTCAGAGGGATGAGCATGTTCTTGCCCAGGAACGGACCGACGACGGTGATGACGCCCAGAACGACGCAGGCGAGCTTGGGAGCGCCGGACTTGGGATCGACCTCGGCGAACTTCTCGGGCAGCTGGCCCTTTCGGCCCATGGCGAGCATGATGCGGCTCGTGGCGCCGTAGAAGGAGTTCATCGGGCCCATGGGTCCAAGCGTGGCGATGACGAGCATGGCCAGGTACAGGAGCATGTTGATGCCCTTGAGGCAGGCAAGCGCGGGAACCGGGCTCTTAACAAACTCATGCCAGTCGAGGATGGTGCCGAACGAGTAGATGCAGACCATGTAGAAGCCGCCTGCGGCCAGCAGGGCTAGGGAGATGATCTTGCCGAACTTGTTCCAGTTGAGGCCCTCGGCCGCTTCCTCAGCCTGCTGAGGAATGGTGTCGAAACCGGCGTAGAAGAACGGGGTCAGAACCAGGACCGACACGATGCCGGCGAACAGGCTGGTGCCCTCGGTAGCGGGCTTGCCGCCACCAGCGCCGGTGACCTGGGAGAACACGGGCATGGCGTGTTCCGGCGAACCGGTGAACAGCGAGACGCCCATGGCGAGCAGCATGCCGCAGAGCAGGGCCTTGGTCAGGAAGGCCTGGAGCTTGGCGGCCGAGCTGGCACCGCGGAAGTTGAGGAAGATGACGTAGACTGCAAAGCCGAGCGCGATTAGCGTCGGGAACAAGTAAACGTCGGCGCCCAAGATGGTGTAGAGCTTGACGGCACGCAGCCACTCAAGACCGGGCAGGCTGCCGAACATCTCGGACACGAGGGTCGAGATAGCGATTGCCTCCCACGGGCACAGGATGCCGTTGCCCAGGGCCAGGAGCCAACCGGTGATATAGCTCAGCGTACGGCCAAAGCTACGATCGACATACTCGACGATGCCGCCCGAGATGGGGATAGCAGCCGTGAGCTCACCGAAAACAGCTCCGACGGGCACGAGAAAGATTGCACCCAAGAGGAATGCGATCATAGCGGGAACGGGACCGCCGCCCACGACCATCCAGTCACCGACCTGCAGAACCCAGCCAGTTCCGATGATGGCACCGAAACCGATGGTGAAGAAGTTCCAGAGCGAAAGCGTTTTCTTCATGCCGCCGTTACCTTCGACTGCAACTTCTGCGTTCTTGTCCGCCATTGTTCCCCTCCTTTCCTTATTGACGCCTCTTTGGCGTCACCCCTTGCGCGGTCTGTTTTGCCGCGCGCTTTTATTTCGTGGCTTTACAATACGGCCTTGGCACAGCAGCGCCGCTTGTGGCTCGACCGAAGGCAGAACTGCAAAACGAGCGGCGCCGTTTTTGGGACGAACGGCACGGTTTGCCGCTCATTGTTGTCGCCCGTCCGACGGGCGTACGCTCATCGGACGCATATAGAGATGTTTTTGAGGCCGTGTGTTTTGCGCCTTTCGTACCGTTTACCGAGCTTTTGACGCGCGGACCCATTTGTTGCACATCTTTTTTGTAGGATAGACAGGTTATACATGAGACAAGGCGGTACGAATGGCATACGGATACAACGACGGTGATCAACGGCGACAAAGCGTTCGCCTTGCTGGCCGCACCACGCCGACGCCCAGAAGTGCCACGAGCAGCAATCCGCAACGCCCTCAAGAGCAACCCAAGCCTTCGTCTCGGCAGCAGACAAACAGAACACGGCAGAGTGGCCGTCCGAGCACGGGCACAAGCGCACAGCAAGATAGCCGCTTGGGCGCGCGCACTCGACAGCGCCAAGCCGAGGTTCCGCAACTGCGCCGCAACGGCGCACGTCAGCCCGGCAGCCATATCAACCGCTTCTTTTCGCATCCCCAAGGCGGACGCGACGGCAAGCCCTACCGCTCGACATCGTACGTGAATGCCCCCGCCCTGCCGGCTCGTCGGCTTTGCCTCGCACTGTGCTCTATCCTCATCTGTCTGGTCTTTGTGCTTATGAGCTCCTGTATGTCCCACGGCTCGGCCGGTCTCGAGCCCACCGCCGAGGACAAGCTGCTCAAGGCCCCCGTCGCGCCCGGTTATTCTTTCGCCTTTTCGACCCCGCGCTCGCAATGGCAAGCCGGCACGATGCCCCATATCTATCAGATCGACCCTGCATGGTCGGAGCTGCCTTACGCTGGCGGTACCATCCGCCAAAATGCTTGCGGGCCTACGTGCCTCACCATGGTCTATATCTTTAAGACGGGACGCACCGATATGACTCCCGTCGATATGTGCGCGCTTTCCGAGGCAGGCAATTACGCCCCCACCGGTGCAACCGAATGGTCGTTTATGACGAGCGGTGCGTGGCAGTTGGGACTTAACGGAACGGAGCTTCATAACGATCGCGACTCGATGACTCAGGCGCTGCGTTCGGGAGCGCCCGTCATCGCATCGGTTCGTCCCGGCACCTTTACCAGCGTTGGACACTATATCGTGCTCTGGGGCATCGACGATGCCGATCAAGTGGGAGTCTACGACCCCAACTCGCAAAGCCGCAGCGCTCGCCGCTGGGGCGTCGTAGAAGTCCTCAACGAAATCGAAGCCATGTGGGCCTACTACTAGTCATTTAAGAACGTCTCCAATGACTAGGTGAATAGCAAAAGCCCCGCAGTCGGAGCGGACTGCGGGGCTCATGAAGAGAGGCTAGTTT
>CAJMLB010000032.1:0-20242 GCA_905214145.1 uncultured bacterium | reverse complement strand
CCGGCGAGGACGACGCCACCCACCAGGAGCGCTTGTGGCAGACCGACTACATCATCTGGGCCAACTACGACGTTGCCGGCTGCGACCAGACGAGCGAGGTCGACGACCTGTCCACCAACTATCTGTCCAGCCAGCTGATGCAGCTGATCGGCGCCCCGCTGACCGACTACCAGAAAGCGCACATGACGCTGCGTAAGTCGCTGCCCGCTATCAACTCCGTGGGCTACGAGGACGCCAGCCTGCGTTGGGCGCTTTCCTCCAACGTCACCGGTGACGACGCCGCTGCCGCAGCCGCCACCAAGGCGCGCGAGGATTACGCCAAGATGCAGTATTACGAGATGTTCCGCGACGGCAAGAACGTGTATACCGAGCACTTCCAGACCGAGGCCAACGAGACTGACCCCAACCTGGCGCCGGGTACGACCAAGATCAAGTAGCGGGTCCTTCGACCTGGTTCGTCTGCCCGGCGGCGCGGAATGTTAGGTTCCCTGCTCGGGCAGTCCTGCTCGCACGGAGAGCACATTAAGTGCTCTCCGGCTCGTGCGGAACTCGCGATGAACCTTACATTCCGCGCCGCCGGGCAGACGCCTTGTTGTTGGGACGTGGCTTGTCTTGGGAGTATCTGCAACATATATAGATATAGATGAGTTGAAGGCCACGTTGTGTGGCCTTCTTTGTTTGCGGAAAGCGCGTCCCGGAATCTGACGTTGGAATGGGATGTAGTTTCCGGTTGAGGGTCTGTTGGGAAAGTGCGTCCCACTTTGGGGGCTGATTCTGGGATGCGGTTTCCGGTTGCCGAGTCTTTGCTCGATAGAAAACCCGGGTAGCCTGGTGGTTGGCTACCCGGGTTTTTGGTTTGCCGTTGCCCCCTGCTGATGGCTAGTGGTTCTTGCGGCGCTTGATCAGCATGATGAGGGCTATCACTACGAGCGTTGCTCCCGCTGCTGCTGCGGTGGCGACTAGGGCGAATGTTTGGTCGCCGGTGTTTGCGAGGTTCTTCGCTGTGGTCGTAGTCTTGACCTTGGTGTCGGTCTTAGCTCCGTTGTCGGACTTGGGCTTGTCCGGGTTCGTCGGGGTCTCAGGAGTCTCGGGGTCCTTTGAGCCTTCGGAATCGGTTGGGCCGGCGGTGTTTACCAGCGTATGGTCCAGGAACTTCTTGGCGCCCGCACTTGCCTGTGAGAACAGGCGGCGCGTGCGGATCGGGGTGGCGTTCACCGTTGCGGGCGCCGTCTCCTCGGCCTCGATATTCACGAGCGTCGTGCCGGTGTCGAGGCCCACGTCGTTGTATCCCACGTGGCAGTAATACTGCGCACCGCCATCGTCTGCGGTCAGGTCAATCTCGAGCTTTGAGGCCGTTCCAGCCGCGAGGTTGCCATCGGCACCCACGAGCTTAAACTCTGTCTCGCCGCGGCCCTTGCGGTACCACATATAGGTCGGTGCCAGCCCTGTTTCGCTATCGTCGGCACCGAGTTGCTTCACATGGCCAATCGCCGAGAGCGTCAGGTGGCTTCCCGCCGTGCGCTCAACCGAAGAGTCGTATCCAAGATCCGACTCCTCCGCAGCATCCGCCGCAGGTCCGCTCACGGTCATCGTCATGCCATCGGGCATGGTCTTGACCGTGATGATTGCCGAGCGAATACCTGTTTCGGTCGTGGATCCATTCTTAACGGCGGCGATGGCGAATCGATACTCCGTATTGGGCTGCAGCCCATCCCACTTGAGCGAGGTCTGCGTGTTGTCGGCAATCTTCCAGCTATTGACGACCGCATCCGCCGCATTGCTCTGCAGCATGCCCACGCCGTAGCTAAAGCCACTCTTGTTTGCGAGTACATCGTCCCAGCTAAACGTAACGCTGGTCGAATCGACGGCGTTTGCCGTAAAGCCCGCCACGGCCGGCGCGTCGGGCATCTCGACGTCCTCAACGTCATAGCCCACGATCCAGAACTGGTCGGTGTCCTTGGTGCCGAGCTTGTCGCCCGAGTCTGCCTCGAACTTGTCGACATCCACCGCGTTGACGCCCAGACGCCACACAAAACCGTACTTGCCCTGCGCGGCCTCGGGCAGGTTGTCGACGGTGCCGCCGTATTCGGTCGATTCACTCGAGGAGTTACCCGTAGTAAAGCCGGCGTTGGCACCAAAGCACAGGCCGCCAAACAACTCGTGCTTTGCGAGCTTCGCGCCCATGACAACGCTGCCGTTCAGCGTCAAGCCGAGCTCGAGCTCCTGCTCCTTGCCCTCCTCGACTTCGATGGTCTGCTCAATGCTCGCCCCCGACTGCGCGGCGGCGCCGTTAAACCCATCGTGCGTGTAGGCGCGCGTTACGCCAGGCTTGCCCAGGCCAAAGGAATCCCCAACGGGAGTCTCGCCGTTGAGCGTCGTTTGATAGGTTCCGGGTTCTCCCGACCGGTTGGTCAAAAAGTAGCTGAGCGGCGTCATATTGTGCTGTTTGGCAATGCGGTCATAGGCCTCGACATTAACGACCGAGGTCTGCGCGCCGAGCGACACGGGCGCCGCCATCACGCCCTTGCCACCAGTTTCCTCATTTTCGATCTCATACTCGTAATAGACCATCGGAATCGTGTAGAGCACGGCCTTGTCACCCTCGCCGGCATGCGACTCATAGCTTACGCTTGCGCTGACCGTGCGCTCGCTCCGGTAGTCATAGCATCCCTCGGCGGCAAAATCGACTGAAGCATTCATCGCGACCAGGGGCGGACCGGTCTGCACCTCGACGGCAACGCCCAACTCGGCGCCAATGGTATAGCCCTGGGATGTCCCCGTGCCCTTTTCCTCTCCGTATGACGTGCCGCCCAACACCAGATAGCCGTATGCCTGCTCCAGATCCTCAACATAGGGCGCATCCTGCAGCACGGCAAGCACGCGCGGGTTGGTATAGACCTTGTAGCGTTCCTTGTACGTGATCTTGACGCTGTCGTTGTCGACATCGGGCAGCGCGAGCGAGATAAATGTGCCGTAGGTAGTGCCGCGACGGTTGCTCTCGCTAATCACCTGCTCCTCGCCGCGGCGCACCTTTCCGTTCTCGTCGAGCGAAAAATGCGAGGCGGTCATCCAATAGTAGTCATCGTTCTTGCGCAGGTCCTCGTCGCGGTGCTTACCCACCACGGCGATAAAGCTCTCGTTATAGCGGTCCGAACCCGAGACGCTGCCCGCCTTGACGTCGCTGATCCACACCTGCTCTATACCCTTGTGGTCATGCTTGTTGCTGCTGTTGTATTGCTGACCGCTCATGCTCATGGTTCCGACCATGGACCCCAAGCCCTGAGCCCCGCTCTGTGCCGTGTTGCAGGCAAAGTCGCGGAACACATCGCCGCCCACGAGCACCTCGTCGACCGCCAGCTGCTCGGACAGGCCGTCAAGGTTGGCAGTGGCAAGGGCAACAGGCGCCAAGGTGCACGGATAGCGCTTATCCTGAGCGCTATCCTTCCATGCGCTGTTGGGCACATGCATCAGCCCATAGGAGGCGAGGAGCCCGTCTCTGTATTCCTTACAATCGGAAAGCTTGAACTCGCCAGACTCCGAGTCAAAATACGCGTAGCGGTACAGCGCGCCGTACAGCCCCTTGCTGCCGTCAGAAGCGCCGTAATCAAAAGCGCTGCGTTGCCAGTCATAGCCCGCAAGAATAAGGCCCGTGACGGTTTCACCCGTCTTCTTTCCTTCTTCATCGTAGGCGGCAAACGTGCCGAACGTCGCATTCGCAGCGACCATGGTCTTGCCGTTCGCGGAGAGGGAGATTGCGCCCGCGTCGCCCAGAGCATCGACATGGACGAGCGCACCCTTGGATGCATCCCACGAAAACAGCTCGCAATGCGTCGACTTATCAATATTCTTCTTGCCGTAGGGTGCCGAGACCACGATGGCGAGGTCATCGCAAAAATCGCGATCGAGGTCGCCGGCCGCTAGCGAAACGACAGGAGCTGACTGAAGCTGCGTCCAGGAGTCGTTCCCGCCCTTGTTGTGCGTGGTGTAGTCCGCGGCGTTACCGGCATCGATCTTGACGACGCTTTGCTTCCAGTTGCCGCCCTCCAAGTCATACATGTCGACTACAGCCTTGCGCACGCCGTTCTCGTCGACATAGCAGCCCGCGTAGACAAAAAGCTCGTCGACGCCGTCGCCATCGACATCGCCCGCCTCGACATCAAAGACGGCGTCGTGCTCTTGCAGGTAACCGGCATCCAGGTACTTAAAACGGCCTTCGTACATCATATTAGTGTTGACCGTCACCGGCAGGTGTGTGTCGAGAGTGCGCGTACGCCCGTTGCTAAACGAGTAGAGGACCAGCTCAACCTTTCCGGCGTATGACTTGCCGTCAATCGTCGTGGAGGAACTGTCGCCGTAGGCACGGAGCTCGGCAACGCGGCTCTTTTTGCCCGTACTGGCGTCGCTGCAGAACTCAACACTCGTAGCGTGAATGCCCGAGAAACCGTTGTTGTCGTTGGCGAGTACTGTTGAGGACTCATTGTTGCTTAGGTACGACCAGGTGCCGCCACCGTAGTCGCTATGCTTGTAGAGATCGCTGTTCGTATCGAAGTTGTTGACGTTTTGCCAGAACTTTGCGGCGCCCCACACACTTCCATAGCCATCGGTGAGTTTGCTGCTGCCGCCAATGTCACCGCGCTCGACGTTCTCGAGCTTGTCGCGCAGAGTGTAGCGATTGCCATGGCTACCGTTAGCTGCCATATAGACCTCGCTGCGCGTGGCAAACGTCGTGGGGGTATCAGTGGAATAGGGGCCAACGGTATCGGCCGGAATGTCCTCGCTCGTGCCCAGACCCAGGGCTTGATAATCCTGCTCGGTCATATCGGTGATTGCGGGCGCGTCTGCCGCCTGGGCAACCTGGGGCGTGGCCGTGAAGCAGGCGACGCTCGTGGCGATCAACGCAGCAAGCGCCGCCGTCCCAACAAGCGGGATTTTCGACGCCTACGGATACGGGGGTGTGGAACGTACATGAGGGGCCTCGCTTTATTCGAGTGGAGTGGACTCATTTTTACAAATGATACGTCCGATGCCCGATATCACGTGTCTCATTTTCGCCAACGGCGTGTCTCATTTTTGAGAATCCGAGATGCCGCGGAAATCTTATCCCAGCTCAAAGGCCATTTCTGGGATGTATTTTTCGAAAGCCTGCCCATCCGGAAAGCCCGTCCCACTTTGGACGCATCCGGGCACGGAACCATCGACCTATCAGGCCTCCCATCAATAAAGAGGCGTCCTCCCGGACGGCGGGGCACGAAGTTCATCGCGAGTTCCGCACGCAAAGAAGGCCACTTAATGTGGCCTTCGTCTTGCGCAGGACTGTAGAGCAGGGAACTTCGTGCCCGCCGCCCGGGAGGGCGTTGCGTTTAGAAGATGGACCTAGCGCTTGTTCCTCCGGGACAAAAGAAGCGCGGCTATAAAAGCGATGATGGCAAGCGCCAGCAACACCAAAAGCAAAGCGAGCGTGTTGTCGCCCGTTGCCGCCAGACCAAGCAAGCCGGGCTTCTTGCTGCCAGCAGGTTGTACGGGGATCTTCTCGCCATCGTCTTCGGCGGTGATTTCCCAGCGAATTGCCTTGTTTGCGTCGGCAAGCTCGTTGCCCACCGACGTCGGGACACTTAGTTGCAAATTGAGTACCGTGCTGCCATCGCTCGTAAACGTTGCGACCTGCGTGGGATAGGCAAACACGCTGCCCGGCGTTCCCGTCTGGAGCCAACCGGCAGACGCATCGGCCGCCGACGCCGTTAGGGTAATGGGCGACAGCAGATGTGCCGTCTCGTGATCGACAACAGCCCGCACAAACACACGTACCTGGGACTTTACACCCGTGGCACGAACCCCAATCTGTTGCTCGCGTACATCGCCGGGCATTAGATCTTTAAAGGCTGGAAACAGATCGGGCTCCCCCGAGGAGTCCGTCGCTCCCGATACCGTTAGCTGGCGTGCATTTCCGTCATAGGCAATCGTGGGAATGTCAGCAAACGCACGTGCAGGAACGGCGAGCGCGATAAGGCAGACGATTGCCGCCATCACGCAATGCAAGAAACACGCAACGTCTTTACGAATCGGAGAGGCCATACTTACGCACCTCCATGCGGCGGCACCAGCACGCCATCCTTGACTGCACAGCCCCATGCCTCTGCAGCTGCATCGCCGGGCGTGGATTGAATTGCCTGGGTCGAAATGTCAACGACCAGGTTCTTCCCATCTGCCTTCTGCTCAGTCACGCTCTTGATGAGCACATCGGTTTTGCCCATCGGAGCAACGGGAGACGTCCAGTAGTAGTACCCGTCGGACGCGACAACCCAAGACGAGGCGGTGTTAGAAGCAGATGCCTTGGACACACTGCCCCACGCAATGACGTAGTCGGTGCCGGCAACTGGTTCATCCCACAGGCGCGCGCCATTCTGGTCCTGCCAGTAGATATCCACCGCAACACGCAGGTATGCCGGGGCCGAGCCGTTGTTTGTAATCATGACGTTGCTCTTCACATTGCCATCGAGCTTCTCATCTACCGAGGGCGCCACCGAACCAAAACCAAACTCGTTGACCAGCACGCCCGTAACCGAAAGCCGCGCAAAGGTACCGGCAGCGCCAGCCAACAGGAGAACGCCAACAAGGAGGGCGACGATTTGCTTGCGCTTAGTCATCCTAGTCCTCCTTCTTCAGCGTGCCGTTTTTCCAAACATTCTTGGCACGCGAGCCACCATCGACCCATTTGTCATTCGCGCGCGTGTTGACGCACGTCACCACGGTGTCGCCCGCACTCGAGGCAGACGAGATGATGAGCTCGGCAGATTTGCCGGGCGCCTTGCCCGGCGTACTCAGTTCACCCTCGTAGCGCCATGCCCAAGCCGTGTCTTCCTCGACGGTATAGGTGCCCGCCGGAGCAGCAAATTGCACGCTGCCGACATACCAGACCTCACCGTTTTCGTCGCGCTGCTCGCTAACTTTCACCTCGACCATGCGCGTCTCGGCAGGAGAACCCTCCGACGCCTTTCGCGTTACCTTAAAGCGGAACGTTTGCCCCATTGCGCTGGCGTCGGTAGTCTTTTTAACGATCGTCAGCGCATGATTCTGGGTAAATTTGAACACGGCATTACCGGGACCTTGCTCGCCTTCGCCTGTCTTCTTGGACTCCAGGCGGTTGACCAGGTCGAACGAGCCGCCACCCGAACCCAGACTGTAGAGCGAGACAAACTTGCCGTTCACAGGCTTTTCCGCCGCAGAAACGCCCTCTGCACCAGGGCCGTAGCTTGCCTGCGTTACCGTAACAGTCAGTTGCGTCCCCATAAACGGCTTGGCAAAGCAGACCTTAAACGGCGCATTGTCGGCACTGTCACCGACGGTGTTGGCCGCGGCGGGATCGAGCAGCCACTTAAGCTGCGCGGTCATAGTTACGGGGCTCGCGGGATCAGACGTATCGTTGGCAACCACGCGATACGTCACAGGATACAGGTCCATGTCACCCTTGACTGGCTCGCCCTTGAACTCATCCCAAGACTTTGCAGTGCCATCGGCACCCACATATCGCCACTCCAAGAAGAGCTCGCGCTTATCGCCATTGGCAGCAGCCTGTTCATCGAGCAGCGCGACGATCTTGGAGTGGGCGTCCGGGTCGTACGCCACGGATTTTTGCTCCATCACAGGATTGCCGCTCTCGTCCATTTTGGGAACATCGACCGTGTAGACAAAGCCAGGCTTACCGTCCTGCGCGCGCTCGTCGCCCGAGTCGACCGTCGCCGTAAAGATGACCGCCCCGTCGACGCTGTGATAGCGCACCTTATACGGCGTGACCTTGTACACCGCGGTATACGTCGCGCCCTTAAAGGGTTCACTACCCTCGAGGGGATACTTATCGTCTTCGGTCATCAGAGTGTATTTACTATCGGATTCATAGTCACGCGACCAGCCGACAAAGTCGTACTTGGTGCCATCCTTGTCGACAACCTCAGCTGTAGCTCTTACTTCCAGCGAAATTTGATCGCCAGAGTCGGTGCGCGAAAGAGAACGCACGGCATAGGGATCATCCAGATTAGCATCGATATTCGATTGGACAATTACCGCGCTGGCACGGTAGACCGGGTACAGCTCCATGGGGGCGTTGACCACCGTGTTTTTAGTCACCATGGAAACGCCGTCCGACCAAACGACATAACCGCTGCTAGGCTCTGGCTTATTATCCGTCCAACCTACGAAGGCGTTGTATGCGCCCGTTGCAGCATCGATGTCTCCAATGTTATACGTTGGCAGCGGCATGCCATCTTTAAGGTCACCGAGCTTATCGCCCTCTTGGGCAAGCTTGCCGTCAACGTCGGAGTCGTTGAGATGATACACCACCGCAATGGGCGTGTAGTAGGCCACAAACGTATAGGGCTTTCCGGGCTCCACGGGATAGGAATAGGCATTGCCGCCCTCGCCCGTCGGCTCAAGTTTCTTTACTGTTCCGTCGGAAAGCTCGATCTCGAGCTTCTTAAGCTGATAGGCGCCACCAGTACCGTCGGCATACACCGTCGTCGTAATGTCGGGGCTCACCGTAGCCACCACAGACCCGTCGTCTTGCGTGGTCAGCGTGGGCTTGATATCCCAGTTGGGTACGTTAACCCCATTAGTTCCGTCAAAGCCCTTGCGGTGCAGGTTGGTGGTGTAGCTAACGTCGTACTTTATGTACACGGGATAGGCATCCTGCCACTGGGTAACCTTGGACGCGTTGGTCGCCAAGTACGGCGTCGCTTTTTCCGGATCACTTGTCACATAGGGGTCACCGGCAACATCATAGATATAGTTCCAGACGTCAGAATCCTTCTGGACCTCGGCGGTCGAAATCCAACCAAGGAACTTATAGCCATCCACGGCCATGTCGGCATCGGTCGGAGAGGCTTCAAGCGTCAGATTGGGATTGACGTCGCCCTTCTTTCCGCCCTCGGGCTTGTCGTTTACCGTCTGATTGGTATGGATAAACGGATATTTATAGGTGTAGGTGCTATCGGAGCCCAGCAGCAACGGGGCCTCATAGCGTCGCGTGACACTCTTAACCGAGGCACCGCCCTTGCCATAAAAGCTGACGCTTGTCGTCACCATGGCGCGCATGTAATACTCCGAATCGATGCCAATCTCGCTCTGAACGGGGTTGCCCACGCAGGTCCAGTATCCGCCTTGACGCTCGAGGGTCCAGAAATTTAAGCGGTATCGCTCGCTCGCCGGCCTAAAGTAAAACTTCAGCGCTCCTGCGACCCACTCGTCATCCAGCGTGCCCGAACCCGGGAAATCCGTATCGGCAATGACATTTTTTCGGGTATCCGCACCTGTATCGTTTTTGACCGTATGCGAATACGCCTTCAAAGGCGCCACGATGAGTGTCTCTGCCCCAAAGCGCCCCTCATTGCATTCGTCCTTATAGTTTTCCTTCAGTCCGTGATAGACGTGCTCGGGACCCCAGTGCACGATATTCTCCCGCACGTAGCTCGATCCGACCTGCTCGTTGAACGAGGTTTGGTACCCGTTCCACACAGAGCAGAGGAGTCTGGATTCCTTATAGGCATCGTTCGTCATAGACTTGACGTAATAATCCACGCGGTACTCAAAGCGCGCGGTATAGGTATGCGGAACGGTCAGGTCCACATTGTCGGGAAGCGTGTAACTGGGGTCGCGGCTTACGCGCACCTCGACCTCGGACCCATCGGCAGTCTGCTTGTTTTCGTACCAGCCCAGGAAGCGGTAGCCGTCAGGCAACGCGCCCCCATCGGACAAGGGCTTATTGTCTACACCGCGCACCTGCACTGTATAGACACTGGCGCCATCCTCGGAAGTCTGGACATCGACATGGGTGTTGCCCACGCCGACACGCTGGGTCTTATCTTCAAGCTCATCCTGTTCATTGCCCTCGAACACTGTCATGATGTTCGAGACGTAGTCACTGTACACCGGATAGAAGTCGGTCGGGCCAAGCACGGTAATCTCGGTACCGGCAGGATAGAACGCGCCGGCATTTTTTAGCTCGGCGAGCTGGGTCGAGGTAATGGCCGCATAGCCGCCGTTCATCCCAGCCTCGTCACTCGGCTGCGTCGTCCAGCCGATAAAGGTGGCACTGGCAGACAGAGTACCGCGGTCCGCAGGGGCAGCCGGCTTTAAACCGACACCATAGCGATACCAATCCGTCGACTTGTCGTGCGCGGCGCCACTCTTACAATCAAGCGTCTCGCCCTTAACGTTATAGAACAGCACCTGCGCCTCGTACGAAGCGATAAACAGGTCGTTGCCCTTAAAACCGTCGGCCCCCTTGGCATTATCGGCGGTATAGGTTGACGTTTTCTCGTGCGCCTCGCTCTTCTGGACCTGCTTGCCGGCAGCCACCGCAGGGTCATCGGTCTTGCCGTTAAACCAGCTGTTGTCATGATCGATGCGGTTCACTTTAACCCCGGGCTCGCGGAACCAGCCCATAAAACGGTAGCCGCCGTTCTCCTTGGTCAGGCCATCAGGCTTTGCGGAGGTATCCTGCTTAAACGTTACCGATGTATCGCCCTGGGCCAAACCCTGAGCCGTTCCCGCCAGCACGGCGCTCACGGCAAAGGCATACGGATCCGAGGTCGCCTGATCAATACCGAGTTTGGTTGCCGTAATTGTCGCGGTGCCCGCACCGGGAAAATCGATCGTCGCCTTAACGCTTTGGCCATGCACGGGAATTTTCAGCTTGTAATCCATCGCCCACTCATTGGGGTGCGGGGCACCCAGGGCCTTGTCGTTAGCGGTCGAGCGCATGGTGCCGGCACAGAAGTCGTAGTCGTGCTCTTCCCACAGCTCGCGCGTGGTGTAGCGTTCGTCATCCCACGGACCATAGCCATCGCCCTTAGTGGTGCCGTCGCCACCAAACGAGGGGATTTTCTTTTTGGCAGGGTTGCCCTGGCTGTTGCCAGAAAGGCTCACACTCGGCTTAAAGTAGCACTCGGTGACCGTGGCATCATCCTTGTTGGCACGCGCGGCAATGCCGCCCAGGTTCACATCGTTTTGAATGATGGGGATCACGGCGATGGGATTGTACTGGCGCGAACTCAAATCGCCCGCAAAATGGCTGCGGACGAGCTCGTTGCCCTCGGCGGTCAAAATTCGGCCCGCCAGGCCGCCTGTCCACGCACGCGTCACGGCGACGACGCCCACATATGACGCGGCATAGCTGTAGCACTGCGCCGTCGAGAAGCAGTCGATAATCTTGGCCTCGCCCGCCATGCAGCCCACAAAACCCGAGGCGTACACGTTGTTGCCGCCCAGGGCGCCAATGGCCACGTCGTACTTATTGGTGACGTCGGTCATGCCCTTCTCGGCAATCGAGCCGTCGTCCTTACGCGTCGGCGTCACGCGGCAGTACTCGATAGTCGAGTACTTAACGTAGCCGGCAAACGCCGCCATATACAGACCCTCACCGCCGAGCGCCTGCACGCCCGAGGTCGTATTGTTGACGGCACGGCCGCCACGGACCTCGCAGTTGTAGAGGGTGCAGCCGTCGAGCTCGCCGGCGATGAGACCGCCCTCAAAGCCTGCGTTGGTAATGAGGTTGAGAGCATTGTTGGCGCAGGTCACGTGCAGCGTGCTCTCCATGACCATAACGTTTTCGAAGCGCGTATTGACGGCCTTGCCCACGATAATGCCACCGCGGAAGTCCGCCCACACGTTGGCGTCCTTGACCAGGAAGTTTTTGATGGTGGCACCGTTGGTCTCGGCAAAAAATCCCGTATCGCGCTCGGGGTCAAAAGCGTCTTTATCGTAGTTCAGGCCCTCAACGGTGTGGTTTTGACCATCGAACACGCCCTTAAACGGATGCTCCTTGTTGCCAAACGACAGATGCTTAACGGTGTGCGAGACAATGGTCTTCATGTCGTCATCATTAAGCACGATATCGTTATCGAGATAAACGTGCCAGCCGGACGTATCGCGCTCGCGCGACAGCGCCACGTACACCAAAAAGTCAGCCTCGTTTTTGATGTGGAATTCGGTTTTGGCCTCGGGCACATCCTCGGCATGCACCGCCGTCGGCAGCGCCATAACGCAGCAAAGGGCAATCGCCGCGACGGCAACTAGCCTGCTAAGCACGCCCCGGTTCATGTTCTTGATCTTCATAGGCTAGTTCGCCTCCGGCCAGCCCGCGACGTCAAGCACGTCGAGGACGGTATCGCTTTCCTGCTGGTTTTTGGCCTGCACGGCCTGCACATCGATATCGAGCCTGAAGGAGCCGCCGCGCGCGGCATCGTGGTAGTCGTCCACAAAGCGCAGCGAGTCCATGAGGCTTTCCGTCATGGCGCCGGGGTCGAGCGTGCCGCCACGCCCGGCCAATCCACGGTAGTAGTACCACCCATCGCCGCCATCGATCCACGGGGACCCCTCGCCCGCGTCCACATGAAACGCAACGTTGCCCGAGGCATCCGCGCACGAGCCGTCGGGTGCCACTGACGTCATGTGCAGACGCGCGCGAACGTACTCAGGCTGCGTGCCGACGTTCTCCACGCGCACAATGCGGCTGATGTCAGAACCCCCGGCCTTGGTGTCGGGATAGTCCCCGTGCTCGTTGGGCTCAAACGGAATCTCCTCGCCCTGCTCGTTGAGGGTGTATTCGCAGACTCGTACCTTCACGCTGCCAAACGATAGAACGTTGTTCGCCGGAACCATATCAACGGTAAAAGCCAGCGTGCCGCACAGGCACGCCAGGGCCAACAGCGCCATCGCGGCAAGCGCCAAGGTGCGTTTCTGATTGTCGGAAAGATTGTTGAGCATTACGTTCGCCAGTCGTCGATAGGGGGGACCGAGATCCCGGCCCGAATATAGGGGTGGGGGCGGGCCGGGATCTCAGTGGGGGGGTTACTTCTTGGATTCTGCCCAAGTCTTAGCCTGAGCAACGGCGTTGGCGGCCGGAGTGGTCTCCTCGCCCTTCTGATCGGCGCCGAAGATGTAAGCAGAGACCGTCATCTTGGGGTTCTCAGCAACCATGGAGCCATCCAGGGTGCTGGGGAACACGACCTTGCTAAACAGCTCGCCGGTGTAGACATCCGCGGCAGCATCCTTAGCGCTCAGGACAGCAGGGCCGTTCGTGGAACCTTTAGCGTACATGAACAGACCGCTCAGATACTTTCCGCCGGCAGAGGTGGTCACTTGACCGTCAACCGGCTTCCAGTTGTTGTTGAGTGCGAAGTACGGGGTGTTCTCGTGAGCGGTGCCTTCCTTGACCATGGCGTTCTTCACATAGATGAACACGTAGGCGTCGTCGGAACCCTTCTTGATGCCAACGTTGGGGTTCTTGTCGGTGGTGGTGCCAGGAACGATCTTGGAGTTTTCAACCCACTTGGTCTCGAACAGGTAGGCTTTGCCGTCATTCGTTTGGTCGCCGGGCTTCTCGGGATCAGTCGGATCAGGTTTTTTGTCCGTAGGGCCAAAGCTGCCGACCGTAAACACGTTCTCCAGGCTCTGCGTAGCCGTCAGCCATGCATAGGTGCCAACGCCGGCGGCCAGCACCAACAGCAGCAGGGCGGCAATGATGCCGTAGCGCTTTTTCTTCTTGTTTTCCATCGTTCTCTTCCTTTCGAGAATCGTCTTCCCCGGCAACGGCCCCCTACCGCCGCCGACGCTTTTCCCTGCCGCTATGAACGCCGCTCCCTCGCATGCACGCGGGCATGCTTGCCCGCAGGCTCGTCGGGAACCATCCGATCGAGCACTATCGACGCCGTGATCAGCAGCGCCAGAACGGCCACCACAACAAGCAAACCAGGCATCGTCGTGCAATATGCGTTGACGAAGCCCAGGTAAGGGACACAAAAAGAAACAGTGCCGATAACACTCGAAAAAGGCGTCTGCTCGGCATCGTGCATGATGGTTCCATCTGCATTTTTGTTTGCGATTCCCTGCGTGCTAATCGTCTGCGCCACAGGGTCGATCTCGTACACCTGGTGCGTCACCACGGCGCCGTCCGATCGGTAAAAGGTTGCATTGTCGCCCACGGCAATATCCGTTGGCTCAACCTGGCGGACAAACACCATGGAGCCAACGGGAAGCTCGGGTTCCATAGAGCCCGAAAGCACAGCAAAGGGCGTGTATCCAAATGCGCGAGGCACAAAAGAAACAACGGCAAGGGCTATGACAAGCGCGAACGCCAAGCTACTCAAAAGTGCAATAAATCGTTTGAGTCTACGCGCCGTCAAAGTGATAATTCACACCCCTTGAGGACCTATTCGACCCATCCAAAGGTCAGCAAGTTTCAACAGGAACCGCAAGGCGCTTGAAAAGTGAGTCCGAAATAAGCCAATTTGGAATCTTTTCGTAATAAAAACATAGCGATGTGCTACACATTTTTCAATGTTTTATCGCTAAATGCTACTTATTTTGGCGTAAGTGGTCATTTATCCCCAAATTAGTCTGTTTTATCCAATACTTATAACTAACCCCCTACGCAACTTCCCCATAGAAGGTTCGATTTTTTTGCGAAACTAAAATAATGGTACCCCCACCCCACATTAAAACAAACTACTGGAAGTGTCATTTATTTCCGACCCCTCCTTTGCCGGAGTTTTATGACAGCCCCATGTAGTTCGCAGCCCATAACCCTCTGAAAACCGTGTCCCAGCATTCGCTTGCGAAATGGGATGCGGTTGCCACAGAGCCCCCAACGGGAAACCGCATCCCATTCCAAAGGCGGGACGCAGCTTCCGCAACCCCACCCATCCGGAAATCCCATCCCACTCCGCACACATCCGG
Source organism: uncultured bacterium (assembly GCA_905214145.1). Lineage (GTDB taxonomy): Bacteria > Actinomycetota > Coriobacteriia > Coriobacteriales > Coriobacteriaceae > Collinsella. The sequence continues at coordinate 5,515 of CAJMLB010000032.1, read as the reverse complement.
GCATAGAACAATCAGCTTACTAGGCCTTCCATCAATAAAGGGGCGCCCTCGTGTCATGAAAAAAAGCCTCGAGAACTTCGAGGCTTTCACATTTGTATTGTTTTGCACGAAGGACCGCGAACGGCGAAGCTACTCTCCCAGCACGGCCTTCTTGGCGGCTGCAGCCATGTTGTCCAGGTCTTCCTTGGTGGGATGGTCCTTCGCGGCAACCCAGTTGTCGAGCAGCATCTTAAATCGGGCGTTTTCGGGATCTTGCTCGAGCATGGTCTCGTAGCGCTGCTTTACGGCAGGGCCCATCTTGCCCTGGCACATCGCCCAGCCCGCAAGCTCGGCATCCCCAGCCAAATTGGAAGTTACGCGATCAATAATCTGCTGGTAATAGCTCTGGTCGGCGCCAAAGCCGCAGGTGCCAAACAGGAAGACGCGCTTGCCGTGCAAGGCGGAAAGCAACGCCGCGACCGAAGGCGTGCACGCGCCCTTGTCGCACCAAAAACCGACGAGCACCGTGTCGGCCGCGCAGGCGCCCTGCGCCTCGAGCGCAACCTGATCTGCATCCGCATCGTCGCTCAACGCCGCGGCATGGACAAACTCAACACCCGCAGCCTGCAGAGCGCGCTTGATCGCGCCCGATACCATCCTGGTATTACCGCTCTTGCTGTTAACCACCAAAGAGCACGTCATAGTCACGTTGCCTCGTTTCCCCCAAAACTAAAGCCACTAATGCAATTTATTAGATGAATATCTTAGTACTTACGTGACAGATGTAAACCACCGTCTGTCGATTGATTCATTTGCCCCACGGCCGTGCTCACTGGGCAAACTGGCTGCGGTAGAGTTCGGCGTAGAAGCCGCCTGCCGCTATCAGCTCATCGTGCATGCCGCGCTCGACAATCTCGCCGTCGCGCATCACCAGAATGCAGTCGGCGTTGCGGATAGTGCTCAGGCGGTGCGCCACGACAAAGCTTGTGCGACCTGCCATGAGCTCATCGAATGCCGCCTGCACCTGTAGCTCGGTGCGGGTATCGATGCTCGAGGTCGCCTCGTCCAGCAGCAAGATAGCCGGGTCGGTGAGCATGACGCGCGCGATGCACAGCAGCTGCTTTTGGCCCTGGCTAAACGTTCCGCCGTCCTCGCCGATCACCGTATCGTAGCCGCCTGGCAGCTGCACGATAAACTTATGCGCGTGCGCGCGCTTGGCTGCCTCGATAACCTGCTCGCGCGTGGCATCCGGGCAACCGTACGCGATGTTGTCCGCCACCGTGCCCTCGAACAGCCAAGTGTCCTGCAGCACCATGCCAAAGGCACGGCGCAGACTCGAGCGCGTGTAGTCGCGCGACGAGCGACCGTCCACCAGGATACGCCCGGCGTCGATATCGTAGAAGCGCAGCAGCAGGTTGATGAGCGTCGTCTTGCCGCAGCCCGTGGGACCGACCAGGGCAAAGCGCATGCCGGGCTTGGCCTCGATGCAGATATCCTGCAGCAGCTTGCGGTCGTGAACGTAGCTAAAGTCCACATGCTCAAAGGTGACCTCGCCCTGCGGGGCGACAAGCTCCACGGCATCCGCCGCATCGGGCTCCTGCTCGCGAGCGTCGAGCAGCGCAAACATGCGACGCGCCGAGGCATACGCCGTCTGGATCTGCGTAATGACATTGGTGACCTCGTTGAACGGCTTGGTGTACTGGTTGGCATAGGACAGGAAAATCTGCACGCCGCCCACCGTAAGCGCCGCCGGCACGCCCGTGATCACGCCCACGCAGCCGATCACAGCGACCACGGCATAGATGATGTTATTGATAAAGCGCGTGCCGGGGTTGGAGAGCGAACCCATAAACTGCGCGCGCTCACCCGCGGTGTAGAGCTCAGCATTGAGGGCATCGAAGCGCTGCTGAGCGTGCGCGCCGTAGGCGAAGGCGTCCACGAGCTTTTGCTCACCCACATACTCCTCGATATGGCCACCGAGCTGGCCCTGAATGCGCTGCTGTGCCGTGAAGCTCTTGTTGGAGAGCTTGGCAATGGCGCCGGCGGCAAAGATGGAAAGCGGCGTGACGAGCACCACCACGAGCGTCATGGTCAGGTTAATGGAGAGCATAAACGCAAGCGTGCCCACGATGGTGATAACGCCGGTGAAGAGCTGCGTGAAGCCCTGCAGCAGACCGTCGCCCACCTGATCGACGTCGTTGACCACGCGGCTCATAAGGTCGCCGTGGGCATGGCTGTCGATAAAGCTGAGCGGCATGCGGCTGAGCTTGTCGCTCGCCTCCACGCGCATGTCGCGCACCGTCTCGTAGGACAGGCGGTTGACGCAATAGCCCTGCAGCCACTGAAAGGCCGCTGCTCCCACCACGACGAGCGCGAGTTTGGTAACGAGCGGCAGCAGCGCATCGAAGTCCACCTGCCCGGCGGCGACGATAAGGTCGATGCCCTCGCCGATGAGGATGGGCGTGTAGAGCTGCAGAATCACGGAGATGGCGGCACTCACAAACGACGCAACAAACGAAATGCGATGCGGACGGACGTAGCCCAGCAGGCGGCGAGTTACCGCGCCCACGGGGTAGCGCTCGGGGTCGCCGGGCTGACGCGGGCCGTCACCCAAGTCGTTGAGGTTATCGTTGCCGGACACGTTGGCCGTCATCGTGGCGACCGAACCGGAAGAAGTGTACGGATTCATTTAGCAGCCCTCCTTTGCGCGGGCGGATGCGGAGGCGATTGAGGCGGACGCGGGCGTCGTACTCCCCTGCCGGCCCTCGAGCTCCTCGCGGCGCAGCTGCGACTGGCAGATCTCGCGATAGAGCTGACAAGTCGCGTACAGCCCATCGTGTGTGCCCAGGCCCGCGACCGATCCGTGGTCGAGTACGCAGATTATGTCGGCATCGCGAACGGTCGAGACGCGTTGGCTCACGATGACCGTGGTCAGCGGCAGCCCGCCCTCGGCGGCACCGCGCACGCTTCGTTCGCGAATGGCATGGCGAAGCGCCGCGTCGGTCTTAAAGTCGAGCGCCGAGGCAGAATCGTCCATAATCAGAACCTGCGGCGAACCCACCAAGGCACGCGCGATAGTCAACCGCTGGCGCTGGCCACCGCTAAAGTTCTTTCCGCCCGCCTCGACCGGGGCATCTAAGCCCTGGGGCTTGTTGTGTACGAACTCGCTTGCCTGCGCCATATCGAGCGCCGCCCAGAGCTCGTCGTCGGTCGCGGCTTCATCGCGCCAGTTCAGGTTGCTGCGAATAGTGCCGCTCACCAGCGACGCACGCTGCGGAACGGTCGCGACCGCATGGCGCAGTTGGTCGAGTGGCCAAGCGCGCACGTCGGCGCCCATCACGCACACGCTGCCGGTGCTCGCGTCGTACAGGCGCGGGATAAGCGAGACGAGTGTGGACTTACCACTGCCCGTACCGCCAATAATGCCGAGCGTCTTGCCCAGCGGGAGCTCCAGGGTCACATCGTTGACGGCATTTGCCGCGCCCGCGCCAAACGAAAAACTCGCATGGCCAAAGCTCACCGCGGAGACTGGAGCAGCACCACCCGCCAGTTCGCCCGGCTCGGGCAGCGCGACCAGCTCGTTGCCCCCGTCCGTGATGCTCGGTTCACAATTGAGCACCTCGTTGATACGCGACGCGCTGGCGCTCGCCTTGGTAAAGACCACGACCAGGTTGGCAACGTACACGATAGAGGTGAGCGTCTGCGTCATGTAGTTCACAAACGCCATGACCTGGCCCTGCGTGAGCTCGCCCACGTTGACCTGGATGCCGCCCACCCACAGGATGGCGCACACGCCTAGGTTCATCACCAAAAACGTGACGGGGTTGAGAATCGACGAGAGCTTGCCCACCGCGATGGCAGTATTGGCCTGGTCGTCGGCGGCCTGGGCAAAGCGCTCGCGCTCGTGATCTTCGCGCACAAACGCGCGGACCACGCGGGCGCCCGAAAGCCCCTCGCGGCAAATGAGCGCAATGCGGTCGAGCTTTGCCTGCAGCTGCTTGTAGTACGGGATACAGCGCGCCATGACAAACCAAAACACCAAGCCAATGGCGGGCGTGCAAATCAAAAAGATCATGCCGAGCTTAAGGTCGATGGCAAGGGCCGCGCACATAGAGCCCACCGCCAAGAAGGGCCAGCGGATGAGCATGCGCACGCCCAGCGCCACGGCAAGCTGCACCTGGTTGACGTCGTTGGTGATGCGGGTGATAAGCGAGGGCGTGCCAAAGCGGTCGAGCTCGGCATAGCTCAGCTTATTGATGTGCTCGTAGAGCGCGCCGCGAATGTCGGTGCCCATGCCCTGCGAGGTGAGCGCCGCCATCTTTTGGCAGACGAGCGTAAACGAAATGCCGATCACAGCCATGGCGCCAAGCAGCATACCGTAGTGGACGACGGCGTTGACATCGTGTGCGCCAATACCCTTATCGATCATCTGGGCAATCACCAGCGGCGTCAGCAGGTCAAAGATCACTTCGATCAGCTTACACGCAGGGCCAATCACCATATACCGGCGAAACTTACCACCAAAACGCCTGAGCAGCTCAATCATGTATAGGCGCTCCCTATCATCATCCACATTCAATTCGAACCATGATAGTACTGTCGCCCAAAAGAAGCGTAAACAACTCGCCATTTCTAATGGGGTTCGGTTTCCAAAGAAGCGGAGAGGCACGCGCACACCCAGCCAGTGGCGGGCAAACCGCCTGATATACTTACATTAGTGCTACCAAGTTAGTCGCCGACCCTTGAAATGAGGTGCCGAGATGAACGACATTCTCGCAAGAAGAGCAAGACGAGCAACTGCGGGCATCGCCCTTTCCGCGGCACTTGTCGCGGGAATCGCCCCCGCAACGGCGATAGCGGCAGAAACCAGCTCCCCCACCGCTGCAGTTGCCTTGCAGACGGAAGATGCGGCCGCCGCAAAAGAAAAAGCGTATGCAGCCATGCAGGAAGCGCTCAAAAACCTCGAGGCCGCAAAAGACGCCGCAAGTCCCGAGAAAATTGCGGAAATCGATACTAAAATTGCCATTTTTCAAAAGAACTACGACACTAATTTGGCGCGAGCTGCCATATATAAGGAATCCCTTCCTACCATGCAAGCGGACATCGATGCAGCCCAATCCGAATGCGATAAGGCCCACAACCGAACAAGAGACCTTGAGGCAGAATTAAATAAAATCCCCCACACGGATTACGAAACTAGATGGCAGTTGGAACTGGCGATCATGGATGCACAAGAGCAAGAATCTCGTTGTGAAGATAAGCTTGAGCACTGCCGAATGCGCCTCGAAAGTCAGAAAAGCCTGATTTATTTCTTAGAAAGCGAAGTAGAGTTTAATAAAACCCACCTCGACGGAGAAACAGCCAAGCGAGATGTGCTCCTCGATAATTTGAAAAAGGCGCAAGCGGCCTATGACGACGCCTGCAAGGCATACGAAGAGGCAAAGGCCGCGGCAGACAAGGCCACCTCGCCCGAGATAACGCAACCGACCGAGACGACGCCTCCCTCCAACTCGGCGCAACCGACCGAGGCAACACA
>CAJMLB010000031.1:0-20498 GCA_905214145.1 uncultured bacterium | reverse complement strand
CGGCAAGGAGATATATTGCCAGACCGGAGGGGCCCCGGGGGCGGGAATCTGGGCGTACACATTTCCTACACATATTAAAACCCTGCTTACGTTTGCCAGCCGTTCTCTACCGCTCACCGAGGGCCTCTTTATAGTGAAGCGTCATATGGCTAAAGCTGATAGGCTCCCTTAGCCAAGGCACAGCCGGCATCGAGCAACTCATCGCGCTCCTCCACCGAGAACCCCTCGGCGTATACGCGAACCACCGGTTCGGTCCCGCTGGGGCGGATCAGCAGCCAGGTGTCATCCTCGAATGCCAAACGTAAACCATCCATATGGCTTACAGCCTGCGGCGCCTTGCCGCAAATCGATTTAGGATTCATGCCAGGAAGCAGCGTTCGCAGCGATTCGGCGTCTTCGGCCTCAAGGCGCAAATCGCGACGCCCATAGCTCGTCTTACCAAAACTGGCCTCGAGCTGATCGACCAAAACGTCCAAAGGCGCGCCCGTCTTTGCCATAAGCTCACACAGAATCAGACAAGCAAGGATTCCATCACGCTCAGGCATATGCGCGGCGATGCCGATACCGCCGGCCTCCTCGCCTCCCATGAGGACGCCGCCCTTCTTCATCTCTGCAGCTATATATTTGAAACCGACCGGCTTAACGGTCACACGACAGCCAAGCGCCTCGGCAATGCGACGCACTAGCGTCGAGCACGAGAGATTGACGACGACACGCCCCTCCAAATTGCGGAATTGAACGAGGTCGCCCAAAACAAGCGCCATGATTTGATGCGGATGAATATATCTACCGCGTTCGTCGACCGCACCGATACGGTCGGCATCGCCGTCGGTCACCAGGCCTGCGCACGCCCCGTCCTCGACAACCGCACGCTCGCAAGCGTCCACCCACGGCTCAACAGGGTCGGGGCAAATGTCCTCTTGATCGGACGACTGTCCGGCATGAATCTCGTGCACCTCGACGCCTAGCTCCCGCAGCAGGTCGGCAAGATATCCCTGGGCCGCGCCGCCCATGGGGTCAACTACCACACGCAGGTGAGCGGCTCGAATGGCCTCGGCATCGACAAACGATGCCACCGCCTGCATATAGTCAGGAATAATATCCGCGGTGCGATAGCGTTCCTCGATCCCCATCGGCTCGGGGGCCATAGTCTCTTCGAGCTCTTCGATGACATCCTGATTGGCCGTCGAGCCATCTCCCATGCGCAGCTTAAGGCACAGATACCCCTGCGGATGATGGGATCCCGTCACCATGAGCGCACCGCAGGCCTCGCCGTCATACGCCCCCGCCCACGTAAGGGCGGGGGTCGGGACAGGCCGAGATGCGAGCACTGCGTCCAATCCGTGAGCGGCAAGCACGCCTGCCGCAAGCTCAGCAAACTCGCGCGCCTGCGGCCGGGTGTCGAACCCTATATATACTGTTTTGCCGGGATTGATCTTTTGCCACAACTCGCCGACGGCATCGGCAATGCGGGCAACGTTGTCGACGGTAAAGTCGTCGTCGACGCGGGCGCGCCAACCGTCAGTTCCAAAATGAATTATCGCGCACACGCGCAGACACCTCACAGTGTTTGGATCATGGTACGCATGGGGTATACCCGCAACGCTCGCCCAGCAACCTGCCAAAACCGGCATTCACCATTTGGGCAAATGCTACCGCCGATGTGCAAGCAATAAAAAAACCGCCCCGTATGGAGCGGTTTCGACCTTTATATATCGAGCGCCTCGGCCATCGCTGCCGTAGTGATTGCCGTGGTTCCACAGCAACTGCCCACCATTGCGGCACCGGCATGTCTCCATTCGATGCATGCGCGCGCGAAAGCTTCGGGGTTCTCGTGCCATACGGGGCCATCCTGAGTCTGGACCGGATCGCCCACGTTGGGACGCACCGTGACGGGAGTCGTCGCCGATGCAACCATCCTGGGCACCGCCGCGTTCGCGGCCGCAAGCGAACAGCAATTAACACCAACCGAGTTTGCGCCGTGTTTTTCGGCGTACAAAACGGCTGCCTCGATGTTGAGGCCATCGCCCAACAGGTCGCCTTTATCGTCAACGACAAAACTCACCAGGACAGGCATGCCGTCGGCGGCATCTCGGGCGCCGGCAAGCATGGGTTGCAAATTACGGATAGACGTCACCGTCTCGATCAGCAGACCGTCAACACCAGCATTGAGCAAGGCGTGCGCCTGTTCGCGCGCAATGCCTCGGATTTCACGATACTCGACAGAGTCTTCGGTAAACCACTCAATACCGATCGGGCCCATCGAGCCCAGTAGCAGCTGAGGGTGCGCCTGGCGGGCATCGTCGACGGCCCCGCGATTGACCTCCGCCACGGACGGCGCAATCTGATCGTGCTTGAGGGCATAGCTTGATGCCTGAAAGGTGTTGGTAATGAGCACCTGCGCGCCGGCGGCGACATACAAGCGATGAATACGAGAAACGGTCTGCGGCTCTGCCAGATTCCAAAACGCCGGTGGAATGTCGGCGGCATCGTACTCACTCAACAGAACACTGCCCATGGGGCCCTGCGCCAACAAGGTCTCGCTCGACAAGCGGCGCGTAAGTTCCTCGGCACCAAAGCGGTTGTAATAACTCGTATCCATATATATCCCGCTATTCCTCGACGCTGATTCCCTGCTTTTCGAGATAGGCGAGCCAGCGGTTCATCGTGTCCTCGGATAGCGCATGCTCCATCATGCAGGCCTCGGAATCGGCTCGCTCAAATTCGACACCGAGCTCCTGAACCAAAAACGTGCGGATGAGGCGATGACGGTACCAGATAGCCGTACCAACCTCGCGGCCGCGATCGGTCAGGACTACCTTGCCGTAGTGCGATTGCTCGACAAGTTCGGATGCTTTGAGCGCCGAAACCGCTTTATTGACCGATGCCTTGGAGACGCCAAGGCGCTGCGCGATGTCGACCGATCGCACGCCGTTGGTTTCCCCCTCTTCGCTTTCAATGCGAACCATGCACTCCAAGTAGTCTTCGTTCGCCACCGTCAGATGTAGTTCGCGCGAGCTATTTGTCGTATCCATGATCTTCCGTCCCTTCTGCATTCATTGGCTGATTCTACCCCATCCAAGCGTCGCAGTATGCCGTGGCATACCGTGCTAGAGTTCTTGTTGCACACGACGACCAAGATTGGAGCGGTCTTTATGGAAAACACCACCACGAACCCCGATGTCCTCGAGCGCTTTTTGCGCTACGTCCAGATCAACACGCAGTCCGAGGATGCAAACTGCGACCAGGTACCCTCGAGCGCCGTTCAGTTTGACCTTGCCAACGTGCTAGCTGAAGAGCTGCGCGAGCTTGGTGCGAAAGATGCCCACGTGACCGAGCACGCCTATGTCTGCGCGCATATCCCCGCAAGTGTGGGCGCTGAGGACAAGCCCGCCCTGGGCCTGATCGCCCATCTCGACACCACCGAAGTTGCACCGGGCGCCGGCGTGAAGCCGCACATCGTGCACTACGAAGGCGGCGACCTGGTCTGCGGCACGGTTGACGGTAAGCCCGTTGCCATGAGTACCGCCAAGCTTCCCGCCCTGAACGACCTCGCGGGTGAGGACCTGGTCTGCAGCGATGGCACCACGCTGCTGGGCGCGGACGACAAGGCAGGCGTCGCCGAGATCATGTCGCTTGTCGCGCGTATCGCTCAGGACCCTTCTCTGCCCCATCCCGCACTCGGCATTTGCTTCTGCCCTGACGAGGAGATCGGCCACGGAGCCGAGCTGTTGGATATCGATACCTTTGGCTGCAAGTACGCCTACACGGTCGACGGTGGCCCCATCGGCGAGCTGGAGTGGGAGTGCTTTAATGCCGCTGAGGCGACCGTCTGCTTTGAGGGCCAGTCCATCCACCCGGGCGACGCCAAAGGCCGCATGGTCAACGCAGGCAATCTGTTCTGCGACTTCAACGCGTTGCTCCCCTACGTGCAGCGCCCGGAGTATACGGAAGGCTACGAGGGCTTTTATCACCTTGAGGGTGTATCTGCAACCGTCGATCACGCCACAGCGCGCTATATCGTCCGCGACCATGACGCCGCCAAGTTCCAGCAGAAACTCGACCTTATTGATGCCGCTGCCTCGATGCTCAACCAGCGTCTGGGTGAGAGGCGCGTGACGGTCGAGATTAAGCAGCAGTATCGAAATATGGCCGAGATCGTTCGTGACTATCCCGAGCTTATTGATGTTGCCAAGGAAGCCTACCTTGCCTGCGGCGTTGAGCCCCAAGTACTGCCGATTCGCGGCGGCACCGACGGCGCACAGCTGTCGTTCCGCGGCCTGCCCTGCCCCAACCTCTCGACAGGCGGCTACTGTTACCACGGCGTCAACGAGTTTGTCCCGGTCAGCTCGCTCGTCAAGATGACCGACGTCCTGCAGGAGCTCGTCGCCCGCTTTGCATAAGCCTGGCCGCTCAAGCCTAAAAGACAAACCGCCCCGTCCTCTACAGAGGACGGGGCGGTTTTTGTACAGGGAGTGTCCCTAACTGCCGGCAGAAAAGGAACGTCCCCAAGTGCCGCAAAATGACGAGATCCACTCTCGCTTTGTGGGTAGTCATTGGGGACGTTCTTGTTTGACTAGTCGTTTAAGAACGTCCCCAATGACTACCCAACGACTAGTCCGGACCAAGGCAACGCCGATGTTTTGGCAACGACAGCGAAAACCCGCCAGAGCGAGCAAGGTGCCTTGAAACGAGGCGGCATTGATCTTTTGATCATGCCGCCGAAGTTGAAAGGCAGATTGCCGCTCTGGCGGGTTTGCAGCGTCAACTGGTTACGCGGGCTGGTAAGCCCGCGTAACCCTAGTAGTTGGCTTCGTAGCCGTTGCCGTCACCGGTGGGCTCTTCGTAGTAATCGGAGCCGTCGCTCGAATCGTCGGAATCGTCCGAGCCACCCGACGAGGTCGCGGTGCCATATGCGTAGTCCTCGGACGTATTGTTGTTGAGGTCACCGATCGTGGAGCTGGAGCCGTCTGAAAGGCCCATGGTGTTGGGGCCCTTGGGATCCTCACCGGCGTCGACGCGGGCCATCATTTCCTTAAGCTCGTCTTCGTAGACAAAGACATAGCTCACGCCGTCGATCATAGTGCTGTCGTCAGCATACGAAGGCAGGTTGGCCGAGTAGATGCCCTCGACATCCATGCCGCGCATGGCATTAACCGTGGAGACGATATCCTGAACGCTCATATCGGTTACGAGCATATCGGACAGCGAATTAACCAGGCCAAAGATCTTCGTGGCATCGAAGTTATTGAGAATCTGGTTGGCAAGGGCGCCAAGCACCTGACGCTGATGGCGCATGCGCGTGTAATCGCCGTCGGCATAGGTGTAGCGGCAGCGGGCATAGGTAAGGGCAGTAGCGCCGTCCATATGCTGCTGACCAGCGGTAATCTTAATATCCAGGTGCTCGGGATCGTCGACGTCGTCGGTCGCGTTGATGTCGATACCGCCAACCGAATCAATAAGCGACTGCATGCCGTCAAAGCTGACCTCGGCATAGTGAGAAATCTGCACGCCGCACAGCTCGTTGACCGCCTGGACCATGGCCTCGGCGCCGCCAACGGTGTGGCAGGCGTTGATCTTCATGGTCTCGCCCTTGTACACGACCTTGGTGTCGCGCGGAACGGAAATGAGCGTCGCCTGCTTTTGCGTGGGGTCGATGCGTGCCAGGATAATCGAGTCGGCACGATACGTATCCTCGCCCGGACGACCGTCGGTACCAAGAAGCAACACGTAGAACGGATCTTTTGCCTCATTGGTATCGACCAGAATCTGGCGCAGGTTGTTGGTAATGACATTGGGGTCGCCAAGCTTGCCCATGATAGTGGCAAACCACAGACCCGCAGCAGTCGTGGCGCTCAGCAGCACGCCGAGTACGGCGATGAGAGCTACGCGGCGAACCGTGCGGCCGCGACGGCGCTGACGGGCGCGCTCGGAATAGCGTGCGACATTGTCGCGGCTGTAGATCTTGGCCTGCGCACCAGTCGAGGGTCTTCGGGTGTTATCCGCTAGGGGTTTCTTGTTAAACATAGGCAACCTGTATTAGTAGATGACGGGATCGGGGACGGTAGCATGCTCGACATGCGCGCCGAGCGCCTGCAGCTTTTCGTCAAACTGCTCGTAGCCGCGCTTGATGTGATGGATAGCCGAAACCTCGGTCGTCCCGTCGGCGATCAAGCCCGCTACGACGAGGGCCGCTCCGCCGCGCAAATCGGGCGAGGTAACCTGTGCACCCGAGAAGCCCTTGACGCCATGAATCATGGCATGATGGCTCTCGATACGAATGTCGGCACCCATGCGCACCAGCTCAGAGGCAAACATAAAGCGATTCTCGAAGATGTTCTCGGTAATAACGGAACTGCCGTCGGCAAGGGCGGAGAGCACCATAATCTGCGCCTGCATGTCGGTCGGGAAACCGGGGAACGGAAGCGTCTGGATGTCGACCGGCTTGATACGCTCGGCACGGTTCACATGGACGCCATCCTCGACGCGCTCGCAGTCGATACCCATGAGCTCCATCTTCTTGAGCACCATGCCCAAATGAATGGGGCAAAAGCCCGTGACATCGACACCGCGATCGTCCGCCATCAACGCACCGGCGACGATAAAGGTACCGGCCTCGATGCGGTCGCCCACCACGCGATGGATAACGGGATGGAGCTCTTCCACGCCTTCGATAGTCACGACGGGCGTACCGGCGCCAACAATCTTGGCGCCCATCTCGTTGAGCATGTTGGCGAGATCGACGATCTCGGGCTCGCGGGCGGCATTGTCGATAACCGTGGTGCCCTGTGCGCGCACAGAGGCCATGATGAGATTCTCGGTCGCACCGACGCTGGCGAACTCGAGCGTGACGGTGGTACCGCGCAGACCTTGGGGCGCATTAGCGTTGATGTAACCGTGGGCGGTATCGAACTCAACGCCCAGGGCCTCAAGACCAAGAATGTGCATATCGATCTTACGAGCACCCAGGTTGCAGCCGCCCGGCATGGCAATTTTGGCGCGATGGAAGCGGCCCAGCAGGGGCCCCATGACGGCGGTGGAAGCGCGCATCTTGGCAACGAGCTCGTAGGGGGCCTCCCATGAATCGACCTGAGAGGTATCAATCTCGAGCGTGTGCTCGTCGAGAACATCGATCGTAGCGCCCATGCCCTTGAGCACCTTGCCCATCACGTGGACATCGGAAATATCGGGCACGTTCTGCAGCGTCGTCTTGCCCGGCGCCAGAAGCGTTGCCGCCATGAGTTTGAGCGCGGAGTTCTTGGCGCCCGAGACGGGCACGGAGCCTCCGATGGCGTGGCCACCCTCAACGCGGATAATATCCAAGGTCTACCCTTTCAAAAAGCATGCCCGGGGTGGCTGGGCCATCCCGGGCATGATGTGTTCGCAAATGGTCGAACGCTAAATCGTTTGACTATTGGGCAAGCTTGAGCTTACACCATGCGATTTCATTATAGAGGTAGGCGCGGCGTGCATCATCCTCCGACAAATTACCCAGCTTCTCTTCAAAACCTTGAATATCAGCTTTAAGCTTGTCGGCATCGACGGTCGCCAAATCGCAAGCGCGCTCGGCGAGAACGGTCACGACATCGTCCGCAACCTGGGCATAGCCGCCGGCCACGGCAAACGTGTGGTCGACAGTGCCCATGGCCTTATCGGAAACGCGAACGTAACCGCGGTCGATCGTGCAGATCTCGCTGGAGTGAGCAGGCAGGACGCCAAACTCGCCATCCGTGGACGGAATCGACACAAACGCAGCGTCGCCCTCATAGGCGCAGCTCACGGGGCACACGATGCGGATACGCATAACCTACTTCTCCCCCATCTTGCGGGCGCGCTCGCGCACGTCTTCAATCGTGGAAGCATAGCGGAAAGCCTGCTCGGGCAGGTCATCGGCCTTGCCGTCGACAATCTCGGCGAAAGAGCGGACGGTATCCTCGACGCGGACGTAGACACCGGGGTTGCCGGTGAACTTCTCGGCGACGTGGAAGGACTGCGAGAGGAACTGCTGAATCTTACGGGCACGGTTGACCGTAAGGCGCTGCTCCTCGGACAGCTCGTCCATACCCAGAATGGCGATGATGTCCTGAAGGTCGGAGTACTCCTGCAGGAGCTCCTGGACCTTGACGGCGACACGGTAGTGCTCCTCGCCGACGATCGAGGGATCGAGAGCGTCGGAGGAAGATGCGAGCGGGTCGATAGCCGGGAACAGGCCAAGCGACGAAATGCTACGCGAAAGAACCGTGGTGGCGTCGAGGTGCGTAAACGTCGTGGCAGGCGCCGGGTCGGTCAGGTCGTCTGCGGGGACGTAGACAGCCTGGACGGAGGTAATGGAGCCCGTCTTGGTCGAGGTAATGCGCTCCTGGAGGTCGCCCATCTCGGTTGCCAGCGTGGGCTGGTAACCAACGGCGGACGGCATACGGCCCAGCAGTGCGGAAACCTCGGAACCTGCCTGGGAGAAGCGGAAGATGTTGTCGATGAACAGCAGAACGTCCTGGCCGCGATCGCGGAAGTACTCAGCGGTGGTAAGGCCGGCCAGACCGATGCGCAGACGCGCTCCGGGCGGCTCGTTCATCTGACCATAGACCAAGCAGGTCTTGTCGATAACGCCAGACTCGCTCATCTCGAGGAACAGGTCGGTGCCCTCGCGGGTACGCTCGCCGACGCCGGTGAACACCGAGGTGCCGCCGTGCTCCTGGGCGAGGTTGTTGATGAGCTCCTGAATCAGAACGGTCTTGCCGACGCCGGCGCCGCCGAACAGGCCCGTCTTGCCGCCACGGATGTAGGGCTCGAGCAGGTCGACGGCCTTGATGCCGGTCTCGAAGATCTCGGTCTTGGTGGTGAGCTCGTCAAAGCGGGGCGCTGCATGGTGGATGGGGTAGAACTCCTCCACCTCGGGCATGGGCTTGCCGTCGACGGGCTTGCCCATGACGTTCCAAATGCGACCGAGCGTCTTGGGACCAACGGGCATCTTCATGGGCTCACCGGTATCGGTGGCGATGAGGCCGCGCTGCAGGCCGTCGGTCGAGGACATGGCGACCGTGCGGACGACGCCGCCCGGAAGCTGGCTCTCGACCTCGAGGATCGTGCTCAGATGACCGATCGGGGTCTCGGCCTCGACCGTGAGCGCGTTGTAGATCGGGGGCACCGCGCCGTCAAACTTGACGTCGACGACAGGGCCGATGATTCGCACGATGCGACCATCACCGGCAGTCGTCTTCTTGGTGGCTTCCTCGACCGCAAGCTTTACGGTGTTATTAGCCATTACTGTTCCTCCAATGCTGAGGCTCCGCCGACGATCTCGTTAATCTCGGTCGTGATCGAAGCCTGGCGCACGCGACTATACGTGCGGGTAAGGGTCGAGATGATCGCGGTGGCGTTTTCCGTCGCGGAGTGCATGGCCTTGCGGCGTGCACCCTGCTCGGCAGCCGCCGAATCGATCAGGGCCTGGTAGATGACCGTCAGGATATAAGACGGCACAAGCTTGCCGAGAACATGCTCGGGAGAGGGCACGAACTCGAACGTGGACGAGATGCGCTTAGGGGCGT
Source organism: uncultured bacterium (assembly GCA_905214145.1). Taxonomy (GTDB): domain Bacteria; phylum Actinomycetota; class Coriobacteriia; order Coriobacteriales; family Coriobacteriaceae; genus Collinsella. The sequence continues at coordinate 10,953 of CAJMLB010000031.1, read as the reverse complement.
CGGTCTCGTTCTTACGCGGACCGTGGGCCATAGCGATCATCTCGGGGTCGAGCGGCAACAGATGCTCGACGCGAAGCTCCTGATCCACGCGGTTCTTGGCGTGGTGGTAGACAAGCTCGACACGGTCAAGCTCACCGGCACGATACGCATCGCAGATATGAGAGGAGATCATGCGGGCCTGATTGAAATCGGGCTCAGAGGAGTTGCCCTCAAAGTGCATGACGACGTTTGCGCGGTCACGGAAATACGTGGCCGGCTTACGCCCGCACGCGATGATCTCGCACTCGATGCCGTCGTTCGCCCAAGAAGCGGCGAGCTTTTCGGCCGTGCGCTCCACCGTCGTATTGAAACCGCCGGCAAGGCCGCGGTCCGAGGCAATAACGACAATCAGGCCATGCTTGACGCTCTCATGCTTCTGCAGCATGGGATCGGTGCCCGAACAGGAGGCGTCGCCGGCGACCGTCAACATGACGTCGGTCAGCGCCTCCTTATAGGGCTCGGCCTGCTTGGAGCGATCGAGGGCACGACGGATCTTGGCCGTAGAGACCATCTCCATCGTGCGCGTGATCTGCTTGGTCGTGGTAACCGAGGAGATTCGCTTCTTAATGTCGCGAAGGTTGGCCATGGGGCTTAGTTCTCCTCTGATCCAGAAACATCCGAATGGTGCTTGGCCATGAACTGCTGCTTGAAGTCGCCGATGACGCGCAAGAGCTCAGCCTTGGTGTCATCATCGATCTTCTTGGCGCGAACCTTGTCGAGCAGCGAACCAAAGCCATTGTCCATGTACTCGATGAGCTCGGCACGGAAGGGCAGCACGTCGGCGATCTCCAGGTCATCCAGGAAGCCCTCGTTGCCTGCAAACAGAACTGCAATCTGCTCGCCAACCTCAAACGGCTTGTAGCGCGGCTGCTTAAGGAGCTCAGTCATGCGAGCGCCGTGGGTAAGCTGCTTTTGCGTGGCCTCGTCGAGGTCGGAGCCGAACTGCGTAAAGCCGGCGAGCTCCTGGTACGAAGCGAGGTCAAGACGAAGATTGCCGGCAACCTGCTTCATGGCCTTGGTCTGTGCGTCGCCACCGACGCGGGACACGGAGATACCCACGTCGACTGCCGGGCGCTGGCCCTGGAAGAAGAGCTCGGACTGCAGGTAGATCTGACCATCGGTAATGGAAATGACGTTGGTCGGAATGTAGGCCGAGACGTCGCCGTCCTGGGTCTCGATGATCGGCAGAGCCGTCATGGAGCCGTAACCGTTCTTCTTGGACATCTTGACGGCACGCTCGAGCAGACGAGAGTGCAGGTAGAAGATGTCGCCAGGATAGGCCTCGCGTCCGGGCGGACGATGCAGCGTCAGCGACATCTGACGGTAGGCCACAGCCTGCTTGGACAGGTCGTCGTAGATGACGAGCACGTGGCCGCCGGGGTTGGTCTCGCTGGCGGGCTTGCCGTCCTCGCCGTTGTACATGAAGAACTCGCCGATAGCGGCACCGGCCATAGGCGCGATGTACTGCATAGGGGCGGAATCGGCAGCGGTGGCCGAAACGATAATGGTGTAGTCGAGCGCACCGTGCTGAGCGAGGGTCTCGCGGATGTTGGCAACCGTGGAAGCCTTCTGGCCGATGGCGACATAGATGCAGACCATGCCCTTGCCGCGCTGATTGAGGATAGCGTCGATGGCAATGGCGGTCTTACCGGTCTTACGGTCGCCGATGATAAGCTCGCGCTGGCCGCGGCCGATAGGCACCATGGAGTCGATGGCGAGCAGACCGGTCTGAACCGGCTCGCACACCGGGGTACGGTCGATGACGCCGGGGGCCTTGAACTCGATAGGGCGGCGGTGCGTGGCGACAATGTCACCCAAACCGTCGATGGGCTGGCCGAGCGGATTGACGACGCGGCCGAGCATGGCACGGCTCACGGGGATATCCATAATGCGGCCAGTGGTGCGGCACTCGTCGCCTTCCTTGATGGAGTCGACGGCACCAAACAGAACGGCGCCGACCTCGTCACGGTCAAGGTTCTGGGCAAGGCCGAAGACGGTCTCACCGGTATCGGAGCTCTTGAACTCCAGAAGCTCGCCTGCCATGGCGCTCTTGAGGCCAGTGACGCGCGCGATGCCGTCGCCTACCTCGTCGACCGTTGAAACCTCATGCGTATCGACCGTCGCGGAGAGGCTCGTGAGCTGCTCCTGCAGTTTCTTGGCGATATCCTGGGCATTGAGGGTTTCGGACATTAGGCTTCACCTCCGTACGAATTAGCAGAGTTTGCGAGGGTCTCCTGTGCGATGCGCAGCTGCGTCTTGACGGAAATGTCACGACGCTCGCCGCGAGCCTCGAGCACCAGGCCGCCCACGATAGACGGGTCGACCTGCTCGATAAGGAATACCTTGCGGCCGAAGTCCTGCTCGCATTTCTTAGTGATGGTTTGACGCAGCTCGTCGTCGAGCGGGATCGCCGTGGTGACGGTCACGCCCACTACATCCTCGTCTTCCTCGGCAACATACTTAAAGGCAGCTGCCACCTTGGGAAGAAGGTCGAGCTGGTCGCGCTTGGACATGGTGTCGAGCACGGCGATGATCTCGGGGCTGGCGGAAGCCAGGCGCTCGATCATCTCGAGGTCCTCGAACACATGGTTCTCGGCCTTGGCGGCTTCCAGAAGGGAGCGCGCGTAGGTCTCGAGCACCTTGTCCTGATAGCGGCTAGTCGGCATTCAGGCTACCTGCTTCCTGGATGTAGCGCTCGATGAGCTTCTTCTGCCCGGCCTCGTCCTCGAGTGCCTCGCCCACGATCTTGGTGGCGACGGCAACGGACAGGTCGGCGATGGAGCTCGCGGCACCGGCGTAGATGGACTTGCGCTCGTCCTCGACGGTCGTATGGGCCTTGGCGATGATCTCCTCGGCCTCCTTGTGAGCAGCCTCGATGATACGGGCGCGCTCGGACTCGGCGTCCTTACGGGCCTCGAGAACGATGTCGGCAGCCTGACGACGGGCGTCGGTGACGATCGAGTCGGACTCAGCACGCTTGGCGATAGCCTCCTGCTTGGTCTTCTCGGCCTCGTCGAGGCTCTCCTCGATCTTCTTGCCGCGCTCCTCCATGGTTTTCATGATGCCCGGCAGGGCGACCTTGGCCAGCACGATCCAGATGATCAGGAAGGCGATAAGCGCCGGGATGAACTCCGCCATCTTAGGGATGAGGATGTCCGCACCGGCGGCGCCGTCCTCGGCGAACGCGGAAACCGGCATGAGCAGCGCGGCCGCGGACGCGGAGAGTGCGATCGCGCTCTTCTGGGATGAAAGATTCATACTTGACGCTCCGTGCTATTTAACGATCAGCGCGACAACGAAGCCGATCAGAGCCAGAGCCTCGCCGAAGGCGGAGCCCATGATGAAGACGGTGAACACGCGGCCCTGGACCTCAGGCTGACGGGCCATAGCACCCGTAGCACCCAGAGCAGACAGGCCGATAGCAAGACCAGCGCCGATAACACCGAGACCGTAACCGATAACTCCCACGATTCCTCCTTTGTCGTGCGTGTCTTATTTCACGCAGGATAACCTTTTTATAACTGCCGGGCTCCATGGGGACGGGCACCGGCGGTTTAACGAATTGCCTTACCTTTAAGGCGCGAACGGAAGACTACTCCTCCTCCGCGACCTCCTCTGCCTCGGAGACGTACACGGCGGTAAGGACCGTGAAGACGTAAGCCTGGATGGCGCCGACCACAAGCTCGATCGCATAGATCAGGATGAGGATGGCAAGCCAGGCCAGCGAAGGCAGGGCACCGACGGCGTGGGCCGCGGAAACCTGCTGAAGCAGCGGCTGCATGAACATGCTCGCCATGATGGCGAACGAGCCCATGACCACGTGTCCTGCGAACATGTTGCAGAACAGACGGACGGCGAGCGTGATGAGGCGCAGGAAGGTCGAGAAAAGCTCGACGACCCACACAAGCACGTTCATCGGGAAGCTCACGCCCTGCGGGGCGAGGCTCTTGATGTAGCCGATCACGCCGTGAGCCTTGCATCCGTAGTAGATGAAGTACACGAAGGCGAAGATGGCGAGCGCGGCGGTGGAGCCGATTGCGCCGGTGCCGGGCTTCATTCCCGGAATCAGGCCGATCATGTTATTGATCAGGATGAACAGGAAAAGCGAGCACAGGAACGGGAAGTGCTTCTTCCAGTTCTCACCCACGACGCCCTTGCCGATATCGTTCTCGACGTACTCGATGATGTACTCGAAACCGTTGACGAAGAAGCCCTTGGGAACCAAGGTCTGCTTCTTCTTGAACACGGCCAGGACGATCAGGAGCACGATCGTGGAGACGATCAGCCAAAACGAGTACTGCGTGATGCCGCAGCTTAGATCGCCCACGACGGGGGTGGAGCTGAACTCGCTGACCAGATGATTAATCTCATCAGGCAGCTTTTCAAAAATTTCCACGACTTACCTTTCGACCTCATGAGGATCTCGCAGCGCCTTGGCGACACGAACCGTGCAGGCGGCCATAAAGGCCACGAAGCCGATCGCCTCGCCCAGAAGGAACATGCGAAATGCCTCTCCGAACAACGCAAACACAACCAAGGTAAAGACGAGCAGGGCGATTGCCGAGACCGCCAGACTCACCATGCCCTTGAGCATGTCCGCATTCTGCTTATCGTCAAGAACCGGCTTGAGCGTAAAAACAAAGGGAAGAAAGGCGATTGCGCCCGCGATGGCGCCTGCAACGATAGCGAGCAGATCGGCTACCTGAAACACTGGCGTCCTCACTTTCCTTTTTAACGCTTCACAGAACAGTTCCCGCCAAACATTGGTGACTATTGTACGAGCCAATCGCTAAAGTACAACCGAAAAAGCATCGGTTAGTACGCACCTGTTCGTTTTCTTAAGACCTTCTTTATGCCGCAGGTACGGTAACGCGTTTTTCCGTACCCTGCGGGGCGAAACGTCCGTTAACAGGGGTGAGCGCGGTCGCCTTTTATTTGTCCGCGCGCACCGTTTCTTCGTAATTTCGACGTTAGCCGGTTTGGCCCAGAGACTACAGCGTGCCGTAGATGCGGTCGCCGGCATCGCCCAGGCCGGGGACGATGTAGGCGGCCTCGTTGAGGTGGTCGTCAATGGCGCAGGTATAGATATGCACGTCGGGGTCTTTCTCGGTCAGCGACTTGAGGCCCTCGGGGGCCGCGACGATGCACAGCATGCGAATGTCCTTGACACCGCGCTCGCGCAGATAGCCGATAGCCATCTCGGCAGAACCGCCCGTGGCGAGCATGGGATCGACGACCAGGCAGATACGTTGGTCGATATCCCTGGGCATCTTGCAGTAATACTCATGCGGCTCGTGGGTGACCTCGTCGCGCTCCATGCCAATGTGGCCCACGCGGGCAGAGGGCACCAGGTCGAGGATGCCGTCGACCATGCCAAGGCCCGCGCGCAGAATGGGGACGATGGCGAGCTTCTTGCCGGCAAGCTGCTTAAACGTGGCAGTGGTGATGGGAGTCTCGACTTCGACATCCTCCATGGGCAGGTCGCGCATGGCCTCGTAGCCGTCAAAAAGCGCGAGCTCGCGCACGAGCTGGCGGAACTGGTTGGTGCCGGTCGACTTATCGCGCAGGATCGACAACTTGTGCTGGACGAGCGGATGGTCGACAAGCGTCACGCGGGACGCATCGTAGGTAACGGTCATGGGTTGATTGCCCCTTTCGTTGCGGCCGCAAAACGACCTTGCTGACATGACGCACAGCGATGTTGCCGCCGCCCGCCATGCATAAGTTTAGCGGTTTGTTGTATCGAACGCTCCGTCACAACCCTACTGAGTGGTGCTGAGCGAACGCCTGACCGCATCGTGCCAACCGTCCAGGTTGCGCTCGCGACGCTCAACGGACATATGGGGATGGAACGTCTTGACGATCTGGGCGTTTTGCTCCAGCTCCTCCAGATCCTCCCAATACCCAACCGCAAGACCCGCCAAGTACGCGGCACCGATTGCCGTGGTCTCCACCGTCTCGCATTGCAGTACAGGGATATCCAGCAAGTCTGCCTGGAACTGCATGATGAACTCGTTGCGCGAGGCACCGCCATCGACGGACAGGCGCTCAATCGAAAGACCCACATCCTGCTCCATGGCACGCAGCACGTCATAGCTCTGATAGGCCATGGACTCGCAAGCGGCGCGCACGATGGTCGCTCGAGTCGAAGCTCCAGTCAGACCGCATACGATGCCGCGGGCGTGCGCGTCCCACCAAGGTGCACCCAAGCCCGCAAAAGCGGGGACAAAGTAGCATCCCTCGTTATCGCCGATCGAGGAGGCGAGCCGTGCCGATTCGGATACGTTGGAGATAACGCCCATGTTGTCGCGCAGCCAGTTCATCGTTGAGCCGGCGGCAAAAATAGAGCCCTCGAGCGCATAGCTGACCTTGCCGTCCGCAGCGATACCGATGGTGGAGACCAGGCCATTCTTGGATTCGACGATCTCGTCGCCGGTATTCATGAGCATAAAGCAGCCCGTGCCATAGGTGTTTTTGGTCTGGCCGGGATGGAAGCAGCAGTGACCGAACAGCGACGCCTGCTGGTCGCCCGCCACACCCATGATGGGCGGCATGTTGGTCATGATGTCGCTCGCTACGCGGCCGTAGTCACCGGCGCTCCAACGGACCTCGGGCATCATGGCACGCGGGATGTCGAAGAGAGCCAGCAGGTCATCGTCCCAGTCCAGCGTATGAATATTGAAGAGCGCCGTGCGGCTGGCGTTGGTGTAGTCGGTGGCGAAGGTTTGGCCGCCGGTGAGGTTATAGATGAGCCAGGTATCGATGGTGCCAAACATGAGGTCGCCCGCTGCCGCGCTCTCGCGCGCGCCGTCGACGTTGTCGAGAATCCACTGCACCTTGGAGGCCGAGAAATACGGGTCGAGCGTAAGGCCGGTGCGGGAACGCACCAGCTCCTCGCGGCCCTGCTCGGCCAGTTTATCGATTGTCGAGGCGGTGCGGCGACACTGCCACACGATGGCGTTGTAGATAGGCTGGCCACTCACGCGGTCCCACACCACCGTGGTCTCGCGCTGGTTGGAGATACCGATGGCGGCGATGCGATCGGAATGGATGCCGCTCTTAAACTGGACCTCCATCATCACGCCGATCTGGCTGGCAAGCACCTCCGTGGGATCCTGCTCCACCCAGCCGGGGCGCGGGAAGCTGGTTTTGACGCTACGACGTGCCTGGGCGACAATGCAGCCGTACTCGTCGACGATGGTCGCGAGCACCGAGGTGGTGCCGCAGTCGAGCGCCATGATGTAGGAACCGCCAAAGTTAAACGAGGCATCTTCCATGCCCAGGCTGCCCAGATTCAACGACATCGCTTACACCTTTCTATTGCATCGGGTCGGACAGAACCCGCTCGATCTCTGATGCGGGAAGTGCGCCTTGGCGCAGGATCTGAAGCTCGCCATGCTTAAACGTCACGATGGTCGAAGCGTCGCGGCACGGGGTCTCGCCCGCGTCGACGGCCAGATCAACACCCTCCAGAATACGGTCCTCAACGTCGGCAAAGCTTGCCGGCGCGGGCGTGCCATGCGTATTGGCGCTGGTGCAGGCAAGAGGGCTGCCGCAGGCGCGGATGAGCGCTTGCACCACGGGCGAGGCCGAAGCGCGAAGTGCCACCGTGTCGTCGGCGGCGCGCATAAAGGTCGGCACGCAGGGGGCCGCCTTGACCACGATAGTCAGGGCACCCGGCCAGCATCGTCGGGCGAGCACGCGGGCCTCATGAGGGATATCCACGCCATAGCGATCGAGTGCCTCGGCATCATCAACCAGCCAGGCGACCGTTTGCGTGAGCTCGCGCTGCTTGAGGGTAAAGATACGACGATAGCCGGTACCGAGTGCGGGGACCGCGGCGCCGTTGACGGTGACCTGCGGATCGCGCGGCCACGGCAGAGGTTCACTTGTATCTTGTGGAACGGCATCCGAGAAGACGTTGACTGCCACGGCGACACCGTAGACCGTCTCGGTTGGAATAAGCGCCAGGCCACCGCGACCGAGTAGCTCGGCCGTACGCTCGACGGCGAGCCGATGCGGCTCACGCGTTCCCTCGAATACCCGATAGACCGTCTGCATGTGTATGCCAGCCCCTTACGCTCTGGTGCAAGTTTATTTACTGTGGGGCATTCTCGCACGAAACGTTCAACCTATTTGCCCAGAGCGCATGTTGGTTTGGTGAGCGGCTCTAGTAGTCGGTGAAAGTGAGGGGGTTATTGGACTGCGACGAACTTCTTTGGCCTGCCGGCGTGGCGTTCTTGGGCGGCGTAGCGCTCGATGCTGTCTATCGTTATCATCCGACGGCCGTCGACGAGTTCAACATCGAGCTTTCCTGCTTTGACCAGCGCGGTAATCCGCGAAGCGGAGACTTTGAGGTCCAGCGCTGCGTCTTTAAATGTTCGGCACGCCGCTTCCCGAGCGTCATCGTGGTCGATTTCGACTGAAAGGGCCACGACCTCGGCCGAGCGTTCGTACCCTGCCGGAGTCAAACCGTTGTTGAGGTCGTCGGCCAAAAACGCCATCAGTGCCTCGGTGGCATGGGCAATCGCTTCTTCGCGCGTGTCGCCATCGGCAAAGGTGCCAGGAATCTGCGGGAAGCTAGCGCAGTAACCGTCGTCTTCTTTTATGAGAACGCAGTCATAGGTAAATCGCTGCCTCATTTTGCCTCCAGCTACCATCCAGCTTGGCGACGAATACTTGCCCACGTGCCCTTCTTTGGTCGATCACCACCAGAGCCGTTCGCGGTGACAACACGGTCACCAGAAACATGCTTAGCATGACTACCGACTTGCGCGACCTCCACGAATCCATCGTGCTTGAGTAGGGCAATGATTTCCCGAAAGGTAGGAGGTTGCATGGGCCGACCTCTTTCAGCCGTCCTAATTATAAACTAATTTATAATTTTTGCTAACCAGTTAATAAATATTACTGGCGCTGTTTGGGCTCGGTGACGATGGCTCGGACGATGCGGGGACGATCGGTGAGGTCGCGGACGATGCGCACGTCCGAGAGACCCGCCTGGCGACAGAGCTCGGCCGCGGCATCGAGGGCGCCCTCGTAGAGCTCGCAGGCAAACAGGCCGCCGGCGCGCAGCATATAGGGCGCCGCATTGAGCAGGCGGCGGAAGATATCGAGGCCGTCGGCGCCGCCCTCGAGCGCTAAATCGAGCTCGAAGTCCTTGACCTCGTGCGGCAGCGAGCGCATGACGTCAGTCGGAATGTAAGGCGGGTTGGAGACGAGCACGTCGAAGGTGCCCCATTCCTCGCGGGGGATAGAGCTCACCAGGTTTGTGAGGCTGAAGGCGACCTCATCGGACGTAAGCCCGAGCGCGTCGCGGTTTTTGGTGGCCAGGTCAATGGCACGCGGTTCGATATCGGTAGCGGTGCAGGTGACATGGCCGCGGCGCTCCCAGGCAAGGGAAAGCGAGATGCAGCCCGTGCCGCAGCCGACCTCGAGAACGCGGGCGATACGGGGCTCGACCGGAGCGGGCGCGGCGGCATCCTCCGTCAGAGACGCCTCGTGGTCGGCGCCTTCGATGGCGATGCCGTATTCGTCGAGCTCGGGCTCGGCGGCTTCCGCGGCTTCGGCTTCTGCTATCTGCGTGGCGGCTTCCTCGGCCTCGCGGTCGGCCAGTTCCTCGGCATAGGCACGGCTGCCCAGTACGTCGCCACCCAGCGCAGCCTCATCGGCAGCCGTGAGGTTAGCGGCACGGCGCTCGGCCGTCGCTCGCTCGTCGGCCAATGCGGCTTCGACTTTGCGCGCTTGCTCGACCTCGTCGTTCCAGGGCAGCTCAACGCGCTGACGGGCGGCAGCCTCGGGGCTCAGCACCTCGGCATCCAGATAATTGAGGACTTCCTCGACGAGCATCTCGGTCTCGGGACGCGGAATGAGTACGCCGGGGGCGCACGCGACGTCGATCATGCGGAACTGCGTGCTGCCGGTGATGTACTGCAGCGGCTCGCCCTTGGCGCGGCGGACGACCGCCGCGTGCATGGTCTCGAGCTGCGCCGCATCGAGCGTCTCGTCCATACGCATATATAAGTCAATGCGCGCCAGACCCGTGGCTGCGCACAGCAGCCACTCGGCAGAAAGTCGGGGGTGTTCCTCGCCGCGCTCGGCCAGGTACTCCTTGGTCCACTCGAGACAACGCTTGATGGTCCAGATCTCGTTTGCCATGGGGTCCTCCCCTCTTAAGCGCCGGGCGGCGCGCGAATGTCGGAGCAGATTGTACGCGAGGCCAGCGCTTGGCAAGAGACGATTGAAGGCGATTATCGAGAATCAGCCCAGAATTTTGCACCGGGCTCGCTCAAAGTGTTCATTCGCCGACGTCTAGATTTGCATTCGTCAAGCTTTTGGCAAGGTTGCCCCAAAACTAACCAATATCTAACCAAACGCTTGCCACATCACTTGACGCGCAACGCGTCAAAAATCACCCCGCGACTTCTTGGACGATTTTTCAAGCAATATTTTCAATTGCAGATGCATACCGTTAATTGCTTTCAGCAGGTAGACAGCTTGAAGTCTATCAAAGACGATTGAATAACATCTCAAAGCAATAAGCCCAACCTAGTCGTTTAAGAACGTCCCCAATGACCACCTCTAAGGCGCCGCAGGTTGAGCATAAGTCAGCGAAAACGCCCCTAAGCGAGCAAGGTGACGCGAAAGAGGAGGGAAGCGTACTTCGGTACGCGACCGACGATTGAACGTCAGATTGCCGCTTAGGGGCGTTTGCAGCGTCGAGCCGTTACGCGGTTTGGTAAAACCGCGTAACCTAAACAGCCTGTGCCAGCTTCTCGGCTCGCTCGGCGGCGGCGAGCGCCTCGATCACGGTGCCGAGCTGGTCGCCCAGAAGGACGCCGTTGTAGGTGGAGTTGAAACCGATGCGGTGGTCGGTCACGCGGTCCTGGGGCTGGTTGTAGGTACGGATCTTCT